>JAPLDT010000023.1 GCA_026391315.1 Bacteroidia bacterium
CTTTTGGTTAGTTGTGGCTGCGAAAAGGCAATGAATTTGTAGCCCAAAAATAGCAGGATGAAGAGCAAAATGGTCTTTGTTGATTTGTTTAAGTTATTCATAAATAGGAATATAAATTCAACAGCCATCAAAATGGAGATAAATCGATATAGTTTGAAATAGTTTGAAATAGTTTGAAATAGTTTGAAATAGTTTGAAATAGTTTGAAATAGTTTGAAATAGTTTGAAATAGTTTGAAATAGTTTGAAATAGTTTGAAATAGATAGTTAGTATTTCATCGATCATTTCAATTACTATTCAAACAAAAAACTTTGTATAACAATCTATTACTATCTATTTCAATTTATTTCCCTTTATCTCAAACCATTTCCTGTTGACCCTTCGGCTACGCTCAGGGACCGGTTCTCTTCCCTACATAAATCCCAACTCCAACCTTGCCTCTTCCGACATCATGGACTTGTCCCAGGCCGGATCGAAGGTAATTTCAACTTTGCACTCCTCGATCCCTTCGATTTTCTTGGTCATGTACTCGACATCGGCGACAATCATATCGGCTGCCGGACAACCGGGAGCAGTGAGTGTCATCAGTACTGTAGCGGTGGTTCCTTCAACATCTACGCTGTAAACGAGACCCAAATCGTAAATATTGACTGGTATTTCAGGGTCGAAAACCTCCTTGAGGTTTTCTATGATCAGATCTATTTTATTGTCCATTTTATTTTTTTTGAGAGGCGATTTGCTTGTACGCTAAGGCATACAATTTGATTTGTTTGACCATGGCCATCAATCCATTGGAACGGGTTGGCGAGAGGTGTTGTCTCAAGCCAATCTCATCGATGAAATAGGGTTCGGCATCCAGAATCTCCTGGGGAGTCCTCCCGGAAAATACCTTCAGCAACAAGGCGACCAGTCCCTTTACGATCAGCGCATCGCTTTCGGCTTCAAAAATAAGAAGCTCACCTTCCAATTTTTGTTGCAGCCAAACCCTTGATTGACAGCCACGTATAAGGTTTTGATCAATTTTATAAGAAGCGTCGATTGGTTCGAGTTCGTTTCCCAGTTCGATCAGATAGGTGTATTTGTCCATCCAGTCATCGTACACTGAAAAGTCGGCAATGATGGCTTGTTGTGTATCTTCAATGTTCATGCTAAAAATTTTACCATAATTAGTTACTAAAACATCAAACGGATGCGTTTAAGCGCTGCAACAAAGCTATCAATTTCTTCGATCGTATTGTAAAAAGTAAAAGAGGCACGGGTCATAGCTGTGACACCGAAATGATCCATTACCGGATCTGCGCACAGCCTTCCCGTTCGAACGGCAATGCCCAGCTGATCGAGCAGTGTTCCTAAATCGAACGGATGTATCTGATCCAATTGAAAGCAGATTACTCCTGTTTTTTCAGGAGATTCACCGAAAATTTTGAGATTTTTCAGCGCCTTCATCTGATCTGTCGCATAGTTTAAAAGTTGATGCTCGTAAGATGCAATTTTGTCTATGCCAATGTTTTCAATGTATTGGATGGCACTCCCCATGGCAATGGCGCCAACATAGTGGGGCGTTCCTGCTTCGAATTTGTGGGGCAGTTCATTGTAAGTAGTTTTTTCGAATGTGACCCGGTCGATCATCTCCCCGCCTCCAAGGAATGGTGGCATGGCATCGAGCCATGAGCGTTTTCCGTACAATACACCGATCCCAGTAGGTCCATATATTTTATGTCCTGAGAAAGCGAAAAAATCGCAGTCCAGATCCTGAACGTCGATGGTGGTATGTGGAGCGCTTTGTGCACCGTCTACCAGTACCGGGATGTTGTGGCTGTGTGCGATCCTGATTATTTCTTTGATTGGATTTACCGTGCCCAGGGTGTTGGAGACGTGCGCAACGGCCAAAATCTTGGTTCGATCGCTAATCAGGCTTTCCAATAGTTCAGTTTTCAACGTTCCATTGTCTGCGAAGGGCAGCACCTTCAAGCTGGCATGATGACGTTCGCATGCCATTTGCCAGGGGACTATGTTGGCATGATGCTCCATCTCCGTAACAATGATTTCATCTCCCTCAGAAAGAAATTTTTCACAAAAAGATCTGGCGACCAGGTTGATGGATTCGGTGGTGCCATGTGTGAAAATAATCTCCTCCCGCTCCTTTGCATGGAGAAAATCCCTTACAATATCCCTAGCATTTTCATAGGCTTCAGTTGTCCTGATGGCATGTGCGTGGGTTCCCCGATGAATGTTGGCATTGGTTTGTAGAGAAAATTCACGAATTTTTTCTACCACCGGCAGGGGGCGTTGCGTTGTCGCAGCGTTGTCAAAATAGACCCATGGACGTTTATTGACCTGTTGGTCAAGAATGGGGAAATCTTTTCTAATATCTTGATAATTAAAGTCCATTGTCTGCGAATTTTGAATATGGTTTGAAATGTTTGCCCTTCGACAGGCTCAGGGACCGGTGCTTTTTCCATCCCTCAGTCCCTTCCGTCTTTCCGTCTTCTTAGTCGTCCCAGTCTCCCAGTCTTTTTACCGTATGCACTCCAGTTTACAGTCGTGGCACCTCGAGACTTCGCCCCTCAGTCAGTTTACAGTCGTGGCATCTCGAAACCTCGCCTCTCAATCTTTTGTTGACCAGCCGGTCTATACTCTGACGAAGTGGTTCAACCCCGATGTTGGCAAGGACCTCGTGGGCAAAGGCGAACATCAGCATCAACCGTGCCTCCTTTTCGTTGATTCCACGTGTCTGCAGGTAAAACAGTGCCTCCTCATTGACCTGTCCTACAGTGGCACCATGCGAACATTTCACATCATCGTTGTCGATTACGAGTTGTGGCTTGGTATTCATTTTTGCGGCTTTGGTCATCAAAACACTGTTGTTGCGCTGGTAGGCTTCCGTCTTTTTGGCACCGGGCATCACATGGATTCTTCCGGTAAAGGCACCAGTTGAGTTATCATCCAGAACGTTTTTGAATATCTGATTGCTGTGACAACCTGGCTGGCCATGAATAATGGAGGTAAAAATGTCGCTGTGCTGATCCTTGTCCGTCAGGGATAGCCCATAGAGCGATGCATTTGCGTGTTCTCCCTGCAAATCTACCTGAAGATGGTTTCTTGTGATGCCGCCGTGCAGAGAGATGGTGTTGGTAATCAGTTGTGAATTTCTCTCTTGTCGCACAAAAATACCGTTCAAATAGGCGGTTCCGTTGTGTTGGTTTTGAATTCCATAGATATCTGCAACGGCATCTTCGCCAAGTTGAACCTCCGTGAGATAGTTGGCAACAAAACTATGTATGGCAAGGGTATGGTCGCAAAACATCAATTTTGTCTGAGAATTGTTGCCAAGCACCACCAGATTTCGCTGAGTGACGTAAAGATCCTCTTCACTGCGCAACAGGTTGATGATCTGAATTGGTTTTTCAATCACCACATGGTCTGGAATGTAAATAAATACACCATCCTGGGCGAAGGCGCTGTTGAGGGCAACCAACGGATCGGTTGTGGAATCAGCGATCTTTCCGTAATATTTTTCAATCAGTTCACTGTTCTCCAGCCAGGCGCTTTTCATGCTTTTGATGATGGTACCTTCCGGGAATTGATCTGTCCTGTTCTGATCAAAATACCATCCGTTCACATGAAAAAGGATGTGTGTATCGAACTCCGGAACATCACATGTGAAAACCTCCTGCATGTCGAAATCGAACGAGGTGGATCGAAAAGCCCGGTTGTAGTTCTCCAGTGCGAAGAGTTTGGTGAGGTCGGTATATTTATAATTTTCGACTTTTCGGCTGGGGATCCCCATGCGCTGAAATGCTTTCATCGCTTCTTCCCTATCGTTTCGGAGCAGCGTACCCGCTCCTTCATTCAGCAAGGCAATATTCTCCGTAAACAGTTGGAAGATCCGCTGTTCAGTAGATTCAAAAGTTATACTTTCTATCATGGTTTTACTCCCCCAGCTCTTTTTTAATCCAGTCGTAACCTTTCTCTTCCAGTTCGAGGACCAGTTCTTTACCAGCTGATTTGACGATTTGTCCTTTGTACAAGACATGCACAAAATCAGGAACAATGTAATCAAGCAATCGCTGGTAATGTGTTACCACGATGGTCGCGTTTTCGGGTCTTTTTAACAGGTTTACCCCGTTTGCCACGATTCGAAGTGCATCGATATCCAAGCCGCTGTCGGTCTCATCCAGGATTGCCAGTTTCGGTTCGAGCATGGCCATCTGAAAGATTTCATTCTTCTTTTTCTCTCCACCCGAAAACCCTTCGTTGACAGAACGGTTGGTTAGTTGAGAATCGATTTGAACCATCTCTTTCTTTTCACGCATCACCTTCAGAAAATCTCCCGCTGAAAGTTCTTTTAACTGGTGGTATTTTCGTGATTCATTAACGGCTGTTTTCAGGAAGTTGATCATACTAACACCAGGTATCTCTACCGGATATTGGAAACTCAGGAAAAGGCCCTCCTTGGCACGGACATCTGCCGACATTTCCAGAAGATTTTTCCCAAAGAATGTCACTTCGCCTTTGGTTACCTCATAATTGGTGTTACCGGCCAGCACATTGGCCAGGGTACTTTTACCGGAACCGTTGGGGCCCATGATCGCATGTACCTCACCGGCATTTATAGTCAGGTTGATTCCACGCAGAATCTCTTTTCCTTCCACGTTAGCGTGTAAATCTTTAATTATAAGCATATTTTGCATTGTAATAAATTCAATAAATAGTTGATAATTTGTCTGTTATGCGACCTTTGCGATCATCAGACTTCACCAATTGACAATTTGTAATCTTTAATCTGTAATTTTCAATTATCCCACGCTTCCTTCAAGACTGATCTGTAGAAGTTTCTGGGCTTCAACGGCAAATTCCATCGGCAATTTGTTGATCACCTCCCGGGCATAACCGTTCACGATCATGCCAATCGCATCCTGGGTGGAGATTCCACGCTGGTTGCAATAAAAGATCTGATCTTCCCCTATTTTTGAAGTGGTTGCTTCGTGCTCGACTATTGAATTTTGGTTACCCACTTCGATGTATGGGAAGGTATGTGCACCGCAATGTTCTCCAAGCAAAAGGGAGTCACACTGGGAGTAGTTTCTTGCATTTTCCGCTTTGGCCGCAACCCTCACCAATCCCCGGTAGGAGTTTGAACTATGACCGGCAGAGATCCCTTTCGATACGATTGTGCTTTTGGTATTTTTACCAAGATGGATCATTTTGGTACCGGTATCCGCCTGTTGGTAGTTATTGGTCAGGGCCACAGAATTGAACTCCGCTACAGAATTATCTCCGGCCAGGATGCAGCTCGGATATTTCCATGTGATAGCCGATCCGGTTTCTACCTGGTTCCAGTATATCTTTGAAGATTCACCTTTGCACAAACCGCGTTTGGTAACAAAGTTGTAGATACCGCCAATCCCCTCTTTGTTGCCCGGGTACCAGTTTTGTACTGTGGAGTATTTCACCTCAGCACGATCCAATGCAATGATCTCAACGACAGCCGCATGCAGTTGATTTTCATCCCGCATTGGGGCAGTGCAGCCCTCCAGGTAGGAGACGTAACTATCGTTGTCGGCAATGATAAGTGTGCGTTCAAACTGACCGGTATTTTTGGCGTTGATCCTGAAATAGGTTGAGAGTTCCATCGGGCATCTCACTCCTTTCGGGATGTAGACAAATGAACCGTCCGAGAAGACGGCGCAATTAAGGGCTGCATAGAAATTATCGTTGGGAGGTACGACCATTCCAAGGTATTTTTGCACCAGGTCCGGATGGTGTTTCACAGCCTCGCTGAACGAGCAGAAGATGATTCCCAGTTCTGCCAGGTTCTCCTTGAAAGTAGTCTTGACCGATACGCTGTCCATGACGGCATCTACTGCTACGCCTGCCAGCATTTTTTGTTCTTCAAGCGGAATACCGAGTTTGGCAAAGGTGCTTAGAAGCTCTGGATCTACTTCGTCAAGACTCTCGTATTTTGCCTGTTGCCTGGGTGCTGCATAGTAGATGATATCCTGGTAATCAATTTCAGGAATCTTCAGTTGGGCCCAGTCGGGCATTTTCATTGTTAGCCATTTGCGGTAGGCCTTCAGCCTGAATTCAAGCATGAATTCAGGTTCATCCTTTTTTGCAGAGATGATTCTAACCACCTCTTCGCTCAAACCTTTCGGGATCGAGTCCGTCTCTATGTCTGTCACGAAACCAAAGCGGTAATCGCGATCGGTTACTTCGTTTATTAATGTATTTTGATTGTCCATTTGAATAAGTGCCTAAAGTGAACTAGAGTGACTAAAGTGCCTAAAGTACTTAGGGACACCGGACTTTTGTTCAACTGATTAAAACTATTGCCAACTGGAAGAACGTATAATTCCAAGAACTTCCAATATATATCCCAGTTATACGAATATTTAATAAGACTGGATACAAATTGGTGCAAAGATATAAAATGCACTATTTTTGAGGTGCGATTGGTAAATAAATCTTAAACAAACATGACACAGGAAAGAGCACGAGGCAATCAACTCGCTGAATTGGGAGAATTTGGTCTGATCAAGAGGGTAACTGCGCAAGTAAAAATCAAAAATGAAAGTACCATAACAGGAGTAGGTGATGACTGTGCCGTACTCAGTTTTCCAAATAAAAGGGTTGTTGTAACAACAGATTTACTGACAGAAGGGGTTCATTTCAACCTGGTCTATGTGCCAATGAAACATCTAGGGTACAAAGCCGTGGCTGTAAATGTCAGTGATATTTGTGCCATGAATGCCATTCCGCGACAGATCACTGTCTCCCTGGCCATCTCCTCCAAATTTACCATTGAGGCTATTGATGAGCTGTACGAGGGAATCCACCTTGCCTGCGCCCACTACGGTGTTGATCTTGTTGGAGGTGACACTACTACCTCCCTGACTGGTTTGACCATATCAATTACTGCCATCGGCGAAGCAGATGAGGCCGGGCTGGTCTACCGAAACGGAGCTAAACCTACCGATCTTTTGTGCGTAACCGGTGATCTTGGGGGTGCATTCCTTGGTTTGCAACTGCTTGAGCGGGAAGATCAACTGTTCAGGCAAAACCCGACTGTTCAGCCACAGCTTTCCGGCTACGATTATATTCTAAACAGGCAGCTGAAACCCGAGGCTAGGGTAGATATGCGGGAAGTCTTCAAGACCCTGGGTGTCACCCCCACCTCCATGATTGATATATCTGATGGTTTGTCGTCCGAAATTCTGCACCTGTGTGAGGATTCCGGCGTTGGTTGCCGCTTGTATGAAGAGCGGCTCATATTTGATCCGCAAGTACGGAAAATGGCGGAAGAGATCAGTATCAATCCATTGGTCGCTGCACTGAATGGAGGGGAGGATTACGAACTTTTGTTTACCATACCTGTTAATCAACATGATAAGGTGCGCAATCATCCGGACATTACTGTAATCGGCCATATGACCAGAAAAGAGGAGGGCGCCATGCTTGTTACTACCGGTGGTATTCAGGAGATACCGCTGACTGCCCAGGGATGGAATCCGTTAAAAGGGACTAGTGTGATCTAAGGTGTATCCGGGAGAATGACGGAGGGACAGAGAAGACCAAGGGACCGAGAGAAATGAGGGTGAGAAGGGGCGACTGGGAGAGGGGGAGAGTGCAACTTCGGGAAGTTGTTCTAATAAAATCGGCTTAAGGCCGATAATAACTTAGCACTGGGCAACGCCCTGTGGAATGGATATTCAATGATCACCGTCCGCGGTAGCATTTTTGAAATGGTTGATTGGTTGTACCGGATGGAAAATCAGGTATTTCAAAAGGAGCATTCCAAAATTAAAAGTTGAAATTCCAAAATTTTGTCAGTAAGGGTGTAACGATTTGAAGGAAGGTGCGTCTTATCATAAGTTATCAAGCTAAAGAACGAAAGGATTTACCATGATCAGCATTCAGAACCTTCACAAATCATATGTAACCGGAAACAACAGTCTCCATGTTTTAAAAGGATTGGACCTCGAAATTAAGGAGGGCGAATTTGTCTCCATCATGGGTTCATCCGGTTCCGGAAAGTCTACCTTATTGAACATTCTCGGAGTCCTTGATGACTACGACAAAGGTGATTATTACCTGAACGGGAAGAAAATCTGGGGACTTAATGAGACTCAGGCTGCCATCACCCGTAATGCCATGATCGGCTTTATCTTCCAGTCATTCAATTTGATCTCTTTCAAAAATGCCATGGAGAATGTGGCTCTCCCACTTTATTACCAGAAGGTAAACCGGAAGAAACGCAACCTGATTGCTCTGGAGTACCTGGATAGGCTTGGAATCAAAGATTGGGCCCATCACCTTCCGAGCGAAATGTCGGGTGGACAGAAACAGCGCGTAGCCATTGCGCGGGCGCTCATCTCCAAACCAAAAATTATTCTGGCCGATGAACCAACCGGTGCGCTGGATTCACAAACATCACTTGAAGTAATGGAGATACTCAAGGAGGTAAATGACCAGGGAATTACCGTCATTATCGTTACCCATGAGCACGACATTGCTGCCTTAACGCGGAAAATTATCCGGCTGAAAGATGGGGTCATCGGAGAAGTGATAACCAACGGAGACCTTCAGATGTACCGTGACAAAGTAAAACAGGAATAAATCTAAGCTATGTTTGACGTAGATATCTGGCAGGAAATTTTTAGCACGATCAGGAAAAACAAACTCAGGACTTTCCTGACCGGATTTTCTGTAGCATGGGGAATATTCATGCTAATGGTTTTGCTTGGTTCCGGAAACGGACTTTCCAACGGGGTAAAAGAGCAGTTTGCCGAGAATGCTGTCAATGTCATGTGGATGTGGACGGGTGAAACCTCCATCCCTTACAACGGCCTCAAAGAAGGGCGGGCAGTGAAATTTAACAACCAGGATTACGATTTTCTGACCACCAAATCAAAAGAGGTAGAAAAGGTCTCTTCCCGTTATTACCTCCCAAACGACATATTGTATTCCTACGGGAAAGAGTATGGCTCCTTTGAGACCAGCACCTGCTATCCCTCCCTGAAAGAGATGGAGAACATCAACATTAAATCAGGAAGGTTTATCAACGATCTGGATATGCTGGAGTTTCGAAAAGTAGTGATTATTGGCGATGAAATCCGTAAAGCGCTTTTCAAAGAGGAAGATCCTATCGGGAAGTACATTAAAATTGGCGGAGTACCGTTCTACGTAATCGGTGTTTCCCAGTCAAAGAAAAGAAATCAGGATAATAACAGGTCAGCATACATGCCCTTTTCAACAGCACAAAGGATTTTCAACGGAGGGGACAGGGTGCATACTTTTACCGTGACATCCAAAATGGTTCAGACGGTTGAAGAAGCGGAAGCCATTAATGAAAAGGTACGTCTCGACATGGCCAACAGGCATGCTTTTGATCCCAAGGACAAAAGGGCCATGGGTTCTTTCAACATGTTGACAGAATATATTCGCACGATGAAGATCTTCCAGGCGATCAATCTTTTTGTCTGGATCATCGGTATCGGAACCTTGATTGCAGGTATTGTTGGTGTAAGTAACATCATGCTTATTTTGGTTAAGGAACGGACAAAGGAGATTGGCATCAGAAAAGCCATCGGAGCCACCCCGTTTTCAGTTATCAGCCTGGTACTGCTTGAATCTGTTTTGATTACTACAGTAGCCGGTTACATTGGATTGGTCATGGGCGTTGGATTGATGGAGTTGATCAACTTTGGTCTGGAGCAGGCTACAGGAGCGGGTGGGGCGGAGAATGTTTTCTTCAAAAATCCGACCGTTGATTTTAAAACTGCCGTATCAGCTACCTTGATACTGATCTTATCCGGAGCTCTTGCAGGATATTTTCCTTCAAAAAGAGCAGCAAGTGTTACACCGATAGAGGCATTACGCGATGAAAATTAGTGAAATTGTCAGATAAGAAGTGTAGCCAATAGCTAACTGGCTAACAACTTAAAGCTTGTTATTGATAGACACAAAAAACGATTAATAGAACACATCAAATCCCGATAAATGTTTGATCTCGACAGATGGAATGAAATTTGGTATGCACTGGCTAAGAACAAAGTCAGGAGCCTCCTCACTGCCTTCGGAGTATTTTGGGGTATCTTCATGCTTATTGTGATGGCCGGAGCCAGCAATGGATTAAAAAACGGGATTGTTGAAGGGGTAGCCAAATTTGCCACCAACTCCTGTTTTATGTGGTCTCAGCAGACCGGGGAACCATACAAGGGGTTTAAACGAGGCAGACAATGGAACATGGATTCGGATGATCTCGCCTATGTTTTAGCAAATGTGCCTGAAGTTGAATATATCTCCCCAAAGAATTTTGGATCCAGGATGAACGGAGGACCCAATACAATTCATGGATTAAAAACAGGCGCATACAATGTCAAAGGGGATTACCCCGAATACATTAAGATTGATCCCTACACTGTTCTTCAGGGAAGATGGATCAACGACATGGATATCCGCGACAAACGTAAGGTCTGTGTGATAGGCGAGAAGGTTTTCGAGCAGATGTTTGATGCGAAAGAGAATCCGCTGGGCGACTATCTTAAAATTTCGGGGGTCTATTATCAGGTAGTCGGTGTGATTCGTCCGGAAACCAGGATCAACATCAATGGTAGGGCAGAAGAGTCGATCTTTCTCCCTTTTACCACCATGCAACAGACCTACAACATGGGAAACATGGTCCACTTTCTGGCTGTAACTTCCAAAAAGGGCATACCGGTCAGTGTGGTTGAGGAGAAGGTCAAAAACATCATTAAGATGCGTCACTCCATAGCTCCAACCGATGTTCAGGCATTGAACAGTGTCAATATTGAGAAAGAGTTTCAGCAAATGAACGGTCTTTTTATTGCGATCGGAGTTCTGACCTGGATAGTTGGAATCGGAACGTTGATGGCAGGTGTAATCGGAGTAAGTAACATTATGCTGGTCATAGTGAAAGAAAGAACCAAAGAGATTGGTGTTCAGCGGGCTTTGGGCGCTTCACCCCGTACCATTATTACACAAATTATGCTTGAGAGTGTCGCCCTTACAACCATTGCAGGTTACACAGGACTCTCTTTGGGGGTTGCTTTGCTGGAGCTGGTCAATAAGGTGATTGAAAACCAGCCCAAAACCGGTAACGAAGTATTTTTTCAGCATCCTGAAGTCAACATCACCGTGGCAGTTGCCGCGTTGATTATTCTGGTGCTTGCCGGATTATTTGCTGGCTCGATCCCAGCTAAAAGGGCGCTGATGATCAAACCAATTGAAGCTTTGAGAGAAGAATAGAAAACGAATGATTGAAAAGAAATAAATAGATATAAATTGAAATAAATAGATATAAATTGAAATAAATAGATATAAATTGAAATAAATAGAAATAGATGGGAACATATTGAAATATTGATTCGGTTGGAAATTATTTAGCGAATATCTATAAACGATTTATTTCAACCTATTTCTATTCATTTCCATGCATTTCCAACTGATATATCAACAACATTTAATATAAAATAAATATCGAATAAAACATAAATCATAGCTTGCCATGAAAAAATTTTTGAAAATTTTCGGACTTAGTTTAATAGCCATCCTTTTTATAGGGACACTGGTGTTTTTGTACAAAAAATCGCAGAAGAAACCTGATCAATTCGAAATAAAGAGCGGGTCAATCAACAACATCATCAAGAAAACGGTTGCGACAGGAACTGTACAACCCAGAAAAGAGATTGAAATCAAACCGCAGGTATCCGGTATCATCGAGAAGGTTTACCTCGAGGCTGGTCAGATGGTTCACAAAAACGACGTGATGGCCCAGATCAACATCATTCCGGACATGGTCATACTCAACAATGCCGAATCGCGTGTGAAAAGATCACAGCTCAATTACGAGGATGCCAAAATCGATTACGAACGCCAGACGACGTTGTTCGAGAAAAAAGTAATCTCCAAAGAGGAGTACCAAAAAGTAAGACTAGCCTACAATTCTGCCCACGAAGAGGTTGAAGCGGCCGAAAATAACCTGGAGCTGATCCGAAAAGGGGTCACGAAGAGTTCAGCCAAGACGACAAATACCCTAATCCGCTCAACCATCGACGGAATGGTACTTGATGTGCCGGTAAAAGAGGGTTTTTCTGTCATCCAGGCCAATACCTTCAACGCAGGAACAACCATTGCCATTGTTGCCGACATGAACGACATGATTTTTCTTGGGAAAGTGGATGAGACGGAAGTTGGTAAAATTAAGGAAGGAATGAACATTGAGCTTACGATTGGCGCCATCGATAATCAAAAATTCAACGCAATTCTCAAATACATTGCTCCGAAAGGGAAAGTTGAGAATGGCGCTATCCAGTTTGAGATCAAAGCAGACGTATTGCTGAAGAAAGATCAGTTTATCCGTTCCGGCTACAGTGCGAATGCCAATATCGTTCTGGACCGTCGCGATAGTGTCCTGACGATTCCTGAAGGATTGTTGAAATTCGCTCATGATACTGCCTTCGTTGAGATTGAAAAATCCAAAGATCAGTATGAGAAGCGTTTTGTGAAGACTGGATTGTCTGATGGTATCAACATAGAGATTGTTTCCGGTCTTAAGAAAGAGGATAAAATCAAAGGCAATCTGATTGATCCGAAGAAAAAACCGGAAGAAAAGAAGTAGATCTTCGTGATTAACAACCAAAAGCGGTAACTTAGTATAAAATTTCTAACATCATGATACGAACAATTTTCACACTGGCATATTTGCTGCTGTTGGCGCTCTTTGCTTCACTGCATGCACAGGAGTTGTGGACTCTGGATAAATGCATCAACTATGCCCACGACAACAATATCCAGATCAAGCAGAGCACTTTGAACACCCAGTACCAACTGAATATGCTCAAGGAGAAAAAGAACTCCAGATTGCCTAATCTGAACGGGCAGGTTTCACAAAACCTGAATTTCGGCCGCTCCCTGACCTATCTGAATACCTATGAGAATGTCAATTCGTCGCAGACAGATTTTGGATTGGGTACGCAGGTTACCATCTTCCAGGGGATGCAGATGAACAATGCCATCAAGAAAACAGAGTTTGACCTGAAGGCGAGTTTCGAAGATCTGGCGAAGGCAAAAGATGACCTTTCGCTCAATATTGCCTCCACCTTTCTCGAAATACTTTTCGCGAAAGAGCTGGTGAAGGTATCTGAAGATCAGATTCTGATTACCAATCAACAGTTGAAACAATCTCAGGAAAAGGTGAACGCCGGTAGTCTGGCAAGTGGCGCCCTGCTTGAGATTGAAGCGCAGGCAGCCAGGGAAGAGCTGAACATTGTAGATGCCAAAAATCAACTTCAGATTGCAAAATTGAAATTGGCCCAGATGCTTGAGATCGTCTTTACCGATAAGTTTGATGTAGAAATACCCATACTACCTGAGCTTGGTGCGCAGTCATCCGTGACCAATTCGCAGGATGTTTACCTTACTGCTGTAAAACAAAGACCTGAGATCAGGGGAGCCGAATATCGTTATCAAAGTACTGAAGTACAACTCAAGATGGCGCAGGGCGTATTCTACCCGACTTTGTCGTTTTATGCGAACTATTACAACAATTACAACAACAAGTACACTGATATAAAGGGGGCCAAAATCAGTTTCAGTGATCAGCTCAATAACAACCAGCGAAAAGGTTTGGGCTTGCAATTGAATATTCCAATCTTCAATCGGTTTAACACGAAATTGAATGTTGATAACGCGAAGATCCAGATGTTGAATACACAACTTGACCTGGAAGGTACCAAAAAAGTGCTGAGGCAGGAGATTGAAACAGCCCAGACCACTGCAATTACCTCCTTCAACCGTTTCAAATCAACAGAAAAGGCAGTAGCATCCATGCAGGAAGCGTTCCGTTATTCTGAAGAGAAGTTCAATGTTGGCATGGTCAATGCGGTAGATTACAATTTGGCCAAAACCAACTTGTTAAAGGCCTCTTCCGACCTGCTTCGCGCCAAGTATGAGTTTATTTTCAGATCCAAGATCCTGGATTTTTACAAGGGGATTCCGATTACATTATAAGACCAGAGGTAAAAAACATATTTTGTGCAAAGGCCGCAAAGAATTCCAAACTCTTTGCGGCCTTTGTATTGTAAAAAACAATGGCGTAATTTTGAAAAAGTACTTGACAGGGCAAAACTGGCCTGTAAAAACAGTGGTTATGAAATAGTTGATCATTTTGCTGAGGTCAGCAAAACGATCGAGATGCCCAAATCTGCGACCAAAGTATTCAATTGACTCTTTAGGCATATTCCACCTCTTTTAAGATGTACGGACCGATATACGGACTCAACCCCTTCTCTGTCACAATATCCAGTCTGAACCCCTTCAAGATTTTTTCGAGATAATTGCAGGTATTCATGTAATTTTCAAAGGTTTCCAGGTCAGAATTAAAATCGATAAGGATATCAATATCACTCTCACTGTTGGACTGATCTCTTACCACAGAACCAAATAACCCAATACGGGTAACCCCGAACTTATTCAATTCGGATTTACTTCGCCTTAGTTTGCTTAAGATATCAGCTTTTTCCATTCTGATTTGCTTTTGAACAAATGTATCATTTTTTTAAATACTTCCAGATAAGCTATTTAAGTTTGTTGGATTTTGGATTCTGATTTTTTCTGCAAAATATATTATTATAAATCCAGCGAAAGCTGATCGTTGGTTAGTCTGAACGTTTTCCGGTGGTGTTCGGTAATGCCAAATCGGGAGATAGCTGCACGGTGTTTTTCTGTGGGATAGCCTTTGTTCCGGTCCCATCCATATTCCGGATAATCAGCATGAATTTTGAGCATGTAATCATCCCGGTAGGTTTTGGCCAGGATGGAGGCGGCAGCGATGGACATATATCTGCCATCGCCTTTCACAAAACAGGTATGCGTGATGCTTCTGTAGGATTTGAACCTGTTTCCATCCACAAGAATATGTTGGGGCTGGATGGTCAGTTTTTCCAGCGCTTTGTGCATGGCCAGAATGGAGGCATTCAGAATGTTGATTTTGTCAATTTCTAGCTGGTTACAGATTCCAACCGCCCATGCCACTGCATCTTTTAAAATCACATCTCTTAAAATATACCGCTGTTTTTCAGTTAATTGTTTGGAATCGTTTAATATTTCTGAGCTAAAGTTGTCCGGGAGAATAACGGCTGCTGCGAATACCGGTCCTGCAAGACATCCCCTTCCGGCTTCGTCACAACCGGCCTCGATCAGCCCGTGTTTGTCAAATTTCAGCAACATTTTTATTGTTTGAAATGTTTTTCAGTTTGAAATGTTTGAAAAGTCACCGGTCCCTGAGCCTGTCGAAGGGTCGAAGGGGAATGTTTGAAATTACTCTATATCAATATTTTTTTATTCCGTCCGAAATGATCTATTGACATTTTTCAATATGCTACCGCGGACGGCTCATCATTCATCATTCCCAACCCGGGGTTCCGCTCCTTCGTCGCTTTACCCCGGGCTATTAACATTTAACCCCTCCGGGGTATGATTTGCAAAAGGACACCATGGTGGTCAGGAAATTTAGGATTTTGCAACTGCCAATTTCCACATTTCCCAATTATCACATCCTCAAATCAACCAATCTGACTCGTCCTCCCAGTCCTCCAGTCTCTCCGTCTTTCCGTATTCCGCGTCTTCCCCGTCCTTCCACCGTCACTGCAACAGCGTAAACCTAAAGCTCACGCCAATGTTCGAATTGGTTGTCCGGTAGGCATTCGAAATGTATGGATTGTTCACAATCCTGTCGTAAAACAGCCGGACGATGAAAATTTCGCTCAGATTATAGTCTGCCGAGAATTTTATTGACAGGGCATCTTGTCCGGCTGTTAGTTGGGTATTGGTTTCCACCAGTTTGCGCAAAACAGTTTTGTTCTTGCCGTAGGTAACATCGGCCCTGATGTTGAGGTCGTTGTTCAGCGCTTTTGAAGAGCTTTTTGTCTTGATGAAGAGTTTCATATTTTCAAACCTATACCCCAGTCCCAGACTGGCTTCGTTGTTGTACATCTCCGTAGCCTGGTTGTTGGTAAGACTGAGGGTAATGTTACGCGATTTCCTGTACTCAAAACGGGTCGTAAAGTTGTTGAGCCAGGTAATATCCACGTCAAACAGCGGATTAAAGGCTTCGGTGATGTTAATGGCGGTGATGTCACGTTGCGGCAAAAAATTGTTTTGTGCATCCCGGATATAGCTAAAACCATCGTCAGTTGTCTGGTATTTCATGTTGGAGAGATAGGAACCAACGTTGTAGGTGGAACGGTAGTCGTGGATAATATTCATCGATTTCATTATGTTTTTCAGTCCATCAATTTTGCTGACGGCGCCTGAATATTGAATTTTCCAGTTGGGCAGCATAAATCTGGCAGATGGGAACGGTGTGAGTTCCACGCTGTTTGCGCTTTTCCCGGTGTAGGCGGCAAAGAAAGCGGGGATCAATACCTCCTGCGAAGTAGGACCATAACCTACCGGGAAACTGGTGTTCGGATCAATAATTCCGGGCTGGTAGTTTAGGCCCGGATTGGCTATTCGGCCGGCATCCAATCGTTGGGCAATGATTCTTCTGTTGGCCTGAAGGTCGTTCCATCCTTTGGAATCCTGAACAAAGGCTTTCCCCAGTTTCTCGAACGAGCTGCCAATGGTAATAATAGACATGCTGAAGTTTCCGTTGAAGGAGCTGTTGTAAGCGTCCCATCCATTGGTAGCATTGTAGATAAAAAATTCGGAGGAGTTTTTAGCAAAGATCCTGTTGGCATTCAGCTCAATTTTCAAATCAGGGATTGGAACGATTTTGGCACGAAGATTGAGCCGGGAGTTGTGGCTCATCTGGTATGGTTTGTTGACGATGGTATCGGTGGTGATCCAGCGTTTGTTGGCGGCCTCAAGACCAAACCCCTCATTTTGACGTCCAAGAATAAATGGCAAACCGGGGGCAAGGGAGGAACCACTGCCTCCCGAATAGTTGTTTAGGCCGAAGAAGCTACTTCCCGGCAGGTAACCGAAAAGGGAAGTTCCTCCATTCTCGGAATAGGAGATATTGACATTGTACAACATCATCAGAAACCTGGATGTAATCTCGCCGAAATTAATTTTAGGAGCAGCATCCTTATCTTTTTTGGAGGTGATCTCAACTAATGCTCCATCATAGTCGGCTATTGGCGTAAAAATTATCCTGTTATCATTTACGACCTTAACCTGGCCTGAGATGGGTTTGCCGCTTTTGTCGGCAATTTTAACCTGAACGGAGGATGATCCCAGTTTGTGGAAGAAGGAGTAAGGCGCATTCTTTTTGAGTTTCAGATTCTGTTCTGTATATTTTTGGGCAGGTGCAGGGTTTTGTTGACCCGAATATCTTTGGCGGTTGTTCTCCTGACTCTCCCTTCTTCCTCTGCTGAATTCACCATATTTTTGATTCACACGTCTTAGATAAGGTACTTTGTTGTACAATTGCAAAAAGTCAAGCTGGCCATTCAATTGGATCGAATTCATGTTGCTGATGGAGTTGCCCAATTGATAATCACCCCGCGTAACAGGAGCAAGATTCCAATCATAACCTGCCTGATAAACGGCAGAAGCGGAAGTCCACTCCAGTAGAGGTATTTTATTGATTGGCAGGGTATAAGTGGCATTCCAGGTATGGTGGTAATGGGTATTTTTACCCCCATCCAATATAGATCTCCAGATCGAATCGCGTCTCAACTCATAGCTCCCCTGGTTTTGGGTATTGAGTTTCGACGGGTCGCCGATCCGGGAGGCATTGACAGCAGAAAAATCAAGTTTGAGGCTTCTGGTCAGGTCAAACCGCAAATCATAATAACGATTCCAGGTGAAATTATTCTGGTGCGAGACAGGTAGAATAAAATCAGGATTGGTAATATTCCGGTACTGCAATTCACTCTGCATGTCGTTCATATCTGACCGAAATGATACTTGAGCCGGGGTTAAACTGAAATTGAAATCCCTGAACAACGTCAGCGATTTAGGTTTCAAAAAAGAGAGATTTTTAAATGGATCAATGGATATAGGCCTGCTGTTAAAGTGATAATTCAACAACGTACGTGAGTTGGTAGTTCTTTCAGTAAGGGTGTTGACATCCCCATGCTGGAATAGGTTGTAGGAGTAAGAGAGTGAAAGATTGGAAACATCGTAGAACTTTTTTTCGCCGGTTTTACCTGGTTTGTCAATCTGAACATTGGTAAAGTTGATACTTTTCCGGGTATTGAAGGTAAGCGACATTTTCTTGATGGAGTCCCGTTCCGATTTTGTAGCAGCATTAGCAAGAATGTCAGAAAGCTTAACATCCTTATCGACAGGCGAGTATTCAGGCGTAGCTACTGATTTTGAAAAGCTCATGTACATAGGAATCTTTACTCCTGATTCGGGTTTGAAGAATTTTCCCAATTCGAGATTTGTCGAAATATCATATTCGCGGGTATCCTCTTTCGACCGGGTCGACATTTTTGAGTCGATGTCACCGAATCCGGAGGTCATCCATCTTCCTGCAAAGGAGTAAGTACCCAGGTCGGCAAGGTTTCCGGATACCCGGCCAATGGCCGCCCAGCCTCCGTTCTCCTCAAAATTGGTCAACCGCAGTTCGTTTACCCAAACCTCTGCCGAACGACTTCCGGTAGTATGACCTTTTCTGTTGCCAACGCCAATCATCATGACACTGATCTCGGACAGATCAGGGTTTCCCTTAATTTTTATCTTATTCTGGTTGCTGTTAACGCCCCGGTGTATCTGTTCAAAAATATCCCCCATCCCTATGGTTGAGCCGGTTGCATGCATCTCTGAGTTGCGATCCAGCTTCAGTTGTGGCAGCAGGTCCAACGGAATATAGACCCTGTTTTCTGTCGGCCAGACGATGTATCGATCGCTCTCTTTCCCATTGTCATAATAGCCAGGCGGGGTCAGTTTTAGCGGTATTTCATATTCGTAGTAGTTGTACTGAAAATCCGAACCCACCCGGATGAAGAGGGATAGCTCATTATCCCGCAAAGGCATCCCATCCAGCTTTTCGGCATGGACTTCCAGTTTCAGGTTCTTGTATCGCCGCAAATCAACCGAAGTCGTTTTGTAGGCAGCCTTTGCCTCCCCCGGTTCGACATCCATAATTTTCATTACCATGGATTGCTCATTTAACTGGCGTAGTTGCGCATTGGCCGGATCGATTACCCTGTCGACCCCCGGAGGCAATACATAATTGACAGGTTTCCGGTTGCTGTTTTCCTCTATATTGACAGCCGACAGGTCGAATTGGGTTGAAACTGAAGATGGGCTTCCATCGGGATTGAGGGTTTTGTCGTATCTTCTCCAGTTGGTGCGCACCAGGTCGAGTGTGGCAAACCGCAGAACGACTGGCTTTTTCCAGCCGTTTACCAACATTCTCATAAATCGGATCGATCTAAAGTCGTTGATGGCACCATAAGCTTTATCTGGTTCGGTGATAGGAACTTTAAACTGATACCAGGTGATATCAGATTTTTTCCCGCTTTTGAGTGTAACTTCAGATTTCTTAATGTCCGTGATGTAATTTTTTCCCAAAACCATGTTGGCCCTGTCGATCTTCAACTTGTACTGGAAATAGGCCTCATTCTCGTTGAGGGTATTGTCATCATTGATGTCCTCCACATCAGGTATTGACGTTGCCGCAGTTGGATAACTTTCTGTCGATTGTTCGGTTGTGGGTGAATTGCCTTCAGTGTTGCTGTAGAATTTGTATCGTTCGAGGAGATCTTTTTTCTCCTGGTCATAGTCACTTCCCCTAAAGTAATGAAAATCATCGCTGGAGGGATCCTTCTCAACTTTTGCCATGGCTGTGGCATCGACGAGGGGAAGCAGAGAGGCTAAAAACTGTTTGTAAAAGGTTCTTTCATCTTTCGAATTGAGCCCGTCCAGACCAATATCCTGGAAGATCCTTGCCTGTGGCGAATTGTCGAAGGCTTTTACCAGCGACTGTTGCCTTGAAACCCTTCCCCAGGTGGTGATATCCAGATTGGTATAATCCCCGTTGGCCGGCAGACCATGCTCAAAAGATTTTCTTCCATCGCGGAGAATATCTTCGGAAACGCTCCCCAGATGAAAAACAAGGTTTCCCCCAGGGTTCTCATCACCTGCCTTGTCTTCGGCAAAAGGATCCATCATCCAGAATTCAATGTACTCCACGTTGGTGGCTTCAAAATCGCTGGTTTCAATTTTACGCATGATCCCGCCCCACCGGCTTTCCGGACGCAAAAGTGAGCCATCCTTAGCGACTCCGGATGAGAGCGCCGTTGGATAGGTGTCAAAATTGTAGGGCCCTCTTTCAGTAGGATAGAAAGCCAGGTCCAGGGTAGGGATATTGGTTGGCTGTCCAATCGGATTCTGCCGGTTGGGAAAAATTTCAGACTGAAATACCTCCCTGACACGATGGTCATCTAATTTCTCGCCCTGAAGCAGGTATGATGGAGCCGTATTCCGCTGCATGAACGGATCAATCACATACCACGAGAGCAATGCCCTGTTGTATCCATATGTAAGGTCATTGATCAGATCCCCTTCCGGGAATTGCTCGTTCCCCTGGGGAGTACTTGCCAATGACCAGCCGGTAAAGGATTTCAGGTTGATGGGTGTGGTAGTGCCTTCAAAGTCATCCAGATAGACAGCGCCCTCTTTTGATATTGCCCTCGAATGTCCGGGAAACAACTTTGCCCACTCCATTTCAACGGCAATTTTCGATTCCTCTTTGGTATTGATGAATGGCAAAGCATTCACCATCTTGGTAATAAAGGGGGATGAGGCGCTGTACGAACCATTGAAGCCAAGCATGGTATTGGCAATCGGGTCTTCGCCATAATTGACCTTCTGGGTTAGCGGTTTCTCAAGGAGATACATGACCGTAGAGCCGATGTTGAAATTCTTGCTGATCTCGTAGTTCAGATGGGTTCCCAGCATGGTCTTGCGCTGCATGCTGAAAAGGTCCTGACTCTCAGTAGAGATAGAAATTGGGGTACCCGATTCCAGCAAACCCTGGTTGATCACCTTCACCCGACCCTGGGTATAGTCGACGATAAAATCCACATCTTCCTGAAGTTGTCTGCCACCGGCCATAACTTTTACGGATCCCCTGGCAATGTTGATGGCATCCAATGAGATTTCCGAATTGGAAAGGCCCTTGTAACTTCCTTTCAAATGGTACTTGTTTTTTTCCGCATCCTGCTCCGCGACCGTCCGGGTATTGTTGTAGAGCGAAGAATAGACATATCTCTTGATGGCAGCAGCGTCACCATTGAATTTCTTCTCCAGGTTCGAGCCAAATGGCTGAACAACCGGAAAGATGATCCTTCCCTTTTGGGCATCAATGGTGATACGGTCAACAAAGTCAAAAACGCCATCCGGGTATGGGTCATGCTGACTGTTCAGGTTATCCAGGTTCATCACTGCCAGCAGATTTTTCTCCTTTAACGGACCATCCGGAAGGTAATTAAGGTCAGTTCCGGAGGCATCATTCCGGTAGAGTACATCGAGTTTAAACTCTTCATTCGAAATTCTCTGGGAACGAATGTTGTAGATGTTTTTCATCATCAAGTCCCAGTTTTTGAAAATGGGATTGAGATTTGTTCCTTTCAACAACTTAAGGACGAGTGTATTTGGCGCCTCAATGCCATCGGTTGAAAATTCCCCTACCTGGAAAGTCTCCCCATTGGCAGTGTACTGATAGGCAACTGCCAGAATTTCGTCGGCATTGAGTGCCATGTTGAGGGAGATATACCCAAGTTGCTTATTGATAGTGTATTCGGTAGAATCGAGCCGTCTGGCATTTTCGATCTTTTCATAGTCGCGACCTGCAATGAAATCCCTTGCCGACAGGGGTTTAAGAACTTCATTCAGTTTTGAAATATCACGGATGTTTGAATAATTGGTGGTTAGCGTTTTGTAAACACCGTTGATATTGTTATTAGGAAGCTGGTTATAGGGATAGAGCAACCCTGGTGTATCGCCAAATTCTGAAATGGTTTGATTTTGCCTGTTTTGTCCGTTCTCTCCTAAATCGAGCAGTGCAAGAATGTTGCGGGATTCCTGAAAATGGCTCGATTTATTGGTCACCCAAACCTCTACTTTATTGAGAGTGACGGAGGTTTTCAGGATGGGAATTTCAGAAAGTGCCTGGTCGTAAGTATTGTAAAAATGATGTGCAAGAAAGAAGTTTCTGTTGGCATCGTAGTTGGTGGCATTGATTTCAAATTTTGTACGCTCTGCGCCACCTTCCGTGTTGATGACCTTGGTTTCTCCTTTTTGCTGGGAAAAGAGGGTGCTAACCGAAAGTTTTCCGAATTGAAGTTCTGTCTTGACTCCGAAGAGGTTGGTTCCACCTCGGATAAGTGTTCCGGTAAGCGGCATGGAGACATTTCCCGGTGTTGTAATTGAACCTCATCTTCAGCCGGTCGCCGATCTCTCCATCCAGGCTCACATTGATTTTTTGGTTAAAATCGAAAGTGGTATTGCGTTGCATTCGGGTTGGAATAGCTGGATTTTCTATTTTGTTGCTTTTCAATCCCATGCTCATCTCTACATAACCCTGAGGACGGATGTTCACAATACTGCTGCCGAAGACTTTGTTGAAGGCATCTCCGCCAATCTGAAACTGAGGAATAATCTGAGTGCGGCGATCGAAGGATTGCTGAGAAATTTTTTTCCGCCAATAGCGGTTGACGGACTCTTTCAAGTCGCTTTGAATGAACTCATGCAAGCTCAGCGATCCGGGTAACCGATACTCAATGACTCCGACTTTTTCTGTGATTAGATATTGGCCGTTTTTTTAGGTACAAGGCAGTGCTGTCCCTGTCAGATAACTGAGAGAAAGGATTTTCCTTTCTTTTTGCTCGAAGGGAAGATGTAATTGTATCACCGGCTATCGAATCGCCGGAAGGTAAAAAGAGAACATCAATGCCCCTGTGCATAGCATTTGCAGTTCCATAGGATGCTGTGCTATGCCAAAAAAGTGCAATGCATGCGGAGAGCAATGTTGCAACAAGGGTCGTGAAATGTACTTTTTTCAATTTGGTCAAAAGCTCTTTAATGCCAATTTGATCAGGTTTTCAACAGAAATGGCCGGTTGCTCTGTCAGAACCTGGTCGATCAGTTTTTCAACAGCTCTCTTGTTAAAACCGAGCATCTCCAACGCTGCAACCGCCTCTGTGCGAACAGGATTCTCGACCGACCGAAACAACAGATCACCGGCAGGAAGTTTTCCGATTTTGTCTTTCAGATCGATGATCACCCTTTGGGCTGTCTTTACCCCAATGCCTTTGATGTTCTTCAGTAAGCCAACGTTCTCGGTGAGAATGGCGTTCTGAAGCTCTTCGGGTTTGTGCGATGAAAGCATCATGATGGCCGTATTGGCGCCTATTCCATTGACAGAGATCAGCATTCTGAAAAGTTCCCGTTCCGTCTGTTCAAAGAAACCATACAAGATGTGGGCGTCTTCACGAATCACCTGATGAAGGAATAATTTCGCTTTTTCACTACCGTGAAGCTGGGAATAGGTGGTAAGTGATATGTGGATCAAATAGCCGATATCTCCTGCCTCGATCACAATCCCGGCCGGGGTCAAACTGATCACTGATCCTTTTATATGTTCGAACATGGGCAACTGAGTTTGTAAGGTGTTATTCTCCTCCGGTACGGTCTATCTCGTGGTGCTTCAACGGATTTTTGGAAAGCGACTTGTACATTTTTCTGGCTTCAAAAACATCGATAGCCAGATAGATCGCATTCCGGAAGGAATCTTCCGATGCTACCCCGGTTCCGGCAATATCATAGGCAGTTCCATGCCCCGGAGAGGTTCTTATGATTGGTAATCCAGCTGTAAAATTGACGCCCGATTCGAAGGCAAGCACCTTGAATGGTATCAGTCCCTGATCGTGGTACATGGCGAGTATGGCATCAAATTTTTTGTAGTCACCCGCGCCGAAGAATCCATCTGCCGCGAAAGGTCCCAGTGCGATGATCCCCTCATCATTGGCCTGTTTGATAGCCGGATAGATGATATCCTGGTCCTCCTTACCAATAACACCGTGGTCACCGGCATGCGGGTTCAATCCCAAAACCGCGATCCGTGGTTTACGGATAGAAAAATCTTCCAATATTGTCTTGTGAAGGATACGTATGTTCGAAACTATTTTTTCCTTCGTTAATGCCTGGGGGACCTGAGATACAGGTATATGCCCAGTCACGACCCCAACTTTCAGCTGATCGCTGACCATCAGCATCATATAATTTTTAGCAGCGAATTCGCTTGCGAAAAATTCGGTATGCCCGGGAAATTTAAACTGATCCGACTGGATGTTCTCCTTGTTGATAGGTGCGGTTACCACCACATCAATATCGCCTGCTTTCAAATCTTTCACAGCGGCCTGAAGGGAGAGAAGAGCGGCTTCTCCTGCTTCGGGAGTAGATTTTCCCAGTTCAACCCTGATCTCTTCGTCGACACAATTGATAATGTTGACTCTTTTTGAGTTGGCGTCCCGCGCCGAGGATATCTGATTGAAGCTGAATAATTCAACATCCAGCGCCTTCCGATGGTAGGCCGCAACTTTTGGCGAGCCATAAACTATTGGTGTACAAGATTCAAGCAATCTGCTATCCGACAGTGTCTTGATAATTACTTCATATCCTATCCCATTGATATCCCCGTGGGTAATTCCTATTCTCAATTTATGTTGTTCCATGCGTCAAATGTATTGGTATCAACGGTCGGTTCCCGACCTCTTTATTTGTCAAATTTAAACTTTTATTCAATCATTCGGGGGGTCAGGTTTTAAATTGAAACTGAGAGACTGTTTAAATTTAAACACAGAGAATAATTTTCAAATAATCGAGAATTTAGTGTGTATAGATATTTTTGCCTTTGGATAAATTTCAGAGAAAAATACTGAGTTCACTGAGTTTAAAAATCGCAAGCGATTTTTCTCTCTCCCGAAGTTTCGGGACAAGTTGTGCCACTCGGGGATTCCTTAAGTGTTTCTTTGATCAGGCAACAATTTCAAAGCCATTTTTAGTTTCATTCAGGAGTAATAATTTCTCTGTGTAATAATTTTAAACGGTTTCTGAATTCGTTTGAAGAACAAGTGAGTTAAAAAAATCGGATAATAGCCTTACTCCTGTTGCTGTTCCGCCGATAGTGCGGTAATGATCGGCTGCGTGCAGGAAAGAGGGACCGGCAATATCGAGGTGAATCCAAGGATAATCGACAAACCTTTGCAGAAACTTACCCGCTGTGATGGCCCCGGCTTCCCCGCCGCCAATATTTTTCATGTCGGCAATGTTCGATTTGATCATCTCATCGTACTCTTCCCAGAGCGGAAGTTCTACCAAACGCTCGTTAACCCTTTCTCCTGCATCCTTCAGCAGGTCAAACAGGTTGCCACATTCGTTGTGCATGGCGGCAATTCCATGAATACCCAGTGTCATTGCAGCTGAGCCGGTTAAAGTCGCCAGATCAATGACGAGCATCGGATCATATTTTTTGGCGTAGCACAGCGCATCTGCAAGAATTAGCCGACCCTCAGCATCCGTATTCAAAACCTCTACCGTTGACCCGTTTGAAATGGTAATGACATCTCCCGGAGTTACGGCATTGCCGCCGGGACGGTTGTCGGTGGCAGGAACCAGGGCTACGATATGGAGTGGCAGCTGATTTTTGGCAGCGACATGAATGGCTGTAGCAACAGCCGCAGCTCCAGCCATATCGCTTTTCATGAAGTCCATGGATTTAGCGGTAGGTTTCAGACTCAGTCCGCCGGTGTCAAAAACAACCCCTTTCCCAACCAAAACAATTGGCTTGCTGTTCACTGCATTCACGGGTTTCCATTCCATTACTATAAACGATGGAGGGTCGATGCTTCCTTTGTTGACGGCCAGCAAACCACCCATTCCCAATGCTTCAATTTGTTCTTTGCCAAGTACCTCGGCTTGAATGCCAGCTTCGGTGCTCAACTGATGAAGGATGGCGCCAAATTTTTCGGCATTCAGACTGATCACTGGTTCATTGACCATGTCGCGGGCTGTACAGACGGCTTCGGTCAGGATTGAAAGATGACCCATTTGTTTTTCGGTAAGCTGGTCTCCGATAAAACAGATCTCCTGCAGGCTTGTCCTTAATTTTTCAGCCTTTGTCTGATATTTCAGGAATTGGTAACTGCCCAGGACGACACCTTCAGCGAATGCGATCAACTGCTCACTATTGTCAAGCAATGAATGAACCTCAATTGATTGCAACTTCTCCTTTTTAGCCCATTGCGCGACTTCATTTCCCTGCCTTCTCCAGGCTTCAAGGGTAGCGTTAATACCCACCGTGATTGGGATTCCCACGATCAGCATCTTGCTTGAGTACCTGTTGATTTCGACCAGTCGTTGCTCCTTGTTCAATTTGTCAATCAGGTAATTAAGCTCCTCTTCTTTTACAGGAATCTGAGAATCTACGGCACCCTCTTTGATCAGGAAACAACGATTTTGATGAATTGTCTCGGTATTGGCCTTCTTTAGTATCATGATATTATAATTATTCATAGTTAAATCTACAGTCTCCAGATAAGTTCAGAAATATTGATGAAAGTAGTAACTGAATTTCCCTTGCGGTTTTTTGATTTCAGGCACAATCAAGGGCAGGAACAAAACCGAAGCCCACCTTTCAATATCCTTTGGCTCAAAATTACTACCTTTAACCCAATATAAAACAGGTTATTTTTCATTTATTAAGTTATCATGTCAGACGCTTTATTTCAGAGGGCTATCCGACTAGAACCATTGTCTGCCTCAGAGGGTGTTAAACTCTTTTTGGAGGCTTCAACCGCTGATTTAATTTGGGTTGCCGATGCACTGCGACAAATTCACAAGCCGGGAAAAGTAGTTACCTGGATGATCGACAGGAATGTAAATATCACAAATATCTGCATATCAGGATGTACCTTCTGTAATTTTCACAGAAAGATCAATGGTGAAGGAACCTATACTACCACCATGGAAGAGTACCACCAGAAAATTGAGCAGATGATTCAACTTGGCGGCAATCAACTTTTGCTGCAGGGAGGGATGCACCCCCGATATGGGTTGAAATTTTATACCGATCTTTTTAGCGACCTGAAACAGAAATATCCGAATGTGAAATTGCATTCACTCGGTCCGCCGGAGGTAGTTCACATTGCCAGAAAGGAGCGTCTTTCCTACCGGGAAGTTCTTGAAAAGCTGATGGAATCAGGTCTTGATAGTTTACCGGGCGCCGGTGCAGAGATTCTGTGCGACAGGGTGAGAAAAGAGATATCGCCGGGCAAAGCCTCCTCCGGGGAGTGGCTTGGCGTGATGAAAGAGGCCCATCAATTGCACATGCTGACTTCCGCCACCATGATGTTTGGACACATTGAAACTCCGCTTGAAAGAATGGAACACCTGGTGCAACTGAGAGAACTTCAGGCGCAGAAACCAGCCGGTAGTCCGGGATTTAAAGCCTTTATTCCATGGCCGTTTATGTCGGAAGGTACCCTGTTGGGCAAAAGCCGGGAATTCAAATCCATCCTTCCCATCGACTATATCCGGATGATTGCCTTAAGCCGGATTATGTTGAACAATTTTGAGAACATCCAGGCATCCTGGCTTACAGTAGGGAAAGAGACCGGCCAACTTGCGCTCCATGCGGGAGCCAACGATCTCGGTTCGATCATGATCGAGGAAAATGTAGTCTCAGCTGCCGGTGCCAACTTTTCAATGGATTCCGTTCAAATGCAAAAGTGCATACTTGATGCCGGTTTTATACCCCAACTTCGGAACCAGGGGTACGAATTTATCAGCTTGCCGGAGGGTGTCGAAAGAGTCGGTTAGTGCCTGATATTTAATGGTCAAATAAAAAAAACATATTTTGTACATTTGTGCCGGAAATTGCAGCGATCCTTTGGATTGATCTGATTATTCCGGTGTTTCTTTGTCAATTAATAATTAGAAAAAGGGATTAGTGAAATGAGAAAATGGCGTGTCGAAGATTCTGCAGAGTTGTACAACATCAACGGTTGGGGTGTTAATTATTTTTCCATCAACGAGAGAGGCCACGTGGCGGTCACTCCAAGGAAAAATGGTGTGGAGGTCGACCTGATGGATCTGGTAGAAGAGTTGCAGTTAAGGGATGTTTCAACCCCAGTACTGCTTCGTTTTCCCGATATTCTGGATAGCAGAATTGAAAAGATGGCCAGTTGTTTTAAAATTGCTGCCGAAGAGTATAATTACAAAGCACAAGGCTACATCATCTATCCGATCAAGGTCAATCAGATGAGACCTGTTGTTGAGGAGATTGTAACCCACGGCAAAAAATTTAACATCGGTCTGGAAGCAGGATCAAAGCCTGAACTTCATGCGGTTATTGCCATCAACACAGACAACGACTCGCTCATAATTTGCAACGGATACAAGGATGAAGATTACATAGAACTTGCTTTGCTGGCCCAAAAAATGGGTCGCCGTATTTATCTCGTAATAGAGAAGCTTAGCGAGATGAAGTTGATCGTCAAAATCGCGAAGCAATTCAAAATAAAGCCTAATTTGGGTATTCGTATCAAACTTTCAAGCACTGGAAGCGGAAAATGGGAAGATTCAGGCGGCGATGGCAGCAAATTCGGACTTACCTCCAGCGAGCTGTTGGAGGCTCTGGACTATCTGGATAAGAACAAGATGAAGGATTGTTTGCATCTTGTCCATTTTCATATCGGAAGTCAGGTGAACAAAATACGGCGTATCAAGCTGGCTATGCGCGAAGCGTCTCAATTTTACGTGCAGATGCACAAAAATGGGTTCCTAATTGATTTTGTGGATATCGGTGGTGGATTAGGCGTCGATTACGATGGAACAAGATCTTCCAGCGAAAGCAGTGTCAATTACAGTATTCAGGAATACGTCAATGACGTCGTTTCGACTCTTGTGGATGTGAGTGAGAAAAACGGAATTCCACATCCGAATATTATTACCGAATCCGGGCGATCATTGACCGCTCATCATTCAGTTCTCGTTTTTGAAGTCCTCGAATCCACTACACTTCAACGTTGGGAGGAGGATGAAGTGGTGAGCCCGGATGACCATGAGTTGCTGCGCGAAATCTACTCCTTGTGGGATACATTGAACCAACCCAGAATGCTGGAAACCTGGCACGATGCCCAGCAGATACGCGAAGAGGCATTGGATCGCTTCAGCCTGGGACTACTGGATATCTCCACCCGAGCCAAAATTGAACGGTTGTTCTGGTCCATCGCACAAGAGACCACACAAATGACCAACGGGTTAAAACATGTATCTGAAGAGTTTCTGTCTTTGCCTAAATTACTGTCAGATAAGTACTTCTGTAATTTTTCTCTTTTCCAGTCACTCCCAGATTCCTGGGCCATCGACCAGATTTTCCCGATTATCCCGTTGGATCGTCTGGATGAGAAACCGGATAGAACCGCAACCCTTCAGGATATTACCTGTGATTCGGATGGTAAGATCGAAAATTTTATCTCTATTCGCAACCAATCTTATTTTCTTCCCGTTCATTCACTGAAACCAAAAGAACCTTACTATATCGGAGTTTTCCTGGTAGGGGCTTACCAGGAGATTCTGGGCGACCTTCACAATCTTTTTGGAGATACCAATGCAGTTCACGTATCCGTGGATGAAAAGGGATACTCCATCGATCAGGTCATTGATGGGGAAACAGTTGCTGAGGTATTGGAATATGTCCAGTACAATCCCAAAAAGCTGGTTCGAACAGTTGAAACCTGGGTAACCTCTTCAGTTAAATCCGGAATTATCTCAGCGGAGGAGGGGAAGGAGTTTTTATCTAATTATCGTTCAGGCTTATACGGATATACGTACCTCGAATAGTTCGTCTGATAGATGATAACAGCAAAAACATACAGGCAAGGGAAGTGCTATTTGCATTTGCTTTGCCTTTTTTTTGCGCTTTCTGCAGGTTCTTTTTTTTCCAGTGCGCAGGGATACCTGCAGACAGTAAAGGGGACACTTATCGACCAGGAGTCGAGACAACCCATATCGGAGGTAACCCTGAAATTTACCAATCAGACCAAAGAATTTGCGGCTTTCACCGATAATCAGGGAATCTTCAAATTAAAAATCCCTGCAGGCAGGTGGGACCTTTTGGTATCCCGTCTTGGTTATACATCCAAAGTAATGCAAAACATTCAGGTTGGTACCGGGAAAGAGGTGATACTGGAGATTCCGCTTGAGGCCAAAGTCTTCGAAACCGGCGAAGTGCAGGTTTCTGCGGGAAAAAAAACGTGGCTCACACCCTACAGCGGATCGAGTGTACAGACCTTGCAGAGTCAGGATGCAGCGAGATTTGCAGGAGGCTATTATGACCCCTTGCGTATGGTGGCCAATTTCGCCGGGGTTACCAGTGGAAACAGCGACGATAGCAATGAAATCGTGGTAAGGGGAAACTCTCCCAGAGGAATTTCGTGGCGGCTTGAGGGGCTCGAAATACCCAATCCTAACCACTTGGCCAATGGCGTCGGAAACAATGGAGGCGCCTACTCCATGATCTCAACCAATGTTCTGGCAGATTTCGATTTTTATACCGGCGCATTCCCGGCTGAATTTGGAAATGCATTGTCGGGTGTGATGGATTTAAGACTGAGAAAGGGCAACAACGACAGGCATGAGTTTGGTCTGCAGCTAAGTGTTGTGGGCGCTGAAGCGGCCGCAGAAGGGCCAATTGGAAAGTCATCGGGTAATTCTTATCTGTTCAATATCCGCTATGCCAATTTCAACATTCTGCAAAAATACGGCATCATCAGCATCCAGGATCTGAGCATCATTCCAAGTTCGTTCGACTGGACCTTTAAAATGAATTTTCACGGGGACAAACTGGGAGATCTGGAGTTTTTTTCGATAGGGGGAAAAAGTAAAGCCGGAAACGAACCTTCCCATGTCAAGTCTGATATTCTGAAAGGAATCAACAGCGATGAGTTTCTGGAAGAAGATGCACTGGCAGTTTTCGGCATCAAACATTTGAAAAATTTTGAAGACGGGAAAACATATATCCGCACGATCGTTGGAATCACCAAATCCAATGAAAACTGGCATGAAGGGGTTATTGACACCAATCTTGTTCATGTCCTTAATAAACAGGATTGGTTTATCTCTACGGTTTTGAGAACTTCTGTAATGGTGAACAGAAAAGTGAACGCCAAAAATTCTTTCAGAATTGGTGTTGAATACCACAACTCCTTTCCCGACATGTTCAGCATCAGGAGGCAATCGAATGCGAAATTCGACACGCTGGTCGATGAGCGGTCCCGGAGTTTTTATACACAGGCCTATTTTCAATGGAAATACAAGCCGACTGATTTTTTTGAGATGGTCCCTTCCATTCATTCGACTTACACAGGTATCAACAAAGAGCTGACCATTGAGCCCAGGCTGGGAATGATCTTTCATCTTCCAGGCAACCAGTCACTCAACTTTGGAACAGGTTTTTTCTCCAAACAGGAGCCTCTTCCCATCTATTATTTCAGGGTGAAAACAGTAAAAGCAGGCAGAGTACCACTAAATAGCGACTTAAAAACCACCAAAGCATTTCACCTTGTGGCAGGATACAGGACATCTTTCTCAAATGAACTTAAAGTCTCCCTGGAAGGCTATTACCAACATCTGTATGATGTCCCTATCAGTCAGTCCAGCAACAACACCTTTTCGATGATTAACATTTCGGAAGGACTGCCGGATATTGATCTTAGCAATGAAGGAATTTCCGACAATGTTGGTGTCGAGCTGACGCTGGATAAATCCTTTCTTCACAACTATTACTTTCTGGCAACCATTTCTCTTTTTGATTCAAGATACAGGGCTGCAAATACTTACTGGTACTCCACCTATTACAATTCCAATTATGTTTTCAATTTTTTACTCGGCAAGGAGTTTAAGGTTGGAAAACAGGGTCAAAATAGCCTGGGCTTCAATCTCAGAAACATTGCCCGGGGAGGCTATCGGTTCACACCGCCGAATTATGCCCAGACGATCTTGAAAAAGTATATGGTCTATGACAATGAGCTGGTTCTTGGAAAGCACCTTCCTTCCTTTGACAGAATGGATGTCGGAATCAATTACAGGATCAACAAAAGAAGGTCGGCATTCAATTTTTCCCTGGATATCCAGAATCTTCTGAACCGGCACAATATTTACAAGCGCAGTTTCAATTATGTCAAAGGGGCCGTTGTGGAATCGAATAGTAAATTGATCGGATTGGTACCTATTGCCGGGATTAGATTCGATTTTTGATTTTGTTTTCATTGCCGTCTGCTTTAGCTGACAGGCAGGGAATGTGAATAGATTTGGGCTATAGCCAAACCCATCAGTTTATTCGGCTGGGTCTGAGTTTTGTTCTGATCCTTCGATCCGTCAGCTAAAGCAGACCGCAATGAAAAAGGGAAGACCTTTCGATCTTCCCCCCAGAGATAATTATCTAAAAACTTATGAAAACACTTATCCACATTTGGAGGAGCCGCAATCCTTGCATATGAGGCAACCTTCCTGGTAAATTACGTTGTCTGATCCGCATCCTTCGCATTTCGCATCCTCGCAGCTCGTACCATTTGGAATATATTTTTTCAGAGCGCGTGCGACTCCGTTCTTCCAGGTATTGATAGATTCCACATCAAATTGAAGACTGGTAATCAGCTCGACAATTTTCTGAATAGGCATGCTGTGCCTCAATACGCTGGAGATCAATTTAGCATAGTTCCAGAAAATAGGATTGAATTTGAAGGATAATCCCTCGATGGTAGTCTTGTATCCGCGGTTGTTCCTGTATTGGAAATCATACCGTGAAACTCCATTTTCATCCCTGTTCTTGATGATCCAGCCATCAGTAACCGAGCGTGGAAGGAGAATACCATCTTCATCATCGGCCAAACCAGTGAAGATTTCGTATGGTTTGCCGTCAATCAGGCCAATGAAGGCAATCCATTTTTCTTTGTTGTTTTGAAAGCGGACAATCTCTGCTTCCAACACTTCAGGACGTTTGGTTGGAAAAACACCCTCTTTCTTCTTGTCTTTTGTGGAGAGTAATACACCTGATCTGGATCCTTCGCGGTAGACAGTTACTCCTTTGCAGCCACTTTCCCATGCGGAAAAGAATAACTTTCCTACCAACTCTTCGGTAGCTTCCTCCGGTAAGTTAATTGTCACCGAGATGGAGTGGTCCACCCATTTTTGAATCTGGCCCTGCATTCTGACCTTTGCCATCCAGTCGATATCGTTGGAGGTTGCTTTGGCATAAGGGGATTTGTTGACCAGCTCATCAATCTCATCGTTGCTGTATTTTTTGTTGGTTTTGTACCCTTTGGTCTCCATCCATACTTTGAATTTATGGTGGAAGATGATGTACTCTTCCCACGAATCCCCCATTTCGTCAACAAAGTCGATACGGGCCTCTTTGTCGTTCGGGTTTACTTTTCTTCTGCGTTTGTAAACCGGCATAAATACAGGTTCAATGCCCGAGGTGGTTTGTGTCATCAAACTGGTTGTCCCGGTAGGGGCGATGGTAAGCAGGGCGATATTTCTGCGGCCATATTTGGCCATCTCGTCGTATAGTTCAGGATCGGCTATCGCCAGACGTTTGATGTATGGGTTGTTTATCTCTTTCTTCGTTTCGTAAATTGGGAATGCACCTCTCTCCTTGGCCAAATGAACAGATCCACGGTAGGCCTCAATGGCAACAATTTTATGAACCTCGACGGAGAAGTCGATGGCATTTTCCGAACCATATTGGAGTCCCAGGGCTGCCAGCATATCGCCTTCGGCAGTGATTCCAATGCCTGTTCTGCGTCCGTTAACTGCTTTCTCTTTGATTTTTTCCCACAAATTCAGTTCAACCTGTTTGATTTCGTCCATCTCAGGGTCGGCAACAATTTTGTCGTAGATGGCATCAATTTTCTCGAGTTCAAGATCGATGATATCATCCATGATCCGTTGGGAAAGTCTTACATGTGAACGGAAGAGCGGAAAGTTAAATTTTGCCTGTTCCGTAAAAGGATGATCCACATAGGAGTACAGGTTGATTGCTATCAGGCGGCAGCTGTCGTACGGACAGAGTGGAATCTCACCGCATGGATTGGTCGAGACGGTTCCATATCCAAGATCTGCATAACAATCAGGCACTGATTCGCGGATAACAGTATCCCAGAACAGTATACCGGGTTCTGCCGATTTCCACGCGTTGAATACGATTTTTTGCCAAAGACTCGTCGCATCAATATCTTTGGTATAGACCGGCTCATTGCTGTTGATAGGATATTTCTGGTGGTAGGTGGCTGAATTGCGCACGGCTTTCATAAATTCATCGTCAATTTTCACCGAGACGTTGGCGCCTGTTACTTTGCCTTCATCCATTTTTGCATCAATGAACTGCTCAGAATCCGGATGCTTGACGGAGACCGAGAGCATTAAGGCCCCGCGGCGGCCGTCCTGGGCAACCTCTCTGGTCGAGTTGGAAAAACGTTCCATAAAAGGAACAATTCCTGTTGATGTGAGCGCCGAATTCTTCACAGGCGAGCCTTTCGGGCGGATGTGTGAAAGATCGTGTCCTACGCCGCCACGTCTTTTCATCAGCTGAACCTGCTCCTGATCCACCATCATGATTCCTCCGTAAGAGTCGGCGCCATTTCCAACCACGAAACAGTTGGAAAGCGATCCTGTCTGGAAATCATTTCCGATACCGGTCATAGGTCCGCCCTGAGGAACAATGTATTTAAAGCCTTCGAACAATTCAAACAGCTCTTTCTCCGATAAGGGATTTGGATACTTTTTCTCAATTCGGGCAATCTCTGACGATAATCTGTGGTGAAGGTCATCAGGAGTAAGTTCAAAAAGATTGCCGTATGAGTCTTTCAAAGCGTATTTATTGACCCATACCCGGGCAGCTAATTCATCGCCCTGAAAATATTTCAGGGAAGCTTCAAAAGCCTCTTCGTTTGAATAGGTTTTAAGGGCGGTATTTTTTTTCATCGCGGAAACATCTTTTAATTCCATAGCTAAAGGATTCGTAGGAAAAATATCAAGGTTTTTCAGTTAGATTTCTTTCCATAAGGAAGTCGACCTTTCTTAGGTAAAGATAGGTTAAAAGTCATTTTTTTGGATAGTTAATTTCCTGCTCAGAAAAAAAAGTTATCAACTTTAATGTGTTAATATACACATATACAATGAGATAAAAAATTAATTATCTCAAAAAGTTTACAAAAAATAATTTTTTGTGATTTTTTGAATCAAAAAAAGATACAAGGAGGAAAGGGTTAAAATCTTACTTTTCGAAGAAATATCGTATAATCTGTTCTGTGGCTCCGCGGTTACTTTCAACGTATTGCGAAGCAAAAAGACTCTCTTCGGCTAACCTTTTTGGATCGGTCAGGTAGCTTTCGAAGAGTTTGTTCAACTCTTCATAATTGGAAACAGAATGGGCTGCTCCTAGTCGAATCATCTCAACGGCTTCGTGAAATTTGTGGTAATCGGGTCCGAAAACGACAGGCATTCCATAAACGGCAGGTTCCAGGATGCTGTGAATCCCGGTTGTGAAACCTCCTCCGATAAAGGCAATCTTGGCATATCGGTAAACAGATACCAGGTAACCGTATCCATCGACAACCAATACTTCGGCTGAAGCAAGTTGTTCGGGAGTTGAAGGCGAAGAATAAAGCACATAAGAACGTTTCAGCACAGAAGTAATCCGATCCAGAGAGCTTTCATTGACCTCATGGGGAGCCACAACAAATTTGACTTTGTGTGCACACTCATTGACATAATTTAAAAATATCTCTTCATCTTCCGGCCAGGTGCTTCCGGCAACAATTACGAGATTTCCTGCACAGAATTGTTCCAGTTTGGGCAACACCGAGGCTGCTTCGGCTATTTGGGCTACGCGATCAAGTCGGGTGTCCCCACTGATGGAAACATTATCAAATCCATATGCATGCAAGGTGTCGAACGAACTTTGGTTTTGAACAAACAGGTGGGTGTAAGCTTTCAAAGCTTTTCTGAACCATTTTCCCCATAGCTGGAAAAAGAATTGTGATGGACGGAAAAGCGCTGAGAAAATAAAGGTGGGAATCTCTCTCTTCTTGAGTTCAGTCAGGAAATTGAACCAAAACTCGTATTTAACGAAGAATACTTTCTCCGGTTGAACCAGGTCCAGAAATTTGGATGCATTTCGGGGAGTATCCAATGGCAAATAGTAGACATAATCGGCAAGAGGATAATTTTTTTTTAGTTCGTAACCTGAGGGAGAAAAAAAGGTGAGCAATATGCGGTACTCCGGAAATCTTTTTTTGACCCCTTCAATGACTGGCCTGGCCTGCTCAAATTCGCCAAGTGAGGAGACATGAAACCAAAGCAGATGGCCACCAGGAACTATCTCTTTTTTAATTTTTTCAAAAAGATTTTTCCTGCCGGATAACCATTTTTTAGCTTTTGGGTTTCTAAAAGAGACCACCCAGATCAAAAATTGGTAAAAACGAATCCCTGTATTGTAAAGAAAATGCATCATTGTCATACCTGGATAATTCGGTCTGTTATCCTGAAATTTTTAGTTCAACATCGAGTTATCCTTTAAAAATCCTTCATCATCCAAAAGATCTGATCCATTGGCTGCTGCTACTGCAAGCTGGTCGCACCTTTCGTTGCCTGGAATCGCTGCATGGCCTTTTACCCAAACAAACTTCACAGAATGAATTTGAAATATTTCGTAAAAGCGCATCCAGAGATCACTATTTTTCTTCCCCTTGAACCGGATTCTGATCCAGTTGAGCAACCATCCTTTTTCGACCGCATCAACAACGTATCTCGAATCGGTGTAAATAGTCACCTTGCTGTTCTTCTGTTTCAGGGCCTCCAGACCGGCAATAACTGCCATCAGTTCCATGCGGTTATTGGTTGTCAGCCGAAAACCTGCTGAAAGCTCTTTTTTGTGATGACCGTAAATAAGAAGTGTTCCATATCCGCCTGGTCCGGGATTACCCAATGAGGAACCGTCCGTGTACATGATAATCGCAGGAGAAAGTTCATCACTTTTCATGGTCTACAATAAGAAGTGGATTACTTGTCGCTATTCAACAATGGTCATCTCATCAACCAGGTGCTTAGCTCCTGCATATTTATCAATGATCCACAAAACAAAACGAATGTCGACATTGATGCATTTTTGAATATCAGCTTCATAGGCGATATCACCACTCATAGCTTCCCAATTGCCATCGAAGGCAATACCAATCAGTTCGCCATTGGCATTTATCACGGGGCTACCCGAATTGCCACCGGTAATGTCGTTGTTGGAGGTGAAGCAGGTGTGAAGTGTTCCGTCCTGATCGGCATATCTGCCATAGTCATTGGCATGGTACATGTCAATCAAATGCTGAGGAAAGTCAAAATCAGCATCCCCGACTACGCCCTTTTCTGCATAACCTTTCAGTGTGGTGAAATAGTTGTAATGGACCCCATCCCTTGGGTTGTAATCACCAACTTTCCCGTAAGTCAGACGCATGGTGGAGTTGGCATCAGGATAGAGATTTTTTTCCTTGTTCATCTCGTTTAACCCAGCAACAAAAAGTTTTCTGCTGTTTTCGAGTCCTGCAGTCGATTTTCGGTTGTCCTCACTTACGACTTTGACTGCCTCCATGACGGAAAGCATTGTCTGGTAAACCGGATCTTTGTCCAGTATTTTTTTGGAAGGCTTGTTCAAAAAAGCTTCCAGCTTCTTCTGATCAGGGAATATACTCTTCTTGAACAGATGAGCGGCAAAAGCAGAATAATCGCCTTTGTATTTTTTGGAAACTTCTGTCAGGAAGGAGGGATGATATTTTGGCGCAACATTCTCAGCATACATCTTCGTCAGGGCAGCAGTAATTTTTTGATCAGTTTCAGCATCAAAATCTTTGTAGAAATCTTCCAGAGAAGCTCTGACCTTTTCCGCCGCAGCCTTGATTTTTCCAGCATCATTACCTTTTAGTTCATCATACAACGAGCTGACACCCAACGAAAATCGTAAAATTTCGGGGCCACCCAAAAATGCCTCCCGGGCGTATTCCATGGCAACCTTATCGTCGATAGATTTATACGATTTTGCGAGGTTGCCCAGAACATCACCGTATTTGGCCTTTCTTACCGGATCGCTGTTAAACCAGGTTGCAAAATCTTTTTCAACGGCCATTTTTTTGTCAATCACCTTCAGTGCCGACAGACCCATATTCTGACCGATCGAATATTTGTAATAATTGGAACTACCTGCAAATTTAGAGGCGTACTGGATCCGGTTTTTGTCGCCTTTGGCCATGTAATCGCGAATGATATCCAGTTTGGCAGCCCTGGTTTTGATACGGATATTGTTCACGATGTCCATCGTATTTTTGAGTCCGAAGGAGGTGAGGTAACGGTTCGTCCTACCGGGATAGCCCAGAATCATTGTATAATCGTTCATTTGCACACCTTTGATAGAAACAGGAAGGTGGTATTTAGGATGATATGGTACGTTTTCTTTGGCGTAATCTGCTGGACTTCCATCGGGAGCACAATAGATCCTGAACATGGAAAAGTCGCCGGTATGACGGGGCCACATCCAGTTGTCGGCCTCTCCCCCGAATTTTCCGACCGACTGAGGAGGTGTCCCAACCAAACGAATATCCCTGAACGTCTCGGTAATGAAAAGATAGAAGGTGTTGGCTTCGAACAGCGACCTGACTCTGGTCTCATATTTGGTTGATCCTTTTGCCTCTTTTTCAATGGAAGAAATCGTTGTTAGCATTTTCTGCATTTTGGAAGCGGTCGACATGGTATCTGAAATACCTTTCAAAACGCGGTCAGTCACATCTTCCATACTTATAAGAAAGGTGACGCTCTTGCCAGGATTTGCCAATTCCTGATCGCGTGTTTTGGCCCAGAATCCATCCTTAAGGTAGTCGTGTTCAACAGAACTGTGTTTCTGAATCTCTCCAAACCCGCAATGGTGGTTGGTAAGCAGCAATCCGTCGGCAGATACAATTTCAGCAGTGCAGGAACCGCGATCCAATGCGACAACTGCATCTTTCAAACTTGAATGATTGATGCTGTATATCTGTTCAGCACTTAGTTTTAAACCCATTGAGTGCATTTTGTCGATGTTCAGCTTTCCAACCAATGAAGGAAGCCACATTCCTTCATCCCCTTTTACCTGAACTGATATAAACAGTACAAAGGCAAATAAGCCAACGAAACTTTTTCTCATTTTATAATTTTGATAAATATGTAATCTGGATACAGGCAGTTCAAACCGGTTGAAGTCGAAACTACTTCCTGAAATTCAATCGGTAAAATTAATTTTATTTAAACACAAATATGGATTTGGGAAAGAGGAAAAGCGATTATCAATCAGGATTTTCCCATTTCTTCTTACTTGATAATACCCAGTGCCTTACCAACTTTTGTGAATGCTGTTACTGCTTTCTCCAGATGAACCTGGGTGTGAGCGGCAGATAACTGAACCCTGATGCGGGCTTGCCCTTGCGCAACGACAGGATAATAGAAACCAATCACATAGATTCCTTCATCCAGCAATCGGGCTGCAAAATTCTGCGAAAGTTTCGCATCGTACAACATAACTGCACAGATAGCGGATTTGCTCGGTTTAATATCAAATCCCGCAGCCAGCATCTCCGACATGAAATAGCGGGTGTTTTGATGCAGTTTATCCTGAAGTTCGGAGGTCTCGGCCATCATAGCGAACATTTTTATACCTGCGTTGACTACTGCCGGTGGAAGAGAGTTGGAAAAGAGATAGGGCCTCGACCGCTGTCTAAGCAATTCGATCACCTCTTTTCGTCCGGTGGTATAACCACCAAGGGCGCCGCCAAATGCTTTCCCCAAGGTTCCGGTAATGATATCGACCTCACCGCGAATGTTAAATAATTCTGTTACTCCACGTCCTGTATTTCCCACTACGCCAGCAGAATGACACTCGTCTACCATTATTAAAGCATCGTATTTTTTTGCTAAAATATTGATTTGGTCGAGAGGTGCGACATTCCCATCCATCGAAAAAACTCCATCCGTGACGATTATTTTGAATCTTGCATCTTTGGTAAGGATGAGCTGCGCCTCCAGATCCTGCATATCAGCGTTGTTGTACCTGAATCTTTTCGCTTTGCACAAACGCACACCATCGATGATGGAAGCGTGGTTCAGGGAATCCGAAATGATGGCATCCTCTTCCGAAAACAGAGGTTCAAAAATTCCTCCGTTTGCATCAAAGCAGGCAGCATAGAGAATGGTATCCTCGGTTCCAAAAAATTCTGCGATTTTTTGCTCAAGGGTCTTGTGCAGATCTGTGGTTCCGCAGATAAACCGAACGGATGACATGCCATAACCATGCGATTGCAGGGCATCGGTAGCTGCCTGTTTCAGTGCAGGATGGTTTGAAAGTCCGAGATAATTGTTTGCACAGAAATTCAAAACTTCTTTTCCTGAAGACAAACGGATTACTGCATCTTGCGGCGAGACAATCAAACGCTCATTTTTATAGAGTCCCGCTTCACGGATGGATTGAAGTTCGTTTTGGAGGTGCTCTTTGATCTTTCCGTACATAACTGAATGTTTTTTAATGAATTCGAGAATTTGATTCTAAAATTGAAGATCTTAACACAAAATTATGCTATTTTTATGAAGGCTTTCAATACTTTCCTCATGTTTTGCGTAAGGTGATAAGATTTTGGCAGACAGAAGGCGGAAATGCCATTGGATTAGGCAATCTTTTTGAATAAATATAAAGATAATCAATAGCTGATGAAGAAAAAAAATAGATTTTTGCCCTGGATTATCGTCCTGGGATTGGCCGTAATAGTTCTATTGGTCATTGGTAAAAAAAGAGGTTGGTTTGGGAAGGATTTAACCCTAAAGGTCTCTACCGAGAAAGTCGAGATCAGGGATATTACCGAGATCATTACCGCCAACGGGAAACTAAAACCGCTGAAAGAGGTGAAAATCAGTCCGGAGGTACCGGGCGAGATCATTGAGCTTCCTGTTAAGGAGGGTGAAAAAGTCAAAAAAGGAGATTTGCTGGTGGTGATAAAGCCCGATATCTATCAATCCAGCCTTAGCAGAATAGAGGCTTCTCTCAATACCCAAAAGGCGAGATTGGCACAGGCGGAAGCGCAGTTAATCGAGAGAGAACTCAATTATCAAAGGGCTAAACAGTTGCTCGAAAAAAAGACCATCCCAAAATCTGAATTTGAAACAGTTGAAGCAGCATGGAAAGTAGCTATTTCAGAGGTACAGGCCGCCCGATATTCTGTCAAAAGTGCAGAGTCAAGCGTTAAAGAAGCCAATGAAAATCTGACTAAAACAAAAATTTTCTCACCAATTGATGGCACTGTCTCCAAATTAAACGTCGAAAAGGGGGAGAAGGTGGTTGGAACCAACCAGTTTGCAGGAACAGAACTGATGACGGTGGCTGATTTGAATACCATGGAAGTGAAAGTGGAAGTCAATGAGAACGATATTGTCAAGGTGCAAAAATTTGACACGGCTAACATCGAAATTGATGCCTATCTCAAACGGAAATTCAAGGGGATAGTCACGGAGATTGCCAGTTCCGCTAATGTCACCGGGACGACGGTAGATCAAGTAACCAATTTTAACGTCAAAATAGTGTTGCTGGCAAAATCTTACCAGGATCTAATTGAAAAGGATACGCTGAAATACCCATTTCTGCCTGGAATGTCGGCCACTGTAGAGATTTTGACAGATACCCGCAAAGGAATTATCTCAGTGCCAATCCAGGCAGTTACCACAAGGGGCGATGATGGCGCTGTCAAAAAGGCAAGCGAACAGATGGAGAAAATGGGAACAAGTGATACGAATGCAAAAGAAGTCGCTCCGAAAGAACCTGAACAGCATGAAGTTGTGTTCGTTGTAAAAAATAATCTTACCTGGAAGAAGAGGGTTAAAACCGGTATTCAGGATAATACAAGAATTGAAATTTTAGAGGGTCTGACGGTGGGAGATGAGGTGATCGTAGCACCCTACGGATTAATTTCAAAAACATTGAAAGATTCGACAGCTATTCAAATCGTAAGGATTGAAGATCTATACCAGATTAAGAAATAGAAATATATCCTAATACTTTTAAAGAATGCATGACAACCTCATGCATTTTTTTTGGTCATTTTTGTAATTTATATTTGGTTTAAATAGACATAGCGGTTAACAATAATTAACAATTATTGTGTGGTATATAAGCCTCGTTTTGGTTCATTAAAATGTTGAAATTTTTGGTCAAATTCTAACATAAAATGCATGTTGATAGCTTCATTGAACAGTGCGATTTCCTCCTTATTTTATCCCCAGACCATTAGATTAAAGGAATTTTTCATTTTGAATTGTTATAAATAGAGTTTTCGAGTTATTTTTAACCGGTTAATTTTTAGTCGTTTATTAAGAAACAGGCGTTTAACTTTTTTTTTGGGGAGGTTACGATTTCTGGTAAACCGGTATTAACAATGTAGTTCAATATTTCCCTTAGATATTCAACTTATGTTGTGTTCAAAATTAAGAAGGTCGGCCCATCTGATCTTTTCTATCATACTTGCATTTTGTCGGATTGAAAACGATATCTGCAAACGACAATTTTTTTGGGAGAAATCTCCTGAAAAGGTTGTTTCCCTGTTGGTCAAATATTGTATTCTCATCGCTCCATTTTTTTTACTTTCGGTATCAGTTCAGGATTCTTATGCAGGCAAATTTGATGTTTACCCACCCGAACATTTCCTTGAAATAAAAAGCACCCTACCTGAGAATGCGGGAAATGGATTGTCGCTGACATTGACGGTTACAAATGTCACATGTTTCGGAGGGAACAACGGATCTATATCCTCCAATCTTTCGGGTGGTTCAGGAGGAACTGTCAACTATACCCTTACTCCGGGATCGGTAACAAATACAACCGGAGTATTTCCCAATCTTATTGCAGCTGCATATACTGTTCTGGCTGATGATGGCGGAACTACAATAAGTGCTTCCGTCAATGTTACCGAACCACCGGTGACATCCTTACCATCCATTACGTTGGGTGCTTTCCCTGTTTATTGTCCGGGGGTCCCAAATTTTTTGCTGAACTACATTTCAACCAGCGGAACTCCGATATCCTACAGTCTGTCTGCCGGAGTGCCGGCTATGCCCGGTTTTGTTTCTTTGGTGAATGCAGCCTTGGGTGCAAGCCCGTTGACCATTTCGCTGCCAGCAGGTGTTAACAAGGGAAGCTATCAATTCATTTTGACAGTAAAGAATGCAACTGGTTGTACATCAACAGTACAAACTTTCAGTATGAATTTTGATGATACTACAAAGCCAGTTTTTACGGCCCCCAGTGATATAACCATTTTCAATGATCCTACCGGTAACATTAATGTTTTACCTGCAGTTACAGGTAATGTAGTTATACTCTCAGATAACTGTACCGCTGTATCCAACCTAATAACAACCTATTCTGATGGTGCTCCCGTTCCGATTGGTGGAGGCTGCAATTTACCCTATACCATTACCCGTACGTGGAAGGTTACCGATGCTGCCGGTAATTTTGAAGTTAAAACACAGCTTATAACGGTAAAGGATAATATTAAACCAAATCTGACCACTCCCCCTGATCTAACACTTAGTTGTGAACAGAGTATTTTGCCTGCTTCTACCGGTACTGCAACAGCGACAGATAATAGTAGCCCAACGACTATAACCTTTGTCGATAATGTATTAAGCGGAACTTGTAGCGGTAACAATACCATCTCACGAACTTGGACAGCCACCGATTGCAGTGGAAATACCACATCCGGAATCCAGACAATTATTGTATCAGATAATACCAAGCCAGTTGCAACAGTACCAAATATATCGGTTGGTTGTCCGGCGGATATTCCTGTCCCTTATGCAACTTTGGCTCAGTTCATTACTGCCGGAGGAACAGCAACTGACAATTGCGGAGCTTTGTCCTTAATCCTTTTTAGTGAAATAGCCAACGGATTGGCAGGGAAGCCTGGTTATTGTCCGACAAGCGTTACACGCGTTTACAGAATTTCGGATCCTTGCGGAAACTATACAGACGTTGTTCAAACTATTTCAGTACAGGGGGAATGTGGTTGTTCCAAATGTGTTACCGGTACGAATTTCCATTTGGTGGATTTTCTCGGACAACCAACCGGTTCGATAGAATTTGACGATCAAAAGAGAAATGGTGCCTGTTGTGTAGATGCGAATTGTATCTCTTTTAATGTCAGGCTGGATCCGAATGCCATTGGTGTCGAAATTCTTGTTGAGGGGGCAACGCCATCTCCGCAGGATTGGAGAATTGATTGTGTCAGTGTTACAATCACCGGAAATACAATTTGTATGCCTACAGGGTCCTTTCACCTGTTTACCTATTGTAAACCGGGGGCAAACAAAAATGAATTTAGCTTTCGTTCGATACCTGGCGTAATTGTTCCTGGAAATATAACAACAAGGGTCGATTGTAACAGTCAGATAACTGCAACAGGGATTCAAAGCAACCCCGTTTGGAATAGTATCTCTCCTGGTTCCAAGGGTCAGTACAACTCTTATCTCTCAAGTACAACTGTTGCTAATCCTTTCTTTGTTGCCGATGTAAATTCTCCCCCTGTTATTCAATATGAAGTATGTGGTAATATTGGTACAACAGTCTGTAATGCACTTGGTACAGATTGTGCGGTTGCCACAGTTTACGTCAAACAAAAGATAGGTTTGGTCTGGAATACCGATCCTTCCCTCGTATGTCTTGGCAATATGCCCACGCTTACTGCAAACATATCCCCTGCCGGAAGTTATTCTTACAACTGGTACAACGGCCATGGGGCTACTGGAGCAGTTATTTACAGCGGTTCGGCGAGTTATAAGCCCTCAGCGGTTGGCCCTTACTCCCTAACAGTGACAGATATTCTTAGTGGAGGTGCCTGTAACACTGCCGTATTTGATTTTGATGTCGCGGTCGACAATGTAGGTCCCTCTCTACTTGCTCCACCATCACCCTTGTCTATTCAATGCGGGGATCCTGCAGCAAATCAACAAATTACAAATTGGTTGGCAAGTGCTACTACAACTTATACCAAACCCGATGGGACAGTGGTAAATGTAGTTCCAACCAATAATTATAGTGGTATTACAATGGCCTGTAATTCCAGTGTAGACGTAACATTTTCAGCTTCAGATCAGTGCGGGAATGTCAGTAGTATCACTTCAAAAATTAATGTCATAGATACTCAGCCTCCGGTATTTACCTCTTGTCCGGCCAACCTAACAATAAATACCGATGCTGGAAAATGTTATGCTACGGGTGTCTCATTTGGTGTAGCATCCGTTACTGATTGTTCAAGTGTAACCGTCACAAACAATGCACCTGCTCAGTTGCCTACTGGAGTAAATTTGGTTACCTGGACAGCTACTGATGCTTGTGGCAACAAAACGACCTGCACCCAAACAGTAACAGTGAAAGACAATATCAGTCCTGTTATATCCTGTCCGGCCAATGTAACCCAAACTGCCCTACCGGGAAATTGTTCCTTATCCAATGTTACCATTCCAGCTCCGGTTTCATCTGATAATTGTTCGGTAATAACCCAGAAATGGACGATGAGTGGCGCAACAGTAGGAAGTAGTCCGGCAACGGGTATCAACGATGTAAGCGGCCAAACATTCAATGTGGGTATCACAACAGTTAGCTATACAGTTGTGGATGGTGCAGGGAATACGACCAGTTGCTCTTTCAACGTTTGGATCAAAGACTTGAACAAACCGGTTGTGACCTCCGGTTGTCCTGCGGATGTAACCAAGATGAATGATCCGGGTCTGTGCTCAGCAGTAGTGAGCATTCCCAAGCTGGTTGTGAGTGATCCATGTAACGAAGGATATACGGTAAAAAACAGCTTTAACAATACGGATGATGCCTCCGGTATTTATCCTGTTGGAGTAACCACTGTCAATTGGACCATCACCGATGCATCAGGGAATAGCACTTTCTGCATACAGAAAATTACCATCAATGACAAAAATCCAAGTCTGTCATGCACGGCAAATATTACTGTGAATGCTGATTTTGAGAAAACGTTTGCTTCCAATGTGGCCATTGCAACTCCTGTTTATGGAGATGATTGTCCGGGCTTATCCCTTATCTGGAATATGACAGGTGCATCAACCGGGAGTTCGCCGGCTACCGGAGTAAATATTTTTCCAACACCATCGCTCTTTAATCTTGGAATAACCACCATTCAATATACTGCGACAGATGCCAGCGGGCACACTGCAATTTGCTCCTTCACGGTAACTGTTTTGACAAAGCCCGACATTAACTGTCAGCCCAATATTACGAAGAATAATGACCCAAGCCTTTGCTCAGCGGCTTTTGATCCTGGATTTCCTGTTAAGTTATCGGGAGCTGATCCAATAACCTATAGCTGGTCCATGACAGGTGCAACCCCTGCTTCGGGCACAGCATCCGGCACTGGATCAATCATACCGATTCCTTATACCTTTAACGTTGGTGCTACCATCATAACCTGGACGGCGACCAATGTTTCAGGATCGGATATGTGCAGCCAGACTGTTACAGTGGTTGACAAAGATCCCCCTGTATTTAATGCTCCAAGCCCTTTTAGTTTTTGTGTGGTGAATATTATTACGGCAGCCATGGTTTCAAGTGCCCTGAAAATTAATCCTGCCCCTGATTACTATCTATTCAAAAGTGGGAGTACAGTACTTGATGTTAATCCTGCCACCTTCTCAGACAATTGCACGCCTGTAAATCAATTGGTACTTCACTGGCAAATCGATTTCTCCGCCACTACACCAGCCCCTTCTATTTCAGGAACCGGACAGCCTTCTGCTTATCCAAGCGACATTGTTTTCCCGGGGGATGGGATCACGTTTATGGATGTAACACATACAATCACCTATTGGGTAGTCGATCTGAACGGTAATGAGTCTGTTCATAAAACGGTCCCAATCACCATTCATCCCAGACCGGCAGTTTCCGAAATCAGGTGTCCATCTTTCCTTAATTACATTGATCCCAAACTAAGAAGCTAAAGTTATGAAGCGAACATTACTTAAAAAGGTTGTAATCGGTGCGATTTTAAAAATGCGATCTATCCAAATTTCTAAAAAATGGCCAGAAAGGCCAATTTCTATAATTAATTTTTATTCTCCCTTAAATTTTTATTTTATGAAACAATTGATTCTTTTGGTGTTGTTAACCGGGATGGTTGCAACATCTGCGTTTGGTCAAGCTACCACCGGATCTGCTCCCCGACCAATTACTTGTACCGATGATCCATTGCACCCGATGGCCGGTAAACCTTACGATTATTCGGCTATCCTGGCTCCAGCAGCAGGTTCCACTTATTGGTATGCAACTAAATCGACTACTTTTGTCACTGCCGGAGCTCGGGTTGCAACTGAAATTCTGACGAGTGCTACAACGATTCTGAGCACAGCAACCAATTACCGTATTGCAGGAGCGGCTGCAACTTCACCCACGAAAACCAAAGTAACATGGGCTTCTGAGGTTCTAAAAGGGGTCGATGCTACCAATCCGCTTTTTATGGTTCTTGAATACACAGGGAGTGGAACCCCCTCCTGTTCGAACAACATGAAAGTGTATCAGATTTTACCAAAAAATGCTTTTACGGTAGACATTTTGAATCTCAATAACTCCACCAAGGCTCCCCTGGCTTACGGAACGACCGATACCCAGTGTTATGCAGACATCGCCTCAGCAAAATATGATGCACCATCCAGCAAGATGGTCTTTGATTATGGCATCAACAAGCTTTATTTTGAGGTGGTAGCAGCCAATTTCACAGGATCATTTACCCCCTCTTATAAACTGACAGGTTTAAAAACAGGCCAGTCGGCTTTGGTTGAATGGACAACTGACAAAACTCTTGCTTCTGGTTTAACTGCATTAGGTGCAGCACAAACTGCAACTACTGGTGCAACTTTAAGCTTTACAGGAACGGCTGTTACTCCTGATCCACTTGTTACTGACATGACCAAAGGGGTTTCAATATACATAAGGGTAACTGTAACAAATGGTCTTTATGAAGGTTTGACGAATGACGCCGTAACATTATCAGTAGAAGCAGTCAATATTAACAACGAACCCGATATCGACAATGCTACCTGTGCTGCTCCGGCATCGACTTACGAAGATACCGCTGTTCAAACACTTAACATGCGTCCAACAGTCACCAATGATCCAGCAACAGGAGCATTCGTCGTTCAGACATTGCCCTAGTAATTTATTTCATACTTAGCCCCGGATGATAATCTACTTCATGTTTTTGAAGTATGGGGATTCTATACTCCGTCGTATCCATTTCGATACGAGGGTTACACTGTTGTCTTTTCTGACGATATAAATTGATATTTATATCACTGACTGATAGTGGATTATCTATTTGATAGATTCTCTGTCTTGTTCTGGTTTGTTTTTACAGACAATTAGGAAATAACACCATTTAATCCGATGATCATAGATCTGAAATCAGGTCATTTTCATTACCATGGATCCCGATGTTCCGGGGTGCTCATGGGGTGTGTTTATTATGCAGGTATGTCAAATATAAATTAAAATATTATGTAAGATAAAAATAACATATAATCAACTCCCGAATGAGGATAATAATGCTTTTGATGGAGATATAACTTGAATGAAGTCTATTTTAATAAGTTCATAATCAATGCGATATATGCATAGTTGATGAAGTATTTCGCCATGTTTAGACTTTTCGTGCTTGCAATGCTGCCTGCACTGTTAGTTGCGGTTAATTCCGTGGCGCAGACGGGTATTGTCGTTGTGGAAGGTCAACAAAAGAGCCTTGCCGTGGTTCAGCATGCGGGTGAATTATATGCATGGCGAATTTACAACAAGTCAACGCTGCAAACGGCTGATCTCGCCACATCAACGGAAGTTGAGTACAACATTGGCAGTACACAGGCAGTTTTACCTGTATTGTGGAAAAAGGAGGGAGACTTTTTCTACACAGTAACGGTATTTGGTGCCAGTGGTTGCAAAAACATGAAAGTAGGCTATGTTAAGGTTACTTCCCCACCAGTCTATGCTGTTGCAGGCAAGGATACAGTACTGGGTATTTGCAGTACTTATATTCTGGATGCATCCAAATCGAAAGGAGATGGTTTGACCTATCGGTGGGATATGATTGACCCGGGCGGAGTCCTGACGCCGAACAACAGCGTGAAGAGTAACTTGTCGATTTCACCAACCTATTCAGGACCATTGCCATTTAGCATCCGGATCGTGCTGACTGTAACCGATAATTATGGTGTATCCGGGAGAGATACAATAACTGTTAAATTTGGCTCACCACCGAGTGTGGGCATCATCTATCCGGATAATCCAAATAAAGATGGATCAATGATGATAGATGGCAAAGCCTCAACCGGACAAGGGCTGAAATATCATTGGGCATCAACGAAGGGAGAGATTATTGGCTCTACTGACAAACCACAGGTATTGATCAGAGGTGCTGGATTTTACTCTTTGGAGGTTACCGATATCTTCGGGTGCAAATCAGTGAAAATGTTCCAATATCCATTCGAAACAAATAACCTTATCGCAAATGCCGATTACGTCAGGACTTCGTGGGTGGATTCCATTCACATACATGTACTTAACAATGACTTTGATTCAAGGAATGACATCAGCAAGAGTACCCTTTCGATCGTTAAGAAACCAAATTTTGGATCGACACAGATCAAAAAAGATGGAACAATTGTCTATTCACCAAATACCAGAAAGTCATTGGTTGACCAATTTATTTACCAGATTTGTGATTCAGTCGGTCTTTGTGATACAGCCAGGGTAACAATTGACATATTCGACGGCCCTGTTTGGATTCCTGAGGCGATATCACCTAATGGAGATGGACACAACGAATATTTTGTCATCCGGGGATTGGAAGATTATAAAAATTCGAGCCTAATGATTTATACGCGTTCCGGGCTTTTGATATATAAATCAATGGATTATATGAACGATTGGTCTGGTCATGCACTGAATTCTTCGCTTCCTGATGATACTTTGTTGCCAACCGGAACCTATTATTACGTCTTTCATTTAGGTGGTACCAATCGATACCTCAAGGGGTTTGTCTATCTCATGTATTAGCCGGATACTTATTCGGACAGGTAGAAGAACCCCTTAATGATACGATTTGTACCCCCAAGATGAAGAAGATAGTAGTATGTACCTGGTGGAATGGTCCGGTTATTGCCGTTTGGCCTGGAGTGCACTCCGTCCCAATCGTTTTGGTAGTCATCATTTTTATAAATTGTCACTCCGTCCCTGCTGAAAATGGTTAGGGAGGATTTTGGGTAGGATTTCAATCCGCCGATAATAAATTTGTCGTTATGTCCGTCCCCATTTGGCGAAATGCCATGTGGCAGATAGAGTGGTGGATCGGTTAAATTGATGTTAACCATAGCGGTATCACTTTGCGAACAGGAATCGCTTATCTGATAAAAGAACCTGTCGGAACCTACACGGCTACGGAATGGAACATAAGTAATTGTCCCTGCTTTACAAAGAATGACATCCCCAAATTCGGGTCTTGTCAATATTTTCAAGCTTGAAGGATCCAGATCGTTGTTTATATCTTGATCATTTCTCAGTAAGTCGATGTTGATGCTCTGCATCCAATTGGTCGAAACATAATCATCATTTGCCAAAGGAATATGATTATCAAATATTTTGACCAAGAATATTTTACTGTTCGAGCAGCCACTTTGGTTATACCCTGTTACTTGCAGAAAGTATATGCCGGACTTTTCCCATTTTACACAGACCGATGCATTGCATTTCGCTGAAAGATAGGTCACCTTGGCCGTCTCTCCTCCCTTCATTTGTCCGATGGATTCCATTGTTTTCCAGCAATAGGTGATGCCGGGTTCAGCTTTGATGCCAAACTGACTGGATTCCCCAACCATGAAGTGGTTAGTTATCTGAGAAACAACTATTTCCTCAAATAGCAGCAAAAGCAGCATCGCCAATCCTATGCATTTCAACAGGTCAAATTTTAACATCAAATGGTTAAACTCATTGAGCATGGTATTTCACAGGAAGTCGCAATCAAACATGTAACCTATGGTAGGAAGGATTGAATTGGAGTTCCGGTATTGCTTGTGATGGTCGGACGTGCGAGTATGATCTGGGTAGCCACATCGTTGGTAAAATCATCTGCCAGACAATCAGCATAGTGAACATCCTCATCACCATCATCAGTCGTACCGTTTAGGGATAAGGTAACGGGAGTATCAGTCGTTCCCTCATAATCATTGTTTTTGATGGAGACCTTCAGATAAACAGCCACTCCGCCTTCGGTAGAACTGTTAGCCGGAGCAGGAACTTTGTTTACGGGAGACCATATATCAGAACTATTGGTAAATAGATTGGTTCCGGTAAATGTGGTTGTTTCAGACCACTCGATTGATCCAATGGTTTGTGTTCCCGCTAGTCCTGCTATCTTCACAAAAGGCTTCCAGCCTCCTGAAAAATTTGTCGCGACAATCTTAAAAATCAGTTCATTGACTCCATAATCGTAAATCATCTTCGTTCCGTCAAAGTTTACTGAGGCGATATCTTTTGCGCACACACGATGCTCAATTGCCAGATTCGATCCGTTCAAACCAAGGTCTGTTGAACCATTAACATTGGTCAGATCCAACGTGAAGGCATTATAAGGCTCTATTTTATAAGCCCTTAAATTCATCGCCTCACAAGCGGTTCCATTGGTACCTTTGTAATGTATGACCAGAAAATAGGGCTTTGTCTTTGCGTTCAAAGCTGCTTTCCCGGTCCATTTGATCGAAATGGAATTGGTTCCTGTTGAGGTATCGTGGTAACCCGCCCCGGCATCGATAAATTCTTTGGAATTGGGAATGATGCTGGTCGTAATCAGCACCGATCCGGCAATAAATCCTGGATTATCAGTAACATACCAGTCGAAGATCTGGGGCGTGGTATAAGGGGCCGGGATGGTTACAGAATAGGAGTAGACTTTTCCTGCTATCGGATGCAGGGGAGTGTCAGCGCATGCTGGAAGTCGGGGAATGGTCTGCGCATGCATAATAAGATTTATTCCAATCAACAGGAATAGCAATATTAAAACGATTAGGTTCAATCTTCTCAAGATTTTTCCAGATAACGGATCAAGTTCTTTCATAATTAAAAAATTAATGATTAGGTATAAATTGTACTGTATATCAATGCGTTGTAAATTTTTTATTTATTAAGGCAATACACTGCATCCTAAAAATCACTAACAATTTCTGGCCGCCTGGATACTATCACATAGATCTGGTGCCTGAGTGGTTGAGGAGTTAGATTTCCTGCCTCGTCTTCAAGCCAGTAAATAATTCTACAGGAGGCTTCTCCTGCAGGATTCTGCCCGATGTCAATGTTTTCATTGTGAAGGGCGATTGGCCCAATCATATCTTCCAGCCTGGTACCTGCTTCATCCAGCAAAGGAGTAAGGGGATCTGCCACAGCGAAAATTCCCCAATGGAGAATAAGTGTGGCATTTGGTGTTAAATTGTCTGAAAAATGAGTAGGTGAAAGATCAAACAAAGGACTCTGACCGGGGAATCTGCAATAGTCAATTCTGTTTGGTATAATATCGGAAAGGGAGTCATTCCATTCAGCCTGCTCCAGATCCTTCTGACAAAGGGTTACATTTTGGGTATCAAGGTTTATGAAGCAGGGTGGTATGGTATCTGTAACTGGCGTTACGTAAATCCGCCTCGTGAGGGTTGAGGTTTCAGTGCATTGGTTACCATTTATTGTAGGAAATGAAACCCTGATTTTGTAGGTTCCTGAATCTGCTACTGCAATTTTGGTGAAATCCAGCTGCTCACGCTGACTTCCGGATAGGGTTGCATTGTCTGAAAGATTTCTCCAGTCACCTGATCCAAATTTTTTGATCCATTGATAGGCCAGCGGCGAATTTCCTGATGTGAGAACTTTTAACCACAGGTTCTCTCCCTGGTTTAGGGTGTAGGTTGCCACTCCGACCGGAGAAATTCCTGAAATCTGGTTTACAGTTAGAGAAGCATTCGTGGATGTCACCAGATTAATTTGATCTGAAACCGTTACCTGGTATAAGGTTCCACTAGGAGAATCAGTGGCTGAACCAATATTGTACACCGCGAGTTTTGTCGAATCTTTTGCCCCGAAGCTGCTAAATCCCACATCTAGCGGTCTTTTCCTTTGCCACTGGTAATGAATAGGACCGGTTCCCCCTTCAGCCACGACGGAGAAGGTTGCCTTGTTGCCTTTGCAATCAGCCTGATTTTCAGGCTGGACTTTTATGCCCAATATATTGTCAATGAAGGGCAAAGCTGATCCACGGTAGTTTTTCAATGCATTTGTTGCATTGATATCTGTTCCTGATACAAGCTTCAGTAACGGAAGAATGGCAAAGCCCATTGTTATGAATCTTAACATGGCAGCAAAATTTTGGACATGAGATTTCCTGCTGCCAAAAACAGTTCGTTTGGGCAGCCAAAATCAATGGCAAGATTTGGAGGAGATATGGTTCAGATCAGGTGGTAGCTCCCAACATCAATTTGATGTGTATGGTCGGTTTGGAAGGTAATTCTATCGGATAGAAGCAAAAGGAACATACCTGTCGAACCAATCTGATTGTTTAGACAAGTTACACTATTTTGAGGAGAAAAAGAAGGGAAAGGGGAAAAATCATTTCCTCCGGGCCTCGAAGAATTTTTTTAACAATGCCTCACATTCGTTGGCAAGTAAACCTCCGGAAGTTTCTGTTTTTGGGTGCAGGGTTTCAGGAGCGAATCTTTGGAATCCTCTCTTTGGATCGGAAGCTCCCCAGACAATTCTGTCGATCTGTGTCCATCCTAGCGCTCCGGCACACATCACGCAAGGCTCCAGGGTTACATAAAGGGTGCAGCCAGTAAGGTATTTTCCTCCCAGCCAGCCTGTCGCAGAGGTAATGGCCAGCATCTCAGCATGAGCCGTCACGTCAGAAAGTGTCTCGGTTTGGTTGTATGCCCGGGCGATGATTTTGTTCTGACAAACAACGACTGCCCCTACCGGGATTTCGCCTTCCCGAAAAGCTTGTTCTGCCTCTGCCAGTGCCCTTTTCATGAAATATTCGTCATCGAACGGATGAATCATCTTTTTTGTTTTGTAATTTAGCGACTTGAAATATTAATCGCTTACAAATGTACAGAAATCATACTTGCGGCGAAATACGCATGGAAAATAACGGACAGGAAGTGCTTCTTGCCGGATGGGTTCAAAGAGTCAGAAATTTAGGCGGAATGACATTTATTGATCTTCGCGACAGATATGGATTGACGCAATTGGTTGTGGATGACCAATCTACGAATGAAGTCAAAAATGTAGCCTCCGGACTAGGCCGTGAGTATGTGGTTCAGGCTCGGGGAGTCGTCAGGGAAAGATCCAGTAAAAACTTAAAAATAGCTACCGGAGAAGTAGAACTGCACATTTCGGAATTGAATGTTCTAAACAGCGCAGCAACTCCCCCTTTTACCATCCAGGATGATACCGATGGCGGGGACGAACTTCGGATGAAATACAGGTACCTCGATTTACGTCGGGAAGCCGTTCGAAAAAATCTCGAGTTGAGGGCGAAGATGGCCCACGTGGTACGCAACTACCTCGGAAGCAAAGATTTCATCGAAACTGAAACTCCCGTACTCATCAAATCAACTCCGGAAGGTGCCAGGGATTTTGTGGTGCCTTCGCGGATGAATCCCAATCAGTTTTATGCTTTGCCGCAATCTCCCCAGCTTTTCAAGCAATTGCTGATGGTTGCCGGGTTTGACAGGTACTACCAAATTGTCAAATGTTTCAGGGATGAAGATTTAAGGGCTGACCGTCAACCCGAATTTACACAGATCGACTGCGAAATGTCCTATGTACATCAGGAAGATGTGCTGAATATGTTCGAAGGATTGACCAAGCACATTTTCAAAGAGCTTAAAGGGATAGATATCATTGATTTTCCAAGGATGACTTTTGCCGATGCCTTTGAGAAATATGGCAACGACAAACCCGATCTTCGTTTTGGAATGATGATCCACGAAATGACCGATTTGGTGAAAGGAAAAGAGTTCAAACTCTTTGATGAGGCCGAATACATTGGAGGAATCTGCGCGACAGGTTGCGGTGAATATACGCGTAAACAACTGGATGCGCTTACCGAATATATTAAGAAATCTCAAATTGGTGGTAGCGGATTAATCTATGCCAAGGTCAACAGTGATGGAACCGTAAAATCTTCGGTAGATAAATTTTATTCATCTGAAGATGTACAGAAATGGGCGGCTCGCCTGGAAGCAAAACCCGGAGATTTGTTGCTCGTCACGTTTGGAACCAAAGAAAGGGCGCTACCTGTTATCTCTGCTTTACGTCTTGAAATGGGTCGTCAATGCGGATTGATGGACAAAGAGATCTTCAAGCCACTTTGGGTAGTTGATTTCCCGTTGCTCGAATGGAGCGAAGAGACACAGCGCTTCTTTGCCATGCACCACCCTTTCACCTCTCCAAAACCTGAAGACATAGCATTGCTTGACAGCGATCCTGGTAAGGTAAGAGCCAATGCTTATGATTTGGTAATCAATGGGGTAGAGATTGGTGGAGGATCCGTTCGTATTTTCGACAGTGCGCTACAAGCCAAAATGTTTAAAATATTGGGCTTTACCAAAGAAGCTGCTGAAGATCAGTTCGGCTTCCTGATGAACGCCTTTAAATTTGGCGCTCCGCCACATGCAGGAATCGCTTTCGGCTTCGACCGGTTGGTCTCTATGTTCGCCGGCCTCGATTCTATCAGGGATGTGATTGCCTTCCCCAAAAATAACTCCGGCAGGGATGTGATGAACGACTCACCTTCACCTATTGCCCAGACTCAACTTGATGAATTGTATCTTAAGATGGTTAAAACAGAATAGTGAACCTTTTAAAATATTACACAGAGTTTCACAGAGGGACCACAGAGAAACACAGAGGTTAAAAATATTTTTCTTAAACTCTACTCTGTGCTACTCCTGGTGTTCCTCTGTGTAATATTTTTAATAGCTAAAATGTTCAACGAACTGCCTGGATCTTTGAAGATTTTCAGCCCTCGATCTCCCCTTTGAGGTTTTTACTCAAATAATACTTGGTCTCATTGGGCATGAGGTTTTGTCCGAGCAGGAACATCAATTTTGTGATGGCCGCCTCGACGGTACTGTCACCCCCACTGATGACTCCTGCTTTTTGGAGTTCAATACTGGTTTCGTATTGACCCATCAGTACTTTTCCACCGGGACACTGGGAGACATTCATCAGGATCAGTCCCCTTTTTGATGCTTTTTTTATGGCTGCAATCAGCCAGGGTGAAGTTGGCATATTCCCTGATCCATAAGATTCCAGTACAACACCTCTCAGATCTGGCAACTGAAGAATTGACTCAAAATAGTGGCGGTTCAGGCCCGGGAATATCTTTAGGATGATCACCCGATCATCGATAGCCGTATTGATTTTTAATACTCCCTTGTTTTTAGGGTAATTGATCCGTTCAAAATTGTACACAATATCAACGCCGGCTTTTGCTAATGCCGGATAGTTGTGCGAGGCAAAAGCGCTGAATTGAGCCGAGTCTTTTTTTGTAGTCCGGTTTCCACGAAAAAGCTGGGAATCAAAATAGATGCAAACTTCCGGGACGATAGATCTCCCATCCCTTTTGGCGGCGGCAATTTGCACGGCTGTAATAATATTCTCTTTCCCATCCGTTCGTAATACTCCAATAGGCAATTGAGAGCCGGTCATGACAACAGCCTTGTCCAGATTTTCAAACATGTAACTGAGCGCAGAAGCAGTATACGACATGGTATCAGTACCATGCAGAATAACAAAACCATCGTATTTGGTATAATTTTTCTGAATTGTTTTGGCCAGCTGAGCCCAAATAGCAGGGGTCATGTTGGAGGAGTCGATGGGTGGGTTAAATGTGATGGAAGAGATCGAATAACCCAATTTATTCAACTCAGGAATCTCGTCGAGCAACATTCCGAATTTCATTGGGGCAAGTATTTTGGTAACAGGATCTTCCCTCATCCCAATGGTACCGCCGGTGTAGATGATCAGTATTGATGCTTTTTCGTTGTTCGACATACGTACTATTCTAGGTAAATTAGCCTCTTACAAATGTAGCTAAAAGTTATTACACAGAGTCTCACAGAGTTCTCACAGAGTTACACAGAGAAAATTATTTTGCTCTGTGTAACTCTGTACTTCTCTTTCTTCCTCTGTGTAATATTTTTTTGCGTTTAGAATCCAAACAACTCTTTCGCGTTCTTCGAAGTGATGGCGGCAATATTTTCGATGGAGGTATCGTGGAGTTGAGCAATTTTCGCGGCGACGGTAACAACGTAAGAACATTCATTTCGTTTGCCCCTGTGGGGAACAGGTGCCAGCCAGGGAGAGTCGGTTTCAATCAGCAGATGACGGGGATCAATCTTTTGAATGGTCTCTCCAAGATCGGAATTCTTGAAGGTAATAATGCCGTTGATCCCAATTTTAAATCCTAACTCAATAATTTGTTCCGCTTGCCCGAGATTTCCGGTGAAACTGTGAAACACTCCCTGTAAGCCTGGAGTATGTACTTTTCTGAGTTGTTCCATCACTTCATTAAAGGATTCCCTGACATGGATAACGATTGGTAAACTTCTGTTTTTGGCCCAGCCAATCTGTGTTACAAAGGCTTCAATCTGCTCGTCCAGAAATGATTTATCCCAGAAAAGATCAATGCCTATCTCTCCAATGCCATAGAATTTTCTCTTTCCCAGCCAATACTCCAAAATCTGTAACTCCTTGCGGAAATCTTCCTTGACTGAAGTAGGGTGAAGACCTACCAATGGGAAAAATAGTCCGGGTATGGTATCGGTTAGATCCATCAATGGTTTGATTGAAGAACTGTCAATGTTAGGCAGGACAATGCGTTCGACACCAGCCTCCAGGGCACGGGTGATTACCTCATCCCGGTCAAGGCTGAAATCAACTGAATAAATGTGCGAATGACTGTCAACAAACATACTCTCAAATTTTATACAAAGGTAATCAAGCTGACAATCAGTTAGGTTAAGGGAATGTTATATCTGAGTTATAAGTTATAAGTTATGAGTTATAAGTTATGGGATTTGCGGAAATAAAAAATTTTGTGTAACTTGTATGTAATGTTTAACCTAATTCATCCTGTAATGAAAGAATTTATAATTAAGGAAAAGAGTTTTGCTTTTGCAATTAAAGTCATTCGATTGTATCCTGTTCTTAGAAATAGCAGAAAGGAATTTGTATTAAGCAAACAACTTTTAAGGAGTGGAACTTCAGTAGGAGCAATGGTTCGTGAGGCTCAAAACGCCGAAAGTAAAGCAGATTTTGAACACAAATTAGCCATAGCACAAAAGGAATGTGATGAGTCTCTCTACTGGCTTGAACTACTTGGTCAAACTGAATATTTAACAGAAATTGAGTTTAACAACTTTCATTCTGAAGCAACTGAACTTCTCAAAATGATTAGAAGCGCAATTCTCACTTCTAAATCAAAACCCAAATAACTCATAACTCATAACTCATAACTCTATACCAGCCCCTGCGCCAGCATTGCATCGGCCACCTTTACGAATCCTCCTACATTGGCTCCTTTTACGTAGTTTATGTAATCGCCATCGCGGCCAAATTTTTTGCAAGTTTCATGGATATCATGCATGATCAGGTGAAGCCGTTTATCCACCTCCTCTTTGGTCCAGTTGTAGCGCATGCTGTTTTGCGACATCTCCAGTCCGGAAACTGCAACACCTCCGGCATTAACAGCTTTACCCGGAGCATAATGGATTTTATTGTCAAGGAAGTAGTTGACTGCTCCGGCAGTGCATCCCATGTTGGAGACTTCACCAATCAGGAAGCAGCCATTGGCAACCAGCTTTCTGGCATCGGCTTCATCAAGTTCGTTTTCACAGGCACAAGGCAGTGCGATATCGACTTTTTGCTCCCAGGGTTTTGCATTTGGGAAGAAATGGCAGCCGAACTCCTCGGCATAAGGGGCAACAACATCATTGTTTGAAGCACGAAGATCGAGCAGGTAATCAATTTTGTGTCCGGATATCCCTGCAGGATCATAAATATATCCATCTGGTCCTGAGATGGTCACAACTTTACCGCCAAGTTCATCGATTTTTGTAATGGCTCCCCAGGCAACGTTGCCAAAACCGGAAACAGAGACAGTTTTTCCCTTCAGCTCTTTTCCCATCTCTTTGAGCATGTGCTGAACGAAATAGACGGCGCCAAACCCGGTTGCTTCAGGACGAATAAGTGATCCGCCCCAGCCCAGACCTTTGCCTGTCAACACTCCTGTAAACTCATTGCGGATCCGTTTGTATTGTCCAAACAGATAACCAATTTCGCGGCCTCCAACGCCGATATCCCCGGCAGGAACATCTGTATTCGGTCCAATATGGCGAAAAAGTTCTGTCATAAAAGATTGGCAAAAACGCATGATCTCGTTGTCGCTTCTACCCTTGGCGCTAAAATCAGAGCCGCCTTTGCCGCCTCCCATGGGTAGGGTTGTAAGACTGTTTTTGAAGGTCTGTTCAAAACCGAGAAACTTTAAAATGCTCAGATTAACACTCTTGTGAAACCTTAAACCACCTTTATATGGACCCAAAGTGCTGTTAAACTCTATCCTGTATCCTCTGTTGATCTCAACTTCCCCCAGATCGTTCATCCAGGGTACGCGGAACATGATGGTACGCTCAGGTTCAACCATGCGCTCCAATATTTTGGCCTGTTTGTATCTTGGATTGGCATCGTACACATCCCAAACTGTTTCTATGACCTCCCTTACTGCCTGGTGGAACTCATTTTCGCCCGGCGTACGGGATTTCAGCTCCTCCATAAATTTATCGATTCCGGCGTTCATGTTTAATTTTTTTAGATGTTTTGTTTAGAAAAATCAACATCCAAAAGTAATTGAATTTTGCTTCCGATATTCTTAGAGGAATGTGAATTATATCATTAATTCTTAGAGAATCAAACTATTAGTCCCGGATTTGGATTTATTGGATTATGCTGGGATTAATTGGATTTTGATTTCAAACTGAAAGTGAAAGGAGTGGTTTTGAGTGAAGTTTTTAAATATTTCAATTTTTGGCAAGTAGAATGGTTCTTCAAATGATAAGAATGAGAAACTGTTTAAATTTTATTGTTCACAATTTATTCATCAGAATTCACTTGATCATGACTGTGCCGTAGGCACATAATGTCGGTAGAAAGAGAATTTACCAGAAAATATCCCGTCCCTTACGGGACGGAATTTAGATCTTAATCCTTTTTCTACCGACATTATATCCCTAACGGGACAAAAAGACAAATCTTAAACAGTCTCTGAGAACAAGGTTTAGTCTTTAATGAAAGGCGATGCATCGCGAAAGATTATCATCAATGAATGATTAAATTCCAAGTTTATCGAAAAGATCTGCTGAATTTGCAGCTTTGGTACCCTTACCTGATTCAACATCCTGAATTGCGGTAATAGTATCGTAATTTGGGAACGGCTCATGAACGAGATGGGAATCAACATTCATCTTACTCAGCAATTTGGTTAGCAAAGCCTCTTCTGCTCGATTTTTGGGTTTGATGACGATCGTTGACATGGGAAACTGTTTTTACAAAGATACGGACTATTTATAAATATAGGATATTAATCTTAATTTTGCACCAGATTTTTACGTACAATAAGTTCAAAACCCGATGGATTATAACTTCAAAGAAATTGAAGCCAAATGGCAGCAGTACTGGGCTGATAACAATAGTTTCAAGACAATAGACGATTTCTCAAAACCAAAATTTTACTGTCTCGACATGTTTCCCTATCCTTCGGGTGCAGGACTGCATGTTGGACATCCTGAAGGATACACCGCCACCGATATTGTTTGCCGGTACAAGCGGAGCAAGGGTTTCAACGTACTTCACCCGATGGGCTGGGATGCGTTTGGCTTGCCCGCCGAGCAATATGCCATCCAAACGGGTACGCATCCTGCCGAAACCACCCAAAAAAATTGCGACAATTTCAGACGTCAAATTCAGTCGCTCGGTCTGAGTTATGACTGGGACCGTGAAATAAATACCACCGATCCCTCCTATTTTAAATGGACGCAATGGATCTTTACCAAATTGTACAACACCTGGTTTGATGCTACAGATGGGAAAGGGAAGCACATCAACGAACTGACCATACCTGAAGAAATTTCCAAAGCTGGCAAGAAAGCTGTCAGGGAATATGTCGATCAGAAACGCCTGGCTTACTATGGGGAAGCCCAGGTCTGGTATTGCCGTACCTGCAAAACTGTCTGTGCAAACGAAGAGGTTTTGAACGACGGTTCGCACGAAAAGTGCGGCACCAAAGAGGTGGAACGCCGTTTCCTGAAGCAGTGGATGCTTCGGATACCCCATTATGCCGAAAGATTGCTCGAGGGTCTCGATGACCTCGATTGGCCCGAAGGTGTCAAGGAGATGCAGCGCAACTGGATCGGACGCTCAACCGGAGCAGAAGTTGATTTCGCGCTGGTGGGAACTGACAAAAAATTGAAGGTTTACACTACCCGTCCCGACACCCTCTTTGGCGCGACTTACATGGTGGTTGCTCCTGAACATGAGCTCGTTTCAGAAATTACTACTGTCGCTCAAAAGAGTGCTGTCGCCAATTACATCAACAGTGCCGCGATGAAAAGCGAACTCGACAGGACCGACCTGTCGAAAGGCAAAACAGGTGTATTTACCGGCTGTTATGCGATCAATCCGATAAATGGCGCAAAAATACCGGTCTGGGTTGCAGATTACGTTCTGATGGGATACGGGACCGGCGCCATCATGGCTGTTCCGGCCCACGATCACCGCGACTTTGAATTTGCACAAACATACAATTTACCCATCGTCTGCATTTTAGATCCTGAAGAGGGTGTCGATACAGAATTGAGAAGGAAGATTCTTGCCGGGGAAGCATGTTGGAGCGAAGATGGCGCCTATATTAATTCTGTCAACAAAAATATCGGAATCGACATCAATGGTCTGTCCAAAGAAAAGGGAATTGAGCAGGTAACCTCCTGGCTCGAAAGTGCCGGATTGGGGAAAGCGACTGTCAATTACAAGCTGCGCGATTGGCTCTTCAGCCGTCAGCGATACTGGGGTGAGCCATTTCCCGTTATCCATTGGGAAGACGGAGATGTCACCCTGCTAGATGATGCTGAACTTCCTTTGCTGTTACCGGAAGTAGAAAAATATCAGCCCGGCGAGACCGGCGAATCACCTTTGTCGAATGCCGGTGAATGGCTTCATGTGGCAGATGCCAATGGTCGGAAAGGCCGCCGCGAAACCAATACCATGCCTCAATGGGCTGGTTCCTGCTGGTATTACCTGCGATTCATCGATCCGAAAAATGATTCAGCACCCTTTGCCAAAGCCAAAGAGAACTACTGGATGCCGGTAGACCTCTATGTTGGAGGGGCCGAACATGCCGTATTGCACCTTTTGTACAGCCGTTTCTGGCACAAGGTGCTTTTTGATTTGGGGATAGTTTCTACCAATGAGCCTTTCCAAAAATTGTACAACCAGGGGATGATCCTGGCATTTGCCTATGAAACAGCCTCCGGCTCCAAAGTTCCTTCCGATATGGTGACTGAAAAGGAGGGCAAATATTCTCACAACGAAACCGGCGAGGAGCTGCACCAGATTGTAGCCAAGATGTCCAAATCGTTGAAAAATGTGGTGAATCCGGATGATGTTGTTGAGAAATTCGGCGCCGATTCACTGCGGCTCTACGAGATGTTTATCGGTCCGCTCGACGCGACCAAACCCTGGACAGAGAATGGCGTGAAGGGCGTCTATAATTTTCTGCGAAGGGTAGCAACTTTCTTCGGTGAAAAAAGCAACCTGACAGAAGGCGCAGAACGAAAAGAAACATTGAAGATATTGCATCAGACCATCAAAAAGGTAGGGGATGATGTGGAAGACATGAAGTTCAATACTGCCATTTCGCAAATGATGGTCTTTACCAACCATTGCTACAAAGTTGGAACAGTTACATCTGAAACTGCAAATATTTTTTACCAGGTGTTGGCGCCATTTGCCCCCCATCTTGCAGAAGAGCTTTGGGCCTTGAACGGAAATTTGCAAAGCGTTGGAATCTCCTCATGGCCTCAGTTTGATCTTGCCTGCCTAACGGAGGAAGTTGTAGAGTACCCGGTCTCTTTCAATGGGAAAGTTAGGTTCAGACTCGAGTTGCCGGTCGGTCTTTCGGCCAAGGAAGTTGAGGATGCAGCCCTAAAAAGCGATCTGACCAAAAAGTGGATCGAAGGCAATACGATTGTAAAGATCATTGTGGTGCCGGGGAAGATTGTGAATATTGTGCTTCGGTAGAGACGTTGCATGCAACGTCTCTATGGGATGAATCGGATTGATTACATTAAATTTAAAATACATCAAAATGATGGCCCAAAAAATACGCGTCCGCTTCGCACCCAGCCCGACAGGTCCGCTCCACATTGGCGGCGTACGCACAGCCTTGTTCAACTATCTTTTTGCCAAACACAATGGAGGCGATTTCCTGCTAAGGATTGAAGATACCGATCAGACACGGTATGTGCCGGGTGCTGAGGCATACATCATGGAGGCGCTCGAATGGTGTGGCATCAAAATCGATGAAGGTCCGCTTGAAAGAGGCCCTCATGCGCCCTACCGCCAAAGCGAGCGGAAAGAACTTTACAGCGCTTACGCACAGCAGTTGATTGATTCGGGGCATGCCTACTATGCTTTTGATACGGCCGAAGAGTTGGATGCATTGAGAACCAGGGCCGAGTCTGTCGGAGAGACCTTCACTTACAGCAATTCCACCCGTGCAGGATTGAACAACTCTTTGTCTCTGTCGAAATGTGATTGTGAAAAATTACTTACTTCCGGGGCGCCTCATGTGGTACGTTTTAAAATGCCCGAAAATTTAATAGTCGAAGAAGTAGATTTGATTCGCGGGCATGTGCAGTTCAATACCGATCAGCTTGATGACAAGGTACTTTTCAAAAGTGACGGTATGCCTACTTACCACCTGGCCAATGTGGTCGACGATCACCTGATGGAGATCACCCACGTGATACGCGGTGAAGAGTGGTTACCCTCGGTTCCATTGCATATATTGTTGTACAGGGCCTTTGGGTGGGAGAAGAGCATGCCTCAGTTTTCGCATCTTCCATTGATACTAAAGCCCGTCGGCAAGGGAAAACTGAGCAAACGTGATGGAGATCAAATGGGTTTCCCGGTGTTTCCGCTTGCCTGGAAAGATCCTGAAACCGGCGATGTTTCCAGAGGCTATCGGGAAGATGGCTATCTGCCTGATGGATTCATCAACATGCTATCGATGCTGGGTTGGAATCCTGGTACAGAACAGGAGATCTTCTCCATGGATCAGCTGATCAACAGCTTTTCGCTCGAAAGAGTAGGAAAATCAGGTTCAAGATTTGATCCTGAGAAGACCAAATGGTACAACCACCAATACCTTATACGTCATTCTGACGAAGAACTTGCCGGTCTTTTCCTGCCATACCTGGAAGCTAAAGGCGTGAATGTACCGTTCCCATTGGTCGTTCGGGTGACTGGTCTGGTGAAAGAGCGTTGTCATTTCGTAAACGAGATTTGGGATCAGGGATTTTTCTTTTTTCGGGCACCTGAAACTTATGATGAAAAAATCATCAGCAAACGCTGGAAAGACGGTGTTCCCGAAATGATGGCCGAAATAGCTGAATTCTTTAATACCCTGGAAAACTGGAATGCACCAGAAATTAAAGAACCCTTCTCTCAGTTTGTTACAGAAAAGGGATGGAATTTTGGCACCATCATGAATTCCCTCCGTTTGTGCCTTGTTGGCGGAAGTTATGGCCCTGATATTTTTGATATTTGTGAGATCATAGGCCTGACCGAGACCATTTCCAGAATTGAGTCGGCATTGAGACGGCTGGGGCGGGTCTAACGGCGAAGAACAACCTTCAACACTTTAATAAAACTATTCGCCAAAAACCTATCGGATTTGTGCAAAAATGGCTCTCAAAATTTGGATAATTGAAAAGTTCTCTTTAACATTGTTAATTGGAATGAAATGTTAAGCCCTTGTTGTATAAGGGTTTCTCAAATCTGGATAAGGTTTTTCCATATTTTTTACAAAAATTAATTTTTTTTCATCTTTTTTTAACAATCAAAGCAACCTGTAGCCCTATTTGAACATCTAACACTTAAACGGAATTGTTTTTATGTTTTGTTACACTTCGTAAAGTAACCTAACTTTCTTTTTGAACATCCGCATAAAACAACCTTGGTTATTTAATGTTTAGTACTTTAAAATATAGAGGAATAGGCTGAAAATATTAGGAATATTAAAATTTTATGGATACTATTGTGCCTTAATTGGCATTCCTGAATCTAACTGGGATGGTAGTTGATTTACAATAAGCTCAATTCGTTCTTATAAACAATTAATATTTAAATAATTAAAAACAAAAATCGATTAAAAACAGAGAATTTTTACGATTATTTTATGAAAACTAGAGATTTTATTTATTTATCAAAAACAACAAAAATTATGAAAACAGGGGGTACTATGAATTTCCTAAAAAGGGCAGGGGCTATCTTGATGGTCGTTGCTATTTTTGCATCATCTTGCAACAAGTATGCAGATGATTTCAAACAATTGAACACCAAACTGGATGCTCTGGCTAACCAGGTTGCAGGTGTTACATCTTTGGTTGCTGACATGTCCGCAGTGAAATCACAGGTTACTGCACTGCAAACTGCAGTTGCCGGTATTCCTAACAACACTGCCTCTATCACTGCTTTGGCTACAAGTTTGACAGCAGTTAGCGGTAAAGTTGATGCCATAGCAACTACATTAAACACTGTTGCCACTGCTGGTACAGCTACAAAAGCAGTTGTTGACGGTTTGAAAACGGACCTTGCTGCACTTGTTGCCAGCCAGGCTACTGCCAATGCCGCTGCTACTGCCGCTTTTGCCGCTGAATCAGCCAAATTGACCGCTCTGGACACCAAAGCTACTGGTATTGTTGCTCAGCTGACTGCCATTGGTCTTCAGGAAACCGCATTGGCTACTGCCGTTGCTAACAACAATACAGCTATTGCTGCCAACGCTACCGCATTGGTTGCATTGGCTGCTCAACAAACTGCATTGGCTGGTCAGTTGACTGCATTGGCAACTGCCACTTCAAGTGCTGACGCTATTGCTGTTGCTACTGCTGCTACCAACGCTGCTACTGCTGCTACTGCTAATGCTGCTTTGGCTGCCCAAGCTGCACTAATCCTTACCGATCTGACTGCAAACACATCAGCAGATGCTGCCACTGCATTAGTTATCACTGGTTTGCAAACTTCATTGGCTGCTCAGAAACTTCAGTTGGATCAAATTATTCTCAACACATCCATGTACAATGGTGACGTAAGCATCACAACTGATGCAGAAGTTACTTTCTTCTTAGCTAAAATTGCTCAACTGGGTATCATCAACGGTAACCTTACTGTTGACAAAACTTTGATCTCAGCTGGTCAGCTTACCAGCGTTAATACCATTACCAACAAAATCACCAATGTTATCGGAACAGGTATTGTAGTTGTTAACTTCAAACAAGGCGACGCTATTGATCTTTCCAAACTGGTTTCTGTAAAAGGAGCTATGACCATTACTGGTACAGCCAGTGGTGCTGGAGCCGACATCGATCTTTCTTTGTTAAGCAGCGTAGGTGGAACTCTTACCTTGAACTATGATGGTTCTTATGCATCTTCTTCTTTGAGAACTGTTGGTGGTGACCTTGATTTGGTTAACAAAGCCGTTGTTGCCGGAACTACTCCGCTTGGAACTACTTCTATCAACTTCCCTAATGTTGCTGTTACTGGTAAAGTTGGTGCTGTTACAGGTGTTGCATCCGGTATCGTTTCTTATCCTTTGGCTACAGATGTTATCTTAGCTGGTGGTGTATCTTCACTGACTGCTGCAAAAGCTACATACGTTAAATTGGGTTCAACAACCTATGCAGGAGCGCTTACAGTTTCTTCTTCTACGACTGCTGCTGCTGTGATCGATCTTTCTGCTGCAACAAATATCACAGGTGCTGCATCTATTACAGGTTTTGGAGCAACTGCCGTAAATCTTTCAAGTTTGGTTACAGCTCCAGCTGGTATTACTGTTACTACCGGTTCTACCGGTTCTACCGGAACAGTTGATCTTACTGCATTCAACGAGCCTATTGGTGCATTGACTGTTACAGGTCCTAAGACACTTGTTCTTCCAGCGATGGCTGCCGGCACAATTACTTCAGCTACTGCTGAAACAGTTACATTGGCTAAACTTGACTGGGTTATTGCCCCAACTCTTGGTGCAGTTAAATATTTGACCTTAGGAGCTGCTAACAGGCTGGTTGCCCTTGCAGGATATCCTACAGTTATCACAGCCAGTATAACAGGTAAAACTGTTACAACTATTCCGCTTCCTACAGGTTTAATGTGCGCTGTTTCTGCAACTGTAGCTAATACTGTTCTTACAACTGTATCAGTTGCCGGTAGCTTAGAATCAGTAAGCTTGAACACTATTGCTTCTTTAACTTCTGTTACAACTGCAGGTGTTGTTAATTCATTCACAATTAATGCTTGTAGCAATGCTGCTTTAACAGCTCTGACATTGGGTCATGCCCATTATGAAGGTGGTCCTGGTTCAACGGTTGTCGTTACTGGCAATACTAAATTGACCTCTTTGACAACTTCAACTGATAAAATGACTGTTTTGACAGTTACAGGTAACTCAGCTCTTGCTGCTGCTAACTTTGCATCTTATGTAACCAAAACTGTTTCTGGTAACCCAACAATTACCATTAATACCAACGCACTTGCTGCCGCTTACACCAATGCAATCGCTGCAACAATTACAACTCCTTATATTGAGACAACTGTTACATCTGCTGCTCTCTCTTCTTTGAAGACTTATGTTGCACTGTATACAACTCCTGTTTTGGCTGTCAATCTTGATGTTGTTAAGATTGGTGCCGGTGCCGCTACCAACCTTGCAACAAAAATGAGTGCTGACGCTTTACATACGCCTGCATTTGCTGCTCCTGCTACCGGTATTACAACCAAAGCTGAATATGCTGCAATTGTATTGTAATCGACATTTATCAAATCGATAGTTTTCTATTTAAAACCTCCCTTCGGGGAGGTTTTTTTTACCCTTACGGTTAATAAATCTTTGCATGATCTTAGCTGATATGGTTTGTTTAGGGTGGGTTGGTTGCAAAAGTTTGATGTAATATTTTTTTAATTTTGAACTATGGGAAAGAAAATGATTGTTGCAATTACCGGAGCAAGTGGTTCAATATATGCCAGGCGCCTTCTGGAGAAGTTGGGTAGTGCTTCAACACCAATTGACAGCTGTTCTATAGTATTTTCAAGGAATGCAAGGGATATCTGGGCACACGAGTTAAATGAAATTATAGATGAAAGCAGCCTACCTTTTCCGGTTTTTGAAACCGAGGATTTTTACGCTCCTTTCGCTTCAGGATCGGCCGGTTACGATACAATGGTGATTATCCCCTGTTCGATGGGCACTTTGGGCAGGATTGCATCGGGGATCTCTGATGACCTGATCACTAGGGCGGCAGACGTTATTCTGAAGGAACGAGGTCGATTAATTGTTGTACCACGCGAGACACCATATAATCTCATTCATCTCCGCAATATGGTAACCCTTACAGAGGCTGGGGCTATTGTGATGCCTGCGAGTCCATCCTTTTACAGCCTCCCGGCGACAATAGACGAGTTGGTGGATACCGTGGTTAATCGGGTGCTTGATTTGGCTGGGATTGGGAATAAGGGGTTCAAGTGGGGAGAGAAGTAACATCCATGATACTTCAAAATTATTACACAGAGATACACTGAGAATCACAGAGTTACACAGAGGTTAAAAACAGTATCGTTTAATACCATTTTTAAGTAGTGTGACGTTAAAGTTCATCAATAAGCCAATTTTCTTGTTAGAAAATTTCAAATAAGTTAATATTTGTGCTTCATGAATCGGAGCAAGCGCATCTACTGATTTTAGTTCTATGACCACGGTATTTTCTACTAATATATCTATTCTATATCCACATTCTAACTTAATATCTTTAAAAATGATTGGGACTGGTATTTGTCTTTCAATTTGTAATCCTGATTTTTTGAGTTCAAAAGCTAGACACTCCTCATATGCAGACTCTAATAACCCTGGTCCTAGAATTCTATGAACATTTATCGCAGATGCAATTATTTGTGAGGTGATTTGATTTGTTAACATGATCCTTTTTATTGAGTTTTTAATTTTTCTTATCTCTGTGTAACTCTGTGCTTCTCAGTGTATCTCTGTGTAATATTGTTAGGCACATGCCAGAGTCGCGATACTGACCCTGGTTCCAGGTATCTTCAGCAAAACTTGCGCGCAGGCCTCCAGCGTTGAGCCGGTCGTAACGACATCGTCGACCAAAAGGATATGTTTACCCTCCAGTAATTCCGGCTTTCTGACTCCAAAAAGTTCCTTAACATTTTCCCATCGTTCAAATCTTCCCTTGTTGGTTTGGCTGTCCGAATAGCGATTGCGGACAAGATTGCCTTCCATGATTGATATTCCCATAGCCTCAGCGATTCCTTTACCCAAAGCAGCGCTTTGGTTGTAGCCTCTTTTGTGTTCCCTTTTTGGATGCAGCGGAACAGGTATCAGTAATTCAATTTCCCGGTAGGGTGGCGACTGGATCAAATCGGTTCCCATTAGAAATCCAAGTTTTTCTCCTATTTCTTTCCTTCCCTGGTATTTTAGTTGATGCATCAAATGTTGCATGATTCCTCCTTTATCGAAAGTGCAATACGCGGTGGCCATTTTTAAATCTGCCCTTCCCCAGAATAGTTGGGCTACTGGATTATCGGCGATTTTTTCGAATCCGGTTTTGGGCAAGTCCGCCTGACAGCCCAGACAGAGGATCTCTTCACCGTGCACCAACGCCGTGTGGCATCCCGCGCAGAGACGGGGGTAGAAGAGAGAAAGGAGGTCGTCGTGGAGCATTATAATAGTTTGAAATGTTTATGATTTTAAAATTGTTTGAAAAGTTGACGGTCCCTGAGCCTGTCGAAGGGAAATGTTTGAAATGTTTGAAATGTTATCGGTCTCTGAGCGATGTTGAAGGGCAATAGTAGATGAGGAATGCGGATCCCTGTGCGAAGTGGTATCCTGAGCGCAGCCGATGGGTCGTGGGTCGAAGGGAATTGGTCGATTGGATGTCGGTCCCTGAGCTTGTCGAAGGGTGATTGATCTCTGCAAAAAGCAATGTGTTTTGCCGGATGAGGATAAATGCACGGATGATTTGGATATTGATTTCTATAGCTCTTTCACTGCGAAGAACACTGGAAAGCATGGCTACGCCTTGTTTTGTAAAAGCATAAGGTAAGAATCTGTTACCACCTCTGTTTGATATCACATTTTGTGATATCAAATTATCCCATTCCTCTTTAGATAGTTCGAACATGAAGTCAGGAGGGAATCTGCTTTCATTTCTTTTTACTGCCTGTTTTAGACTTCTTGTGTCGACACCATACATTTCAGCCAGGTCAAAGTCGATCATCACTCTTTGTCCCCTAATCTCATGAATTTTGTTCTTAATTAATTGTAGTTCCATTTTTTTGATGTTTAAATTGAATCAGCCATTTTATAATTTTCATGATTATCAGCAGATTGCTTCGTCGTGCCTCCTACCAATGACAGATTTTGTAATATTCTGAAAATCAAATAAATGCAAAAATGCATTTAACAGCTTCATTATATGCAGATATTTTCTGTCATCTTCACATTGTGCCCAAAAAATTGGGTGGTGACTCGCAATGACGATCGGTGGTTATTCAGTTGGATGAGGCGAGGGCTGGATTTTAAAACATGATTTGTTGTCAATTTTCACCCAGCCCTTGCCTCATCCAACACCCTCCCTGCGACAGTCGTCATTGCGACCGCTGCCTGTCCCGATTTTTCATCGGGAAGGCACGAGCGGGAAGCAATCCGTTGCATTTTCACAACTCAAAATAACCCACCATCATTGCGATCCGCCAGCTGGCGGAGAAGCAATCTGTTGAGAGTCGCATAAATTTTTCTTAACTAAATGACATTGCCCGTACGGACGCAATAAATCAGCGCATTAGAGTGTATTGTTCTTAATTGTAAGCATACAAGTAAATCATGAATTTTGAGATCATAATTTGTGACCTCAAACTTTCCAGCAATTAATTTGATACCATAAGTTACGGCAAAAAATGGAGAAAAAGAAGGGATCAAAAAGAAAGTCCCGCTGCAAACCAATGCAACGGGACCTCTTATAATTAGATAATCAATCTCTTATATTCCGAATGTAGATTTGATCTTATCAATATAATCGAGTTTTTCCCACGTAAACAATTCAACCTCTTTTTCGATATTGCCGAAATAGGCCGATTCGAATTTTTTGGTTACCATGCGTGGGGTACGGCCCATGTGACCATAGGATGCACTATCCTCATAGATCGGATTACGGAGCTTCAAACGCTGCTCAATGGCATAGGGACGAAGGTCGAACAGGGCCGAGATTTTGTCGGCTATTTCGTTGTCGTGCAGATTTACCTTAGCAGATCCATAAGTATTTACATAGATATTGACTGGTTGAGCAACACCAATGGCATAGGCAAGTTGGACCAGAATTTCTCCTGCTACACCCGCTGCAACTAAATTTTTAGCAATATGGCGAGCTGCATAAGCGGCAGAACGGTCTACTTTTGACGGATCTTTGCCTGAGAATGCACCTCCTCCATGGGCGCCGCGCCCTCCGTAGGTGTCGACAATAATTTTACGTCCAGTAAGTCCACTGTCTCCGTGCGGTCCGCCGATAACGAACTTCCCGGTAGGATTGACGTGCAAAATATAGCCGGGTTCGAAGAGTTTCTGCAAACGAACAGGAAGTACTGCTTTGGTAGCTGGAATCAGGATGCTTTGAACATCATCCTTGATTTTGGCAAGCATTCTGACATCATCGGCATCGAAATCGTCGTGTTGGGTTGAGATCACGATGGTATGAACTTTTATCGCCTGGTTATTGTCATCGTATTCGATGGTTACCTGCGATTTTGCATCCGGACGAAGGTATTTCATCACCTTGCCGGCTTTACGGATTTTTGCCAACTCTTTGAGCAGCGCATGGGCAAGTTCCAGCGGCAGTGGCATAAAGTTGTCGGTCTCGCTGCAAGCATAACCGAACATCATTCCCTGATCGCCGGCTCCCTGGTTCTCCAGTTCGGCACGATCAACGCCCCGGTTGATGTCGGGAGATTGCTCGTGGAGTGCGGTCAAGACACCGCATGAGTCTCCGTCGAACTGATACTCCGCTTTTGTATAACCGATTTTGTTGATGACCTTTCTGGCCACTTCGCGGACATCGACATAAGTTTCTGATTTGATTTCGCCGGCCAGAATCACCTGTCCGGTGGTGACCATCGTTTCGCAGGCCACTTTTGATTTTGGATCGTATGCAAGGAATGCATCCAATACTGCATCTGAAATCTGATCAGCAACTTTGTCTGGATGACCTTCTGATACTGATTCTGAGGTAAATAGATATCCCATAGTTTAAATTATTAAGTCACTTTTTTAAGGCGACGGATGTAAAACTTAGTGGGATGGATGATTGAAGGGGAAGTCAATACACTTTGTTTTAGCATTTTTTTCCGTGGTTGCAATCAATCAAATCCGTCCACTGTGCAAATGTAAAATTTTATCTTTGAAAAAACAAGTGCCTAAAGTGCCTAAGAGACTGTTTAAATTTTATAATTTCAGTTTTCAGTTAAAATTCTATACAAAATTCTTTGTGAAACCTTGGTGCCTTTGAGCCTTAGTAGCTATTTTTTTCCTGCCACAAAGACACCAAGTCACCAAGGTTTCACAAAGAAAACACCAAACAATTTTGAATAATCTAATTTTAAACAGTCACTAAAGTTATGGACTCCCAACAAGGGAACCAATCAAGCTTGTGCGAAAGTACTTTAGTCACTATAATCACTTTAGTTCACTTTAGTCACTTCTTTATGTGGGGATACTTCATATTCCCTTTGGCTGCAAACCACAAGATCCGGTTAAACAGATCTTCGTCCCCATCGTCGATCCCATCAAACTGTGGCTCCATACTTCTTTTGGCATAATGAAGGGCTGTGCCCTTTAGGTTACGGAGATCAGGATTCATCTCATCCAGGGGGATTTCGTTTTTCAGTGCTTTGTATGGAGTGATATCCGCCTTTGGCGAGAAACAATCAAACATTGGCATGGCCGTTGCATCCATCACATTCATTGGAGGAATTCCCAGTATCTGTTCGATGGTCCTTACCATGGAGACCTGGTTGTAATTGGTGTGAATGATACTGCCACTCCTGGTATATGGACTAATGATCATACCGACAGTCCGGTAGGCCGAAACATGGTCCCAACCATCCTGCGAATCATCTTCAGTCACAAAAACTGCTGTATTCTTCCAGTATTTGCTTTTGGAAAGCGCTTCGACAATTTGTGCAAGAGCAAGATCATTGTCGGCGACCATGGCACGCGGGGTTGGCAGTCCGGGTCTGGTACCTGAAGTATGATCATTGGAAAGGGCCATCACCATCAGTTCAGGCAGTTGATCACCTTCCAGTTTTTCGTATGCATGCAGCTCTTTGATAAATTCATCAGCCCTTTGTACATCTGATACAAGATGGTTGTCGGAGGAGGGGAAATTCTGACTTAAAATTGGTTCAACGGGTTGAATGGTCGTTTTATTCCTGAATTCAAGTTTCTTGTGGTTGAGAAAATCCTGGTAGATAGAACTCCAGGTTTGATCTGGCCCGAAATCGCAAAGACAGGCCTCTCCGTAAATTCTGACTTTTTTACCATGAGACAAAGCGTTGTCCCATATAAAACCTGTTGGGGAATAAACAAGCGCGTCATACTGGACGTGTGGATAGCTGCGAGGCCAGGCCCGCACGGATTTTTCGACATAATCCGTTACAATGGAAGCATCCGTCCACTGATGTCCTTCTGCCGAACATTTCCCAGATGCATAGTAATTGTCAAACAAAAGGTACTGATCGCTTAGTTGGTGGGAGTTTGGAGTAACCTTTCTTCCATATACGGTCAGGCTCGAATCGCCGTCTCCCTTTTTCATGTCGCCCAAAACCTGGTCATAGGTTCTGTTCTCCTTGATGACATAGAGAATGTGCCTGATCACCGATGGCTCGCCAACTCTTTCCGGAACCGGAACGGGTGCTACGTTTTTTCTTGGAAGTTTTGCCGTCAGATCAAGTCTGAATTGAAAATTGGCGGCTTCTACTCTTTCCGTGTAATTTTTTAGCTCCTTTTTATCCGGTATTGGAATGACCGAAACTGAAGCCATCTCCTTGTGGGAATTGTATTTTGGTTTTTGAGAACCCTCTGTATAAAATGGGATCGATGAACCCGAAGCTTCGATATTGGCCACATAGATAAGGTTCTCATTTGAAACAGCTGCAGCCCCCGGATAGGCTCCTGTCGGAATAAAACCGGTAACCCGGCTTACCGCATCTGTTGCCCCAACTGCGGATTTTTGTCCCAGGTAAACTACTGCCAAAGCATTGTCCATACCATTGCACACATAAAGCGTCTTGTTGTCTTTAGAGATGGCCAGGCCATTGGGTGAGTCGCCCCAATAGGGATTCTCTTCAGCATTAAGTCGCACAGAAATCGTCTCAGTGACCGCATCGCTTACCGTTGATATCACACTGACCTGGTCGCTATTGGCATTGGAGACATATACAAATTTTTCATCGGAAGAACGAGTCAGGTCGTTTGGATGCAAACCTACCGGGATTGCTTTTAAAACAGCACCTGTTGCCGGGTCAAGAACAGAAACCGTTCCTTCCCGGGTAGCGCCGTTCACATCATTCACTTTGGCGCTTCCCCAGGGAACCCCTGCCACATTCGGATCATTTGCCTCCGGCTGATTTCCTGCCCAGTTGGTGATGTAAATTTTCCCATTTGCCATGGTGATTCCAAATGGGGCGACCCCAACTTGTGTAGTCCAGCTGATTTTTTTTGTATCAGGATTCATTTTGACCACTGTGTTGTTGCCATTTAATACAACAAAAAGCGCAGGTGTCCCGGATTCATTGCGGAAGAGCACCTCATTAACCAGTGACATTTTGGCGGGAGATTCCTTTTCAATTGGGATGTATTCGGCATCTGAGAATTTTCCCTTTGACCAGGTTGCTTTAACCACGCCTGAACCCTCTTTACCACCCGCACCCCAAAAGAGCTGGATCAAATCACCTTCCTGTCGCCAGCAAATTCCTGAAAAGGAATTCATTTGAACCTGATTTTTGAAGTATTCGCTCAGTTGAAAGATTGAGACAATTTTTTTCGAAGCTGTGGATACAATTACAATTTCGTAACGACCTTCGATGGCCAGCCATTTTTCATCCGGAGAGAGTGCTACATCCAGCGCATGATTTTCCAGCTCCTTGTTCCCAAAGAGAATTTGTGAACCTGCCGGATCGATCCAGCGGTTGTAGGGAAGCAGAACAGGAGTTTGATCTGGTGTGAGCGTCTTGCTATCATAACTACTCAGGTATTTGTTTTGACCTTTTGTTTTTTTCGCCTGTTGGGCGTTTAAGGAAACTGAAGCAGACAGTATCAGCAGCGAAAGAAGGATTGAAATTCTCATGTTTTTATAGTTATCGAAATGGATACTTTATGATAGAATACCTGATTTGAATTTTTTCCAGCCTTGATGAGATTTTAGTAGTTGACAATTGAAAATGGACAATTGACAATGATATATAATTCAGAATTAGTGAGCTCTACAAAAATATTGATATGGCTATAAATTATTAACTGAACTTTAAAGCAGTTTAAATTTTATCGTTCCTATTTTATTCATTTGAAATCACTTGATCAGGACTGTGCCGTAGGCACATAATGTCGGTAGAAAGAGAATTTACCACACAATATCCCGTCCCGTACGGGACGGAATTTAGATCTTAATTCATATTCTACCGATATAATATCCCTAACGGGACAAAAAAACAAATTTTAAACTGTCTCTTGATATTGTTCTTAATTTTTCGTTTTTAACTCTCAACTCAATAATCTTTCTTCTTTAACGAGTTCCAGAAAACTATGTTCCATGGAAGACTCCTGTTCATGCAGGGTGAGAAGGGTCAAATTGTTTTCAACGGCATGCTTGAACAGGGCTGGTCTGAGGTCATCACCTGAAGTGGAAATGAGAAATTTATTGGTGTCGAGTTGTTCGGTTTTTATGACTCCCTTCATTGATTCAAATAATTGAATTTGAACCGCCTCACCATATTCTACCAGGATCTTCCTGGTTTTCTGATAAGTAAGCTTTTTTAATTTTTCAGGAGTTTCCAGGGCCACCACTTTCCCCTGATTCAGAATTAGCACCCTGTCGCATACGGCTTCAACCTCCTGCATGATGTGGGTGGAAAGTAAGACTGTTTTTTTGCTGCTGATGTTACGTATCAGTTGTCTGATTTCGACCAATTGGGCCGGATCAAGGCCGGAAGTGGGCTCATCGAGTATCAGCAACGCAGGATCGTGAAGCAGGGCTTGCGCCAACCCAACACGCTGGCGGTATCCTTTTGACAAAGTCCCTATTTTTTTGAATACCTCGGATTCCAGTCCTGTCATTTCAATCATCTCGTCAATCCTGCTTTTTCTGTTTGGAATTTTGTAAAATCCCGCGACCAGGCTCAGATACTCCCGCACATACAGATCGGTGTAAAGTGGATTATTCTCGGGAAGGTATCCAATGAATTTTTTGATCTCCGGGTTTTCAGGATCAACTTCCAGATCATTTATTTTCACAGATCCTGAAGTAGACCTGAGATAACCGGAAATAATTTTCAGGAGGGTAGACTTTCCGGCACCATTTGGACCCAGAATTCCCATGATGCTGCCCGATTCGACAGAAAAGGAGATTTTATCGAGTGCGAGCTGACTCCCATAGCTTTTGGAAACATCTTCAACAATAACAGACATGTAGTTGAAATTTTGGATCAAATTTATTCAAAATAAAAGGATAAATTTGCCAAGGCAGTAGGGAAAGATTTTTCAGGTAGGATGAAGTACACCTGATTGATAATAAATAACCAAATTAGACTAAATCTTTTCATTCATGTCTTTTCTCCCGAGGATTCGGGAATCATACAAAATGAATTATTTGCGTATGAACCAAAGTTTTAACTTCATCGATAATTTGCTGCATTACAAACGCCAGGAGACGGCAACTGTCAACATTGGCTCAGTCAGCATGGGTTCCGGTCAGCCGATCAGGATTCAGTCCATGACAGACACTGATACCAATGATACCGAAAAGACAGTTAATCAGATTATCAGGATCATTGATGCAGGCGCTGATCTGGTTCGTGTAACAGTTCAGGGAATCCGTGAAGCTGAAAATCTTAAAAATATCAGGAATGAGCTCGATCGCAGAGGATATCTGCAACCCCTGTGTGCCGATATACATTTTAATCCGGCTGCTGCCGATATAGCTATCAGGAATGTGTGCAAAGTCAGAATCAATCCGGGTAATTTCTATGATAAGCGGGCTGTTTTTGTTCAGCTTAATTACACTGATGAAGAGTATCGGCTGGAACTGAAGAAGATTGAAGAGCGTTTTATCCCATTTATACGTGCCTGTAAGAAGGGGGGAATTGCCCTAAGAATTGGGGCCAACCAAGGCTCACTTTCTGATAGAATCATGAGCAGATACGGGGATACACCTGCCGGTATTGTAGAATCAGTGATGGAATTTCTTAAGATTTGTAAGGCAGAAGGTTATCACAACATTGTCATTTCTATCAAGTCGAGCAATACCCGAATAATGGTATATACTGTCAGACTGATGAATTACAGGATGAGGCTTGAAGAGATGAATTTTCCTTTCCATATTGGCGTTACTGAAGCTGGAGAAGGAGAAGACGGTCGTATCAAGTCGGCTGTTGGTTCGGGAGCTTTGCTGGCAGACGGAATTGGTGATACCATCCGGGTTTCTTTAACGGAAGACCCGGCGGATGAGATTCCTTTCGCCCTAAAATTGGTGAACGTTTTCAAGGATCGTGAATTTCATGCCCCAATTACTGCGCCGCTTGTAGCTCAGACCAATCCATTCGAATACGAAAGGCGTTCCAATCGGCCGGTCAACGACATTGGCGGAAAGAAACCAGTTGTTGTAATTGCCAATTTGAACAATTACAATATTGACGAGATCAAAACAATCAGTTCAGGAACTGAACCTGAATACTTTTACGATGGAAAGCAGATTCTGGATAAATCAGGCAAAGAGTATCCCATCCTGACATTGGAGGAGTACTTATACAATGACTTCTATGCCAACCAGATGCGATTTGTTCGGGTCAACAAGGCGGAATACGACCGATTCAAGGAAAGGAATCCGGAAACCATTGAGAAATTGAAGCGGGAGCGGAAAATGGTATTGATCATGGAGAGCAATAACCTAAATAGTTTTGCTGAAATGCGTGCTTTTTTCATGGAACTGGATGCCCATATCTGCAAAATACCGATTATTCTGCACCGTTCCTACCGAAAGAATAATTACGAAGATTTATTGGTAGCTGCCTGTACAGATCTGGGCGGACTGTTTATCGATGGATATGGCGATGGTATTATGATTTCCAACGACGGAAACATTGGCTACAATGAACTTAAAAATTTATCCTTTGGCATCCTTCAGGCCAGCCGCATGAGGGTAACTAAAACTGAATTTATCTCTTGTCCGGGTTGTGGCCGCACCCTGTTTGATTTGAGGGATACCGTAGCCGAAATTAAAAGAAACTTCAAACACCTGAAAAATCTCAAGATTGGCGTAATGGGCTGCGTCGTAAATGGTCCTGGTGAAATGGGTGACGTCGACTATGGCTACGTTGGAGCCGGAAAAGGAACCATCAACCTTTACAAAGGACAAAAATTGATTCAGCGGCATGTATCTACTGAGCATGCGGTTGAAGAGCTGAAAAAGCTGATCAATGAGAGTGGCGAGTGGAAAGAGCCGAAGAGGAAGGAGTGACGAGCGGACGATTGGGACGACCGAGAGATAGACTGAATGTGAAAATTGGGAAATGTGAAAATGTGAAAATTGGATCGGCTTGGGAGTTTTTGACCACAATGGATCATTCCGACAAATCCAGCCACGTGGTGGCGGCATATTTGTAGCCCGGGGTAAAGCGACGAAGGAGCGACACCCCGGGTATAGAATGCAGTATCAGGAGCCGTCCGCGGTAGCACGTCGCGAAAAGAGATTGGTTCGGCTCGGACGGAAAGGAGAGAAAATTGGAAAATGTGTTCAGGATCTTAGAACTCAGATTCTTCAAGGTATTCGGGGAGCCTTTGCATTAACGTCCCAGGCTCAATGTGAAGAACTTTCATGCCAAATTTTTCGGCTGTCTCGGTATTGCGTTTCAAATCATCCACAAAAAGGGTCTTTTCAGGATCCAGTCCGGCATCATCCAAAACCACTGTAAAAGCCTCGGAATTGGGTTTTCTGTGTCCTATTTCATGCGAATAATAGCACTTTTCGAAAAGCCGATCAATCGAATAACCAAAGCTTCCTTCAAATATCTCTTTGAATCTTTGAAGATGCAATTCGTTGGTGTTACTCAACAGAAAAAGCCTGTATTTGCTTTTTAGTTTGATCAGATAATTGACAATTTCAATGGGAAAATCCCGCAGCATGGCATTCCAGGCATAATCAATTTCAGCATCAGTTGGAGAGGAAGGCAGAATCTGCCTGATTTTCTCCCTGAACTGTGCCGGAGAATCCAATCCGATTTCGAGATTTTCGAAAATCAGCTGACCACTCTGGTTGATACCTTTCCAGTCTTCCTCTTTCCAGCCGAGCCGGGCAAAGGCTGTTCTGGTTTGGACCATGTCGATATTAAGGAGAACGCCTCCAAGGTCGAAGATTATATTTTCAAGCATAAAAGCTTCTACTGTTTGAAAAGTTTATACTGTTTAAAATGTTTGAAAAGTTACCGGTCCCTGAGCGTAGTCGAAGGGAAATGTTTGAAATGTTATCGGTTCCTGAACAAATATGCTTGGTGAAAAATAGTGTTAGCCAGCTACTTGTCAGACAAATACATAAAAGATGATCATTTAAACCTTATTTTCAATTTGTAATCTTAGTAGAACCACGAATTGGATTGAAGCCTAATCTTATTATCTTATTTCGAGATTATCATAAAATAAGATAATAAGATACTGATCTCCTCACATCCACCTTTCTACTAAGATTAATTATAAAAATAAGGTTTATATTATCCTGATTGAGAGAAATTAACGTGATCTGTAATTAGATTTTTGTCGTTTTTGTGTTTAAACCCTTCAAACAATTTTAAACCCTATAAACCCTTCAAACAATTCTCCGTTTCCCCGTTTCATTTTTTCATCAACTCCCGCATTGCTTTTTCATTCTCTGACGACCAATATTTACAGTCGAGTTGGATGAAGACAGAAGAGTAGGGAATGGTCTCTTCTGTTTTCAGAACAATCACCTTAAAAAGTTTGGATGCCTGATCAATTTTCACAAATACCGAATCATGCAGTAACGTTTGAGGTTCAATGCCTTTGAGCGTTTTTTGCAACTCTTTCTTGTAACCATTTACCAACGGCACCATTATGGGCGTAATGAAATTCAGTTCTTTGTCGGTATAAATTACCGGCCTGACGTGCAGCGACCGATCAACTTTTTGCAGGGTAAACCGCAAAACATCCTGCAATGATTCACCAGTATTGATAACCGTAATGCCAGTAGCTGTCTGAGCCGGGAAGGCTTTGTCGACCACCAGGATCCAGTTTCTGTGGCCAAGCAGGGGGAGTTCCGCATTGAATTTCTCCTGCCAGCTCTTTTCCGGGGGAGTTGATTTCCCTGTTACAAAAAAATCGCAGGAGCCGCAGGAAAGCAGCAAAATCATAAGATAGAGGCCTATTTTCTTCATGTTTGTCTTATTAATTATTTTTTAACCACTAAGGGCACAAAGGTTACCACGAAGGTACACTAAGTATCATAAGATGATTTCAATTCATCGAAATCAGGCTAAAGGGTTCGAACAATCCATAATCAAGGAGGAAGTATTGACTCAGTGATGGAAGGGTTTCTGGGGCAACATCCCAGTCTCCCGGGCCAATGATCCATCTGCCAGCACTGCTTTTGTACAGAAAGCCGAAGGTGTTTTTCAAGCTTCCTATAACCTCAACGGAGAGGGTATTTTCATCTGTTTTAAGGTTTGCCGGAAGAATGATTTCAAAAGGCGAAGTTGTAATCAAACCCATTTTGACACCATTTAGGTAGACCACTGCCATCGTTCCATTCCAGCGATTCAGTTTGAGTTTGTAGGTTTTTCCGGCTTGAAGCGTTTTGTATTTCTGTGAGTAGAGTACCTTTTGAGAATAGAATGGGAAACCCTGTGTTTTCCAGGAACCCAATGCATTTATAGAGCCGTTGGTCACTTCAAATCCTTGCTTGAGCGGGGTCAATTTGAAATTACCCACAAGGTAGGCAGGCATGATTTCTGCATGTACCGACATTTTTCCTGCTTTCAGCGTGAGAGTATTCTCACCTGCTTTCAGATGACCACCTACCGGGAAACGGTAGAATTCACGGTCGATCCACCATTTGTCCGATTTTGTGAGTTTCGCTCCGTTGAGATAGAGATCCCACAATTCGGGACGTTCGATCACTGCATCCAAACTAGATAACGCATTTAATTCTGCCTTGGCAGCGACATTGAAGTGGTAGTTCACCTCAAATCCTGATCCGGTCTTAAATGTATCCAGGGCCATGTAATCCTGTTTGTACTGAATCTTATGTTGCCACGGATTGCCCATTTTGAATCCGCTGCTGTCGTACAACTGATGCATGGCTTTCATAAAGTAGGTCTCCTTCAGGTTGACTTTTCTTCCCTTTAAATCCAGGAAGTCGAGAACCAGGACGTTGTCAGCCTCCTGCTTAACAGTAGTTTCTACTTGCTCCGTTACCGGGTTTTCAGTTGGTATTTCTGATCCGTTTGCAGATGCAGCAGTTGATGCAATGGCTGAGGCTGAAACTGCCGAAGTGTTTGTTTTGGTCAGGAAATAGAGGGCGCTTCCGATGGGTGGTAGTTCCATGTCGAAAGTGATTTGTCCATTTTCGGATGTCACCGGAACCAACGAGCAACTTCCATCATTTAGATCCATCTTTACCAGGCTCTTGCCATTGCCAGTGATCGTTGCCGAGACATTTTGAATGGTATCAGTGTTTACGAAAAAGAGAAGTTCTCCGTCATTCAGGATTCTGCGCTGGTGGTAAAGTTCGCCAGTAAGCGGTAGGGATTCGGTGATGTCAAAATCAGGGTCTCTCAGGACAGCCCTGGCAATTTCATCATCAGGAGCATTTGAGAAACTCCACTGTTTGGAGAAGGCTGTCATTAATTCGTTGTTCAGATTGCTTTCGACTCCATCCAGTCGGGGAATCTTGTGCGTAAAAGAGAGTATTTTGCCACCCTGAAGCAGGTACTCCTTAAGCAGTTTGTAACTATTCTGATCAAGATTTTCCATCGTGGAAGGGATGACGACCAGGCCATATGCACGTTTCCCTACTACCAACTTCCCATTGCTGACAGATCCAATGGTTCGTAAAACCAATTCTGATCCAAGGTCATATTCGTAATGGGCTCTTTCGAGCAGGAAGACAAAATGTTTGAAATTGTTCTGGATCGTGTCGATGGTGGCATTTTTTACGATTCTGGAGAAGTAGCTCCAGGCTGTGGTATTGGGTTGCAATACCAGTGTTTTGTTGATTTGTTCACCCGTTGACATGGCCATGGAGATGCGTCCAATGTAATCTCCCATCGGTTTGTAGTTTTCCCACCATGGTTCGTGGTAGGAAAAACTGGGAGGATAATCGAATTTGCGAACCCCTTTGATGGTGAAATAGGAGAGATGCTGGTTGACAAAGTTGACTCCCAAAACAACTTCCCAGTCGACCAACCGCTTAAAATTAGCAAAATTGATCTCCCATCCTGCCCCTCCGTAAGTTTCACTCAACGTTCGGTTGTGACCTGCCTGGTTGGCAGCGCTGTGTAGTTCGCGAATGGCCCGTGTATTGCCAAATTGACCTCCCAAACCATTGGGAGTATATGTGTTTCCGAGCATATCAACGCCCGGTTGCTGGTGATAGAGGTAAAAGGAGGATTCGTCAGATCCGTCGGTTGGCTTCGGCCAACCATGCTCCCAGTAGTGACCTGTCCAGCGGAGTTTGTTCTCTTCACAATATTTGCTCCAGGGTTTGGCCCAACGGTCAATAAACATTTCGAGCAGCGTGGTGTAGTAATCGTGCCGGACCTTCTTCCAGTTTCCAGCTTCGTCAACCAAAGAGGGGAGGTTGATTCTCAGATCGTAGCCCCACCGTTTTTGAAATTCAGCGAAAAGATCGGGTGTCCATCGGTAAGAAGTTCTTGTTCCGAGCGCAGCCTCGAGGTTGGGCTCGTCGGTGAAGATTCCCGGTAAGGTGTTTCCAAAATCTGCTTTGTTGTACTTTTCGTAACCTTTCATGGTCACCTCCATGAATTTTTCGGTTACTCCTTTGTAGAGCAGGTCCACATAGGGGAAGTTGCCCATCCAGTAACCTTTTTTGGCAAACGTTTTTGTGAAAAGATAATATTTCCCAGTTCTTCCCTGCTCCTCTTTGAGGTTGGCGGTGATCTCTTTGAACTGATTGTTCTCCAGTTTAAGAACCACCTCATATTTGGTTGTATCAGTTTTGAGCGTATCCTGTACCTGACAACTCATGCCGGTTCCATGTGTATATGAATCAGGCATTTCAGCCGGAACATGGCCCCCCGCAAATCCACTGGGATAACTGTTTTCATCATAAATCCACACGTTCATTCCCAGTTCCTTTCCCTTCTTGACGGTATAATCAAAGAGATGGTGCCAGTCTTCAGAGATGTATTCTGTGATCAGACCGGGTCGAGGATGAACAAAAATGCCACCCAAACCACCTTCCTTGAATTTCTTCATATGGAAATCTATCCCCTCTTCGGTGATCTTGTCGTTCCAGTCCCAAAGTGGCGCACTGCGGTATTCGGAAGGTGGATCCTGAAGTTTGGATTGCAGGGAAGCAAAGTCGTTGATTTTGCTGATCTCTTTTTTCTGCTCTTTGCTGCATCCGGTAAAAAGGGAAAGTGTCAATCCAAGGATTAACCAAAAAGTCTTTTGAGAATAGTGGTTTTTAGTCATCATAGTAGTTATTTGTTGGTAGTTATCTTCTAATCTTCTGAAATCGGTCTTTTAATCTCAATTTGGCCAAACAGGACTCGCAGGACACTTAGGACACACAGGACTTAGACCTTTCGGCTTCGCACAGGGAACTCCTTAATTTTCACATTTTCACATTTTCCAATTTTCACATTCGACCGGTCTCCCAGTCTTTAATCATTGGCTTTTCTCTTCGGTCAAAATGCGAACAGGTCCCAGGAGCCCCGACTTTAACAAAGGTGCATCTTTTTTGTAAAAATTGTATGTGGCAAAGGTGATTCTTTCAGAATTTCGGGGTTTGTTTTCGAGCAGCCAATCAGGCCATTTCCTGTTGGCGATGCCATCTGAAGGGAATTGCTCGTCGCCGATCAAACGGTTGGGCCAAAGATTAACAACCTTTATCTCTAGACTGTTTTCCCCTTCTTTGACTGCTTTGCTTATCTCAATACTCCAGGGTGCCGTCCATAGCGTTCCCAGGTCGATGCCGTTCAGGCTAACTGTTGCCAAGTTAAATACTTCTCCAAGATTGATCCGGAGCGGTGTCGCTTGTGCAAGCATTGATTTGGTGAGGGTGAAGGTTTTTTGATAGGAAACAGTTCCTGAAAAGTATTTGATCCCCGGTTCCAGACGTTTGGTCCAATCTTCGAGCTTGCCAAAGAGCATTTCTCCTGGTCCGCCACGATTGGTGTCGAAATTTAGTTTCCAGGGACCATCCAAAGTCAAAATCGTTTTACATTCCGGAAAGTTTGTTGCTGCTGGCTTGATAGGAGAGATTTCCTGCTTTTCCGAATCGAATAGTACAAAAAAGCTTTGATTTGGTTCAAATTGGATTGGGATACTGGTGACTTCCCCCTGCCGGGAGAAATTAGTCAGTAATCTGGTTTCACCAGTCAGCGGATTCCAAAGTTCGGGAGATCCGTTTGAAACCCTGAAGCTGCACTCCGAGTTGATTTTTTCACCTGAGCGGTTGGAAACAAAATAAATTTCCATGTTCGTCATCGTACGGTGCGCATACCTGACGGGGCCATTTGAGCTAAAATCTTCAACTACATTTAATTGTTTTAGAATCCCGGCAGTCTGTTCGTAATTCGGATAGGGTTTGGTAGAGTCCACTACCGTGAAGCTGCTACTGCTGAAAATTTTGCCCAATCCGTAGGAATGGCCTTGCAGATTTCCCGGTAGGTTATGGCTTTTCCACATCTTTGCCGCGGTATTTGAAACTGCTTCATCACAAGCCGGATAGTTGACCAGGCTCGGGGATTTTTTTGGTGGAATTCCCACAATATTTGCCCCGGCCCTAACCAGGGATTCAATTTTTTTGAGCAATTCCGGAGTCATGGTCTCAATTTGCGGCAATACAAGAAGCCGGTAACTTCCTCCGTCAGGAAAGATGATTTTATGCTCTTTCACAGACGCTTTTTTAAGCATGCCGGGCGAGCAGCCATCAAAATTGTACCCGCGCCGATCGGGCAGCGTATCGTTCCCAGTGAGGGCAGAGAGCGGCGGACGAAAGACATGCGGCGCACCTTCAGGAGTCAGATAGAGGATATCTGCCACGTTTTTTCCTTGCTGCAAAAGATAGGAGCAGCGGGCAATGTAGGTATGGTAGGCCTTGGACATAGACCACCAGGTCTGATTGCGGTCCCAGTGCACGCCGTATGGTCCCATGGTCATGCCGGGTTTGAGCCTTTCATCGAGAGGCTGATGGGCGAAAGTGTGGTAGAAGAATTTATTGACGCCTGCGGCAAATGCCCAGTCACCCTGGTTCTTGATGGCTCCCGGATAGAGTTTCCAACCCTCCTGTTTTTCGGCAGTAAAGGCTTCAGCCTGCACAACAGGTTTCCCCAGTACATGGGCGATAGAGGCTGCTTCGATGCAACTGAAAGAGGTGTTGTAGCCGTAGTTTTTGCTCCAGAATTCGCACATCGGAACATCCGCCACTGCACCCAGTTCGAGGTCTGCAGTCGGGTTCATATCGTATGGTTCGATGGAGAGCCGAAGTCCGCTGCGCCTCCCCAGGACTTTGAAGTGTTGAGCATGGTTCAGCACCACCAGCTCTTGCGCTGTCTGACGAATATCCCACAAAAACCTTTCGCTGATTTCCCTGGAGCCCACAATGGATCCGGAATAGGTAGGCAGGTAAGGCAAGAGATCGTATCTGCGTCTCTGTTTAAATTCTTTGCGGAAATTGGCGCTCCAGTTTTGTGCCCCCATCTCCCAGCTATCGATGTGAATCATTTTCCATCCTCCGGAAGCGGAAGGATTTCTTGTGCCGATTTTTTGCAGCAATTTTCCCATAAATGCCTTGTAATGAAGGTTGAACGCGGTAGTATCCATTTTGTCACATTCGAATCCAAGACCGGGTTGAGGCGCTGGACGGGTCACAGCTCCGTTGTTCCGAAGCCCCAGCCGCATGATGGTCCATTTACCTGCCGGTACATCCCATGTGAGCGTTCCATCTGATTGCAGATAGGAGGTAATATCCAGGGTACTCTCTTTCGGTATGAAAGTTCCGGGTAGTGTTTCAGGATAAATCAGAGGAGTTGGCAGGAATGGTTTTACACCTTTAACAGAAGAGTAGGGAGCCCGGTAATAGAGCGCTTTCTCTTCTACATCAGGAATTTTAGCGCCATTTTCAGGCGTAGGAAAAGCCAGGAGTGCAACATCTTTGTAGTAGTTTTCCCATTTTTTTCGTAGCGAGTCGGTCAGGGCTCCATAACCAAAGTAAGGTTTTTTTGGTTTTGGGGTTGCCAGTTTGGAATTGAATCGGAAAGGTCCCATGACCAGTGTATCTGAAGCAACCAGTTGACGCATTGACTGCGCCGGTTCCACCCACGGACCTCCGCTTCCGGCCCATCCCGGGCCTGAACCAAGGGTTAGCGAAATTCCCAGCCGTTCGGCTTCTTTGACAGCATGTTTAAAAAGATCCTGCCACTCCTCGCTCAAAAAGGTAACCGGCCCCCTGGGAATACCCACATTGACTTCCAGGAAGATAACACTGCCAATGCCGGCCTTTTTCATTGACTCCAAATCTTCAGTCATTCCAGTGCGGGAGATATTGCCATCCATGAAGTACCAATAGACTCCAGGACGGGTAGAATCAGGTGGTGTCACAAATCCCTGGACAAGCGTGCTTCTTTGAACTTCCTTTTTATCAGGCTGATCTCCGTTCGCGAAACATCCGGTTTGCACCAATATGATGAAAATCAGGACAATAATGATTATTTTGGCGGATAAATGTGTCATGGAAGCTCATATAAGAAGGTGGAAGTTTAACGTTATTTTTTCTCTGTCGAGAATGAATAGGGAAAATCATCTTCTTTGGTACCTCGTGCCTTGTTGGGCTTTGCTCCCATCTTGAAATTCAGCGTTGCCCCTTTCATTAGCTCCTTATGACTGAGCCAGTTCTTTGAATAAGCTTTACCATTGATGGTCATTTCCTGAACATACTTGTTCTCCGCTGAGTTTTCCGGAGCTTCTATGACGATTGTTTTCCCGTTTTCGAGGGTCAATGTCATCTTGTTAAACAGCGGAGCGCCCAGAATGTACTGGTCCGATCCGGGACAAACGGCATAAAAACCAAGCGCACTGAAAACATACCAGGCCGAAGTTTGTCCGTTGTCCTCATCACCACAGTAACCATCCGGAGCAGGATTGTACATGCGGTTCATGGTCTCTCGTACCCAATATTGCGCTTTCCAGGGCTCACCGGCATAATTGTACAAATAGATCATGTGCTGTATGGGTTGATTGCCGTGCGCATAGTTGCCCATGTTGGCAATCTGCATCTCCCTGATTTCGTGGATAACCTGCCCGTAGTAGGAGGCATCAAAAATGGGAGGAACCACAAATACAGAATCCAGCATCTTCACAAACTCTTTTCTTCCTCCCATCAGGTCGGCCAGTCCCTGAATATCATGAAATACAGACCAGGTATAGTGCCAGCTGTTGCCTTCGGTAAAAGCATCGCCCCACTTGAAGGGGTTAAAAGGTTTCTGGAAGGTACCGTCTTCATTTTTTCCACGCATCAGTTTGGTCTCTTTGTCAAAGAGATTCCGGTAGTTCTGACATCTTTTGGCAAAGAGATCAATTTCTTGTTGTGGTCTTTTCAAGGCTTTTGCCAATTGCAGGATGGTCCAGTCGTCATAGGCATATTCCAGGGTTCGGGCAGCGCTTTCGTTTATTTTTACATCATAGGGGATGTATCCCATCCGATTGTAATAGTCAACTCCTTTTCGGCCAACGGATGTCAAAGGGCCTTCGTGTTCGCTGTTTTTCAAAACCGCCTCATAAAGCTTGTTGATGTCGTAACCGCGTGCCCCTTTCAAGTAAGCATCCGCAATGATGGAGGCAGAGTTGGATCCAACCATGCAATTTCGGTGGCCAGGACTGGCCCATTCGGGCAACCAGCCGCTCTCGTTGAAGGTGTTCACCATGCCTTCCTGGATCTGTGCATTCAAGGAGGGATGAAGCAGGTTAAAGAGCGGGAAAACAGCCCTGAAGGTGTCCCAATATCCATTGTCGGTGTAGAGATATCCCGGTAGGATTTTGCCTTCATATGGACTGTAATGGAAAACCTTTCCGGTAGCATCCGTCTCGAAAAATTTCCGTGGGAAAAGCATGGTACGGTAGAGGCAGGAATAAAAAGTTTTTTGCTGGTCGCTGGTACCGCCCTCCACAAGAATAGAGGAGAGTCCCTTGTTCCAGATAGCCCTGCCCTTCTGACAAACCTGATCGAATGAGTCATTTCCGAGCTCTTTCAGATTGAGTTCGGCTTGTTCAATGCTAATAAAGGAGGAGGCAACCCTGGCATGAACCACTTCTCCCTTTTTTGTTTCGAAACGCAGGGCGGCGCCTACATGGTTGGCTTGCAATTCAATACTGTTTTTCACTATGGTAGTATCGCTCCATACTGCTCCATCGGCGAAAGGTTTATCCAGCTGAACCACAAAATAGTTTTTAAAATTAGCGGCAACGCCACCACTGTTTCTGGTAGAATAGCCAACAATCTTGTTTGCACCCTTGATGATTTTAATGTAGGATCCTTTGTTGAATGCATCAATGATCAGGTATGAATTAGTGTTTTCGGGGAATTTAAAACGGAAAATGGAAGCCCGTTCTGTTGGTGTTATCTCTGCAGTTACATCGTAATCAGCAAGATATACGCTGTAATAATAGGGTTTTACGGTTTCAGATTTGTGCGAAAAAAAACTGGCGCGCTTCTCCCCATCGAGGATCAAACGATTGGTCGTTGCAAAAAGCGAAAACTGGCCGTAATCATTGATCCAGGGACTGGGTTGGTGGGTCTGTTTGATCCCCTGAATTTTTGTTGCATGGTAGGCATAGATCCATCCGTCGCCCATTTTGGCTGTTTGCGGGGTCCAGAAGTTCATTCCCCAGGGCAATGCGATGGCAGGATAGGTATTGCCATTCGACAAGGAGTAATTGGAGTCGCTTCCCATCAGCGGATTAACGAGATCTACCGGTGAAGTATTGGTCCTTTGAGCTGATGCAGACCCAATTATTAGCATCAGACAGAGAAATAGGGAGAAAATGGTTTTCATGTAGTTAGTATTGGATTCTTCAATTATATTTTATCGCTTATCGAATTTTTGCGTTCAGTTTGTTGGCCTTAATGGTGGATTTCTCAAAAATAAAGTTTTACCACGAAGGGCTCGAAGGCAACACACAAAGGTCGCAAAGAGCATACTATCATTTGTTTTTTGTGTCCTTTGTGCATCCTTTGTGCACTTTGTGGTTAATAGTTTTTTGAGACATCCTAATAATAACAAATATAGCTGCAATTTTTAGAATTAGAAGGAAGGATCAACTGATTCTTAAAAGTTTATAAAACAGCAAATCCCGTTGAGGACGGGATTTGTAGCAGGACCAGAAACAAAAATTCCAGTCTGTTATCTTTGCAATCTATGCTTCCAGCAAAGCACCATACTGTTCTGCAGAGAGAAGTTTGTTCACCTCTGAGGCATCTTTCAATTCGACCTTGATCAGCCATCCTTTTCCGTAAGGATCACTGTTTACCAGTTCAGGGTTCTCCTCCAGAAGTGAATTGATCTCAACAATTTTTCCTGAAGCGGGCATAAACAGGTCGGAAACAGTTTTTACTGCCTCAATGGTTCCGAAGACTTCTTCGACTTCCAGAGATTCTCCCAATGTTTCGATTTCGAGGAAAACGATGTCTCCAAGTTCGCCCTGGGCAAAGTCAGTAATCCCGACGAATGCGATATCTCCTTCAACACGAATCCATTCATGTTCTTTCGTGTATTTTAATGCTGTTGGAATGTTCATGGTTAATGTATTTGTATTTTTTTCAAAATTACGATAAAATTGGTTGTCAGAAGCTGATTTTTATCAAAATTAATTGATTAAAATTGATGGAGAAAAGAGGAACAATATAGATGTTTAAAGCAGAGATCAATTCGTTGAGTGAAATAAACCATGTGGCGGAAAAATTTCTTGAAGCACATCCGGCAGACCGGCTCTTTGCTTTTTATGGGAAGATGGGCTCTGGGAAAACGACATTTATCAAAGCCCTTTGTGATAAATTGCAGGTAGTTGATTATGTTACCTCTCCAACTTTTGCATTGATAAATGTCTATGCAACTGAACAATCCAATGAAATTTTTCATTTTGACTTTTACAGGATTAAAAGTCTGGATGAACTCTATGATTTGGGGTACGAAGAGTATTTTTTCAGCGATAATTATTGTTTTATCGAATGGCCAGAATTAATTGAACCTTTACTTCCAATAAACACTGTTAAAATCTATATCATAGAGACAGTAAATGGAACCAGAATAATTGAAACAGCCTAATAATAGAAGAAATGAACCAACGCAAAGAAGAGAATGTTTCTGTTTGGACCAAGGAGAAACTTATTCCCAAGGAGGAGTTGTACAAGCCGGGGAAACGAAATATCAAATTGAGCATTGGGATTCCGGATGTCGGAAATGTGGTAGAATTCAGAGTACCTCTTACACCACAGTCGGTGGAGGTGCTGGTTTCACAAGGACATAATCTTTTCATTCATCAAGGTGCGGGCAAAGAGGCCAATTATTCTGACAGGGCTTATGCCGAAGCCGGGGCGGTTATCTGCCAGAGTGCAGCCGAGATTTTCCAGTGTGATATCATTCTCAAAATGGCTCCCTATACCAGTGAAGAGACTGATCTGATGAAAGGTAACCAATTGCTCTTCTCTCCTGTTTACCTCTCCCTGATGACCGCTGAATTTGTACGTAAGCTGATGCGCAAGAAGGTTACAGCCATCGGATTCGAGTACCTGAAAGATGAACATGGCGTCTCCCCTATGGTGCAAATCAGCAGTGAAATTATTGGGAATATATCGATGGTGTTGGCCAGCGAACTACTTAGCTCCATCCATGGCAAAGGTGTGATTCTTGGTGAGGTGACTGGCGTTGCACCTTCAGAGGTGGTCATTCTTGGATCGGGTACCGTTGCCGAACAGGCAGCCAGAACGGCCATGGCACTTGGCGCTGTGGTGAGGGTTTTTGATGATTCCATCTACAAACTGATGAATCTGAAAGCCAGGCTGGGCCAGCATATTTCAACCTCTGTCTATCATCCAAAAGCGCTTCGAAAGGCACTGAAAACGGCTGAAGTCGTTTTGGGAGCCATGCCCATGAATGAGGTTCCCAACATGATTGTACCGGAGGATATGGTAGAGGGTATGAAAGAAAATTCGGTGATCATCGATCTCAACATTATTCAGGGGGGGTGTTTTGAAACATCCAGGATTACCACACTCAAAAACCCCACCTACAAGGAGCACGGTGTTATCCATTGTTGCGTTCCAAACCTTGAGTCGAAGGTTGCCCGTACCGCCTCTATTGCTGCAAGCAACATATTTACCCCCATCTTGCTCGGGATCGGGCAATCGGGAGGTGTTACTGAATATATCAAAAGTAACAGGGGTTTTTGTGAAGGGGTTTACCTCTTGAACGGAATCCTGACCAACAGGGATATTGCCAAAACCCTTTCACTGCCTGACAACGATATCAACCTATTGCTAGGCGCATTTTAAGAAAATACGAATTACACGAATTGTAAACAAATTTCACGAACGCCTCATTTTTTTGTTTACTCTTCAGCCAGGATCATCATGGAAATGGGATGCAGCCGCACCAGGTTGGTGACGACATGACCCATGCCGTGGGGCTGGATTTCTCCGTTTTGCGCAACAATCAGCCATCGCTTCTCCTGAATTTCGAACTCCACGGAGTAATTGTTTCCATTGAAGAACAAAAGGATACTCTTCCATTGGTCCCCGTTGGCATGCTCTATTAGCTCGTAAGCGATGACTCCCGGAATGTAATTTCCCAAAAATGAGAGTTTCTTTCTGACCATCTCCTTGTCGCTCATGCGGAAAGCCGGATGCTGGCGTCGTAGTTCGATGCAGTTTTTGGTGAAATTGAAAAGCGAGAAAAACTCCGATTTCCTGCTCCACTCGATTTGGTTGACATCGTCAGGCGAACGGTAGGAGTCGTGGTGACCCCCTTTCGTCCGGTGCATTTCAATTCCTGAATGGAGAAAAGGTACCCCTTGCGAAGTGAGCAGAATGCCGATGGCTAAACGGGTCATCCGGTCAATCTCATCCATGGAGGCTTCCGGACAGGAGTATTGCAGCTTGTCGAACAGGGTATAGTTGTCGTGACAGGAGACATAATTAACGCATTGAGCCGGTGAATTGGCCCAGGACCGCCTGGAAGAATCGACATAATCGTAAAAAATCTGCGGATGTTCAATGGCTCCGATAATGGCAAATTTGATCTTCTCCTCCCTGAGCGTCAACCCGCTGATGAACCCGATGCTGTACCTGTTGAAGGGCGATCCTTTCAAACCATCGCGCATGTCGTCGCAAAAGGAGGCGATGCGGTCGAGCTTGGGCGTGTTCAGCTTTGTAGCGCGAAAAGCTTCGGGCAGAGGCGATTCTGCCGCAGTCCATCCTTCCCCATAGATGAAAATATTTTTGTCGATCAGATCAAGCCTTTTGCGGATCTGGTTCATTGTTTCAATATCCAGGATTCCCATCAGGTCGAACCTGAAACCGTCGAAATGGTACTCTGCTGCCCACCAGGCGACAGAATCAACGATGAATTTTCGCACCATCGCTCGTTCGGAGGCTAGCTCGTTGCCGCAGCCGCTTGCATCCGACAAGGTGCCGTCGGCTCGCTGGCGGTAATAGTATCCGGGTACGAACTGGTTGAACCACGAATCGAAGATCAGACCGGAATGGTTGTAAACAACATCCATGATCACTCCGAGACCATTCTCATGCAAGGCTTGCACCACCTGTTTCACCTCTTTGATACGTGTCGAGCCATCGTAAGGATTTGAAGCGTACGACCCTTCAGGCGTATTGAAATTGAGGGGATCATATCCCCAGTTGTATTGTGGCGTTGATTCGGTCTCGTCGACTGTATAAAAATCGGCGATGGGCAGCAGGTGCACATGGGTGATTCCCAACTCCTTCAGGTGATCCAGTCCGGTAGATTGCCCTTCCGGGGATGTTGTACCGGTTTCTGTTAACCCGAGGTATTTGCCTTTGTGAGCTATGCCTGAATCGGGAGAGATGGAGAAATCGCGGACATGCAATTCGTAGAGCACCATGTCGGTCGGTTGGATGACTGGTGATCTTTTATCATCTTCCCAATTTTCGGGATTTGTGGTCGAAGGATTCAGGATGATACCTCTCAACCCATTCACCCCTGTGGCTTTTGCCCCGATGTCGGGACATTCGTTCAACCATCCTTTTTCATCCCGTACCTGAAAAGTATAGAAGTACCGCTCATAATTACCGACCAGTTCAGTGGTCCATGTTCCTGATTCAGAGGGAATCATCTGGAAGGTTTTTTCTGCCTGTTCCGTCTCTGCTGAAAGATATAGTCTGAATATAATTCCCAGGGCAGTGGGAGCCCAAACCCTTACAGACAAAGAGCCTTCGGACCAGGTCACACCAAGATCATCTCCATTGTAGATAGGGAATTTGTCGAAGTCAGTATCTTTGAAGATCCACTCTCTCATGGTCAAATCAACTTTATTCTAATGGTAGGGCTAACAAATTTTTTCCCTGAAACCTCCCTGATCTCCGCACTCAGTCTGCAGGCTCTCTTCAAGGCCGGTGCCCGATCATAAAACTGGTTCAATCCGATTTGGTAGGTAGCTTCGTAGCCCGGCTCCAGCCACATCGGAAAATCATCTATTCCGCCAAAGTTGTTGATCCTGAATTTTCGCTCACTGCTCCATCGTTTAAAAACCAGGCAGGGCGCTTGAAGGTCAACCGGTCGAATGCCATAGTTTTGAAGCGACATGGTCACGTAATCGGGATTTCTGGATCTGTCGCCTCTGATGATAATTTGAGCTTTCCTTCTGCTCAATCGCTCTTTCAACGTCAGTTTTCTTCCTTTAGTGGGCGAAGTGCGTAATCGTTTATATAGACTGATCAATCCCCAAAGGCAGATCACTCCCAACAAAAACAGGCCGATCCAATTGAGATACGGATGGATGCTGGCGGCTAAATCGGAGAAAAATGAATCTTTGATTATCATGGATGCAGTGTCAGTTGACTCGCTGCAAAGAAAAGAATTCTGTAAGGATTTTGAAATAGAAAAACCGGTATGATCCGGTCTTTTTTATCAGATATTGAAACCCATTTATTTAGGTAGCCAGAAAAACTTTCAAAGCAAGGTACCCCGATTTACTTATTTTCAGTTTGGCCCCATTTTTCGTCAGCAGCATCCACGACTCTTTGCCGTATTGCTGGATCTCTGCAATCTGTGCGCTGTTAACCAGACAGGAGCGATGGATGCGGATGAATTTTTTGGGATCTAAATGGTTTTCAAAATACTTCATGGTCTTCTGTTTCAGGAAATGCCCCTCTTTGCAGTAGATCATCACAAAATCATCTTCTGATTCGAGGTAATCGACGGTTTCAACCGGGATGATTTTGATTTTGGATCCGGATTTGACGACAATCCTGGTAAGCAGTTCGCTGTTTTCGTCGTGCATCTGGCTCAGGTTTTCCAGTTCTTCTTTGTTGCCGGCACCGGAATGTATTTGTTTCAAGGCTTTTTCGATGGCGACTTGTACCCTTTCGAACGGATAGGGTTTCAGCAGATAGTCGACGGCATTGGCTTCGAAAGCACGGATGGCGAACTCTTCGTATGCTGTCGAGAAAATGATGACCGGAGGATCGGTCAATAGCTCCAGCATCTCGAATCCGGTGATTTTGGGCATCTGGATGTCGAGAAAGACCAGGTCGGGTTTCAGCTCCTGGATAGCCAATACCCCTTCGAACCCATTGCTGCACTCCCCGACTATTTCCAATCTGGAATCTTTGGATAGGTAGTTTTTCAGCAGATCCCTGGCGAGTTGTTCGTCGTCGATGATCAGTACTTTTATTTTATTCATTTTGAGAAAGTGACTAAAGTGAACTAGAGTGATCTAAAGTTAATTGGAGTCGCATAGAGTTTGAGAATTTGGCTTTGTGAAACCTTTGTGTCTTAGTGACTTTGTGGCAGGAAAATATTAGCCACTAAGATTTCTCTAAGACACAAAGGTATCACAAAGGTTATATATTTAAAAGTTGCATAAATCTCATTGTTTTTTCTCGCATGGAAGGTAAATAGTTATCACAAATCTCCCCTCCTCTTCCTTGATTTCCATCAGGTTGTTGCTGTTGTAAACCAGCCGCAACCGCTCCTGCACATTTTTCAGTCCGATGCCTTCCCCTTTGACGGGAGCTGCCTCTTTGTCGAAATTGTTGGTGAGGACCAGAACAGTATGATCTCCCTCTTTCCTGGCAACAAGTGAAATATCCACCTGTTCGGATGCTTCGTAAACCCCGTATTTCACGGCATTTTCGAAAAGCGGTTGTAGCAAAAGGGTAGGGATCTGACAGTCCAGACAATCCGGTTCGACATGGAAGGAGTAAGCCATTTTATCTCCAAACCGAATTTTTTCAATCTGAAGGTAGAGGCGGATGTGGTTGATCTCCTCATTGAGCGCCACCATTTCGTTGTGTTGCTTCCGCAGCGAATAGCGCATAAAATCGGATAAAGCTATGACCATCTCATGCGCCTTCTCCGGATTGGTGAGGGTCAGTGAGGCGATAGAGTTGAGGCTGTTGAAGAGAAAATGCGGATTGATCTGGGATTTCAGGGCTCTTAACACCGCTTCTCTGACCTCCTGCTTTAACACAACTTCACGGTCAATCTTCTCCTTATTTTTCCTGTAGAAAATGTAGAGATAGAACACCGTCGCCATCAGGGTATAGAAAATGAACCCGATGAAAATCCTGTTGGGTAGATTGTTTACCTGATAAATAATGTATTCGGGGGAAGCAAGTAATGAACGGGCGATAAATGCAGAACAGTAAACCCAAGCCAGCGAGAGGATTATCGATGCAGCCAGGTGGGAAGAGAGCAGCTGGGCAAAAGGTTTGTCGTCCGGACTGTTGTACCTTACCACAAACCAGATGGCCATGCCGAAGGCTCCAAGCAGAAATCCGAAGACAGTACCATCAACCACCGAAATCCCCACGGGGAGGATTTCGAAGTAGATGTTGAAACTTGCCTGGATAATCCCCAATGTGACGGGTACGATCCAGTAAAAAACCAGGGGATATTTGTTGATAATACTGGCTTTCTCCATTTCTATCAAGGCATAGATGTAATTTCACCGCCGCCAAAGATAGCCGCACCCTTGATGACAACTAATTTTGACTGATCGACCCTCGAAATCACAGAGTTGCCGCGCTTGTCTTCAAAACCACCGAAAATGGAAACGACTTCTGTTTTTACATTCCAGTTTTCAGGAACAATGATTTTGGTCCCTCCGAAGATGGTGGCTACATCGATGACGCATCCTTCTACCGGTTTGCAATAGAGTAGATTGATCTTTGATCCGCCGAAAATACAAGTGATCTTCCCTCCTTTGAATTGGTCTGAAACCAGAGACAGGTTACGTCCACCAAAAATGGCTGTTTCGTCAAGAATGTCGTTTTTATCCACATCAGATCTGAAAGGGACGCCCGGCTTTCTGTTCCATTGGAAGATAAAGACGAGACCTATGATGACCAGAAATACAGGCCAGAAATTGTGAAAGAAGTGGTCGGGCAGGTCAAAAATCCGCGGTAGCAGAAAATAGGTACCTATTCCAATCAGGATGACCCCAGCAGTACCTGCCTTTCGGCTGAGGTTGTATATACCAATGACGATCAGCAGCATTGGCCAGCTGATCAGAATGTGAGAAAAGTCGTAGGATAAAAAGTCGAGGTTTTCAAGGATTAGCAAAGTACCTATGGCGACAAAAAGTACTCCAAGGAATACCCTTGAATCGGAACCGTGGTGTCTTTTTTCTCTGCCGCTGTATACGTGGTCGTTGGGATCATTCACGATATTCATAACTTTTGGTATAAAGTGAGACAATGTTAATTATGACCCAAATGTAGTCTCACCGCCCAGTACGGGGAAGCACAAATCGGCCAATTAAGGAGATTAATCGGTGAATGGAGAAAATCGACCGTTATTGCCGTCCCGAATGGGTAATCATTCTCAACAATTCAGCATTAAACCTGTTGGCTTTCAAAAGCTTTTCCATGGTGACATGGATACGGTATCGCCAATAGTGCAAGGCAACAGCAGGTATGTTGATTCTTTCGGCTTCAAAATCCTGACGGCGGAGTTCTTCGTCCATGGCCAGCAAATCCTGAATTGGAAAGATGGTCCACATGGCCGGCGACCATAAGTGCTGTTGAAGGATATCTTTGGCTAGCCAAGGTTCCATTACCTTGTTAAAGGCGGCATGATTTCCCATAATGGTTCGGAAATACCGTTCACTCTTTCCGGGATCTTCTTCCCACCATCCCCTCAGTGTTGAAGTGTCGTGGGTGGAAGTGGTACTAACTGAGAGATAGGGAGCATCTGAAGGACGCAGAAATTCGATATTCGGATCTTTGGGCATTCGCTGCACCTCCAGACTCAGAATACCCAGTTCGTTCATGACGCCTATAACGCAGGCCGGAATCATCCCCAAATCTTCACCGCAAACGAGCATGTTGGAGGCTTCGAGGATGGCGGGCAGTATTTTCATCGCCTGTTCCTTCCAGAATTCATCGTGCCGGTGGTAGAAAAATTCGATGTAGAGTTCATCCAGAAGGTACCTGGTGTAGTCGCTGAGGTTCATGTAGGAATTGGTGTCGTGAAACGCAATTCTCGGATGAAAATGGGTTGGATGAGTTGGATCGCGGACAAAGAGTACCTCTGCAATCAGTGCGCAGAGTCCATCGCGGATCCTGCTCTCTTTTCCGCCCAGTTTATCCTCACTTTTGTTGGATTCAAAATATTCCCAAACCTCTCTTTGGGTCGAAAAATTAGGTTTAAGGTTGAACTTTCCGGGTTCATATTCCGATAGAAAACTGTTTTTTACCTCATCGGTAAATTCACCGAAAAGACCCCGCAGAAAATAGTCGCGGATGTATGGTTTGGTGAAGCGTTCCTCGTTAAAATTAATTCCCCGATCAATAATTTCATCCCTCGAATAGGGCAGCGCCGGATTGAAATGTCCCATCGTACCAAAAACCTGGGTGGTAGGAATCTCCCAGATCCGGAAGAAACCAACAATATGGTCAATCCGGAAGGCATCGAAATAGTGAGACATCTGTTTCAATCTGCTTTTCCACCATTTGTAGCCATCTTTGGCCATCACCTCCCAGTTGTATGTCGGGAAACCCCAGTTTTGACCCTGGTCTGCGAAATCATCAGGCGGGGCGCCTGCTTGCTGTGAAAGGTTAAATAGATCGGGCTGGGTCCACGCTTCGACGCTGTTGGGACTAATGCCTATCGGGATATCACCTTTCAGCACAATTGAGTTTCCGCGGGCATAGGCGACTGATTCGCTCAATTGTTTGTGGGCGTGGTATTGAATGAAATAATGAACTGCGATATCGGGATAGCACCTGTTTTTTGGAGAAACAAGTTTCTGAATCTCCTCCTTGTTAAACTTTTGAAACTCTTTCCATTGTCTGAAATTGGCTGTTTTATTCTGATCCCTCAGGTAACAGAAGGCAGCATATGGGACCAACCATTCTTTGTTTTGTTCAAAAAATTCAAGATAGGCCAGGTTTCTAAGGAAGGAATCCATATGCTGGTCGAAAATCAGTTTGAAAAATTTCGACTTCATTTTGTGAACCTCCTCGTAGTGAACTGATTCCTGTGCATTGAAACCCGCCAGTGTCTGAATAAAACCCACCATCAAAGCTTCGTCGTCGAGTACCCCGATTTTGGTAATGTTGATGAAAACAGGATGGAGCGCCATCGCGGAGATGGATTTGTAGGGATAAGAGTCGACCCAGCTATGTGTGGAGACCGTCTCATTCAATGGTAAAAGTTGGATCAGTTTAAGTCCGCATTTTTTGGACCAATCCACCAGTTGACAGAGATCTGTAAATTCGCCGATACCACCGCTGTGCTCAGTGCGGATCGAGAACAACGGAACAGCAACGCCGGCACCTTTCCACTTACCACTGTTTTGCCTGAACTTTTCGTCTGTATGAACCTTCAGGGATTGGTCTGATTGACATACGAAATCCCTGATGACCCGGTTATTTCCCTCTTCCCATTCGATCACACGTTTGTTGTCGGGGTCGAAGATGACATATTTGTAATGCATTGGAAAGTTGAGGTTCGATGCATCCAGATCGACTTTCCACAAAGGGGCCTGGCTATCGTCCATAACTACTGCTTCCGACTCCTTCCATGCTCCAAGTACTGTTTCTGCTCCCAATACTGCTAGCTTGTATTCAGGAGGAATGGCGGGTGTATGAAGTTGCAGACGCAGTGTCCGCCGAGGTGGTTTTTTGTCCCGTTTTTGTTCAGTAGCAGCCCTTTTCAGCAACACATTCTGGAAAGCTGCAGCATAGAGAACGTTTTCGGGGTCACTACTGCTGCGCCAGAAATCCCGTAATCGAATTTCATCGACCTCTTTATTTAATGTTATTTTTCTTTTTGGGCCCCATTCCCAAAGGTAAACGCCCGGACTTTTTTGAAGGATGTATTTGTATTCCAGGGAATCGGCCTCAGTTTCAATGGTACACTGCCATTCACCGGGATATTGATTTTTTAGTGGAATCGCTTTTTGCGGATCCCACTGACCAAATTGAGTCGTTGAGCCGGAAACAAAAAGCATCTCTCCCCAAGTTGTCTGGTAATCGATTTTAAAAGAAAGTCTCATTTTTCTCCTCCTTCCCTTTTGTCAGGTTGGTTGTTGCACTGCAACTTCAAATTTACAAATCTGTTGTCTAATAATGAAGATTTAGAAAGTAAATATTCTTCATCAGAACCCTTTGTACAATTTTTGCGTATGATTCAGTAAATAAAATAATTATAGCTTGACAAGAATCTCACAATGAATACAGATTTTACATCTACGCCATTGCCTAAATTGATTCGGATAATTGCCTTTCCTTCTAGTATTGGCCTGATATTTAATACGTTATTTAATGTCATAGATACTTATTACGGAGGGTTGGTTTCAACCACAGCGCTGGCAGCATTGTCTCTCTCCTTTCCCGTTTTTTTCATTGTCCTTTCAATTGGTATGGGAATGGGAACAGGGGCAACTGCCTTGATTTCCTCTTCTTTGGGGGCCGGAGAAAAAAAGAAGGCAGGAATCTATGCTGCTCAGGCCATCACCTTGTCCTTTTTTAATGCGATTTTGCTTACTGTTGTTGGCATATTGTTGGCGCCACATCTGTTAAAGTTGTTGGGAGCTAAAGACGAATACCTTGGAATTGCTGTTGCTTACATGAACATCATCTTATCAGGGACACTCTTTTTCTTGCTCAACAGCACACTGAACGCTACACTTACCTCCAGGGGAGATACCAAAACTTACCGAAATTTTTTGGTAGCAGGATTTTTTCTCAATGTGGTGATGGATCCATGGTTTATGTACGGAGGATTTGGAATTCCTGCCATGGGTGTTGGCGGGATAGGGTTCTCAACTGTTATCATACAGATTATGGGCTCAGGATACCTGATTTACCGGATCAAAAAGAGAAAAATCATGGAAGGGATCAGTTTGAAGGAATTTATTCCCCAAAAGAGACCGATGCTCGATCTTTTCAAACAAGGCTTCCCGGCTAGTCTAAACATGATGACTGTCGCAATTGGGATATTTGTGATCACCTATTTCGCGGGCAAATTTGGGAAGGAGGCCGTTGCCGCTTATGGAATAGCCACCAGGATTGAACAATTGGCGCTGTTGCCAACCATTGGATTAAACATTGCCGCCCTGACCATTGCCGCGCAGAATTTTGGCGCCGGGCTGCCCGGGAGGGTGATTGATTCGTGGAAATTAAACATCATCTACGGGTTATTGATCATCTTGATGGGGATCATCGGTGTTGCCTTCTTTTCTGAGCCACTGATGAAAATTTTTACCTCAGACCCGAATGTCATTTCTATCGGTGTAGAGTATCTCCATGTTGCGGTTCTTTTCTTCTGCGCATACATTTTCCTGAATATCTCGGTGTCGACGCTTCAGGGGATTAAAAAGCCGATGTATGCCATTTTTGTGGGAACCTACCGGCAATTTTTACTGCCATTGCCCCTCTTCCTGCTGCTTTCCGTGCATCTGGGCTGGGGAACCAAAGGAATCTGGTGGGGAATCTTCTTTGCCAACTGGAGTGCGGCAATTTTTACTATTTTCTATACCCGAAGCAGGCTTCGAAAATTACAAATGCCTAGAGTGCCTAAAGTGTACTAAAGTGCCTAAAGTACTTCCATTCAATTATTTGCTTAATACTTGGGAGTCCCCAACTTTAGGCATTCTAGGCATTTTAAATACTTTAGGCACTTATTTCTTGGAATTGTCCTTCAAAGAAACAGTCCTGTTAAATACCAACTTTTCGCTTGTAGAGTCAGGATCCACATTGAAATAGCCCAATCTTTCGAACTGGAAATTGGTTAACGGAGCTGCATGATCAACGAATGGCTCGACAAAACAATTATCCAGGGTTTTCAACGATTCCGGATTCAGAAACTCCAGAAAATCTTTGTCCTTGTGTCCGTCAGGATCCGGATCTGTAAACAGCCGGTCGTAGAGCCTTACTTCGCAAGTGCGGGCACCTGAAGCGGCCACCCAATGGAGGGTTGCCTTCACTTTGCGTCCATCGGGGGCATTACCACCTTTGGTCTCCGGATCGTATGTGCAATGCAATTCGACGACATTCCCGGCAGGGTCTTTGATAACCTCATTGCATTTGATATAATAGGCATAGCGTAATCGAACCTCTTTCCCGGGAGCAAGACGGTAGAATTTTGAAGAGGGTTCTTCCATAAAATCTTCCCGCTCGATGTAAATCTCCCTGGAGAAGGGTACTTTTCGTTTTCCCATGCTTTCATCTTCGGGATTATTGACGGCATCAACCTCTTCAACTTCACCCCCGGGATAATTGGTCAGGACAATTTTCAGCGGATCAGTAACACACATCACACGCTGAGCCCTTTTGTTCAGGTCTTCCCGGATACAAAACTCCAGCAATGCGACATCCGTTACGCCATCCACTTTTGTAATCCCCACCAAATCGGCAAAATTGCGGATGGATTCCGGTGTATATCCTCTCCGGCGCAGTCCACAGATGGTGGGCATTCTCGGGTCGTCCCAATCTTTGACATATCCCTCTTTGACCAATTGAAGCAATTTCCGTTTGCTCATCACGGTTGAGGTAATGTTCAGACGTGAAAATTCGATTTGCCTTGGCCGGTAATCAGAATCTTTCAACTCATCAACAAACCAGTCATAAAGCGGACGGTGAACCTCAAATTCGAGGGTACAGATAGAATGGGTGATTCCCTCCCAGTAATCCGACTGGCCATGGGCATAATCGTACATTGGGTAGATGCACCATTTATCACCGGTACGGTGGTGGGGTTGTTTCAATATGCGGTACATCAGCGGATCACGCATGTGCATGTTGGGTGAAGACATGTCTATTTTTGCCCTGAGCACACAGTCGCCTTCATTGTATTTTCCGGCCTTCATATCTTCAAATATCTGAAGATTCAGCTCCGGGGCACTGTTTCGGGTCGGGCTCTCAATTCCGGGACGGGTAGGGGTTCCGCGCTGCTCGCTGATCACCTCCTGGCTCTGAAAATCTATATATGCCTTCCCTCTTTTGATCAACTCCACAGCAAAATCATACAGTTTATCGAAATAATCGGATGCATAGAAAAGACGGTCTTCCCAGTCGAATCCCAGCCATTTTACATCCTCCATGATCGAATCGACATACTCGGTCTCCTCTTTGGCAGGATTGGTATCGTCGAAACGGAGGTTGGTGATGCCGCCAAAAAGTTTGGCTGTGCCAAAATTCAGACAGATCGACTTCGCATGACCGATGTGCAGATAGCCATTGGGTTCGGGTGGGAAACGGGTATGGACCCTTTTGCCATTTTTACCTGCCGCCAGATCATCCACGATCTGTTGTTGAATGAAATTTTTTGGAACGATTGGATCCATGATCACTAACTTAATATTTTTTTCTTTGTACAACAAGTGCCTAAAGTGAACTAAAGTGACTAAAATGCCTAAAGTACTTCGTCATGCGCTTGATTTGTTCCAATGCCCGGAGTCCCTAACTTTAGGCACTCTAGTCACTTTAGGCACTTTAGTCACTCTCCGCAAAGGTAACAAGAGTTGTTTAGACACGGAAGAAAAAAATTGGATTAAAAAATGAGCTAAATTTGGTCTAGTATTACACAGAGAAAATATTAATTCTAATTGGGAATAGAAATTGTTAGTGTATTATTCTCTGTGTTAAAAATTTGACTGTCACCAAATATTCAGACTATGGGAATCATTGAACTGGAAGGAATGGAGTTTTATGCATACCACGGCTATTTCAAGAGTGAAAGGATCGTTGGCAATCGGTTCGAAGTGAATCTCTCGATTGAAACCGATTGCGAAACTGCAGCCCAGAGTGATCACCTTGCGGATGCATTAAACTACGAAGGGATCTACCGTCTGGTTAAAGAGGAGATGCACCAGCGCTCGCATTTGCTCGAACATGTTGCAGGCCGGATCCTTACCAGGATACACAATGAATACAAAGGAATAGGCGTTGTTCGGGTGAAGATCTCCAAAGCAAGGCCTCCCATGGGTGGTCATATCAAGGCAGTTAGCGTAACCATGGAGCGATAAGCCGGAATTTTCTGTTCCCGGTTTTCCTGCCAAAGAAATTTCCCTATATTTGCAACCTGAAAACGGTCGGTTGGCCGAGTGGCTAGGCAGCGGTCTGCAAAACCGTGTACGGCGGTTCGAATCCGCCATCGACCTCAATTATTGCATTTATATTAATCGCTTGAAATACTAAAACATGGTATTTCAAGCGATTTTCTTTAAAATGCTACCCCAGCGCGGCGGGGTAAGATTCAATCTGTCGGAGAAAATATGTTAATCTTCAACCTAACATGAAGAAATAAAAATATGGCCTTGCACTTTTTCACTTCATAATTGTAGATTTGAATAAATGAATAGACAACCAACCGAAATAATTTCTTCCATTTTTTAAATCTGTTATAACTATGAATCTTTTAATTAAGGCATTAATCTCTATTAGCCTAATTGTCTGCTTAACCTCCAATATTTATTCTCAGGAAAAGAATAACATCTTGAAAATTAAGATTGAGGGCATGAAATACAACCAATTATGTTTGAGAATTGGATTGGATAATGGGAAATTGCTTGCTATAGATGGTCAGTCGGAAAATAAGCAAGACTGGATTTTTTCCTATCCTGATAGTGTCTATGAAAAAATGAAATACAAGTTTCTATTTGTAAAAGACCCTGATTCAATTATGCATAGATTAGCATTCAAAGTGATGTCAAACAGAGATACGCTTAAGTTTGGGGAGTTTTCATTTAAAAGAAACTGTAGTGTTATCAATCTCCAATATATGAAAACTACCATTACAGCGAAATCGTGGCAAACACAAAATAAAACTTATATAAGTGATCTTTTTTCCGTCAAAGATCCTATTGACCCACAATTGATGGCAGTGGGGAAATGTTTAACTTATGGCTATTCAATGTTCGCTTATGATTCATTGACAGACAAACAAAGATTTCAGAAATATATTAATCTAGTAAAAGAATTTCCATATTCTGAATATGCGATTTCAATGCTATCTGGAACGCTTACCCGATATCAAACGAAAGATGATGTTCGGAAAATTTTCTCCTGTTTTAACGAAGATGTAAGGAATTCCTATTATGGAAAGAAGGTATCAGCATATATCACTGATGAAACTTTTAAGAATTCAGTTTTACGCTCATGGAACAGTGAAGTAAATGAATCAATTATAATTGACACAACGAAATATACATTGGTTCTATTTTCAGCATCTTGGTGTGCACCTTGCCACGAACTGATTCCCATACTCAAAGAAATTTACAAAGATCAGTTGGGGAAACTGGATATGGTTTATATCTCAATAGACGAATCTGCGACTGTCGAAAATTGGAAAGAGATGATGAAGGAAGAGCATATTCCCTGGCGTAGTCTGATGGCTGTTGATAGTATTAAGGAAATTAGAGATAAATACTTCGTTGAAGGAGTACCCTATTCCATTTTGGTCTATCCTGACGGTCGTATGGGAAAAATTAATGTCAGACACAAAGAAGAGGTTGATAAATTGTATAAACTGCTCCAGTAAAGAAGTCCGGATATTTAACTGATGTAAAAATTAGGGACAAAAAAATTGTGAGGTAATTTTCTTCCCTGATCCTATGACCCCTGCCGGTACTGATTGGCCATTGTCACCGCTTGGTCTGCAATTTATATTCCATTTATGGATCGCTTTAAATATCTTTGGGAAATCTTGCCTTCTGATGGGTAAGGTGTCATTTCCTGCAAAATGGAGCAAAACCATTCAACATCGTCTGCTACTAAAAATACAAATCTCGCCTTTGTAATTGGGATTGCTTTGAATTTGGCGTATGTCCTTTTGCAAATCATTGTTGGATTGAAAGTCAACTCTTTATCCTTGCTTTCTGATGCCGGTCACAATTTTTTGGATGTGAGCGGATTGGCCTTTTCCCTTCTGGCCTTCAGGCTAACCAAATCAAAAGCCACCGAGAGGCTTACCTATGGGTACAAAAAATCTTCCATCTTAATCGCTTTGCTGAATACCGTTATTCTGCTTTTATCTATCGGGGCGATTGGTTATGAAGCCCTTCTGCGGTTTAAGAATCCTGAACCATTGGATGGAATAACTGTGGCTTGGATTGCCCTGATCGGAATCTTCATCAACGGAATTTCAGCCCTGTTTTTCTTTAAGGAGAAAGATAAGGATATCAATATCAAAAGCGCTTTTCTTCATTTGCTTTCGGATGCGGTCATCTCGCTGGGATTGGTTGTCGGAGGTGTTATCATTTATTACACACATTATTACTGGGTTGATTCATTGTTAAGTACCCTCATTTGTCTGGTTATTTTGTGGAGTACCTGGAACCTGCTTAAAAGTAGTCTCCACCTCAGTCTGGATGGAGTCCCGGATGATATTGAATTGGATGAAATCAAATCAATGATCAGGTCGAGGGAGGGTGTCGAAGACCTGCATCACATTCATGTGTGGGCCATCAGTACCAAAGAGAATGCTTTGACCGGACACCTGGTGGTTTCTGAAAATTTGTCCGTCGATCGGATCAATACAATCCGTCGTGAAATCAGGGAAAGATTGTTGGACCTGAATATTTCGCATGCTACCCTTGAGATTGAAACAGTGAATGACCTATGCTACAACGAACACTGCGATTCATATTGATTGATATCATTGGCTGGTGAGTTATCCCCAATTGGGGGTTAGGTGAATTTTTGCGATATTTGGTTAATAAACTAACTACCATGAGAACATCCGGCAGAAGGGAATTTGTATTGAGTTCAGCGCTTTGCGGGATTGGAATCGGACTGATGGGTTCCGTTGTTAACGCCTCCACCCCGGGATTCAAAAATGAAGGGAAAAGAATCGGGATCATCGGATTGGATACCTCCCATAGCATTGCTTTTACCAAAGCACTGAATGGTCCCGATGCCGGTGAAACCTATCTTGGGTACAAAATTGTGGCCGCTTATCCTTTTGGCAGCCGGGAAATTGTAAGCAGTTCCGAAAGAATTCCCGGATACACGGAAGAGGTTAAGAAGTATGGCGTTGAGATCGTCAATTCCATTGATGATCTGCTCCCCGAAGTGGATGTTGTGATGCTTGAAACCAATGATGGCCGGCTGCATTTGGAGCAGGCGCTGCAGGTCATAAAGGCCGGGAAACGGATGTTTATCGACAAACCCGTAACGGCTTCACTGGCAGATGCAATTCTTCTTTATGAAGTTGCGAAAAAACAGGATGTACCAATTTTCTCAAGCTCCTCACTGAGGTATATAGCAGGGATGGATGAACTCTTGTCGGGAAAAATCGGAAAGATTCTAGGCGCGGAGACCTACAGTCCGGCAAAATTGGAGAAGACCCATCCCGACCTTTTCTGGTATGGCATCCACGGCGTCGAAGCGCTTTTTACGGCCATGGGGACCGGATGCAAAAGTGTAGTCCGGATTTCGAATGCAGATACAGACCTGGTTGTCGGGAGCTGGAATGATGGCCGAATTGGAACCTTTCGCGGGATAAGGAAAGGAAAATTAGATTATGGCGGCACAATTTTTGGCGAAAAAGGCATCCAGTCCTTTGGTAACTACTCCGGTTATGATTCCCTGCTTGTACAGATCATTCGTTTCTTCGATAGCGGAATTGTTCCGGTCAAGCCGGAGGAGACCCTCGAAATTCTTGCCTTTATGGAGGCTGCCGACCTAAGCAAAGCCAACAATGGAACTGCTGTTGAGCTGGATTTCATCTGGAAGAAAGCACACAAAACTGCTTCCGGACAATCAAAATAAGAAGGGATACAAATCAATCTAACTGACATCGATTTATGGAAAATGCTAGAAGGGATTTTATTAGGAAAGCTGTAATTGGAGCTACTGCTCTCGGTGCAGGTGGGATTTTACCCGGTTTCAGCGCCAAAAGTTATGCAAGGATTGTAGGGGCCAACAGCAAAATTGTTGTCTCAATGATGGGTGTAAACTCTAGGGGAAAAGCATTGGCAAGAAACTTTTCCATCCAGAAAAATTGTGAAGTAGCCCATATTTGTGATGTAGATTCAAGGGCCGTAACCACTTGTATCGAAGCCCTGAAAGAGAGACAAAAGGTTGTCCCAAAGGGATTTGAAGATTTTCGGAAATCACTCGAAAGTAAAGATATTGATGCGCTTGTTATTGCTGCCCCTGATCACTGGCATGCCCCTGCTTCACTGCTGGCGTTGCAGGCCGGGAAGCATGTGTACGTCGAGAAACCCTGTTGCCACAATCCAAGGGAGGGTGAGATTCTGGTCGAAGCTGCCCGAAAATACAACAAAGTTATCCAGATGGGTAACCAGCGCCGGTCATGGCCCAATGTGGTCAAAGGAATAGAAGAACTAAAGAACGGCGCCATTGGCAGGGTCTATTTTGGCAAAGGATGGTACACAAACAACCGCGGACCAATTGGAATCGGCAAAAAGGTTGAAGTTCCGCAATGGCTCAACTGGGATTTGTGGCAGGGTCCGGCTCCCCGGAAGGAGTTCAAAGACAATCTTCTGCATTACAACTGGCATTGGTTTTGGCATTGGGGAACCGGCGAAGCGCTGAACAATGGCACGCACATGATCGACTTGCTCCGCTGGGGACTGGAGGTCGATTTTCCGGTGAGGGTCAGTTCCAATGGAGGACGCTACCGCTACAAAGATGATTGGGAGACTCCCGATACACAGGTGGTCAACCTCGATTTTGACAAAGGCGTTTCCATGTCCTGGGAGGGAAGGAGCTGCAACGGAAAACCGATCGAAGGTAGTTCGGTTGGCGTGGTATTCTATGGAGAGAATGGCAGTCTGCTGATACCCAGTGGGAACAGTTACACAATTTTCGATCTTCAGGGTAAAGTCATCAAAGAGGTTAAAGAGCAGCAGAAAATTGATCCGCGCGACCTTTCCAACCCCTCTGAACAGGTGGATGCGCTCCATATCCAAAATATGTTTGATGCCATCAACAACGGTGCGCCACTGCATTCGGGAGTGGATTCCGGTTTTAAGAGTACACTGCTGGTACAATTGGGCAATATCTCACAGAGGGTTGGCCGAAGCTTAAACATTGATCCAAGCAATGGTCATATTCTGAAGGACCAGGAAGCTGCAAAATATTGGTCGAGAAGCTATGAAAAGGGATGGGAGATGAAATTGTGACAAATAGATCGTTCTTTCATTCTATTTTTTAAGGGTAAAAGAATCAATCATTTTTCCTTGCTCATTCACCGACTCGAGGTAGAGATTGTTGCCGTCAATTTTCACATATTGAAAGAGTTGCCCCTTGCTGTCGGTTATTTCTGCGTATGGTTCGGGATCAAATTGGTGATCGGTATTGGGAATTCCAACAGAAATAAGATAGGCAGTACCATCCCGGTAGGAAGGGACCACTTTCCCTGCTTTCATTGGTTTCGACCGCATATAATAATGGAGGTGGCCGCTGAAAACCATGTCGACATGGTATTTATCAAACAGCGGAACCCAGGCTTTCTGGATGTCAAGATAGGGTTCTTCGCGGTTGTATGGGGCAAAATGAAACATGGCAATCTTCCAGGTGGCTTTTGTTGTGGCAAGTTGCTTCCCGATCCAGGCTGTCTGGGCATCGATGGGCGAAGTGGCATCGATCATCAGGAAGAGCGCATTCTTGTAAGTAAAAGAGTAGGTCTGTTCTTTGGGTACGCCATCAGGACCATTAATTGGATAGCTGAAAAGATCGCAATACAGTTTAGCGCCCAGGCCGGCACGATTGTCGTGGTTTCCGGGTACGGACATAAAAGGAATCTTGCTGGCAGTCTCTTTGGAATAGTCAAAAAGGGCATCCCATTGGTCGCGGTTCAAACCATCACTCACCAGATCTCCCACGATCGAAAAGAAGGAGGCGTCAGGATGTGCAACCCAACCTTTGTGGAGAATCTCACCGAATTTTGGGGAAAAGTGGGTATCACCGAGCCACAGAAAGGAGAAGGAGGAATTACTGGCTGCTGTCGTAAAGCTTTCTGAATCAGACCACTCATTTTGGGAAGCAATTTGGTATTGGTAGGTAGTCCCTGGTTTCAGTCCTGTGAGATTTGCCGTGTAGTGATTGGAAAGGCGGTCGTTCACCAGCATGCGATCCTCCATTTTCATTTTATCGGCAACAATTGATACTACTTTTAATGTACCCTTTGCCCTGTATTTTAAAGTTGAGGCATCCACGGTAGTGTTGGTCCGCCACTGTATATCCATGCTGTTTGAAGGGTCTGAACTCCAGGTAAGTATGATTTGATCGGGATTTTGAGAAGAAGCAAAAGGCGTTGACCTGAAAGCGCCCACCAAATGCGATTCGGAAGCTCTTCCTCTCGTTGTGGTGAGTAGCTGCTGTCCTCTCATAGACTCTGGAACCTCCTGCAAAACAAGTTCATCCCAATCCAGGTAAGTAGAAGCGCCATCCTGCATGACGCCAAATTTTTGGTCTGCCGGATAAACTGGGCTGATTTGCAATTTATCCTGTTTGTTTAGCGGCGCAACTGAGACAAAATAGTGAAGTGCCAAACCATTTTCGAAACCGTTTACACCCAATCCAACCCTGCCTTTGGCAAATTGTTTCTGCCATATATCGTAGGTTGTTTGCCTGTTTTTTACAGTCATGGTTGTCTTTATGAATCCGCTTCCGGGTATCCAAAAAGGGAGGGTCTTCTGTTCCTTGCTGACCATCATTGAGACGGTTACAGGCACATTAACATCAAACACCCAATGACATGTCGAGAGGATTGTCAACTCCTTTTTAGAGAAGAGCCCCATGACCTGGCCAATATCCAGTTTCATCAAGTCTTGGGGGCCCTTTGTCTCGTACAATTGGGTAATGACGCGGTTCATGACCTGGGTAACTGTCTGATCCTTTGTTGCTCCCAAAATTTTCCCTGCGAGAATAAGAACCACCAGCAAAATACGGAACAAGCTTATAAATTTCCTTGTTTGCATGTTAATAAATAGAGAATGCAACCTGCCAGTCACTTAGTTGATTTAAAAGTCTGCGATTCGGAACAGACTTTGGAAATTATTGAAGCACGAAGTTTTTATCTTTTGCTCTTGTTAAAGGATTTTACATCAAAAAGCAGGGTAAAACGGATGGTGTTGGCCAAAGGATTATTCTGGTGTATTGGAACCAGATATGAGAAATCGATTGAGCATATATTCATCTTCACGCCAAGACCTGTAGAGAAAAATTTCCGGTTTCCTTTGAATTCACTCTCAGAGAAATATCCGCCACGGACAGCAAATTGATGGTTGTACCAATATTCAACACCTGTGGAAAAATTGATCTCCTGTAACTCTTCCTTCATGCCACCCGGTGCATCTGTAAATGAACTGAAAATGGAACTGATCACAGACATGTTGGTACTGTTGTCTGGTAATACGATTCCACCGGTTGTATTCAGATTTCCTGAAGTGATCCGTGGAGTAGGAACCATTAACTTATTGATGTCAAATGAAATGGCGATAGAGTTAAAACTGTCGAACTCTTTGCAGTAGGTTGTTCCCAGTCTGAAATTGGCAGGTAGGAACTCCTTGTTCTGACCATCATCATAGGATATTTTTCCTCCAATATTGGAAAGATTGATACCCGCGGAGATGGACTGATCGTTGTTGCTTTTACCGAAACTCTTGTTGTAATAGAAGGAGACATCGGTAGAAAAAGTATGACCCGGGACATAGGATTCAGGTCCGATTCCTCCTGAAAGATCGGAACGGATGTATCTGATTGCAACACCTCCTGAAAAATAGTCGGATAGTTTTCTTGAGTAACTTACATCAAATGCGAATTCATTGGGACTCACATTGGCAAGGCTGGTACCATTTTGATCGGTAAGTAATATGTCACCCATCGAGAAGTAACGAAGTGAAGCACCGATGGTTTGATATCGGTCTAATTTATAATATCCCGACAAATAGGCCAAATTGATGTCGTTGACCAACTGCCTTAACCAAGGAGTGTAAGACAAGGCGAAACCAAAATTGTCGTTAACAAAGGCATATTTTGAAGGATTCCAATATTGGGAATTAGCATCAGGAGACGTGGCAACACCTACATCACCCATGGCACCATGCCTCGAATCGGGGGTGATGGTCAGAAATGGAACGGCTGTAGTTATGGGATTGTATTGAATTTCCTGTCCTGTTGCCAAACTTTGGGAGTATGCAGTCTGACAAAGCATTACAGAGAGAAGAACAACCAATAGTCTGTCAAAGTGAATTATTCTCATTAAAATTTTATTAGAAGGTAAAATTCCGGATTTTGACCCAAAGTAAGATTAAATTTTTAAGGTATAGAAACGAAAATGATTATTTTAGAATATCATGTTTTAAATTCTTCGAAACAATCTGATGTTCTTTTCCTAAATCGATAACAACATTACCGGTCGATAATTCGAGTATAAAGGAATTTACATTCTCTTTAATCCATCCTGACTCATACTCAAATCCGTCTATTACCTTTAATTTCAGATCATTATTGTCCAGAGGAATGACCTTTAGATGAGAATGGGCTGATATCTTGAAAGGTGAAATTTTAACAGGAATTGAGTTGACAGTATTGAGCTCAATGATTCCGTTGTTGTTCGTAATATTATTTATTTTTTTCAGCGTCTCTGAAAGAATGGGTATGGTATTATCTCCGGCGGCTGGTTTCCCCATGTTCATTGAAGCGAGATCGGAGGTGGTTAGTTGATTTCCCGTTTTGTTTACTGAATTTAAAATTGCCGCAAGATATGCCGTGTTTGGTTCAATACCAAGTAGTTTCAATCGGTCCAGTTGATACCGAAAGCTGGTAGTAGCTTTTGGTAAAGCTTCTTCTGTTGCTTTTTCAAGGCCGGTAGATTGAAAGCGGGAGCCAACATAACAAAGTCCTTCACTGGTTCCTGCCTTGAAACCAATGGTTCCGGTTCTTTCATCTTCATTGGCCAGTCTTACGTTTTGGATATCCCCTGATCTGGTGAAATTAACGACGTAGAACAATTTGGTATCTTCCTCCAATTCGTCAAGTCCACTTTTGGAGATCCATTCAATTTCGCCTTGTCTGTTAAATTGCGCAAAGAAAAGGTCAGGATCAGATAGAGCTGTTTGCTGCATGATTCCATTGTACTCGATTTTTCCACGGAAGGAGCCGGCAAGATAGAACTCATTTTTATCTAGCTGTTTTAACTCCAGTCCGAACGCTTTCACATCCGAATGAAACTTGTCCATCCAGATTAGTTTGTTGTTTTCATCAAACTTAGCCACGAAAGGCACCTGAACCGCACCTGATTGCTTGTTAATTTTCTCTGTTAGGAAGCCCGTTATGTAGGAATTGCCACTTTCATCTTTCAGGTAGTCCTTTCCGGCGCCACATCGTTCTGCACCAAAAGAGAGGGCAAGTCTCCATATTTTATCCTGTTCATTGAACTCCTCTGAAGCCTTGTGAAGCACTTTGATCAGGGGCTTAAGCGGATAAAAATCTTTCATTACCAGCCCCAGGGGTGCATTGTCGAAAGTAGGGTCTGCTATGGTATAACTCTTTCCTTTTACCAGGAAATTGTCGCCATCCATGGGCTGGTCCATCGAGATTGCTACAGAATAAAATCCCGGGAATTCTACCAGTGCCGATTTTTGGTTCATCAGGTTACTGATCAGCCAGGCAAACAGCAAGGATTTTCCCTTGTCGTTACTTTCATCTCTGAACAGCAGTTCTTCGGGAAACATAAAACGGTCGTAGCCAAATAAATCGTTGTATGGGCGGTAAGCAAATGACTTCTGCACAAACTGTTGCAGGAAGGCAGCACCCTCCTCCTTTTTCATTCCAGCCAAAACAGGTTTGATTTGTTTAAGAAGCGATTCTTTCGAAAGAAGAGTGAAAGGGGCATTGAAGCGGATTTCCGGGTCTGTCTGCGGATATTCTTCCAGAAATTTCGTCACTTCCGGATTGTATTTAAGGATGAATTCGTACAACTTCTTGTCCCAAAGGAATTGAAATTTTTTATTCACGACCTCTCCCTGAAAATTGAGTGATTGATTGATATTCAACTGAATGGATCCGGAAGCCTCAGGATGATTGCTTACGTAGGCGGTAACAGGTAGTGTTGCAATCGGTTTGTCTATGTAGTAATCGAATTCATCAATTTTGACAGAAGGGATACCATATATTCTGCCGGAAGTTCTGTACAAAACAGAAGCGCCCAGCTGATTGTATCCGATTTTTACATCAAATCCTGAACGAATCATCAATGCCCAGTTTAAAAGGGAAGCACCTGCTTCATCGTTCGGATACAGGGCATTTGAACAGGATTTTACCAGCAAAAAATAGCCCCAGTCATTTAACCCAAGTCTGTCCTTGATTGCCGTTAGCTGACCAATGAGGTGCTCACTGTTTCCAACCGTGAATTTTTTCCAGAAATCAACAACAACTTCATTATTCACTTGCTGATTTACAGATAGTGACAGTAGCCTGTCATAGGTGACTGAGATGATGTTGCCGTAAAATTTAAAATTTTGCTTTAGCGGATTTGTGGTCACATATTCTGGTTTTCTGATTCTGGGAAGCCTTTCAGATGCTAGCGCAGATTCATCTTCCTGTTGCTCATCAATAAAGCAGGGTAAAAATTGTGAATTGTGGTAACTGGTTTCCTCGAAGCTAAACTGTGGTGCGGGATCAAATTTTCTGGATTTTGGGACGCGAATTCCCGGAATGGGAGTAAATTTTCCCCAGTTGCGCTCCAGCATTTCTGTAAAAGTGTTGTCCTGCTGGTGGGAAAAGTAGTGAAATCCAGATTGTAAGTAAGGCATGGGCTTTTGGTTATTGAGCAGGTATTCGCGGCTCTCATTCACCCAAATCGCTTTAAAATCCTTTATTGTTTGACCAAATAGCAGGTTTGACCCTACGAACATGCAAAGGCAAAAGTTCAAAATTTTTTGGAAAGAAATTACTCCTGCAACATGCTCCGAAAGCCCAAAAAATTTTTGATTTTCAGCCAATTTTCAGATTATTAGGGTTTTTACAAAGATAGAGTTTAAATAGCATTTTTTAATATAATCTGTTCGTTTTATAGCTAATTTTGAGATAGGTGTAATGAGATAAAATGGAGTTAATTTTAAAATACTTGAATGTCATAGCCATTGCCAGCGTCAAATTTTTTTGGGCCACTCCTTATGCTTATATGTTTCGGCTCAACCAGATAGAGACTTTTGTGATGATACAACTTGGAGGGATGTTGGGATTTCTGTTTTTCTATGCCTTTTTCTCTTTTCTCCTGAAAGAACTTAAATTACTTTGGCCTTTCATCTATTTTATCACACCGCCATTGTTTAAAGTAAGATTTGAACAATGGCGCGATACCCGGAGGTACCGGAAATTAACTGCAAACAAATTTACGCACAGGAACAAAATGATTGCTAACATCCGCCGGAAATTCGGGATGCCCGGGATTGTGTTATTAACCCCAATTTTGCTTTCGATTCCCATTGGAGCCTTGCTTGGGACTAAATATTTTCACCACCAAAAGAGTTTCATTCCTTGGATGTTACTCTCCATTTTTCTCTGGGGGATAGTTTCTGTCTTCTTTTTCGGAATTTTTATTCGTCACTGACGCTTCAGAAACATGGTCTATCACCCAGGTCGCATGCCAGGCGAGTCTGAGATTATCGCAATAAATAAGGTTATAAATTTCATTGAAGAGTGACACATCTTTCAGAACCATCTCCTTCCAGAGGGTTATCTCCTGAACGCCTATATTTTCAAGTCTCTGGCTTAATAGGGAGTCCGGACTATTATTCTTCCCGGACAGACTGGAGAAAGTCATAGAATGCCAGTTGAGAGGTTAAGAGGGGGAAAGTACCCTGATTGTTGATCTGGTTGGACAACCCATTGTCCAATATTCGGGCAGAGGTATTGTCTTTCCATTGCAGATCAAGGAATCCTAAAAGTTCTTTTTTTAACTCCGGGTCATATATCGGAACTGTCACCTCAACTCTTCTGTCGAGGTTTCGAGTCATGAGGTCGGCCGAAGAGATGTACATATTTTCCTTACCACCTGCATAAAAGTAGTAGATTCTTGAATGTTCAAGGTACCGGTCAATAATCCCGATGGAAGGGATTGAGTAGTTATCTTCAACGGAAGTTGATAATAAAGCAAGCATACCCCTCACATTGATACAAACATCGACACCTGCTTTGGCTGCATCGCACAATTTCCCGATGATTTCAAGATCGACCAGGTTGTTGCATTTGATGGAAATAGCTGCTTTCATCCCATTTTTAGCTGCCAGAATCTCTTGCCTGATCATCTGAATCATCTTGTATCGCATAGTGAAAGGAGAAACCAACAGGTGATGGTACCTTCCAATTTTGTAGTTTTTAGAGAAAAACTCAAAAACTTTGGAAACTTCTTTTGCGATGGCAGGATTTGCTGTCCAGAGCATTTGGTCTGAAAAGACTTTTGAGGTGATTTCGTTGAAATTTCCGGTGCCAACGCACGCGTAGTTGATCACTTCCTTCTCCTCCTTGCGCGATATCAGACAAAGTTTGGAGTGTACCTTTAATCCGGGAACCCCCAAAATAACTTTAACCCCTTCGCGGGTTAAAAGATTGCCCCACTGTATATTATCCTGCTCATTAAAGCGCGCCCTCAGCTCCAGAACGACTGTAACTTTTTTTCCGTTTCTGGCGGCATTGATCAGGGCATGGATCACATTTGAATTCTTGGCCATCCGGTAGGCAGTCATTTTAATCTCGGTCACTTTGGGATCAATGGAGACCTCCCTCAGAAGATCGATAAAATGGTAAAATGACTGATAGGGGAAATGGAGCAGAATGTCCTTTTTGGCAATGGCTGCCAGGAAGGGTTCTCCTTGCCGGATATCCGGATGTGAGAGAGGATTATAGGTTTTGTAATAGAGATGTTTTTTCCCGATGGAAGGGAAACCCATAAAATCCTTGAAATTGTGTATCCGGGAACCGCCAATGATCACATCATCGCGGTCGAAGTTGAGTTTTTTAAGCAGGAGCGCTAGAAAATTTTCCGGAATATCTTTGTCGTGCACAAACCGAACCAATTCGCTGTTTCCTCTTTTTTCGAGACTCTTCGAGAGAATTTTCACATAGCCTTCTGCCACGTCATCATCCAGATCAAGTTCAGCATCTCTGGTAAGTTTGACAATGTAGGAATTGATCGTCTTGAAACTAAACATGTAAAAGATGTCTTTCAATTCATACCTGATGACATCTTCCAGCAAGATAATGTGCCTTTTATCGTCGTTTGAAGGCAATATAACAAATCTTGGAAGCAGGTCTGTTGGTACTTCGATCAGGGCATACTCCTCCTTTTTAGATTTGCTCATGACAACAGCCAGGTAGATGGCATCGTCGTTCAGGGAGGGGAGTGGCTGGTTCTTCTTTATAATTACCGGCATAATGCGCGGACGAACTTCCTCTTTAAAAAAAGCTGTTACATATTCGCCCTGCTCTGCAGTCAAATGGCTCTCGTTGATGATGAAAATATCCTCTTCGGCGAGATCTTTAAGTAATTGACCATATATTCGCTCGAACCACTTGCTTTGTGATACAACAGTTTGTTCAATCTGGTTCAAAATATCGGCGGGCAGTTCACCATCTACAAGTACCAGATTGTCAATGGTAGCTAGTCTGCGTAAAATAGCCACCTTAATGCGGAAAAATTCATCGAGATTGTTTGAGTATATTCCAAGAAATTTGAGTCGCTCAATCAAAGGCACCTCTTTTTTCGATGCTTCCTGGAGCAGACGCTCGTTGAAAGAGAGCCAGCTGAGTTCTTTGTTGCGGGTTACATTGTTCATTACCTTTTAAAAGTGGTTAGGTCCTTTTCCAGGGCATATCTGAGTTGATCGAGCATAATAGGAACATCTTCAGGATCTACACCTTGTCTTAGCAAATGTTCCAGGTCCTCGTCAAACGCATCCATGAATTCCTTTTCGGACATTTCAGCATCGTTGATGCTTTGTTTGTAAAAATCCAGGGCTATTTTTCTCTTCCCCAAACACCATTGGACGTGCCCCATGTTCATTAAATCGAACTTGTTGGGAGAATCCTCCACCAGTTTACGGAAATAGTTTTCTGATTGTTGTTTCTTACCTACCAGGAGTGAACACCAACCGATGGGTCTCCATATTTTCTTGTTCCCCGGAGAGAGATATTCGACTTTGAAATAGGATTTTAGCGCTTCATCGTATTGTTTAAGTTCCATTCGGCAATGGCCGATAGAGATGTGGATGGCCAGATTGTCTGGTTCAGACGCGACTACCTGCTGGTAATAGTGAAGGGCTAAATCCGGCTTTTTTAGATGTCTGTAACACAAGGCTATCTTTTTGTGATTCCAGGTGCGGTTTTGATCATACAGATCTGCTTTCAGGTAATAGGAGAGAGCGAGTTCGTAATTCTCCATCTTCTGGTAACAGAATGCAAGTTTCTGGATTAATTCGGCCTCTTCATCATCTTTCAACAGCATGATATATATTTCAGCAGCCTCCAGATAATAATCCTTGGCAAAGTAAAATTCAGCAATATTTCTCATCAGCTGCGTCTCTTCACGCAAAAGGTCGCGAAAGACGTTTTTGTTGTGAAAATCGAACGACCAGGAGAAGATGTCCACGAAGCCTTCCCGCTGGGGATGAAGTTTGCAGAACCGGTATAAATCCCTTATGTATTGCCCCGATATGGCCTCCGCTTTTTTATCGTGAGCGATGATCTCATCCTCACTTTCCGCCTCAAGCAACTGATCAAACTCAGCCGACATGTTGTCGAACATCATTTTTTTGTATTCTGCCGGGATGGTTTGCATGCTGAAGCAGAAGGAATATTTGTCTGAATTGCACAATACTGGTGTTTTGAGCAAAAGGTCGAACAAATTTTGGTTGACCTGCAGGTCTTCATTGGCAGAACTTCTGATCAAATCGGGATGATGAGAGTAAAAGGGAACGAACCAGTTGGTAAGTTCACTAAAAAACGGGAAATTCTTCAGATTGGCGAAAGAGGTCATAAAGATATCGGCGCCTTTCATCTGCATCTCGCTCAACTCCTCCATCTTGTCCATAAATCCGGGCGAATCTTTCAGAATGTCCCGCCACTCCGGATTTTTGTCCTCATTCAGCGCGTCCCCCAGCATGGCCTCAAGACTCAATTTATTTCTCAGGTTCGGACTTAATTTCATCATCTCAGGCAGGATTTCATCCTGAAGCTTTCGCTGGATCTTTTCAGTCTCTTTTGATCCGATCAACTGCAGAATAATTTTTTCAAGATGTTGCCTGAATGATTTTTTTTCGCTCAGCAGGGCAAGACGGGCGGAAATGGCAGGGAAAAGAAATATCCTTTTGTCGAAATAATAAAGCGTAAGAAGCAATCCGGTTAATGCCCGTTGATTCACCTCTTCCTGATTTGACTCATATCCTTCGAAGAGAAGCATGATCTTCTGCTCATCAAACAAATGTAGTTGACCAAGGGTGACAGATGTAATCAAAAAGGCTTTTTCATATCCCGGAATATGCTGATTCTGAAGAAAATCATTAAAGGATAGAACCTCCTCATGTGAAAGCTTGTTTTTGAACCAATAGTGGTAAAAAAGGTTGATCAGCTTTTGGTGATGTCTCTCTTCTTCGGGTTCGTCTTTTTTGTCAAGTGTGGGAAGCTCGATCAGCGATCGAAGCTCTTTCTCCAGGTGGAAGGATTCCAGCTGAGAAAAGTGGTCGGCAATATTGTCAAGGGCAATGCGAACAAACCCGCGCTTTTTCTGATACTCCAGAGAATTGGAAAATTTCATTCTCAAAGTATCCGCACAACTGTCGGCCAGTTCGAAAGCGGAGAGCAATATATGCCGGTAAATTTTCTGTCTTTCGGGGTCTTTGATTCCTTCGACGGTATATTTCAGCATGAAACGGTAGTTTTGTTCCAGCTCAAGTTGCTGATCGCCAAATTCACCCAGGCCATTGGCCGTAATAATACGCTCAAGCAGATCGAAGGCTGGTTTCAGTTTCCTGTCCGAAAGAAGCTGACAAATCGAATCATAACTGTTTTTAATTTCTGTCTCTTTCACTCGTAAAAAACATTGTTAATCTGTTAAATGTCAGAACGTACTCATGGAACTCGCAAAAGCATTTACACCATCTTTTGTGGGTTAAGCTCATGCTCGTTTCATAGGGCACACTGCTTCAATCGCAATGTTAATCAAAACTACCTATAAAAAGTTCTTTTTCAAAACGGAAAATGGAGAATGGAGAACACCGAATGATCGACGTCCGCGTACGGATATGGCACAAGCCAATTATTTTGGTATCGGAAGGACGGGAACGAAAATTTTGGTCAGAACCGATATTCTGCTTTTAAAAGAAGATATCTTGGGAGTAATCTGTATTCTGATTTGGAAACACTTATATCGGTGATAGAATAACTTCTAAAAGTTTCGGTGTTTAACAAATTCTTACCCGAAAGGGTGATGGTAAATTTATTTTCTTTTATAGTGTACCGGGTATTTACGTCCAGAAAATAATATTTGTTGTTGTTTTTGTCCAGGCTACCAAAAAAGTATCGCTCTGTCTGGAGCTGAACTTCGACTTTCTTGCTGAAGACAAAAGAGAGATCCAGAAATGACAGGTTATCTGTGTACTTGTTTCTGGTATTGGTTATCACTTCGTGGTAGTTCCATTTTGAACCGATATGGTAGTTAAACAGCCCGCTTAAACCAGAACGAAGTTCAAAACCATAATTGAAATTATTGCTTTTAATATTTCTGAGATCTGAACTATTAACCATGTTCTTGTAATTGGACATCGTAAAACCAAAATTTAATTTCAATGTGGATGAAATTGTTTTGATATACCTGTCAATATTGGAAGATAATATAATGAACTCCCTATCTTTAATCAGGATTTTTTCAGATTGGGCATAATTCCGGGAAACAATAGTATTGGTGCTGTAAAAATCGTAGTTCTTGTTGTACATCAAAAATGCGTTGGCAAAAGATTTTTCACCCCAGCCTCCATAGGTGTAATTTAGAACAACCGAAGTTTGATTCAACTGATTAAAGTTGCCGGTACCTTTTGTAAATGACCGAAATCCCGCATTGATGTATTGATCATAAACATCCAGAACAGTAGCATTTGTATGATTGTACGAGTATGTAGTCAGGAATTTATTTTTCTCGTTGATGCTCCACTCCATGCCTACCAGAGGATTAATGAAAAAAGGATATTGATGCAGTGTATTCCCGGGTCTTTCTATCTGGTTGTAAAGTTGATGAAAATCAAGAACTGAGATCAAGCCAAATTTTTTTAAGCCAAGCCGAAATTTTGTAGTAAGATACAAATCACCGGTTGTATATACCAAATTATTCTGGTACCCGGAAGGCTCTGACATTGAGTTTTTATCAGCAATTAAATAAAAATTTGAGGATAAATTATCTGATCTGTATTGATTGCCTAATTTTGCTTCCAGCAAATTACCATTCGTTTTTTTATCCATCAGATGAGCCTCCAATCCGGCAAATTGCATCTGATTCTTGCTGTTTTGACTAACTTCGTTAACACCGGTTGCTGCCGGGAAAAGATCCTGGTAAAAGAATTTGTCGAGTGAATAGTGCTGAGGTGAATTTTCGTAAATATAACTGCCCGTAAGAAGCAATACTTTGTTTTTTTTGAACTTATTGGTATAAACGAACCTTTGCGCTACAAGTAAGTTGGTATTTTCCAGTTTCTCATTGGTAACAGAATCATTAAAGACCAGTTTGTTTTGGCCATTTTCATCGGATCGATTGTATTTACTGGTAAAAAATAGTGTCTGAGTTTTTGAAATATCTTTGGTTAGATCGATTTTCCCAAAGCCCGTCATTTTTGTTTTTCTTAAATGGTGATCTTCGGTGTTTGTAAAGGAGATTTCTCCAACTGATGTTGATTCAAAACTGCTATTAAAATAGTTGTTTTCGTCTGTGTTCAAAAAAGCCAGGACTTTCACTTTTACCTTAGATGAAAGCGTGAAAATGCCATTCAATGAATAGATCCCGGAGTTGTTGAAGAGAATTCTTTCTTGTTTGAGATTTGGGGAAAAGGTGCTTATATCAAGTACTGTATGTGCACTTTGATTATCACCCGCACTACCTGGTTCGTCCTGTTCAGAGGGTCTTATCAGAAAGTTGATATCTCCGGATGAATCTTCCCCTATGTTGTTAAGGCTGGCTATTCCATAGAATTTGTTCTTTTTGCCAAAATTCATTAAGTTGCTAAAGCCTTCATACCGGATAACTTCACCCGGACCAAACCCTGTGGCCAAATTGCCAAACCATTGTCGTTTTGATTTTTCATCCAATTTCAGGTTCAAGGCCACTTTATCGCTGCTTTCGATTCCCTTGAGAAGCTTGTTGTTTGAATAGTGCTGGTAGACCTCAACTTTTTCGATGGGATAGGCCGGCATATTTTTCGACAGTATCCGATATCCTTTTTCAAAAAAGTCATCCCCGTCTACCATTATTTTTTCAATATCCTTGTTTCCCACTTTGATGGTACCATCATCGGCAACATTCAATCCCGGAATCTTTTTGAGCAAATCTTCTACAACCCTTTCATTCCCTTTTGCAAAAGACTTGGCATTAAAAATGATGGTATCTTTTTTTACGATCATGGATTTATCCGCTGAAACGATTACTTCATTGAGCTCAATTGGCTCGTATACCATGGTTGCATTTTTTGTGATTTCAATGGTCCCACTGGTTAATTCGATCGGCAAAATAGCAGTTTTATAGGACAATGCGGAAAAATTCAGCCATAACTTACCTGTTCTATTGGTTCTGAGCTTATAACTCCCTTTCTCATCCGACTGCCCATAGGCAACAATCGCCTGACTGTTATCAGGTTTGAGAAAAACATTGGCATAAGGAATCGGATTCCTTTTCTCGTCTTTTACCGTACCGGTGAGGGTGGTTTGAGCGAAAACTAATTGAGGAGAAAAAAGAAGGTATAAGATATATTTTCTCAAGGTTGAAGTATTTGGATTAAAATATTTCTACTCCTCGTGAACCTATAAGCCAAGATCCATTTCGATGGATTTTGTCGGGTTGATTTGTATGCTTGTCTTGAGACCCCTGTCCATCCTGGAAGATATTATTTTGATGGTCTCTTCAAATTTTTTCATACCCTCTGCTATGATCTTTTTGTAATCAGAACGGGAAATGATTTTTGGTCCAGATTGTTTATTTACAATTCGTTTATCTTCTTGCTTCGCAACTTTTGCGTAAAGAATAACTTCTTTGGTATCATCACTCGCTTCAAGAATAAGGCCGGGCAATCCATTTAATTTCAAGGGTCCGAAACTGGTTTGTATCTCTGTGGTAAACCAAACGGTATAGTTTCGTCCCCTGAAGTTGCAGGTAGCTTTGCTACAATTGTGCTCGTTTATTTTTTTTGTCTCCTCCGTGATTGTCCATTCGATGGTGGGAATAGTCTCTTCAACCTCATAAAATTCATTTTTATTAAAACCTCTAACCAATTCTGTTGTTACATTCTTTTCTCTGTTGTTTTTGATGCAATACAAGGATTTGTCATGAATGGTTATCTTCTTATTCAGCTCTGTATCCTTCTCTATTTCTGTACTTTCATTTTCTAGAATGATCTCTTTGTACTCAAAAAGAGATTGTGACTTGTTAAAAAAGAGGAACGCTTCGTATGAGGCAGGTCCGTTAAAGTTCAACTGCATCAAGTACTCCACTTGAAAATGATAGCAACTATCATTTTGGCAGCTAACTTTCAAACCGGATAGAATGAGTAGGAGAATAAATAAATTTCTTTTCATTGAATGTAGGATTAAAATACTGGCTGTCATGAGAGACAGTCAGTATTAATTAAAGATTTAATTAGTTTATTGAAATGCTATAATTATATGAAAGATTCAAGATAAGATTTAATAGCAGCAATTATTTGATATGCAATTGCTGTTCCTGAAGCTCGTATTTCAGCACAATCGCCTGACACAGTTACAGTAATCTCAAAACTAAAAAGTCCAATATTTAAATTGGCCTTAACAGTAACTGAACACTGTAATACAGGTAAATCCGGTAAACCGGTTACAATTATTCCGTTGATTAATTGAGTCAACTCACACGTTGTCATATTGGTTATATCTCCGAGATCTATGGAGATATTTTTCACTTGTGGAGCTACAGTCTGGGTTTTATCAATTTTTGCATCGTTTGAAGCAAATCCAATGCTGGAAACCACGAAAAGCACCATCAAAAGCAAGATGATTTTTTTCATAATATTGAAATTTTAATTTGTGTAAAAATGGTACATTCACAAATTGATATTTCCTCATGGTCCTTTGTGATAACACATAAGGAGGGCTCCATACAAGAAGGATAAACTCCGACCTTTTGGCCGCATCGGTGAGCCCTACCCGCAGGTTCTTGAGGGACGAAGCAGGGTGATGTAATCCGGTGCGGCCTTCTGCACAAATTTATTCATGGCCATAGCTACCGATTTAATGCTGTTTTGGTTTTCCGGGCACAAGGATTGACACATATAATATTAATCCTTCATTCAATCTATAAGTTACCCTTTTTTTTTCAAAAAACAAAATCAAGATGATCCGACTGCCTATTTTATGACTATAAACAACAGATATATAGGACGATATGAAACACATGTTTTAAAACAGGAAAAAAATCAAATATGTGGTATTAACCACTTCGTGGTAGGTTTTAGATGGCACAGCATGGTTGTTGAAAAGTCTCCAAGAGTATCCCACAACCCATCTCCCAGTTTTCTCGTTTCGCTCTTCAATCCTCCAAGCCCCATGCCCCATGCCCTCTGCTAAAAATACCTGGCCGTATACCTTTTGGTTCGTCTGGTGTTGTGGAACTCATAATTAATTGTGAATTCGTGGGTTCCTGAGTTGATCATATTTTCGTGGAAAGTTGTCAGGTCAAATGAGTAGCCAAATCGCAGCTGTGAATTGACATTGAACTGAAAGGAGAGTGCATAGGAGTTTTTCAGCCTGTAGGTAGCTCCGAACCAGACCCTTTCATAGAGTAGAATATTTGCCGCGAGGTCGATGTAAGAGGGCGTTTGTTCACTCCATCTGAAAAGAGCGGTAGGTTTTAATTTCACATTTTCGGCAAGACTAAAAACATAGCCTCCCATGGCATAAGCGTGCAGTACCTCGCGGTAAACTTTTTTGTCTGAATCATCCACAATGTTGTTTTTGAACAACTTTGGCATGGAAATACCAAGAAAAAAAATGTCGCTGTGCCAAAGAACGCCGAATCCTACATTGGGCAACATTTTGAAATCCACATTTTGGGCAAAAGAGGGATCCAGGGGATCATTTAATTCTAAATCTGTGAATCTTGCATGGTAGGTATTGAACCCGGCCTTGATTCCAAGCGCGAGATATTGTCGCGGTTTCAAAATAATCCGGTAAGCGTAATCTGCATAGAGACCATTTTGAAGAATGGGTCCCCACTTATCGTTGACAATGGATAATCCAAGCCCGACATTGAAGGATTTCATCGGGAAGTGCATGGTAAAAGTGTTGGAGTTTGGAGCTCCTTCCCATCCGACCCATTGGGCCCGCGACAAGGCGCTTATGGTAAGAACACCCGTGATGCCGGCATAGGCAGGCTGAATGGATAATAAATTGGTGAGATACTGGGTGTAAATTGGATCTTGCTGCGATTTCGCAGATTTTGGGAATGCCGAAAGCAATAATATTACCACGGCCGAAAGCACAATAGACCTGTGCAAATGAATTATTTTCATATTCAAAAGGTTAAGGGAATCCTTTTTAATAGTAAAATGGAAGGATAAATATAGTTATTTCCTTTGAGAATTAAGAATGAAACTTTTGTGGTTTGGAATTACTATTATCTTCGTAAAAATTTTATATCAGATAAGATGTTTTCAGGAATAATTGAAGGGATGGGTACTGTAGTATCCATCGTAAAAGATCAGGAGAATGTTCATTTTACCCTGAGTTGTGATTTTACCGATGAACTTAAAGTAGACCAAAGTTTATCGCACAACGGGGTATGTCTGACAGTTGTACGAAAGGAGGGAGTTACCTATACCGTCACGGCTATCAAAGAGACCTTGCTAAAAACAAATCTGGGTGTTTTGAAAGCCGGTGACAAAGTTAACCTGGAGAGAAGCATGAAAATGGATGGCCGGTTGGATGGCCATATCGTTCAGGGACACGTGGATCAGACTGCTATCTGTAAAGAGGTAGTAGAAGCCGATGGAAGCTGGTACTACACTTTTTCCTATAATTTTGATCCTGAAATGGCAAGAAAGGGCTACATGACAGTCGAGAAAGGCTCAATTACTGTCAACGGAGTAAGTCTCACCGTTGTCAATTCGCAAATTGACTCTTTCCAGGTAGCTATCATTCCGTACACTTTTGAACACACCAATTTTCACGCCATCCGAAAAGGGAGCGTGATCAATCTTGAATTCGACATCATTGGAAAATACCTTAGCAGACTGGCTGAGTTCAGTAAATAAAAGACTTGGGGACTTATGGACTAAGAGACCGTGAGAGTGCAACTCTGAAGCTATACCCCAAAGGGGTTAAATGTCAATAGCCCGGGGTGAGCGACGAAGGAGCGTAACCCCGGGTAAACGAATGCCAGAAGATCACCGTCCGCGGTAGCATCTGGAGAAATGTGATAAGATTTTTTCGGACGGAATGATATAATGATGATTAATGAACCTTGCCGGGAGGGCATGGTAACAATAATATTTGTCGATTTTTTTAAGCAATTACCTAATTACTACATGAATGAAAAAAACTATTCTTCGGAGTATGTCTTTCTCCGTTATAATGCTCTTTATTGCCGGAATCGCCTTTGGTAAAGAAACTGTGGAAGCCAAAGCTGCCAGGATTCACAAAGCCGTTCTGACAATCGATACGCACTCGGACACCCCACTGAATCTCTTAAGGGATGGTTTTGATGTCGGGAAAAGACAGGATCAGGCAACCACCGGCACCAAAGTTGATTTCCCCAGGATGAAGGAGGGCGGATTGGATGCACAGTTTTTCGCAGTATTCGTGGGACAGGGTCCAAGAACTCCGGAAGGGAATGCTATTGTGCAAAAAAAAGCTTTGGATATTCTCGCCACGATTCGTAAAAGCGTTGGTGCCAATCCCGATCAGGCCGAGATTGCACTGACACCCGATGATGCATACAAGTTAAAGGGGTTGGGCAAGAGAGCCATCTTTATCGGACTTGAAAACGGGTATGCCCTTGGCAATGATATCACCCTTGTAAAAAAATATTATGATATGGGCATCAGGTACATCACCTTGTGCCACACCTCTAACAATGACATCTGCGACTCTTCAACCGATAAGAAAAAAGGAACAGAATACCATGGCCTTTCACCCTTTGGAAAGGAAGTTTTGGCTGAAATGAACAGAATAGGAATGATCATTGATGTCTCGCATAGTTCGGATGAAACCTTTATGGATGTCATCAGATTAAGTAAAGCACCTGTCATTGCAAGCCATTCCTGCTCGCGCGCTGTATGTGATAATCCCAGAAATCTCACTGACGATGATCTTCGTGCTTTGGCCAAAAATGGAGGAGTCATTCAGATGTGCTTCCTTTCAGACTATGTAAAGAAGCCCGATCCAAATCCAAATAAACTGGCAACCGTACAGGATATGGTCAACCACATCGATCACATTGTGAAAGTCATTGGAGTCGATTATGTTGGTTTTGGAACCGACTTTGATGGCGGAGGTGATTTGTCGGGTTGCAGGGATGTGAGCATGATGGGAAACGTTACCCTCGAACTGGTAAAAAGAGGATATTCCGAAAAGGATATCAGAAAGATCTGGGGCGGTAATTTTATGCGCGTCTTCCGTGAGGTTCAGAAATCGGCTAAACTTTAATAATTATTTGTCGGCCATCAGCCAGTAACTGGTTTCGGGATCTGCTTCCAATATTTTGCCTAAGCCTTGAACGGCATCATCACGGGTTAGGTAGCTTTCAACAGAAACCCTGAAAAAACTTCTGCCCATGGTGGAAACCTCCGCATGATAGCCTTGTTTGATAAGCTTTTCGGCAAGTTTGTCCGCATTTTCCTTTATTTTGAAACAGCCGCCTACCACATGGAATTTACCATTGGAAGCTGTTCCTGCCGAATTTAGACCAATACTATTCTGGGATATAGAAACCTTTGGCTCAGGCACTACTGGTGCAACAGGAGCGTGATCTACTGAAGTATTGGGCTCAGCTTGAGCAGGCTCTGGTTTGACATCAGTTGCAATTGATGTCGTCTCAGCTTTGGGTTCAGATGGTACTGACAGCGGTTCCGATTTGACACCGGGAAGTGCAACAGGAGTGTCTGACAATGCAAGAGAAGCGTTGTTGGTACTCTTCTGGATGGCAGACTCTCTGCTGTTAAATATTTTATTAAAAGGTACAAAGTATAGCAATGCAAGGAGGGGTAATCCTACCAGCAGATATTTTACCGCCGGGTGAACACGTTTTTGGGGTTCAGGAGCTTTGTCCCTGAATACAGGCTTTGGCGCCTGTGTGTATTTGTTGACTAGCTGCGGAAAATGAAAAGAGTCGAGGCCAAATGCGTCAGCCCTGAGATTAATTTTTGGAATGGCGTCAAACAAAATGTTCTCATTCTTATCGAAATAGATGGAACCAATCTGATCAAATTTGACCCGTTCGCCATTTTCCAGTCTGGACAGACATTCAGAAACAAATTCAGAAACAATTTTTCTGGCTTCGAGATACCCAACTCCCTCTTTCTCCACCACATAATTTACCACCAATCCGTCATTCTTTTTCAGCTTGCTGCTAAAAATAATCTCTTTGGATGGAGGTGAAAATTTGTTGCCCTGGGTATCGTACCCGGAGGTTTGATAATTGGCAATAAACCCTCCGAGATCAGGGATGATCACGCAATCGTTGGTCTTCAACAACTCTGAAAGATAGGAAGAAAGGTTCATTTGATACGAATTTGTAATACTCCGCATGCGCGGGAACGGTTGGCCCGAAGCTTTGGAATCTCTTTTTATATTGAATAAATGAACCCCAAATATAAGAATAAAACATAGAAGCTGTTTAAATTTCTTACACAGAGAATTTATTACTCCATAATTAAACTAAAAATGGCTTTGAAATTCTCGCTTTAGTTAAAATACGCTTGAGGAAACAACGAGTTACACAGAGGGAAAAATCGCAAGCGATTTTCCAACTCTGTGTAACTCCGGGGTTTCTCTCATGAAAACGCCATAATGCAGAAATTTCTATAAACCCTATATTTTCGATTAATAGACAATTATTCTCTGTGTAATATTTTTAAACAGTCTCTTAGATTTAGTACTTTTGGCCTCCGACTTTATGTAAATCTAATTACGTATTTCAGATGAAGGGAAAAATTTTAGTTACGGGAGGAACAGGATACATTGGCTCACATACCGTAGTAGAGCTACAAAACGCGGGTTTCGATGTAGTCATTGTGGATGATTTAAGCAATTCAACAGAGGCAGTGGTGGATCAGATCGAAGAGATTACAGGGATTCGTCCCGAATTCCACCAATTCAATATGCAAAATCCCGAACTTCTGGAGAAGCTCTTTAATGAGTCCAAAAATATTGATGCCGTAATTCATTTTGCCGCCTTCAAGGCAGTAGGTGAATCTGTGCAAAAGCCGCTGAACTACTACCGCAACAACCTGGTTTCCCTGATTAACCTCTTTGAGTGTATGGAACATTCAGGTGTCAATAATCTCGTATTTTCCTCATCCTGTACTGTTTACGGTCAGCCGGACCATCTTCCGGTAACGGAACAGACACCGCGTCAGACGGCCGAATCTCCATATGGCAATACGAAAATTGTTTGTGAAGATATCATCAAGGATTACACGCGTGCCAATCCAAAAATTCAGGCCATTGCACTTCGATATTTCAATCCGATAGGGGCTCATCCATCCGCATTGATCGGGGAACTTCCCAATGGGATTCCCAGCAATCTGGTTCCTTTTGTGACCCAGACGGCAGCTGGAATCCGACCTCAGCTTTCCGTTTTCGGCGATGACTACAATACGCCGGATGGAAGCTGTATCCGTGACTATATTAATGTGGTTGACCTGGCAAAAGCGCATGTGATTTCTATCGGGCGATTGCTAAATCATAAGAATGAATCTGCTTTCGAGTTTTTCAATGTAGGAACCGGGAATGGCGTTTCAGTTCTTGAACTGTTGAACTCCTTTGAGAAAGCAACCGGACAAAAAGTTAATTACAAAATTGTTGGCAGAAGGGCAGGAGATATTGAGAAGATCTATGCTGATACCACCAAAGCGAACACGGTTTTGGGCTGGAAATCCATGGCCACACTGGAGGAGACGCTTTTATCGGCGTGGAACTGGGAGAAGCGGATTAGGATTCGGATGAATGGATGAATGGATTATCGGATTGTTCATTGAAGAATTGGTTGGATAATTTGAGAATGCCGATGATACAAAAGAACTATATAAGATTTATTTCAATACCCTGAATTTTAGCCTGGCTATCCATGATTAAAAATTTTAAAAGCATATAAGGATGAAAAAGTATATTTTGATTACAGGAGGTGCAGGATTTATAGGGTCTCACGTTGTTAGAAGGTTTGTAAAAAACTATCCGGACTACCAGATTATCAATCTGGATCTTCTGACCTATGCTGGAAATCTCGAAAACCTGAAGGACATAGATACTTTGCCCAACTATACCTTTGTCAAAGGGGATATCACAGACAGTGACTTCGTGAACAAACTTTTTGAGACTTACCCTATCGAAGGGGTAGTTCATCTGGCCGCCGAATCACATGTCGACCGATCCATCACAGATCCTGCCTCCTTTATCCGTACCAACATCTTCGGAACTTTTAACTTGATCCATGCTGCCAAGGAACACTGGAAGGGGGCCATGGAGGGGAAGCGTTTTTACCATATCTCGACCGATGAGGTTTATGGTTCGCTAGGAGCAACCGGCCTTTTTACAGAAACGACCTCCTACGATCCCCAGAGTCCTTATTCTGCATCGAAGGCAAGTTCCGATCACCTGGTCAGGGCCTATCACAATACGTTTCACCTGCCGGTTGTGATTTCCAACTGTTCGAACAATTATGGACCCAATCAGTTCCCGGAGAAGTTGATCCCTTTGTGCATCCACAACCTTCAGCACAACAAACCAATTCCGGTATACGGGAAAGGAGAGAATATCCGTGATTGGCTTTATGTTGAAGACCATGCCTCGGCCATCGATGTGATTTTTCACAATGGTGTCAATGGGGAAACCTATAACATCGGCGGAATTAATGAATGGACCAACATTGATTTGATCAGGGCATTGTGCGATGTAGTCGATCAACAGTTAGGCAGGGCGCAAGGTACTTCCCGACAATTGATAACTTTTGTAAAAGACCGTGCAGGCCACGATTTAAGGTATGCCATCGACTCATCCAAGATTCAAAGAGAGCTGGGATGGAAACCCTCCCTGCAATTTGAGGAAGGTCTTGCCAAGACTGTTGCCTGGTACCTGAAAAATTCGGAGTGGCTTGAGAATGTCTCTTCAGGAGCTTACGAAAAATATTACGAAAAGCAGTATCACCAAAGATAACACTATATTCTGGTAGCAGTTAATGCAACCAAACCATCCGGTGTATCGGCCTTTCCCTCCAGTTTCCCATTGACCATTTTAAAATTGACGGTAATCGGGGTTGATTCAAGGTAAATGAGTACTGATATCAACTCCTCCTTGATGGTGATTTGCGAGAATTCCACTTTTTGTCCTTCGATGACCAATTCCCCTTTGAGCTTATCGCCGGCCTGAATAAAATTAATCTGTCCGGAAGTATAGTTTGGTGGTGCGGTTGGAGCGGTATATTGCCATTTTCCGATCAATTTTTTCTGGTCAAAATTGACAGCCTGCAGCTGCACCAAAACGGTCATCAAAAGAATCAATGTTAAAAGTAGTTTTTGAGTTTTCATGTAAAACAAATGTTTGAAATGTTTATGATGTTTGAAATGTTTGAATTGTTCGAAAAATTGTCGGTCCCTGAGCGAAGTCGAAGGGAAATGTTTGAAATGTTACCGGTCCCTGAGAAGCTTGTCGAAGGGTAACCCATAAACTTTTTAAACATTTCAAACCCTTCAAACTTGTCGAACTATCCCCATAAGCAGGTCTACTGCATCGTGAACCTGTGACTCATCCTCGAAGCCAATGGTCATGGCATGTACTTTTTTGCTTTGGACCACATACTTCAGCGAGGCCGTTCTCTCCTCCTCTTTGAGCAGTCCGCCGCAACCAAAAATTTTCATCCCCAGCACCCCTTTCCCTTTGGATCCCGCAATTTCCAAAAGCGACATAATCTTTTCGGGAGTGCCATCCATCTTGATCTGTTTGTTGTTGATGCGTGCCAGAACAACGTCAGGCCAGTCGTGGTTGACACCACTTTCCAATGCCCCAAAATCATGGGCTGAGAAGCCAACTTTTTTGATCAATCCCTTCGATTTCGCTTCACTTAATCCATCCATGAAACGCTTTTTATCTTCGGTCCAATTGGCTTTGGTCATGCAGTGCAACAAGACGATATCGAGGTAATCTGTCTGCAACTCCTGGCGGATGCGATCGATCATCTGATCTACCGGCTGGAGTGGGTGCCAGTCAAGATTGTCGGTCCAAATTTTGGTCATCAGGGTAATTTCATCCCTTGGCAAAAGCTTAAGGGCCTCCTTGACAAAAGGATGGGAGCCATAAGTGTCGGCGGTGTCCAGAAAGCGGATTCCCCTGTCAAAACCGGCCTGGACCATCAGTTTAAATTTCTCCAGGCCAATACGTGTTTGGTTGGAAGCATGGTTCCAACCATTGGTGCCCATTCCCATGGCCAATCTGGTTACCTTTAGTCCGGTTTTACCAAGATCGACCTTATCGACTTTGGCGGGAATATTTGGTGCAACACTCAGCGCAGATAAAGCACCGGTGGCTACAATTGCTCCGGCGACACCAGTCCGGATGAAATGACGACGTGTAAATTCAGCCATTTGCAGAGGTTTAGAGACTGTTTAAAATATTACACAGAGAATAATTGTCTATTAATCGAGAATATAGTGTTTATAGAAATTTCTGCAATTGGGTGTTTTCATGAGAGAAACCCCGGAGTTACACAGAGTTGGAAAATCGCTTGCGATTTTTCTCTCTCCCGAAGTATCGGGACAAGTTGTGTAACTCGTTGTTTCCTCAAGCGTATTTAAACTAAAGCGAGAATTTCAAAGCCATTTTTAGTTTAATTAAGGAGCAATAAATTCTCTGTGTAAGAAATTTAAACAGCTTCTTAGTCCACCGAAAGTAGCAAAAATTTATTTCAATCCAACGTTGGTGTAATCGACGGTGGTATCGGCATAAATTTCCGCAATATGATCAAGGATTTGGATCACTTCCTCCAGTTCATCAGCTCGGAGAAGTTGGATGCGGAGCTCTTTGAAATCTTTTAAATTTGGAAAATATCGGGCAAAATGGCGGCGCATCTCGAGTACTGCCCTTCGGGGATCATCTTTCCACGTTAGTGATTGGTTGAGCTGTTCTTTGACATTCTCAACCACAAAGGAAACAGTGGGAGGAGGCAAAATTTCGCCGGTGTTAAGAAAGTGGCGCACTTCACGGAAGATCCAGGGTCGTCCTATCGAACCCCTGCCGATCATCAACCCATCGACTCCCGACTGGTCGAGCAGGGCTTTGGCTTTTTCCGGTCCTGAAATATCTCCGTTGCCGATAATGGGAATCTTCATTCGCTGGTTGTTCTTAACCTCTGCGATCAAACTCCAGTCTGCCTCGCCCGAATATAACTGACTTCTTGTGCGGCCATGGATGGCCAGAGCCTGAATACCCACATCCTGCAACCGTTCTGCCACATCGACAATGGGCTGATCATCGTGGTCCCAACCGAGCCGGGTTTTGGCCGTAACCGGAAGTTGAACCGCCTTCACCACCTCTTCGGCCATTTTTATCATCTTTGGAATGTCGCGCAACAATCCGGCACCGGCGCCTTTGCCGGCAATTTTTTTCATCGGACAGCCAAAATTGAGGTCGATAAAATCAGGTTGGGCTAGTTCAGCTACTTTGGCCGCCTGAACCATTGATTCAATGTTGGAGCCATAGAGCTGAATGGCCAATGGCCTGTCGAACTCAAAAATCGTCATCTTCCTCTTTGTGCGGGCGACATCACGTATCAAGGCTTCCGATGCAACAAACTCGGTGTACATCACATCCGCCCCATATTTTTTGCACAGGAAACGGAACGACTTATAGGTTACATCCTCCATCGGAGCCAGAAACAGCGGGAAAATACCCAGGTCAAGATTGCCGATCTTCATTCAAATATTGTAATTTCTAAACTTTCAAGTAGTCCAATTACCCGTAAAGAGATTGCCCTATCGGGATTGTCAAACATGCAGCAAAGATAACCATTCGGATTGAAAGCCACTTTGTCAGCCTGCAGGAATGAATATCTTTGCAAACGAATGATGCAATATTAAAAAATGAAGTTTCTTCGCGATTCGACCCCTTTTACGCAGGTTCTTTTCACCCTGATCATGATCCTGATGGGGGGAATTCTGGTTTCGATGGTTGGTTTTCTGGTTTGCCGGATTGTTCTCGGGATCAGTTTTGAAACCTTATCGGGAATGCTTGCCAATTTCAATGAACCTGCGAATGTGCGTTTATTGAAATTTTTCCAGGTATTGCAATCATTGGGGATGTTCATTCTCCCGCCGGTTTTTATTGCTTATTCGCTCGACGATAAACCTTTTCATTTCCTTCGGTTGACAGCTAAACCTGCCTGGATAATGCTGGGAGTTGTTTGTGGGGTTATCCTGGTAAGCGGACCGGTCATTGAGTGGGTATCCCTCCTTAACCAGCAGCTCGTATTGCCTTCGTGGTTGAGTTCGCTGGAGAACTGGATGCGTACCTCGGAGGATCAGGCAAACGAGATAACAAAGGCCTTTCTGACTACCAAAAGTATTGGAGGATTACTGGGTAATCTTGTTATTGTAGCTGTCTTGCCTGCCATAGGCGAAGAGTTGCTCTTCAGAGGAGTACTGCAAAATCTGATTAAAAAAATGACCGGAAGCAGCCATTGGGGTATCTGGATTACAGCCATTTTGTTCAGCGCGTTACACCTGCAGTTTTTTGGATTTCTGCCCCGTATGTTGCTAGGCGCTCTGTTTGGTTACCTGCTCGAATGGACCGGAACGCTCTGGTTGCCTATAATCGCCCATTTTATCAACAATGCCGCAGGGGTCATTATTTTCTTCGTAACAGGCGAAGGACTGGAACCTGATAAGACAGAAACCTCCCTGTTCAACAATAGCACTTTCTACTTTGCCGTTGTGAGCAGTGTGTTGGTCTGGTTGTTGCTGAGGTATATTTATATGAAGAGGGAAGAAATCAGGGAGGCACAAGTTTAATAGCCTCCAATACCCTACCCGGCAAGAAATAATTTCCAGGTCCAATCGACCAATGTATGCACGAGAATGGCAGCGAACAGGTTATTCCCACTCTTCCGGTATGCCCAGCCATATCCCAATCCTGCAATTGCAGCCAAACAAACATAGGTTATTTGTGTGGACAACGTATTGACATTGTTCCAGTGCATGAGTCCAAAAGCCAATGAGGATATGACCAAAGGAATCCATTTTTTGGAATACATTTTATCAAGACCACGAAGCAGAATACCCCTAAAAAAGAGCTCTTCAGGCAAAGCGACTGTTAAAAAAAGTCCTATAAAATGAACGGTCAGTTTTGGAATATTAAAAGTTTGAGGAAAGTGAAAAGTAAGGAATCCGGTTAACAGTCCGGGAGGAACTACCAAAGCCATTATTATAACCAAAGCCAGAAGCGCGATTCGTATATCTTTAAGCCTGGGGACCAGATTAAAACCAATATCAGCACGCCGGTACCCAATCCATCCAATTACACCAATCACAGAAATTGCGATTGACCACCAGGTATAGGTATCATTGGTCGCCGGGAGAATCTGCATGTACCAGCGAAGGTCAAAGGGAATCCAGAGCAGGATCCAAAGTGCAAGATCAGTCCAGGTCAACGAAAATTCCTTGTTTGCGGCTTGCCTCAAAGCTCCAAATACAGCAAAAACTACAGCAGCAAAGATGACGGAATAATAAGGATCGAATTTTCCCGTAACTAATCCGGGAAGAATAAACAGAAAGGAAATTCCGCCTGCGACATAAAACAATGAATTTTTATCTTCCTGCAACCATTCATTAAACTGCCGGGAGGCCTTAACAGAACCAAAGGCAAGCAAGATTCCAAATAAAGGTGACAGACTGAGAACGTTGGCAATTACAGTCGCAATATTATTCTTTGAATCAGAGATCGAGACACCATAAATCAAGGCGGCTCCAAATAAAGTCCAGATTGTCCAGAGCAATACAAATCTTTTTTTCATCTGTTTATAATTTGATTTTTAATGGCCAAATGGAATACCCACAAAATCATTTCCGGTTGATGTAAATATTGCCACATGGGTATTTCATTTGCTTCTATTTTGGAATTAATTAATTTTAAAAGAATTAAATAGTATATTCGAATAACGAAACACCTAAACTACCAAACATACATTACATGGCAAAAAAAGAAGTAAAAGAAAAAGCAATTGAAGTAGCGCTATGGGAATCTGCCAACAAGCTGAGAGGCAGCGTGGAGCCGGCCGAATACAAACATGTTGTCTTGGGACTGATATTCCTGAAATTTGCCAGCGACAAGTTCGAGGAGCACCGCCAAAAACTCATTGCCAAAGGGCAGGAAAAATACATTGAAATGGCTGAATTCTACAACCAGAACAATGTGTTTTTTCTCGATGAAGTTTCCCGCTGGAGTTACATCATCAAAAATTCCAAGCAAAGCGATATTGCCTTAAAGATCGACACTGCACTTCACAACATTGAGAAGAACAACAAAGCATTGAACGGTGCGCTACCAGACAATTACTTTTCCCGCATAGGGCTTGACGTTACTAAACTCTCTTCCCTGCTTGATACCATCAATGAAATTGACACCCTGAAGGACAAAGCCCAAGATGTTGTTGGCCGTGTGTACGAATATTTCCTCTCCAAATTTGCCCTGGCTGAAGGGAAAGGCAAGGGAGAATTCTACACACCCAAAAGCATTGTCAACCTGATTGCCGAAATGATTGAACCCTACAGCGGGATCATCTATGACCCTGCCTGCGGATCCGGAGGTATGTTTGTCCAGTCCATCAAATTTATCCAAGCACATCATGGAAACACAAGGAATGTCTCCATTTACGGCCAGGAATACACCAACACCACCTTCAAACTGGCCAAGATGAACCTGGCCATTCGCGGTATTTCGGGCAATTTGGGCAAAAAAGCGGCAGACACTTTTGGCGACGACCAGCACAAGGACCTGAAAGCCGATTTCATCATGGCCAACCCGCCATTTAATCAAAAAGACTGGCGTGCCGAAAACGAATTGATCGACGATCCTCGTTGGCGAGGCTACGAAGTGCCCCCCAAAAGCAATGCCAATTATGGTTGGATCCTCAATATGGTGTCCAAACTTTCGGAGAATGGAGTTGCCGGCTTTATCCTGGCAAATGGTGCTTTAAGCGGTGGTGGTGAAGAGTATAAAATCCGCCGAAAATTGATTGAGAACAATGTAGTAGAGGCTATTATGGTATTACCTCAGGATATGTTTTATACCACCAATATAAGTGTAACTGTTTGGATTCTGAATAAAAATAAAAAAGTACAAAGTCGTAGTATTGGTGATGAGGAACGTCATTACCGCAATCGTGAAAAGGAAGTACTCTTTATGGATTTAAGACAAATCGGGGAACCATTTGAAAAGAAATTTATTCAGTTCAGCGGACAGCAAATCAGGGATATAGCAAATACCTATCACACCTGGCAGCAAGACAATAATAGTTACAAGGACATTTCTGAATATTGCTATTCAGCGTCGTTTGATGAAGTCGCTAAAAAGGATTTTTCACTGGTACCAAGCAAATACATTGAGTTTGTAAATCGTGACGAAAACATTGACTTTGATGAGAAAATGCAAAGCCTGCAAACCGAATTTGGCGAACTGCTGAAGCAAGAAGAACTATCAAAAAAAGAGTTGCTGAACGTATTCAAAGAGCTGGGATATGAGATCAAATTATAGACCGATCGGAGAATTCATCCAGCTTAAAGATGAACGAAATACAGGCCTTAAAGTGAAACAACTTTTGGGTTTGAGTATTTCGAAGCAGTTTATTCCTTCTGTTGCAAATATTGTTGGTACAGATATGGAGAACTATAAAATCATCCGGAAAAATCAGTTTGCATGTAGCACAATGCAGGTAAGGCGCGATAAAAAAATGCCGGTCGCGTTATTGAAAGAAGTTGATGAAGCAATAATATCCCAAGCATATCCGATCTTCGAAGTTAAAGAAGTGAACCAGCTGTTACCCGATTATTTGATGATGTGGTTTACCCGAAGCGAATTTGACAGGGAAGCATGCTTTAATGCTGTTGGTGGTGTTCGTGGAAGTTTGGAATGGGAAGATTTCTGCAATTTGCAATTACCCATCCCTTCTATCACTAAACAACACGAAATTGTAAAAGAGTACAATGTAGTCCAAAACCGAATAACCCTTAACCAGCAACTGATTCAAAAACTCGAAGAAACCGCACAAGTTATTTACAAGCAGTGGTTTGTGGAGTTTGAGTTTCCGGATGAAAATGGATTGCCATACAAAGCCAATGGGGGAGAAATGGTGGAAAGTGAATTGGGGGAGATACCGAAAGGGTGGGAAGTGAAAGTTGTTGGTGATGCGGTTGAATGCAATGTTTCGACATTTACACCAAAAGACAAATTTAAAACTATCGAATATTTAGATACGAGCAGTATCACTAATAATGAAATTGAAGACTTGCAAACATTAGACTTGATGATAGATGAAATTCCAAGTAGGGCCAAAAGAAAAGTAAATCATAATGACATCATTTTTTCAACAGTTCGTCCTAATCTTAAGCATTTTGGAATATTGAAAAATCCTAAATCCAATATGATTGTATCAACTGGCTTTGCCGTCTTGAAACCCATATATCCCAATGTATGCGGAGAATTGCTTTATCTCTTAATTACTAATGAAGAAAATTTGCAAATTTTACAAGCAAGAGCTGAAATGAGTGTTTCAACATATCCTTCAATTAATTCCGAAGATTTGTTATGTATTAATTTTCTTCTTCCAGAGAAGGATATCCTTAAAAAAGCAAAAGAGATTTTCAAATCACAATTTGATTTAGCCGATGAAATAAGAAAGGAGAATAAATCATTAAGAAATATGAAGGATTTACTTCTTTCCAAACTTGCGACAATTGAAAACTGAACGACAAGAAAATTGCAACAGCTTAAAGATGAGTAAATGATAGTGTTTAAATGAAGATGCCAATAGACAATAACCATTAAAGAATATGGATTTAAAGTTATTAGCAAGTCAGATTGCAACAATTCACGATAAATTTTACCGGCAAGCAACAGCGGCAGTCAATACCGCACTCACGCTTCGCAATTGGTGGATTGGGGCATATATTGTCGAATATGAACAAAACGGTGAAGACAGAGCCAGTTATGGTTCAGGTTTACTGCCCCGCCTGGTTAAAGAGATCGGTATAAAGGGATTATCGGAGACTAATCTTAAGCAAAGTCGTACATTTTATTTGTATTATTCCCACCTGTTTGAATTTGTTTTGGAGGCAACTTTCCCAGATCAAATTCGTCAGACATCGGCTGACGAATTACAATTATCTAATAATCATGATTTTGAAATTCGTCAGATGGCTTCTGACGAATTCAACTGGCTTGCACATATTGCAAATAGAATACGTAAGAGCGATATTGACAGGTCGCTAAAAGTAGAGGCAGATAAAATAGTCCGGAAATTGTCGTTTAGCCATTTAGTAGAGCTAATAAAAATTCGTGGAATCACGATTGAAAGCGATGAATATTGACTAATTTAATTTTTTAACAAGATGCAGAACTCAAATTTTTACTTCCGTATAAGATTTACTTCTGTCCAAACTTGCCGTAACAGAAAACTAATCCTATGACAAGGGAGATTACTAAGGAATTAGCAGAGATCATTCAGGAATTCAATGTCCGCCTGGAACAACACCTTCCGGCATTGGAGCAGGAGGTCGATGCGATGATATCCGGCAAAACCAAAGATCCCAAAATCATCGAAAATTATTTGGATACCCTTTTGTCGCTGACCAATCACGGTATTGGGGAGAACCTGTTTATCCGGTTGTTGGAATATTACAAAACCATCGATCTAGATGGAGCCCTGTTTTATTGGAACGAATACGATCAACAGGAATAAAATGAACTACGACCCGCACCGCCATTATCGCCGGTCCATCCGGTTAAAAGGATACGATTATTCGCAGGCCGGGGCCTATTTTATCACCATTTGTTGTCATGACAGGATTTGCCGTTTTGGCGAAATCGTAGGGGCTGGGCTTGCCCCTGCCCATTCAACCCCGGCACAAATTGATGGAATGCAAATAGGGCGGCCGCAAGGGCCCGCCCCGACCATGCATTTGAATGAATTTGGGCAAATTGCCTACGATGAATGGGCCAAATTGCCCGAACGATATCCCAATTTCGAATTGGATGTTTTTCAAATAATGCCCAATCACCTACACGGCATCATCGTTTTGAACGACGTAGGGGCTGGGCTTGCCCCTGCCCTTTTAACCCCGGCACAAAATGATGAAATGGGAAACATGGCATGGTCGAACATTCATTCGTCAAACGGGCAACCGTCAAAAATTCATTCGTCAAACAAAAAAGGGCAACCGCAAGGGATTGCCCCTACGGTTGGCGACATTGTTGGGGCGTACAAATCGTTGGTGGCAAATGGATGTTTGACTATATTTAAAAAAAATAACGAAAAAATGGGCAAATTTTGGCAACGCGATTATTACGAACACATTATCCGCGACGATCATTCGTACCAAACAATTTCGAACTATATCCTAAACAATCCGGCAAAATGGGCTGACGATAAATTTTATACAGAATGAACCCCAGCGAAATTATTGTCTACCAAAACCTGGAGGAAGAGACCGTTTGGCTTAGGAGCAGATGGCTGAACTGTTTGACAAGGGCTGAAGCACTGTAGTCGAACACATCGCTAATGTTTATGAAGAAGGCGAGTTGGAGTACATCGAACTTATCGGAAATTCCGACAGGTTCAACAGGTAAATAAAATTTTAAAAGTTTCGGTTGGTGGTGCAATAGGTGGTCAAGTAAGTGGTGCAATAGGTAGTGCAATAGGTGGTGCAATAGGTGGTCAAATAATTGATTTAACACATAAACAAGAAGATGTTTTAAATTCCATTATATCAGATCCAAAAATATCAAGAAATCAACTGGCTGAAAAACTTGGCATCAATCAATCTGCTGTACAAAAACATAATGAAGTACTAAAGAGCAAGGGAGTGATAGAACGAATTGGAGGAACCCGCGGATATTGGAAAGTTAATACAATACAATAAGTAAATGAAGTTCACCGAAGAAAAACTGGAAAGGGCTTTTACCGAATTGTTGGGGCTGGAAGGGTTTTCCCACCAACATGGCCTTACAATTAGTCGAAAGGCCGACGAAGTATTGATTGAAGAGGACTTGCAGAATTTTTTGCTGCGGCAATATGCCGAACAGGGCATTACCATCAATGAAGTCAAATCAATCATTCTTCAGCTCAAATCCCTGCCAGCCTCCGACCTTTACGAAAGCAACAAAACATTTATGCGGATGCTTTCAGATGGATTTATCCTGAAACGGGAAAACCGGAACCACAAGGATATTTACATCCAGTTGATCGACTATGCAGGACTGAACAGGCACAAACAGCCGGAAGCAGATCAACTGTTAAGCATTACCGCAGAGGGTGGAAAAAAATACGAACAGGACAACAACAACTATAAATTTATCAATCAATTTGAGATTATAGGCAACGAAAAGCGGATTCCGGACGGTATTGTTTACATCAATGGGATTCCTGTCGTAGTTTTCGAATTCAAAAGTGCGATTCGCGAAGAGGCGACCATCCATGATGCCTTTAAACAACTGACAGTCCGTTACCGCCGCGATATACCCGAACTCTTCAAATACAATGCCTTTTGTGTCATTAGCGACGGGATCAACAACAAGGCCGGTTCGTTTTTTGCACCGTATGAATTTTTCTATGCCTGGCGCAGAGTAGCCGGCCTGGCAAAGGATGTGGATGGGATTGACAGTATGTTTACCATGATACAAGGGATGTTCCACAAGAATAGATTTCGGGATATCATCCGAAACTTTATTTTCATTCCGGACAGCTCCAAAAAGAACGAGAAGATTGTTTGTCGCTATCCTCAATACTATGCGGCCAGGGCCTTGTACGACAACATAAAGAAGGCACAGAAACCGGATGGAAACGGGAAAGGCGGTACTTACTTCGGTGCTACTGGTTGCGGCAAGAGTTTCACCATGCTCTACCTGACCAGGCTTTTGATGAGGAGTGAATATTTCGGGAGTCCGACCATCGTTTTGATAACCGACCGTACCGACCTTGATGACCAGTTGTCCGGACAATTTACCAACGCGAAAAATTTCGTCGGAGACAACACCGTCATTAGCGTCGAAAGTCGCGCGCATCTGCGGGAACTGTTGCAGGGTCGCCAAAGCGGAGGGGTATTTCTGACCACCATCCACAAGTTTACGGAAGACACAGATTTGCTGACCAACCGTACCAATGTCATTTGCATTTCGGACGAGGCACACCGCAGTCAGGTGAATCTCGACCAAAAGATACGGGTAACCGAGAAAGGAGTCTCCAAAACATTCGGATTTGCGAAATATCTGCACGACTCCCTGCCAGGTGCAACTTTTGTAGGCTTTACCGGCACGCCTATTGATGCCACGCTGGATGTATTTGGCAAAGTGGTAGATGCCTATACGATGACGGAATCAGTCAGGGATGAAATCACCGTAAGAATAGTTTACGAAGGCAGGGCCGCCAAAGTAGCTTTGAAAAATGGAGAACTGGAGAAAATAGAAAAATACTACGAAGAGGCGGCAGCAGCAGGAACCAACGAGTACCAGATTGATCAAAGCAAACAGGAGTCGGCCAATATGTACGCCATCCTGGGCGACCCCGACCGTCTGAAGGCTGTTGCAGAAGATTTTGTAAAACACTACGAAAACAGGGTTTCGGAGGGTGCGACTGTAAAAGGCAAAGCCATGTTCGTTTGCAGCAACAGGGAGATTGCCTGGGAACTGTATAAAAACATCATTGAACTGAAACCCGAATGGAATGAGATACGGGCAGCAGAAGAAGGTGTTGAATTGACAGATAAAGACAAGCGGGAACTGAAGCCGATGGAACGGATCAAGATGATCATGACGAGAGGGCAGGACGATCCGGAAGAATTTTATAATCTGTTGGGAACAAAAGAGTACCGCAAAGAGTTGGACCGTCAATTTAAAAACGAAAAATCCAATTTCAAGATCGCCATTGTGGTGGACATGTGGCTAACAGGTTTTGACGTGCCCTTTCTTGACTCTATTTATATTGACAAACCGATACAACAACACAATCTGATTCAAACCATTTCGCGGGTTAACCGCAAGTTTGAAGGGAAGAACAAGGGACTGGTGGTCGATTACATTGGTATCAAAAAACAAATGAACCTTGCACTCAAACAATACAGCGAAGGAGACAAGGATAATTTTGAAGACATTGCCGAATCAATCATCATAGTCAGGAATCATTTGGATCTGCTGGCCAAACTGTTGCACACTTTCGACTGTTCAAAATATTTCAATGGCACTACCCTTCAGCAATTGAATACGCTTAACGGAGCAGCTGAGTTTGTTCAGCAAACCAAGCCGTTTGAAACCCGTTTCATGGATATGGTAAAGCGGCTGAAAGCGGCTTATGATATCTGTTCCGGAAGTGAGCAACTGACACAAACAGAAAAAGATTACATCCATTTCTATTTGGCCGTCCGTTCTATCGTTTTCAAACTCACCAAGGGCAATGCCCCCGACACTGCTCAGATGAATGCAAGAGTTCGCGAGATGATAAAGGATGCTTTGCAAAGTGATGGGGTGCAGGAGATCTTTAAATTGGGGGATGAAGAAGAGACCGAACAAGATTTGTTTGACGAGGACTATCTGGCTAAGATTGACAAAATCAAGTTGCCAAACACCAAAATCAAATTGCTTCAACAGTTATTGGCAAAGATCATTGGTGAATTGAGAAAAGTAAACAGAGTAAAGGGAATTGACTTCACCAGGAAAATGCAGGTACTTGTTGAGCGCTACAATGAACGGGATGAAAACGATGTGTTGCGAAGCGAAGTTTTTGAAGAGATGGCGGAGCAACTAACCAACATGATTTGGGAAGTCCACAAAGAATTTTCAGCCGGTGATGCCCTGGGAATTGATTTTGAAGAGAAGGCATTTTACGACATTCTGAAAGAGTTGTGTGTTAAGTATGACTTCACCTATCCCGAAGATAAGCTGATTGAACTTGCAAAAGCTGTCAAGGAATTGGTGGAAGGTCAGGCCAAATACCCTGACTGGAATAAACGGGATGACATTAAATCAGCCCTGAAAGTGGGATTGATTTTACTTTTAGATGAGTTTGGATATCCACCTGTTGAGCGGGATGAAGTATATGTTGAGATATTTGAGCAAGCTGAGAATTTTAAGAAGAATAGAGCAATAATATAGACCTATTAGTTCCAGATTAAATGCAACATTTCAAATTTCGTATTGTGTTAAAAAATAAGTGGTTAACTCATTTGAGTTAACCACTTAGTAGCCCCACCGCGACTCGAACGCGAATTTAAAGTTTAGGAAACTTCCGTTCTATCCCTTGAACTATGAGGCCTTTTTAAGCCAGAATAACCCGCTTCGCAGTGGGTTATTCTGGCTTATTATATGAAGATTTTATTAACCCTCCTTGTTCCGAAAGCTAACAGGTACGTTTTTCAGCCGATAAGCAGCTTCTTCCAGCAATTCGTTGGATTTTGCGAAACAGACCCGAATCAGCTGCATCTTTGTTTTCTCGTGCTGAAAAGCAGAGAAAGGAATGGTGGCGACCTGGTACTCTTTGGCCAGTTTCATTACAAACTCCGTATCGGGTTCATCCGAAACTTTGCTGTAATCCAGAAGCTGGTAAATGGTCGATTTCGTTTTGCTGTAATCCAGAAGCTGGTAAATGGTCGATTTCGTTGGTATCAATATGAATTTACTTCCCGACATCAGCTCGATGAAATAATCTCTTTTGCTCTGATAAAAAGCATTGATCTCTTTGAAATTCTGACCCTGTTTCAAAAACTCAGCAAGCGCATACTGGGTGGGCGTATTAACACTGAACCCCTGGTATTGTTGAGTTTTCCGATATTCAGCCATTAATTTTTCGGGACCAGCAATGTATCCGATTCCCCAGCCGTTGATGTTAAACATGGCTCCAAAAGAGGAGACCACCAAACTTTTGGCAGCAAGCTCAGGTACTGACGCAACGCTGTCGAAGGGGTGGCCATCGTAGACAATATTGCCAAATGTTTCGTTGCTGAGAATCACCAAACGGGTTCCGTTGGTCATGCGTTTGAGCTGATCAAAATCTTCAGGACTAAAAATCTGACCCATGGGATTTTGAGGATTATTGATAACGATCATTTTGGTTTTGGTCGTTACTGTCTTTTTAACCTCATCCCAGTCGATCCGGTACTCCGGATGTTTCAGGTTGATGTAAATCGGACGTCCTCCGGTCATTTCAATTAATTGGGCATAAGATTCCTGAACGGGCTCAAATAGGATTACTTCATCTCCCTCCTTAACAAAGGTGGTGATGGCGGTAGACATGGCCTGCAAAGGGCCGGCAGTGATGGTTAGGTCGGTCTCGGATTGTAATTCTGTGTTATTCTGCTTGTTGAATAAAGCAACAATTTGCTCTCTCAGTGACCCGACCCCTTCACTTGGAGAAAAGTCGTTGTTCCCGGCGCGCATGTATTTGTCAACAAGGTTGATCAAATCATCCGGACAAGGAAGGCCCGACATAGGATCCACAAGGTTGGTCGCCTTGTATTCCTCAGCAATCTCCATCATTGAAACGAAGGCGTTTTTCTTCGTAGTAGGAAGTTTTGTTACGGTCATACTGAATTAATATCTAACAAAAGTACTGAAAAAAATGTGAATGGCAATTCTCCGGTTAAAAAATAGAAAGATTACAATTTATTTAAAATAATTAAACAGAAAGAGAGTTGGATGGTTTTTTTACAAAATACTAATTGCGAAACTGCTTAATATCAGATCGATATATGCTGTTATCTGAATATTTGGATGTTTGTAAATTCTCAAAATGTGGAGTTGCTCACGAAAAAAGTTCTCGCAGCACATCCAATGATTTGATCTGAAGATGTATTCCCAGATGTAAGGAGAAATAGTCAATTATTTTGATCAAAATTTGATTCCGTTGAGAGGAATTGAGTGCAATATTCCCAATTTCTTCGTAAGAACAGGCCATGAGTTCGGCGAAGATGCGGCTCTCATGCGGTTCCAGAAAATAGGTATGAGGTGGTCGGTTAGCAACAAAAAGCCCGGAAGTCATATCGAAAAATTGCCTTTCTTCCGAAAAATTGTCGGTAGGGGCAAATCCCATATAACGGGTAAGCTGGATCAAAAAGGCAAAATGGAAATTGGCTACTCCGCGCTGAAGGAGATCGAAAATTTGAAACGAGTGGCTTAGGAAATGGAAGAGTTCGGGTCTTGCCTCTTCCTCTTTCAATACCTTGAACAATAATTCTGCCAGGAAGATCGCCTGCGAGGCTTTGACGACGTCATATGGGACTGTATGATACGGATGATTTGTGCGAATTTCTCTTGCTCGCTGAAGTTCCCTGCCCTGCCTGTGATCGATCTCCATGTCCAGCAGAAAAAGTGGCTGCAATAGGTTGGCTTTGTTGGATGATTTTTTGGAGTGAATGCCTTGAAGGATAAATGAGCACCTGCCAAAGGCCTCGGTATAGACCGTTACGATCTTTCCGGAATCGCCGTATTTCAGGCCATGTAAAACGATGCCTTCAGTCTTGTGGAACATTGAGCTGGAGATTACAAATTACAAATTAAAAATGGGACACAGAGTTGCACAGAGAAACCACAGAGTTGCACAGAGAAAAGATGATGATGTGATGATTTGTTGATGTACTGATTTCATAAACTCGACCATTATTACTATCTAATAATATTAGTGCTGACCTAATTTAATTTTTTCACTCTGTGAAACTCTGTGCTCCTCCGTGCAACTCTCCCGAAAAATCGGGACAAGTTGTGTAATACAAAAAATGAACTAATGAATGATAAGCAATTTAATAATTTTTGTGATTTTTTGTTGGGGGGAATTGCAGAAGATCAGGTAGACGCCTGTGGCAACGCGCTTCCCGTTTGAATTTTTGACATTCCAGGTGGCCCTGCCACCCAGTGAGGAGGTTTTAAAGATCAGGTTTCCCGTCACATCGGTTACCTTTATTTCCGTTCCCTCTGTCAAGCCATCGATGGTCGCTACTCCATCAAAAGTTTCACGGAGCGGGTTGGGCCATACATAGGCTTTCTCCAGGCCAGCGGCTCCTTCTATGGCATCACTCTTCCAGGAGAAAAGCCCCCTTTCGGTGGCAAAGAAAACTTCTCCGCTCCCCGGAACAATGGCTATTGCATCTATCCTCCCCGAAGGCAGCGGTGAATTTTGGCCGTCGAAATGACGCAACAGGTGATTGCCTTGTTCGGAAAAAAGAAAAGCTCCGGAGTTGGCGGTTCCCACCCATTTCCGGTTGCCGCCATCAACGGCGACGGCAGTGATTTTCTCTTTTTCGAGAATTGGTTTGAAAAGGCCTTCACCATCATCGAGGGAGGGCTGGGCGCCGTAAAATTCCCCCGAGTCAAATATTCTGTCAGGATTGGTATAGACAACCACACCAGCGCCTGTTCCAACCCAAAGATCCTGGCTGTGATCTTCAACAATGGTTGATATTTCTCCAAACGATGTGATCAAAGAGATTGTTCCGTTACTGAAACGGCTTTGAACAGCCACTTTTCGAAACTGATCGTCTGTGATATTTTCGATAGAGCCCTTTACCTTGAACGCAAACAGTCCCTCTTGAGGAAGAACCACCCAGTGAACGCCAGTTTTGGAAATGATCTGATTTCCTGCTGTTATATTTGAAAAATTCAAGCCGGGATAGGGGAGGGAAACAAAATTTCCGCTTTGCGATAAGCTTCCAAGAGGGACCTTCCCGGTAGGATTGGTATAGAAAAGGTTGTTTTGATTGTCCGCTGCCAAGCTGTTTACGACACAAGAGCTGTTCAAGGCCCCCAGCGAAGAGTTCAGTTCGTTGTAATGCGCCGTGACCCTGTTTTTCTGAAAATAGAGCAAGCCAGAACCTGCTGTGGAGGCCCAATACTCATCTGGATGGCTGATGCTGAAGGCGAATGCAGTGATGGGTCTGATTGATTTGAGCCCTGCATCATCGGCAGCACTGAAATTTTGCCAAATGCCGGCCTGGTAGATGGAGATGGAAGCTTCGGGATTTCCAACAGTGTTGTAAGTTGATGTTGCTGCAAAAATTTCTTCGTTTGCTGAATTCAATGCCGTTATCTGATCACTTTCGGGAGAGTTGGATTCAATGTGAATGAAATCGGAAGCAGTTGTTTGGCCGGTTAGTCCGAAACGATTGTCGCCAATCCACAACTTCCCATTGCTGTCTGTTAGCGCATCCCTGGGATCGATCCCCTCAGTAATTCCACCCGACTGATAACTGCTGACGATTTTGTTTCCGGATTTGCCGATAAGCCATACTTCGCCTTTGGTCAGGATAATCAGACCATTTGGCGCAGATTTAATGCCATTAATCTGTTTGATTTCAGGATAATAACGGAGCCATTTGTTCCCATCCCAGGCAAGTAGCTGGTCGTTACTTCGGTCATGAACGAATAGCAATCCGTCCGATAAAGCGATGGAGGAAAAATCCGCATCAGGTTGGGGTAGTCCGGATTGCAGCTTCCAGTTCCGGTAATCCTGGAGGTTGCTGTTTTGTTTTGGGGCAATTAAAATACCATGGTTGGTGGCAACGTACCAGTTATCCCCCATGAAGGCCAGGTCATTGGCCTCTTTTAGGTCATTTTGTGCCCCAAGGTACCAGGTTTCGGCAACCTCCACTTTTAGTAAATCGACCTTGACTATACCGAAAGCACAGCAGAGCCAGGCATAGTTGCCTTCGCAAATGATCCGGTGAATTGTTTTGTTTGGGAGTTCGACCTTCCTGGTAAGGTCGGGAAAATTGACAATCCCCCCCTTTTGAATAAGATCGAGGTTGCCATTTTGGTACCCGATGAGCAGAATATTGGGTACAGTGGCGTATGAAATGGCTGAAATTCCATCATCCGAGAGCCCATTTGCTTTGGTTGTGGCAGTGATTTGGCGCCCCTCTTTGTCAGCAAAAAGTAAACCGTTTGCAGTTGCTGCAACAATGGATTCAGACGTTTCAGCAATTTTGATAACCGGGGTAAATGAAACATGCGCTTTCCACTCCCCGATGCGGCTCTGACCGTAAATGAGACACGGCAGCAAAATCAGGGAAAGGAGCAGTTTTCTCATTATCTGTCGGGCAGATGAGGATACTCTTCCTGCAGAAATCTAACCAGCTTTTCAACTGCCCGCCCGCGGTGGCTCATGCTGTTTTTCAATGCTGCATCCATCTCTGCAAATGATTGCGAATAGCCTTCCGGACAGAAAACCGGGTCGTAACCGAATCCGGCAACTCCTCTTCTTTCGGGAAGGATCTCCCCTTCTACAATGCCTTCGAAAAGAAATTCATTTCCTCTGATAATCAGGGAAATTACACAACGGAATTGTGCAGAGCGGTTCGCTTTTCCTTCCAGTTCCGTGAGCAATTTTGAAACGTTATCGTCCGAATTTCTACCTTCACCAGCGTACCTGGCTGAACGCACCCCTGGTTCGTTGTTGAGCGCTGTCACTTCGAGGCCGGTATCATCGGAAAAGCAGTCGATCCTGAAACGGTCCCAGATGTAAAACGATTTTTGTGATGCATTGGCCTCCAGGGTATCGCCGGTTTCGGGAATATCATCTGAGCAGGAGATATCGTTGAGGCTGAGCAGGGTGAATTCCCCCTTCAGAATCTCGCCCAGTTCTCTCAGCTTGTGTGCATTGTTGGTGGCAAAAACCAGTTGATGCATGTTGAAATTTATAATATTATTTTGGCGATCTGTCTGGTGTTGTCTGTAATTCCGTAGGTATAGATGTGCAAACAGGGTACCTTATTTGCTATCAGGTCTTTGGCTTGTAAAATGGCCCATTCTGTCCCTACCTGTCTTGCTTCATCGTTGGTTTTACACTTTCGAACCTCTGCAGCAAACTCTTCGGGAATGTCGATGCTGAAGAGTTTTGGCAGTATCGTAATCTGGTTCATCAAAGCCAGCGGCTTGATTCCCGGAATAATTGGAGCAGTAATGCCTGCAGCCCGGCAACGATCTACAAAATCGTAATATTTTTTGTTGTCAAAAAACATTTGGGTAACAATGTATTCGGCGCCTGCATCCACCTTTTGTTTCAGGTAGAAGAGATCTGTTTTAGGATTGGAAGCTTCAGAATGTTTTTCGGGATAACCGGCAACACCGATGCAAAAATCGAGTGCACTCTTGTTTTTCAGGTCAGGATCGAGGTATTTGCCTTCGCGCAATTGGACTATCTGCTCCACCAGCTCATTGGCATGGGCATGTCCGTTTTTTTCAGGCATGAACTGGCTTTCAGACTTTAATCCGTCGCCACGTAGCGCAAGGATATTTTTGATTCCCAGAAAATTAAGGTCGATCAGCATATTTTCCGTCTCCTCCCTGGTAAACCCTCCGCAAACCACATGGGGAACGACTGGAATCCCGTATTTGTGCTGAATGGAAGCTGCAATGGCAACCGTGCCCGGACGTTTGCGAACAATTTTCTTCTCAAGCAGTCCGTTCTCCAGTTGCCGGTACTCAATTTCGTCGCGGTGAGTGGTAAGGTTGATGTAGCGCGGATTGAATTCGATGAGCTCATCGATGGTTTCATATAGTTTTGCTGCATTCTGCCCTTTCAGCGGAGGGAGCAACTCGAAGGAGAAGATCGTTTTTTTATTGGGTTGAATTAGGTCAATGACTTTCATGCGTGTATAATTTGTTTTTTAATGGTCGCATGGAATTCGTCCCGACAGATCGGGACTCATTTCATGATAAATTGGGTTTCTGAGAATACCGGTGATTTTGCAAATATAATTGTTTAGAAGCGATCTAAAACAACTTTCGATTCAGGATTTTACAATTAAAAGGTTACACAGAGCTGCACAGAGAAGCACAGAGTTACACAGAGGGAATGAGTAAAGATGTATAATGTCTGAAAAGTCACCGGTTTCTGAACCTGTCGCAAAGGAATGTTTGAGGGTTTGTTAGGTTTCAATCTAATCATTTTGGGAACAGCTAACCTTACTTTATTCTCTGTGAAACTCTGTGCTTCTCTGTGAAACTCTGTGTAATATTTTCCCATCTCGAATTGAATTGGAAAACATTCGAAGTTTTTGCTATATTTAATGAATCTAAAATACTATGGAATGTCAAAAGGGAAAAAGCTTGAGAAAGCCATCAATTTCAACAAGGCCGGACTAAAAACATCGATCATGGCGCTCTTTTACGAGGAGCCTACTTATGTCTACAACTATAAGCAGCTCTCTGGTAAAATCGGAGTAAAGAATACAACCGGACAGATGCTGGTCAGTGCGGCCTTACAGGAACTTCGCGACAATGAGGCGCTGGAGGAGGTTTCAAAAGGCCGTTTCAGGTTGAAGCCCAAAAGTGGAGGAACAATTATCGGGACTATGGAGCTTAGCAACAAAGGGTTCGGTCAGGTGTTCTGTGAAGAGCTTAATGTAACTGCCCTTATCCAGGCGCCCAACATGAACCACGCACTTGACGGTGACAAAGTGAAAATCAGGCTATTTGCCAGACGGAAGAAGAGCGATGTTGAAGGCGAAGTGGTTGAGGTAGTAGAACGTGCGCAAAAAACAGTGGTTGGTACAGTCGAGATCTCAAAATTTTCAGCTTTTCTGGTTCCCAGCAAACGGATGCCATTCGATCTGTTTATTCCCAAAGAGAATCTGAAAGGAGCCAAACACGGGCAGAAGGCTATAGCTAAAATTATTGACTGGCCCGAAAATGCGCGTAATCCTATTGCTGAAATCATTGATATATTGGGAGATGCAGGCTCTAACAACACGGAAATGCACGCCATTCTGGCTGAGTTTGGACTGCCTTACAAATATCCTGAAAAGGTGGATGAGGCTGCCAACAAGATCCCGATGGAGATTTCTGCTGAAGAGATTGCCAATCGCCTGGACTTCAGAAAGGTTCCCACTTTCACCATTGATCCTGCTGATGCAAAGGATTTCGATGATGCCCTTTCGATACAAAAACTTGAAAACGGATACTGGGAAGTGGGTGTGCATATAGCTGATGTAACGCATTATGTGCACATGAACTCGATTATTGAGGATGAGGCCTACTTAAGGGCTACCTCGGTTTATCTGGTCGACCGCGTTATTCCTATGTTACCGGAACGGTTGTCAAACGGAGTATGCTCCTTACGCCCAAAGGAGGAAAAGCTTTGCTACTCTGCAGTTTTTCAACTGGATGAAAATGCCAGGGTTCATAAAGAATGGTTCGGCAGAACCATTATCTATTCCGACCGGAGATTCAGTTATGAAGAGGCCCAGTCAGTCATTGAAACAGGTAAGGGCGATATGAAGGAGGAGATTCTCACCCTCGACATGCTGGCAAAAAAATTGAGGGCCAAACGTTTCGAAGGTGGATCGATTGATTTCGATCGGGTTGAAGTAAAAATAATAGTCGATGATGCAGGAAAACCTATCAGTGTCTTTTTTAAGGAGTCAAAAGATTCGAATAAGCTGATTGAGGAGTTTATGTTGCTGGCCAACAAACAGGTGGCAGAGCTGATCGGAAAACCGGGTGCCCGGAAGAAGGAGAAAACCTTTGTTTACCGTATTCACGACAAGCCTGATCCTGAAAAGCTGGAGAAGTTTAACCATTTCATCAAGCGGTTCGGTTATGGTATCATGACCAATTCTCCGGCAGCGGTATCTTCATCTATGAATCAGCTGATTACCAATGTAACCGGAAAGAAGGAGCAGAATGTGATCGAAACACTGGCCATCCGTACCATGGCAAAGGCGGAGTATTCGACCAGAAACATAGGTCATTACGGATTGGGATTTGAATATTATACCCATTTTACCTCGCCAATACGGAGGTATCCTGATATGATGGTTCACAGGTTGCTGGACCGCTATTTGCAGGATGGCGCCTCCGTAGCCGCCAACAAATACGAAGATATGTGCAAACACTCCTCTGATATGGAGAACCGTGCCGCCAATGCCGAACGGGCTTCCATCAAGTACAAACAGGTGGAATTTATGTCGGATAAGATCGGACAGCAATACAAAGGTGTTATATCAGGCGTTACGGAGTGGGGCATATATGTCGAACTGGAAGAGAACAAATGTGAAGGTATGGTGCCTTTACATGAGTTAACTGATGACTATTACCAGTTCGATGAAAAGAATTATTGCATCACAGGCAGACGGTCCAGAAGGAGGTATCAACTGGGCGATGAGGTCGAAATTGAGATCCTCAGGGCCAATCTGGAAAAAAAGCAGCTTGACTTCAAAATTGTTGTTTCTTCAACAAAATAATTATATTTGGTCAATAAACGATGAATTCCAAACGATGAGCAACGAAAACTTAGGAACAAAAAAGGATGCAGTTCGAGAGAACATTTTAACCATTGCACAGGAAATTTTCAGCAAATTTGGTTACAAAAAGACTACTTTAGACGACATTGCCAATGCTGTCAGAAAGGGTAAAAGTTCTCTTTACTACTACTTTAGCAGTAAGGAGGATCTCTTTCAGGAGGTAATTCAGAAAGAGGCCGATATTCTGAGGGTAGAGTTGGCAAAAGTACTTCAGAAGGACATGGATCCTGCTGATAAGCTACGCGACTATGTGATGACGAAAATCACCACTTACAGACAACTGGCAAATTTTTACAATGCCATCGAGAACGATACGGCTGCAGTAGAATTCATAGATAAGATCAAATCCCAATACGACCAGGAGGAGATCAGAATGATGAAACGGATTTTACTGGACGGCGCCAGGCAGCATAAATTTGTTATCAAAGATTTTACTTTGGTTGCCATTGGTATCACGACCGCCATCCGCGGACTGGAGATGCCGCTCTCAGCAGGACCTTACAGATCGAATGATTTGGGAAAAAGTGTGGATGCCATCGTTAAGATCATATGTTATGGCATCATGAGAAGAGATTAAAAATCAGATTACAAATAAAAAAATCCCCCTGCCGGCGGCAGGGGGATTTTTTTATTTGTAATCTACGTCTCCACCACTTGAACTGTTGGTATCCCGGACAGCCGGATTGCCATAGACCGTGATATTGGCCCCGCTGCTGGCGTGGGCTTTGAGATCCTTTGTTACATGGATATCTATGTCTGAGCCACTTGAAGCGGAAGCTTCTCCTTTTTCTGCCACCAATTTGGAGGCATGAAGATTTGAGCCACTTGAGCTTTCGGCTTTCAGGGATGTGGTAGTTCCGGATACACTCATTTCGCTTCCGCTACTTGTATCCATCGAAACCATGGTACAAGCGACTTCCATGGTTACTTCAGATCCGCTTGAAGAGTGAATTTTTAAATTTTCAGCCATAATTTTTGATTCCGATTTGACTTCAGATCCAGCGCTGGCTTCCAGACTTCTCAGCTGTTTCAGGGTGACATATACTTTCATTTTCTTGGCATAATTGACACCCTCTTCGAGGTATATCTTCAATTTGCCGCCAGTCACTTCAGTTTTGAGAATTTTCTGGATGTTTTCATCTGCCTCGACCACTACTTTTTCAAGAGTACCCTGGTCGAGAACCACTTCAATTCCTGTGCTTACAGATATTTCTTCAAAATTTGAGACTGTCCGTTCCTCCTTCACAACTTTTCCATTACCATGGATATGTGCAATGCAGGAAACAGCAATCAATGAGAAAACCATCAGCCATATAGCCATAAGGTTGGTCCAATTCTTTTTCATCCGCATATAATTTTGTTTTTAATTGCCGGATGGCACTCGCATATGAGATATTCATCCGTATTTGATTTTAACGAACATGCTCGTTTCATAACGAAGAATTTTAGGTATTACATTTTTGTTATCTGTCAATAAGACGCAGATAGTTTCAAATCGTTACAAAAAAAACGACCCCGATGGTTGCATCGGGGTCGTTGTATGGATTCGTATCCTTGAACTATTGTTTCAGCGGTTCGTTTTTCTTCTCTTCAGTAGCAGCCGGAGGAGTTGTAGGTTCATCATCCTCTTTCATGGCTTTTTTGAATTCTTTCATACCTTTTCCAAGTCCACCCATCAATTCGGGAATTTTCTTGCCTCCGAAGAAAAGGAGTAAGACCGCGATAATAATAATGACATGCACACCACTTAATACTCCCAATATAAATAAGTTCATAGCCTACTGTTTTATGCGTTTGGGGCAAATATAGCAATTGTTTTAATCCAATATTCCCACTTTACCTAAATAATTTTAAGATATCGTTACCGTTGGCGTAAATCAATAACGAGAAGAGCAATACCATTCCTGCAATCTGTGCATATTCCAAAAATTTGTCACTAGGTTTTCTTCTCGTAACAATTTCGTAAAGCAAAAATAGCACATGACCTCCATCCAAAGCAGGGATAGGCAGGATATTCATTACGGCTAAAATGATAGAAAGGAAAGCGGTAAGGTTCCAGAAAGATTCCCAATCCCAAACACCCGGGAAGATGTTCCCGATGGCGATAAAACCGCCCAGCGATTCGTAGGCTTTCGTTTTGGGAGAGAAGAGCAGTTTAAACTGTTTGAGGTAATCCCCAACGGCTCTATAACCTTTGGCTATCCCGGCCGGAATGGATTCGAGCAGACTGTATTTGATGGTTTTGTATTCGAATACGCCTTCCAGGTCATAGGCTCTTTGTATGCCGATCAACCCGGCGGAACCAATTCTGATTTTTTTAGTCAGGTTGACCCCTTTGCGAATGAATTGAACCGTGACATCGGAATCTTTTGAAAGCGCCAGTTTGTCAACAAACTGATCATAGAACTTAAATTTGGTGCTGTCGACTGAAAGTATTTCATCGCCAAGTTCCATTCCTGCATCCCTTGCCGGAGATTGTTTGGCGAAAGCGATGATTTTGCATGAAAATGGCACACGAAGTGAGAGAATATTCCTGTCCGTCAGTAATTTGGGGATAATCTCCTTTTTAACCTGAAGCGTTAATTTTTGCGAATCCCTTTGTACTTCAATGGTTTGTGCCCCATCCAAAACAATGGTAGGAACTATTTTCGTGAAACTCTCCACGATCTTGCCATCTACAGAAAGGATTTTGTCCCCATTCCGGAGTCCAATTTCACGACCTGTATCAGAGACTACGATTCCATATTTAGCATTCTGGGTAGGAAGATACTCGTCACCCCAGACAAACAGGATCATGGAATAGAGGGCAAGAGCCAGAATCAGGTTAAAAAGAACCCCGCCGATCATGATCAGCAAGCGTTGCCAGGTGGGCTTTGACCTGAATTCCCAGGGTTGAGGAGGCTGTTTCATTTGCTCTTTGTCCATCGATTCATCGATCATGCCCGATATTTTGACATACCCGCCAAGGGGAAGCCATCCTACACCATACTCAGTTTCACCTCGTTGCGTTTTGAAAAGTGAAAACCAGGGGTCGAAAAAGAGATAAAATTTCTCTACCCTGCAATGGAAAAGTTTGGCAAACAAAAAGTGCCCAAATTCGTGCAGGATAACCAGTATGGAGAGGCTCAGCAGGAGCTGGGCAGCTTTGATCAGTATAACCATCTTGTCTCTATCAAATGTTTGTTTTTATCTTTTCAGGATGATCCCTTCCGCATAAATTCGGGCAGTTTTGTCTGATTCCATGTAGTCATTTAATTCAGGATGACCAACAAATGGAACCATTTCCATCACCTGCTCGTTGATTTGCGCTATCTCCGTAAAAGATATTTTTTCGTTTAAAAATGCTTTAACAGTTACTTCATTGGAGGCATTTAGTACACAAGCCAGGTTCCCGCCTTTGTTCAGCGCCTCGTAAGAAAGTGCAAGGTTACGAAAATTTTTTGTATCGGGCGTCGTAAAAGTGAAGGTTGCGAAATCAGCGAAGTTGAACCGTGCCAGCGAATTCTTGATGCGAATGGGGTATCCAAGGGCGAATTGTATGGGTATTCGCATGTCCCGAAGTCCGAGTTGGGCTTTGATGGATCCATCGCAAAATTGCACCATGGAGTGAATGATGCTTTGCGGATGAACGACTACATCGATCTGATCCGGTCTAAGTCCGAAAAGCCATTTTGCCTCAATGACTTCGAATCCTTTGTTCATGAGGGTGGCAGAATCGATGGTGATCTTCGCGCCCATCTCCCAATTTGGGTGTTTCAATGCCTCTTTGATGGTCACTTTTGAGAGCTGTTCGGCTGATTTTCCATGAAAGGGACCTCCGGAACAGGTAAGAATGATCTTTTCGACCGAATCATCCGCTTCACCAACCAGGCATTGGAAGATGGCCGAATGTTCCGAGTCGATCGGGAGAATTTCAGATCTGTGTTCAAGCGCCAGACGTGTGATAAGATCTCCTGCAACGACAAGTGTCTCCTTGTTGGCAAGTGCGATCTGTTTTCCTGCTTTCACCGCCCGGATGGTTGGCAACAGCCCGGAAAAGCCTACCATTGCTGTTACCACAGTATCAATGGATTCCATCTCTACCACCTGTGCGATCGCATCGCAGCCTGCATAGACCTTTATCGGAAGCTCAGATAAGGCCTCTTTTATTGCAGGATATTTTTCCTCATTGCCGATAATGACCACATTCGGCATGAATTTCATCGCCTGCTCTATCAACAAATTCACGTTGTTGTTGGCTGTTAGTACTTCGACAGAGAAGAGGTCGGGATTGCTCGCAATGATGTCCAGAGTCTGCTGACCGATTGATCCGGTTGAGCCGAGCAGGGCAATTTTCTTCATGGTGGGTTATGGGTTAAAAGCTGATGTAGTCTTCGGGGTTGATCGGGTTGCCATTTACCCAGAGTTCGAAATGGAGGTGCGGACCAGTTGTTTTCCTTCCGGTATTACCCATGATGGCTATCACTTCGCCTGCTTTCACCTTGTCGCCTTGTTTTTTTAGCAATTCCGAATTGTGTTTGTAACAGGTGACAATATTTTGATCATGTTGAATGATCATGACATAGCCTGTTTCCATGGTCCATTCGGAAAAGATCACTGTCCCATCCAGCGCAGAGGAAATTCTGGAATTTTGCTTGGCCACGATATCTACCCCATAATGACCAGCGGAGATATCCTGTTTTCCGGTTACCATTCCTTTGAGCGGCGGGAAAAAGAGCAAGCTCGCGAGACCGCTTTTTCTCGTACTGCCAGGACTGAGGTGCAGGTTGAATTGCTCCTGGTCCAGTTCGTCCTTGAAAAGACTGTCCTGGTTCAATTTCCTCAGGTCGTTGAGGTTGGGTCTGACAATCGAGTCTCTTCTGGTTACTGTATCCAGTGAATTTTCACCACTAAGCATGGCGCGCATATCGTGAAAGTAGCGATCGTAGAGGTTGATTTTTTGTTCGAGGGAATCAGTTACCAGTGCATTGTTGATCAATCTTTGCCGCAACTTCCCGGAAGGGTAGCCCGGAATATATTCGCGCAATGGGGTAAAAGCGATGAGGATGGTAACCCCAATGATGATAGCCACAACAGCGCCAACCAGTCCGAGCACCAATGTGCGGGCATTGAACCTGATCTGTTTGATAATATGCAGGTTGAGGTCGTTGAAGATAACGATCCGATATGGGTTCTGAAACAGTTTCTTCAGCTTGTCTCTCTTTCTTTCTGCCGTCATCTGTCGCGTTTTCTTGAAAATTCAAACTTACACAAAAAACTCGCATTTTTATTGCGGAATCGGAAAAAAGGGCTATCTTTGTACCCACAAAACCGACACATGCGGTTTTAAAAAATATACTGTGGGGTAGAGCAGTTGGTAGCTCGTCGGGCTCATAACCCGGAGGTCGTGGGTTCGAGTCCTACCCCCGCTACAAAGAGACCTCGTAAACATTTCGTTTACGAGGTCTTCTGTTTTATGATGGCCTTTTATGGGCAGGAAGCCTGTATTTTCTGATCAGGCGAGATGCTCCGCAAGTATCTTGAAACCCAATCCAATCAGGATCACTCCACCTAAGAATTCGACTTTCGGACCAAATCTGCCTCCGACATCTTTCCCGATCCGGATTCCAAGCATCGAGAAAAAGAAGGTAACACCGCCAATGATCACTGCTCCCCCGAAAATTTTATGCGTTTCGGCCAGGGCATAAGAGAAACCCACCACCAAAGCATCGATGCTGGTGGCGATGGAGAGGGTCATAATGTGACGAAAAGAGTAAATATCCGATTCCTTTTTATCAGCAGGCATCGTGATCCCTTCGTAAATCATCTTGCCCCCCAGATAGGCAAGAAGAATGAAGGCAATCCAATGGTCAACCCCTTCTATATAGCTTTTGATTCCTGCTCCCATGAACCAGCCGACGATGGGCAGAATACCCTGAAAAAATGCGAAGGCGAAGGCAATTTTAACCGCATGGGCGAAGGAAACCTTTTGCTCAGCCAGTCCACAACTGATGGATATAGCAAAAGAGTCCATTGAGAGGCCGGTAGCTAAAATCAGGACAGTAACCAGATCCATATGGGTTGGTAGTTGATCAGTTGGTGCGCTAGATTGAGTTTGGAAGCATTAGTAAAAAGGGCAGAGCCTGTGAATAATCCAGAGAAGGATATTCCAAACCCAAGACCCTGATATTGTTATAGTAAGTTTGAAGTTTTAAATAATAATACTTCTCACTTTGTATAAACCAGCTCTTGTCTCCCAATTTTTGAGCCAGAAACCATTTTTCTATTAACCTTCCGCTGCGGCCATTACCATCATTCCAGGGGTGAATTTTCACAAAAACCAAATGCAACATGGCTGCATAGTAGAAGACTTCGGATATTCCCATTTTCATCCGGATGAGCAGGTCAACATCGCTGTAAAATTTTCCTATTTCAGCTTCAACCTCATAAAGAGTTGCTGCAACATACTCAATATTACCCTCATCATTGGTAACATACATATTTTGTTTTCGTATTTTCCCTTGCTGATGTTTGGCTACAATATGCCTGCTTAAAAGTTTGTGGGCCTCTTCAATGTTTGATTTGCACATCACATTAGTTTTGGCAAATGTGTAGGCATTGTAAAGGTCGTCTATCTTCTTGGTATAGTCGGGCAGAAATTCAATACCAAATCTTTTGTGCTTTACGAAAGAGTCCAAATCAATCTCTTCTCCCTCGATTTTGCTTGAGAAAACAGAGGATACCGATGTATAAAAACTGAAAGAATCTGTTGATATTTCTGCATCCTTTAGCGCATCGAATTTAATTGACAATTGACAATTGACAATTGACAATTTATAATCCTCCAACAGTCCGACAGGTATTATTTGCAACTTGGTTTTCATTGATGCAAATATATAAAAAAGAACGCCAGAGAATTTCTTTGGCGTTCTGATTGAGACCATCGCTGGTCGAATATATTGGGTTGACAATTACATCATTCCACCCATACCGCCGCCCATACCGCCGCCCGGCATTGCTGGTTCATCTTTCTTCTCTTCTACAAGTACACATTCTGTTGTCAGGAACATACCTGCAATAGAGGCAGCATTTTCAAGCGCTATACGGGTAACTTTGGCAGGGTCGATAACTCCTGATTCGTAAAGATTCTGGAAAACATCTAGGCGGGCGTTGTAGCCGAAATCGCCTTTGCCTTCCTTTACTTTCTGAACGATCACAGCCCCTTCCACACCTGCGTTGGATACGATCTGACGCATTGGCTCTTCGATGGCACGTTTGATGATCAGGATACCTGTAGTCTCATCGTCGTTGTCGCCTTCCAGTCCTTCCAGTGAATCGATGGCACGGAGCAGCGCTACACCACCTCCGGGTACGATGCCTTCTTCGATGGCTGCACGTGTTGCGTTCAGCGCGTCATCAACGCGGGCTTTCTTCTCTTTCATCTCGATTTCTGAAGGTGCGCCAACATATAGTACTGCAACACCGCCAGAAAGTTTGGCAAGACGTTCCTGTAATTTTTCGCGATCATAATCGGAAGTTGTTGTCTCGATCTGTTTTTTAATCTGACCAACACGGGCTGCTATCAGTTTTGAGTCGCCTCCACCGTTAACGATCGTAGTTTTTTCTTTGTCGACAGTCACTTTTTCCGCTTTTCCAAGCATCTCAAGAGTGGTGTCTTCCAATTTCATCCCTTTTTCTTCGGTAACAACTGTTCCGCCAGTTAAGATAGCAAGGTCTTCGAGCATCTCTTTGCGGCGATCGCCAAATCCGGGCGCTTTAACGGCACAAACCTTCAGACCTGCACGCAAACGGTTGACAACCAGAGTTGCCAATGCTTCACCTTCGATGTCTTCGGCAATGATCATCAATGGACGACCGGATTGATGTGTAGCTTCCAGAATAGGAACCAGTTCCTTCATGGATCCGATTTTCTTGTCGTGGATCAGGATGAAAGGATGCTCCATCTCGGTAGCCATCTTTTCGGTATCTGTTACAAAATAGGGAGAGATGTAACCGCGGTCGAACTGCATACCTTCAACAACTTCCACGTAAGTGTCAGTTCCTTTGGCCTCTTCGACAGTGATAACTCCTTCTTTGTTAACCTTTTGCATTGCTTCGGCAATCAGTTTGCCAATTTCCGCATCGTTGTTGGCTGATACACGGGCAACCTGCTCAATTTTATCGTAATCGTTGCCAACATTGATGGCTTGTGATTTGATGTGGGCTACTACCTTGAGTACCGCTTTGTCGATACCACGTTTCAGGTCCATTGGGTTGGCGCCTGCGGTAACGTTTTTCAATCCTACCGTGATGATAGACTGGGCCAAAACTGTCGCTGTGGTGGTTCCGTCGCCTGCATCGTCGCCTGTTTTTGAGGCAACTTCTTTCACCAGATGAGCGCCAATGTTTGCATACGGATCGGCAAGATCGATCTCTTTTGCTACGGTTACACCATCTTTTGTTACCATTGGAGCACCAAATTTTTTCTCGATGATCACGTTACGGCCTTTTGGTCCAAGGGTAACTTTTACTGCGTCGGCCAATTGGTCAACACCTTTTTTCAACAGCTCGCGAGCTTCAATATTGAATTTAATTTCTTTAGCCATTTCGAATAAATTTTATTTATTGACAATCAATTAATTAAGCAATAAAAAGAACATCTGTCTGGTTAACAAGCAGGTAATCTTTTCCATCGATAGTGAGTTCGGTACCTGAGTATTTTCCAAAGAAGACAACATCACCAACTTTAACTTCCATCACTTCATCTTTTTTTGCACTACCTACCAGAACAACTTTCCCGGAGAGTGGTTTTTCTTTAGCTGAATCAGGAATAATAATACCACCAGCTGTTTTTTTCTCTGCTTCCTGCGGCTCGATCAATACTTTGCCGGCAAGGATTTTACCTTTAAGTTCTGCCATTTTTAAATATTTATTTAATAATTAGTGTGAATAATATTTTTTATACCTCAACCCTATCAGATTTTGTGCCAAAGCGAATAAAAGTCATTTCAAATCCTTTTTCAGACAAAATTTCACCGAATTAATGGATAAAATTCAGAATAGCATTATAAATGATTTAATTACAGATGATTAGTTGAATTTGTTTTTGTCAGGTAATTCTGACAAGATGACAGAAATTAAAAAGCCACTGCTTTTGGGGTAGTGGCTTAATGTCTTTCCGAAACGACTGGTTCCGGTTATTTAGTTTTTGAGGTGTCTTTTGTATTGGGTGCAGACTGTGGAAAAGTAGGTAAGGCCGACGGATCCTGAACACCTTGAATTTGCTGTTCGATGGCCGATTTGGCCTGTTGTCCCTGACGTGGCATGACGGCTGTTGCCCAAATGCATAGGATTACCAGACTTGCTGCCAGAATCCAGGTTCCTTTTTCAAGGAAGTCTGTAGTTTTACGTACGCCCATTACCTGATTGGAACTGGAGAATGAGGATGCCAATCCGCCTCCTTTTGAATTTTGAACTAAAACAAGCAGGACGATAAGGAAACAAACAATAAAAATCAGGACTGAAATAAAAGTATACATCTGGTATTATTTAAGCATTTTTTTAATCTCTTCAATTTGCTCGGCAAAATAAGCACTTTTTTCGGGAAATTTCAAACTTAACCGTCTAAAAGAGTCAATTGCTTTTTGGAGATGTCCCTGTTTAAGATAAATTCTTGATAATGTTTCTGTTATGAATTCATCATTTTCGTTTTCCGAAGTGTCATTTATCTCAATCAGATCGTTTTGTGCAGTGGAAATGTCATTTCGTGGTTGTATGGTAGGATTCACTTTGATGAATTTCTCTATCAAATCAACTTTCTCTTCGGTTTTTTGAGCTTTTGTTTCAACCTGAACGACCATCGCATCTTCCTGGTTTTGATTAGATTCATCCAGTTGGAAAAGTGTATCTTGCTGGTCAAAACTTAACAGGTCAAAATCGATGATTTCAGGGTCAACCGGTTCTTTTGGGGCAAATTCTGGAAAATCGGTAGCAGTGATCTGTCTCTCTTCAGAAAGCTCAAAAAGAGGAGAGCTATTCAGTTTGGGTTTACCGGTTATCTGTAATTGTTTGGTTGTTTGTTCCCTGACAGTTTTTGGCTGAAGCAACCGATATAGAATAGCACGGTCTGTGGCGTAAATTGAACAGATCTTCAAATAAGAGTCGTAGCGAAAGTTTGCCTGAGAATGGAGATTATAGGTGTAAAGAAGTTGTGCCGATTGAAAATAGGGAAACTCTTCGACGATCTCCTTCAGATCTCCGATGGTCTGTTCTTTGAGCAATCCCGGTTTTTCAATAAACAGGAGCAACTGATCTTTGGTTACTGACATGGTCGATTATTCATGTAATTGGCTAATTCAATGCAATCTATCTGCGATCTTTCTTCTTTCCCAAATATAATCAATCTTACAAGTTTGTAGGACGCAAATTTATTACCAGTTGGATACGGATTTGTTAAAGATATCATCGATCAACTGTGTGTTGATCACCAGTACTGCCTCATTTTCGACCTGGTTGATTGCTTTAGAGCTATCCCAGTCGTAATAGGCAGAGAAGGATGTATTAAAATCCTGGTCGTGGTTTTTGTTGTTGACAAAAATCACTTTGACGGTGATGGTGAGTCTGTTCATGGAGGCAAAATCGCGTCCGGTATCGCTTTTTTGAATGGAGAGTGGCCGGACATCGTATCCGGTAATCTCGCCCGAAAATTCCAGATCTCCCTGATCCTTGTTGATGGAAAGGCTTGTTTCATTGACAAATTTATCCTTCAGCGCCTCGGTAAATGACTGGCTTAGGGTTGGGTTGATCACTCTGGACCTGTTCCTGAAATAATCGACGAAAACGGTCTTCACATCAGGAGAGATGATTGCGCCGCTCATGGTGTAGGTAATTTTACAGCCTGATGTAGCAAGTAACAGTAAGATTGTCGTAAATAACTGAATTACAATATATTTCTTGTAAATTTTCATTTTTGTTTAATGTTGTATTCCTTGATCTTCCTGTAAAGGGTCCTTTCAGAGATACCCAACTCCTCTGCGGCAAGTTTTCGTTTGCCGCTGTGTCTGTCCAGTGCTTTGAGAATTAGTTCCATCTCCTTCTCCTCAATGGAGAGTGATTCTTCAACAAATTCTTCAGTATCCTGGATGTGCGCTATAACGCCTGGTTTTGCATAGCCGGGGAAGAGGGGTTCATCCTGATCGATGTTCTCTTTATCCTGGTGAAAAAGCTGCATGACTCCTTCTTCCGACTCTTCAGTACGAACAGTAGCAGTGGTACCTTTTGCCAGCTGGTTAAATTTCTCTTTCAGCTCGTCCAGCTCTTTCTTCAGCCCTATCAGGGCATTGAGCATCATGGTACGTTCGTTCTCCAGGGCCCTGGCATCAATCTCCTTGTGGTACAAAGCCGGAAGGAATCCGGGCTCCTCATTGGGGATGTAATGGACCAGCTTCTCCGAAGTGATATCCCTGTCTGTTTCAATGATAGAGATCTGTTCTGTGATATTTTTCAACTGCCTGACATTGCCGGGCCAGCGATAACCAAGAAATATTTTCTGGGCCTCCTCATTTAGCCGGATGGATGGCATTTTGTATCGTTCGGCAAAATCGTTCGCAAATTTTCTGAACAAAAGCAAGACATCGGTACCCCGTTCGCGCAAAGGCAAAACTTTGATCGGAACCGTGTTGAGCCGGTAGTAAAGATCTTCCCTGAATTTGCCCTCTTTGATGGCGTTGGTCAGGTCAAAATTTGTGGCGGCAATCACCCTGACATTTGTCTTTTGGACCTGTGATGAGCCAACACGAATGAACTCGCCTGTCTCAAGCACCCTTAATAGCCTTACCTGTGTTGAGACGGGAAGTTCCCCGATCTCGTCCAGAAAGAGTGTTCCTCCGTCGGTCACCTCAAAGTAACCTTTGCGATCGTTGAGCGCTCCTGTAAATGATCCTTTTTCATGTCCAAAAAGCTCCGAGTCGATTGTCCCTTCCGGGATTGCGCCGCAGTTGATGGCGATGTATTTGCCGTGTTTTCGGGGCGAATAATAATGGATGATCTGGGGGAATGACTCTTTTCCGACGCCACTCTCACCGCTGATCAGCACCGAAAGATCTGTCGGCGCAACCTGAAGGGCAACTTCTATGGCACGGTTCAGTCCGGGAGCATTCCCGATGATGCTGAAACGTTGTTTAATCTCCTGTATATCCATGCAATCAACTCGCTTTTTCGAACGACAAATTTAGTATTAATCTGCGAATATCCGGCAAGGAAAGTTGATCCGGCCAACCTGACAACTCTACTTTCCTTATTGTTGCTGTGCACAGTTAATCAAACAATGGCTATTTTTGTAAAAAATTAATGATGATCATGACAACAAAATTTATTGCTATCATCCCTTCCAGATATGGATCTTCGCGGTTTCCCGGGAAACCACTTGCCGACATTGCAGGGAAACCAATGATACAACGGGTCTATGAACAAGTGGTTCAGGCCGTGGAGGAAGCATGGGTAGCAACGGATGATGAACGCATTGCATCAGCCGTTCGCGCTTTTGGTGGCAAGGTGGTGATGACTTCGGTAGATCACCGCAGTGGCACAGACCGATGTGCGGAGGCGGTTCGTAAAGTCAGTCAGGAGACAGGAATCCATTTTGACGTGGTCATCAACGTCCAGGGAGATGAGCCTTTTATCCGGCCCGAACAAATTTCCATTCTTAAACAACCTTTTGAGGAGGAAGCTACTACCGAGATTGCTACTTTGATTCAGCGAATCCACCGGACAGAGGTTCTTTTTAACCAGGCAGAGGCAAAAGTGGCCCTCGACATTCATGGTAATGCGCTGTTTTTTAGCAGAATGCCTATTCCAATAGTTTTTAAATCGGAAGAATCTGATTGGATAAAAAAATTCAATTATTACTGTCACGTAGGGATTTATGCTTACCGGACCGATATTCTGGAGAAGCTCAGCAGATTGCCTGAAGGTCTTCTTGAGAAGGCCGAATCGTTGGAACAACTACGGTGGCTTGAGAATGGGTACACCATAAAAACGGTTGTCACGGACCACGCAACGGTGGGAATTGACACACCTGAAGAGCTTGAAATAATAGTTGCCTCGGGTATTGAAAAATATTATGCGAAGAACTAAAGTGCGTTATTTGTAGTAACTTTAAACTCTTTGAACCTGCTAAAACCTATATGCTATGGACGTTCCCCGGTTGGTTAGAGAGGATGCTTATTTGCAGCCTTATACTTCAGACTTCCAGCGCTGGGCTGAAAAATACCGATCCAAAGAGAAGGAGTTGCTGGGCGCTATTTCTTTAAAGGATTTCGCTTGCGGGTACGATTATTTTGGTCTCTTCAAAACTGAAAAGGGCTGGGTTTTCCGCGATTGGGCTCCCAATGCCTCACGGATCTTCCTGATAGGGAATTTCAATGACTGGCAGGATCGTTCGGATTTTGAGTTGAAAAACATAGGTAATGGTTCGTGGGAAATTGAATTACCTCATTCATCCATGCACCATGGCGATCTTTATGCACTCTCCATGTTTTGGTCCGGAGGATCGGGCAAAAGGATTCCGGCTTGGGCAAAAAGGGTTGTACAGGATAGTGAGACAAATATTTTCAATGCCCAGGTGTGGGCTCCCAGGGACTCTTTTCGTTTTGCCCACCATTTTATCCCAACCAAAGAGGCTCCAATTATTTATGAATCGCATGTTGGAATGGCAGGGGAGGAACCCAGGGTCCATACTTTCAACGAATTCAGGTACGAAATGTTGCCCCGTATCAAGGCAGCCGGATACAACACCATTCAGCTGATGGCCATTCCGGAGCATCCTTATTACGGAAGCTTTGGTTACCATGTCTCCAGTTTCTTTGCCCCTTCTTCCAGATTTGGTACGCCGGAAGAGTTGAAGCACCTGATTGATGAGGCACACGGCATGGGCATGTCGGTGGTGATGGATCTGGTCCATTCCCACGCGGTAAAAAATGTGAACGAGGGATTGGGATTGTACGATGGAACCAGAACCCAGTTTTTTCATGAAGGTGCACGGGGGGAGCACCCGGCCTGGGATTCATACTGTTTCAACTATTCAAAGAATGAAGTGATTCACTTCCTGCTTTCAAATATCAAATATTGGCTTACAGAATTCCGCTTCGATGGTTTCCGCTTCGATGGTGTGACAAGTATGCTTTACTTTGACCATGGATTGGGTAAGGCATTTACCAATTATGCCGACTATTTTACCCCCAACCTCGATGATGAGGCGGTGGTCTATTTTATGCTGGCCAACAAGCTGGCCCACGAAATTAATCCGCACGTACTTTCTATTGCGGAGGAGATGAGTGGCTTGCCCGGACTGGCTGCACCACTTAGCAGCGGAGGTTTGGGTTTTGACTATCGGATGTCGATGGGGGTTCCGGATCTCTGGATCAAACTGATCAAAGAACAGCAGGATCAGGAATGGAATGTCGGGCATCTCTTTTACGAATTGACGGCCCATCGTCCCGAAGAGAAAGTGGTGAGTTATGTTGAGAGCCACGATCAGGCCATGGTGGGCGACAAGACCATTATCTTCAGATTGATCGATAAGGAGATGTACTACAGCATGCGCAAAGATCAGCCCAACCTGACAGTGGATCGGGGTATCGCACTGCACAAAATGATCCGGTTGGTTACGATCGGTTGTGCCGGAGGCGCTTATCTCAATTTTATGGGGAATGAGTTCGGGCATCCTGAATGGATTGATTTCCCAAGGGAAGGAAACGGTTGGTCGTACCAGCATGCCCGCAGAATCTGGAGTGTTGCAGAAAATTCCGAACTGAAATTTCACTGGTTGCTTGATTTTGACAGGGACATGATCCATCTTTTCAAGCAGGAGCGACTACTGGAGGTTCCTGAAATTTGGCGCATCCACGACAACATGCCCGATCAGGTACTTGCCTTCAAACGAAAAAACATGCTCTTTGTCTTCAATTTTAATCCGGACAAATCTTTTGAAGATTACGGAATTCACTGTGAACCAGCCAAATTTAAAGTGATTCTTCAAACTGATGCCCACATTTATGGTGGTTTCAACCGCATTGACGAAAGAATGACCTATTATTCATTGCCCGAAAGTGGTTTGGGATCGCCACACCAATTGAAGCTCTATCTTCCTGCAAGGACAGCCATCGTTTTGCAGCAGCAGCCATATACGAAGGTGAGATGAGGGTCTCTACCACAAATTACACAAATTGTCTGAAGCAGGATTTTCAGAATTAAAGAATAAACAGAATTGGGAAACATTTCAAACAAAATAAACCCATCAACCCTTCGACCCTTCGGTTTCGCTCAGGGACCGGGTGCATTTTTTGATATTTTGGTCTCTTCTCAATCTCTTTTCACCGTTTCTCCGTTTCAATATTTCAACGCGTCACTCTCCCCTTCTCCCCCTCGCCAAGTCTCCCCCTCTTTCATTTTATCAATACCATAATCTCTTCCACCAATATTTTCCTCTCCTTAAACGGGATGGCAGAAAGGCAAATAGCCGGGTAACTTGCCATTCCCTGTTTTAGCTTGACGGTGAGGTATAGGTCCCATTTCAGTCCGAAGAGATATTTTTTGACTTTGACTTGCCGTAGGGAAGCAGCTGGAAAATCAATGGATTCATAGCTCCTGTCGACTGAAAACAATGCATAATACCTGATCAGTATTTTGTTGTTTTCAAGCTGAAAGCGCACATAGTTGAAGTTCAGTATCCTATTAAGTATCAGTCCGATAATTAACAGGCAAGCCAGGATTAGCACGATCTCAAATCGTTGAAAAAAAACGGCAACAGACATGGTCAGGAGCAACACCAAACCCGAAACCATCAGGCTGTTTTTGAGAAATGCGAGATGCTTTTTGTTGTTGTAGAGCATAAAAAATTACAAATTACAGATTACAAATTATGGTGAAATTAGGAAAGATTTGTTGGTTATCATGATTTTTCATCAACTGGTGATTAGTTAGGTTTCTAATATAGCCAAAGATGGGTTGTACTTGTTTGCAAATCCCCTATCTTAGTAGCTGGGATCGATTTTTCTGCAATCGCATGAAGCTGTTGGCCTTTAGCTATTGGCTGTTAGCTGATTTTTACCAGTGGGGGTATCATTCCAATCTTTCGACCCTTCGGCCCTTCGACAGGCTCAGGGACCGCAAGCTCAGGGACCGGTAACATGAATAAAAATGTGAGATAGATGAGTGTAATACAAGAAGTAAACCTGACAAACGGCAAGCGCAGTTCTCAATCCTACATTTTGGCAACGGCTTTTTTGGCTTTGTTCGCGATTGTAGGATTTGCCCTCTACGGACCACCATTCTTTTATGATTTTATGACGAAAGAGTTTGGGTGGTCCAGGTCTGTTGTCACTTCAGGTAATGCCCTGGGTAAATTGCTTGTTGCCCCCTTGTTCGGTTTTCTGGCAGGATGGCTGATTGATTCTTATGGTCCGCGAAAACTGATGCTAACCGGAGCATTGTTTGCAGGAACTGCCCTGATCGGATTGAGCCTTTCAAGTTCGCTGGGAATGTTCTACCTGTTTTATGTTTTTAACGCGCTGGGTTATGTTTTTGGCGGTCCGCTTCCTTGTCAGGTATTGATATCTAGGTGGTTCGACAAGAACAGGGGAAAAGCAATGGGCATAGCCTACCTGGGAATTGGTACCGGCGGAGCATTGGTCCCGCTGATTTCAGCAGCGCTGGAAAAGAATCTCGGCTGGCACATGGCGCTCGCTTCTCTTGGTATTCTGATCGTCCTGATAGCCTTTCCCATGGCCTGGTTTATCAAGGATCCCTCCCGAAATCAGGTTGAAAAAACAAAACCCACCGAAATAGTTCCGATCAAATCGATTCTCCAAAATCCGAATTTTTACCTGTTGGCCATTGGGAGCATGTGTTCTATCGGAGCGGTCGGCAGCATCGTTCAGCATCTGAAACTCTACCTGCGGGATTTGGACTATTCCCAGACCAATGCCGCGCAGATAGCCTCTTTTTTGATGTTTTCCAGTCTGGCCGGCCGGGTTCTGATGGGATTTCTGGCCGATCTGATCAACCGGAAATATGTGATGATCCTTATTTACCTGATTGTCGCATGCACGATTCCATTGTTGTTACTCCCCGACTTTCCTGGCAGGATCTACCTTTTTGCCATCATTTTCGGCATCGGACTGGGTGGCGACTACATGATCATTCCACTGATGGCTGCCGATTTGTTTGGTTTACGGGCACTGGGCCGGACGATGGGAATCATCTTGGTAGCCGATGGGATTGCCGAATCACTCTTTCCGATGCTGGTAGGGCACCTATACGATACTGCAACCAAAAGCTACTCGACCGGATTTGTTTTTCTGATTGGGCTAGCGTTGCTCGGGGCGGTGATTGTGGCTTTTCTGCCAAAGACGAGGAGAGAAACGTGAAACGGAGAAACGGGGCAACGGAGGGGGCGTCTGGGCGAAGGGGAGATGGGGCGAGTGACGCGTTGAAATATTGAAACGGAGAAACGGGGAAGAAGGATTAGGGGACTTGGGGAAAGAACTCCTAAAAGTTGAAACGGAGAAACGGAGATATGTCTTGTTAATTCAATCTGTGTAATTGTTTTCAAGCGGTGGCCATAAGTTTATCTGAGGCTATTTGTGTAATTTGTGTAATTTGTGGTGGAGAGGATTTGAGGGATTTATTTTGTTCGAACTGTTTCCCAATTCTGTTCATTCTGAAATTCTGTAAATTCTGCTTCTGACAATTTGTAAGAGGTTAATTCTTATCTTGGTAAAATAAAACCGACCATGGCTGTACATAGCCAGAAACCGTTCCAGGGATATATATTGCTTTACCCTTTTTATAAACGAGTTGACAGGCAAGCAAGAACACACGTGTAGTATAAAATATATTTACACGTAGCGTATTTTTATTTGTATATTTGCACGTATATTATTTTATCAAAATTAATAGTGCTATGAAATAGCCATGAGGAAATGTTCACACCAACCGAAAATGATTAAGTGGCTATTCCATTTGACAATTAAAAAACAAAATATAAACAAATGAAATTCCCATGAGCTAAAAATTTTAACACACCAACCGAAAATGAATATCGATCTTTGCCGAAAATTACCTCATTATGGAAAAGATAATATTCGACCAGGTTGTACAAGTTGGCTG
>JAPLDT010000057.1 GCA_026391315.1 Bacteroidia bacterium
TCATCGAATGGTTTAACCATCATCCCTCTTTTGAACCAGCCCAGTTCTCCGCCTTTTACAGCTGAACCTTCGTCGTTCGAATATTTGCGTGCCAGTGCAGCGAAATCGCCACCAAGTGTCAGAACATGCTTCAGACTGTCGGCCTTACTTTTGGCTTTTGCAGCTTCAGCCTGCGAAGTAACACGGATGAGAATATGACGGGCATTGACAGAATCCGGAAGTTCTTCGAACTTTTGAATCTTGCACAATTTCCAGCTTTGTCCCTCTTTGTATGGACCGTAGATATCTCCTGCCTTACCACTGAATGCAAATTCAGAGATATTGGATGGAAGATCAGATTTTTTGAAGAAAGAAGGGTCAAACTGTTTGTCAGAATTGATATTCACATAAGCGGCAGGATCTTCAACAGCAGCAAATTCAGGCTTGATGTCATTGATCCACTTGATCACCTTGTCTTCGTCTCCTTTAGAAGCAACTACAGGAAAAAGAACGTATTCAATGTCGCGACTGGCTTCCTGCTTGTACTTTTCTTTGTGGACAGCGTAATAAGTTTCCAATTCGGCCGTGGATACACTGATAGAGCTGTCAGATACCGAACTGTATGGTTTTCCAACAAATTCGATATTTACTTTTTTGTTTTTGCCATCCAGATTAAATTTAGCCTCATCATTGGTTGTATAGATACCTTTGGAAAGCAGATTGTTGTATTTGGTGAAGCTACGCTCCTCCTGAATCTGATTTTCAATAAAAAGCCAATAATTGTGTTCCGGACCACTGGTATTGGACTGCTGGTATTTTAAAAATTGAATGAGAGCAGGACGATTAATAGCGCCAGTTTTTTGATCCCGGAAGAGACTTTGAATGATCGCATGAGGATTTTCGCCCTGTACAAGGTCGAAAAGTTCATTGGATGTAACAGCAATGCCGAGATTATCATAGATATCTTTCATGGTAATGTTCCTTACCATCGACATCCAGGTCTGTTCCCTGATCTGTTCAGTCGTTTTTTGATCCAATGAGGTGGATCCAGAGTTCATCTTGTAAATATCTGAGAGGTCGTCAACTTTCTTTTGGAATTCTTTGTAATCGACACTTTTACCGGCAATCTTTGCAATCTCCTGTTGGTTACCACGCATGATTGAACTGCCTGATTTTACAGCATCTCCAAGAACAAATGCTGCCAGCGCCAATCCAATAAAAATGGTGATTCCTATCCCTGCACGGTTTCTGATTTTCTCTAATGTAGCCATCCGTTTTCTGGTTATTTATTTTACAAATTACTGATTTTTTTCATCTCGACCAGTTCAATTCTAGTTTTGGTACTCCTCAAAATCTTGAATTCGTAACTCTCAATAATCAGAACTGAGTTGATTTTTGGAAAGCTTGAGTGATGAAACAAGATATACCCCGCTAGCGTTTCGTACTGCTCATCTTCTTCAATCTTCAATCCGTAATTTTCGTTTAGGTAGGAGATTTGTGTTCGTCCGGAGAAGACGAAATGATTTTCGTTAAGCTTCTTTCCTACCAAATCGGGAATATCATGTTCATCTTCGATCTCTCCGAATATTTCCTCCAGAATATCTTCAGTGGTCACCATCCCTGCTGTTCCACCAAATTCATCCACGACGATAGCGGTACTCCTGTGGTCGCGCAGCAAAATGCTGAGGAGTTTGTTGGCTTCCATGGTCTCCGGGACGAAAGATATTTTGCGTAGGCAGCCCTGAATGTCAGCCGGATTGTGAAAGAGATCGGATGAATGAACATAACCGATGATGTTGTCGGAGGAACCCTCGAAAATCATGATTTTAGAAAAGCCGGTTTCAACGAATTTTTGTCTGAGTATCCCCATCTCCTCATTTAACTCGAGCATCACCATTTCGGTACGGGGTATCATGCACTCCCGAATCTTCAATTTGGAGAAGTCCAGAGCGTTTTGAAAGAGCTTGATCTCGCTATCAATGTTGTGGCTTGGGGCTACATTTACACCATCCATCCTTCCGAAGAGGTTGTTCAGATCGATCCGGCCAAAAACCCGGCTCTCATTTTTCTGTTCGATTTTTACTTTGAAGATATATTTCAGAACCAATTTAGAGAGACCTGTGGCAAATTTTGTAATCGGATAGAAAAGAAGATAGAATAGGGCTACCGGGATTGAAAGAAAGTTCAAAGCCATATTCGGATTAATCCTGAAAATCGCTTTGGGCAGAAATTCGGCAACAATCAGAATCAGAATTGTAGAGATAGTGGTTTGAATAAACAGGTTCACGGTTTCGTTGACTAGCATACCCGAAATAAACGGATGCATCAGGTTAGCAAAAGCCAAACTGTAAACAACCAGCGCGATGTTGTTGCCAACCAATAGTGTAGCAATGTATTGTCCGGGATGCCGGTAAAAAATAGCAACAATTTTTCCAGTCAGACGGTGCTTTCCTTTGTCGAGTTCAAGCCGGAGTTTGTCGGATGAGAAAAAAGCAATCTCCATCCCCGAGAAAAATGCGGAGGCTAACATGGTGATCAAGATGATTGTTAGCTCGTTCATGGCGATGGTTCAGTATTATTCTTCTTTCATGTAAAGATGCCCAGTTGTTTTTAGAAAAGTCCATTTCGTCATTTGGGTATCGGATTTAAAGCCACCGGAACCATTGATGTTCTGACCCCCTTTTACGATGCTTACAAATTGATCGGAATAAATCAGATCCTCCAGCTGGTTATATTTTAATTCTTCGGATCTCAGGGTATCTCCCTCACTGTTAATAAGGACGACATTCCCGTTGGCCTCCCATCTTTTTTCACGTTCAAAATACTTTCCGTGATTGCCCGACATTTGGGATATGATCTTCCTGTTAAGATCGTAACGTTGCATGATAAAGCCATCGGGAAAATCTTTGTAAGGTTGTTTCGCATCATCGTAAGCCAGCAGCCTGGGGGCCTGTAAATGGTATTTTACGACACCCGAATCTGAATAGAAAGTCTCAAAATTTGTGGCTTCCATATCTTGCTTTTTGGCATCGTTTAAAAGATCGGCCGGAATATCAGTGGATACTTTTGTTTGACAGGCGGAAATCAACAGAATCACAAACAAACCAATGACTATACTGCCATAAGTTTGACTGCCTCTCCCCCGTTTATTATTCAAGTTTTTACTATTCATTTTTTAAGCCAGACTTTGGACTTTGAATTCAACTGTCCTTTATTCCTTGGATATAATAATCAGTTTATTCCTGCGGATTTGTTTTGACCGTCCCGGCAGGAACCGATGACTTGCTCTTTTCGGAGAGATCTCAATCAATCTAGTCAAATTTTGTTTTGAAGAACCATCGGTCATGCAGCATAAAGTGCACAGTTATTTTACCGTAGGACTCCTTGATCAAATTGTTTTGTGTTGTACCCAATTGTCCAATCTCGCCCGAAATATTCAGGGTAGACCTCGACCGGCCCATTGGTAACCCAATCCCAAAGGTTGCCGCAACTCCTTTGATCTGTGATCCGTTGAGGGTCAGATAGGAGTTTTCAATGTAACCGCCCAGGCGATACTGAACTCTTTCCCAGTAACTTCGAATGGAATAGAGATTAGGGGTATATTCGAAACCGGCTGAATATTTGCTGCTGTTTGAAAGATAGGTAACCGGTTGACCCAAAAACACGCAGCCTTTCCATTGCTGAAACAGGGCATCTGCCCCAAATGTGATTTTGGTTTTGATGGAGTAGGAGAAACCTGCTCCATACGACATAGGAAGCTGTAGCCCCTTGTTGCTGGACTCAACATGTTGTATCGTATCCACAATTTCAGCGAGGGAGGAAGATCCCCTGAAGAGAGCCCGCTCCTCATGGATAATGTAGTTTGAGTTGATGTTAATTTTGGGGTCAAATGTGGCGCCAAAGGTGAAACTGTTTTTGTTTTTTGTTACTACCTGGTATTGCAGACCACTTGAAATACCAAATCCATGAGCGCTCAAGCTGTTGTCTTTCAGATAGTCATATGCGTAGGAGTCGTTCGGGGAGTAAATGTAGGTGTTGTCGATAATTTTCCCGAACAAAAACCAGGTATTCACACCCAAAGAAAGATTTTTCCCAAGTTTGATGGCGTTGCCAATGTAAAATTTCGTCAAAGTACCCGTACCTTTAAAGGTGGAATTTACCATCAAATTATCCGTGCCTTCCGAGGAAATAATACTGTATCCTTTTGAAGCAAAGGGTATTATGCCAAATGAACCAGCCCACCATTTGGTAAATGGCATGGCAAATGTGAGGTGGTTGAAGTTCACATTGTTTCTGGTATTGTTAGCGGTCGCGGATTGAGAATAGGTAAATTTGGAGTCTATTCCAAACTGCATCAGGAAAGTCAGCGAATCAATCGAGGTATAGGAGGCAGGGTTGGCTGTGTTGATCTGGAAACTGTTTCGCGTTCCAATACCAATCCCGCCCATGCCATCACCTTTACCAAAACTACTGCCGCTCATGGTACCGAATCCGAATCGGGAGTATGGTGAGCTCGTACTGCTGCTGTTTTGTCCGAACATTACAGCCGGAACAATCAGAATGAAGATGATTGCGAAAAATTTCAATTTATTGATTTTCAACATTATATTCTAGAATTCGGTTTAAACCTATGAGTGTGATTTCAAATTTTACAAATATGGCATTTTTTAATCTTCTTTCAAAGTAAAGAGCATCTCCGCCTGTCAGGAGTGGCTGCAAGCCTGGCCGGTTTTCCCTGAACAGATCTATGGTACCATCCATCTCGAAAACCATGCCATTGATGACTCCTGCACGGATGGCCTCTTCGGTAGTCCGACCGATTAGCGGATAATCTACGGTTTCTTCGATCAATGGTAAATTCTTTGTAAATTCATGCAAGGCACGAAACCGGCTCCGCAATCCGGGTGATATATTGCCTCCTTTAAAGGTACCGTTGCTTTCGATCAGATCGAATGTGATGGCCGTTCCTGCGTCAATTACCAACAGATCTTTCCCCGGGAACAATTCGCAGGCACCTATCGCGGCGGCCAATCGATCCAATCCAAGTGTATTGGGTGTCTTGTAATGGTTTTTGATTGGAACAGGTGTCTGATAATTAAGTTCCAGAAAATGGTCAAACTCAGACTTTAAATAGTTTACAACTTGCGAGTTCCCTGTTGAAACAGAGGAGAGGATGGCTCTGTTAAGATCAGGATAGGATTTTTTGATTTCCTCCAGCCGGTCGATTTTAAGTTCGTCGACTGTCCATGAATCAACCAACTCCTTTTTCAAAAAGACAGCCAACTTGATTCTGCTGTTTCCAATATCGACTACTAAATTCAAAGTCAATTGTTTTTAATATTCATACTGATATCCAGTGCTGTCACGGAGTGGGTTAGCGCACCGATAGAGATGTAATCCACTCCTGTCGCAGCGACTTCTCTCACTCTTTCCAGGTTCATGTTTCCCGAGGCCTCCACTTTGGTGCGGTGGTTGATGGTCTCCACACAAATTCTCATCGTTTCGTTCGTCATGTTGTCGAGCATGATGATATCGGCGTTCATCTCCAATGCCTGCTGCACCTCGTCCAATGTGGTCGTTTCGACCTCAATTTTCATTCCTGCGGGGATCTCTTTTCTGATCTGTTCCACCGCGTTTTTTATTCCTCCGGCAACCTTGATGTGGTTGTCCTTGATCAGAACCATGTCGTAGAGACCAATCCTATGGTTTTCACCACCACCGGCCCTGACAGCATATTTATCAAGTAAACGCAAACCCGGTACGGTCTTTCTTGTATCCAGGATTTTAATCCCATATTCGGCTACCTGCTGCACAAAAAGGTGCGTCATGGTGGCAATTCCACTCATTCTTTGCAGGAAGTTGAGGGCAAGACGTTCGCCTGTGAGCAAGGCACGAAATGAGCCGCTCATCTCTACGAGAATGGTTCCCCTTTCAACAGCATCTCCATCACTGACAAATGGTTTCCAAACGATTTGTGGCGAAAGGTGTTTGAAAACAGCCTCTGCAACCTCCATTCCGGCAATGATTCCCCTGGATTTAGCAACCATGGTGGCTGATCGTTCCATTGTCTCGGGGATCAATGCATTGGTGGTGATGTCGCCTAACCCAATATCTTCGTTAAGTGCCTGTTCTATAATTAATTCAAGGTATAATAATTTTGATTTGTCCATGATCATATACTGTTTCTGACCTTCTCCGTGCTTATTCTCTTCCCTTTCTCAAGGATAATGTGGTGTACCAAATTGTCCGATTCATCGGGGAAATCCGACCTTACATGACCGCCGCGGCTCTCCTCCCTTTCCATGGCCGAGATGCAGATAAGACTGCAGATTGTTGCGAGTTCATATATTTTTTTCCCGTTGTAATCGGTTTGGTTGTCAGGATAATGCTGAATAATTTCGTTGATCCTTTTCAAAGCATTTGCCATCTCATCGTGGTTGCGAACTATTCCAACCTTGTTACTCATCAATTGTGATAACTCATTTTTGATGATCAAATAGGTTAAATCCGTCTCCTGATGGAGTTCTATAGGGTTGATGGGAAGGAGTTTCCCGGTAGGTTTTGGCAGATCTTTCGCTTTTTCTATGATTCTTTTGCCATAAACAAGGCATTCCAGCAACGAATTGCTGGCCAGCCTGTTGGCTCCCATTACTCCGGTAGACGCTACCTCTCCGCAGGCAAATAGTCCGCTGATATTGGTTTGTCCCCACACATCTGTTCTTACACCACCGACAGTGTAATGAGCTGCGGGTGATATAGGTATCAGATCGCTGGTCAGGTCGATGCCTACGCTTTTCAGTTTGGCATCAATGGAGTGAAAACGCTCTCTCAGGAACGATGCTTTCAGATGTTTCAGACACAGGAAAACAGTTGATCCGGTCTCCTGCATCCGCTTAAAAATCGCGGAAGCGACCACATCACGCGGGGCAAGTTCGGCCATCGGATGAAGCTTAAGCATAAAACGTTCTCCCAGACAATCTATCAAATGGGCCCCTTCTCCGCGAACAGCTTCACTGATGAGATAGGCATCCTCACCATCCATGGAGAGGGCTGTAGGATGAAATTGAATGAATTCCATGTCTGCCAGCCTTGCCCCGGCTTGCCAGGCAAGGGCAAATCCATCGCCGGTGGCGGTATGCGGATTGGTAGATCGTGCATAGATCCGTGATAAGCCTCCGGTGGCCAGTATGGTGGCTTTGCTGTTGAAGACCGCATTCTCTCCGGTCATATAATCCATTGTCTGAACGCCGGAGCAGATACCGTTTTCTGCGAATATTTTTACTGCAGTGGTGTATTCAAAAGGGGTAATCTGTTTGATTGACCGGATTTTCTGAAGCATGAACCCCGTCATTATTTTTCCCGTGGCATCCCCGTCTGCATGTAGGATTCGACGATGGGAATGACCTCCCTCGAGTCCAAGCAACAACTCGCCATTGGGTTCCTTGTCGAATTCCAATCCCATGGCAATCATGTTGCGAACCTGGGCAAGGCCCTCTTCTACGAGTATGGAGACTGCATCGTGATCGCACAGACCACGTCCTGCCGTTAGGGTGTCGTTGAAATGGTTAATTGGATCGTCATCTGTACCTATGGCTGCGGCAATACCACCCTGCGCATGGTAAGAATTACTCACATCCAGCTCTGATTTGGAGATGAGGGCAACCGATCCATGGGCAGAAGCATGAAAAGCAGCCATAAGTCCGGCCAATCCGCTGCCGATCACTACAAAATCAAAATCAAATTGCTTCATGAAATATTAATGGATACCCTGACTAAATTGAGCGACAAAAGTAATACATCTGTGCAAAGATCGGGGAAAATACCGTATATTTGTGTATATTCAGGTTCAAAGATAGACAGTATTAAATAGTTTAAGGATTGTTTAGATTTTGTTAACTAAAATTGATGAGATTACTGGTCTAAATGAAAAAAACCCGTTGCAAGGATTGCAACGGGTTTTTTTCATTTAGACACTTTATGCCGGCATGTCAGGTAAAGACCATGGTGCACGGTAGGTATGCCTGATCAGTTCTGCTGCGAAATCGGAAGCAGGAACAGGATCAGTATAGGTCTTGTTGAATGTTGGATGTCCGTCGTGGATACTGAATTTATCTTCAATCACAATTTTGATTTTATCATCAGCCGTGATGTTGGTAAATTTCATGTTTGGGCCATCCCATTCCAACTCTTTGTTAAGTGTTTGAAGGCGGACAGCCAAAACACCCATGACAACCATTTCGTTGAATGGACCTGCCATACTGAAATCGGAAGCAGTTTTAACCCTGGCTGCAGGCGATTCCTTAGCGGCACGAACCCAATCCATTTCGTGGGACAGTGGCTCAACACGACGACGGAATTTGGGTGCATTCTCCGGTTTATCAACTTTACCATCTGCGCGTAAAATCCAAGGGCGAACGCCATAACATCCGCAAACCAAAATTCCTTTGGTTCCATGGAAGAAGACGCAACCACCTGCATCGTTTGGTTCTTTTCCTGCCGGCCAGTGTTCAGGAAGCATCGGTTTAATACCTCCGTCAAACCAATAGACTTCAACCTGCGGCAGTTTGACTTTCGCATGCTTGGCAGTAGGTCTTGCGGGGAAGGTAAGTTTTACACTCTGCGCAGTAGGAGCAGAATCCTGTAATAGCAGTGTAGAGTTACCCTGCGCTTTAATCGGATAACCAAGCTGAAGGGCAGTAAACACCGGATGCAGGATATGACATGCCATATCTCCCAGAGCTCCTGTACCGTAAGCCCACCAGCCGCGCCAGTTCCATGGGTGGTATATTGCATTGTACGGACGCATTTTGGCAGGACCTGTAAATAAATCCCAATCCAAGGTTTCCGGAACCCATTGTCCCTGTACCGGAGTACTTATTCCCTGAGGCCAGATAGGTCTGTCAGTAAATGCTTCAACCTTGGTTACTTCACCGATTTCGCCGTTGGCTATCCATTCGGTGGTTAGGTTAACACCTTCGCCTGATGAACCCTGGTTACCCATTTGCGAAGCAACCTGGTATTTGTCAGCCAGTTTGGTTAATAATCTTGATTCGTAAACAGTGTGGGTCAGCGGTTTTTGTACATAAACGCTTTTTCCCATTGTGATGGCATGAGATGCAATAATAGCGTGAGTGTGGTCGGCTGTAGCAACCAAAACACCATCGATTGATTTACCCAGTTGATCGTACATGACCCTCCAGTCCTTGTACTTTTTCGCGTTGGGAAATTCCTTGAAACAACCGTCAGCATATGCCCAGTCAACATCACATAAACCAACGATGTTTTCAGATTTGAGGTTTTTTAAATTTCCGTGTCCCATGCCTCCAATACCTACAGCTGCAATATTCAGCTTGTCACTGGGGGCCTGGTGTCCCAGACCAGCGATTGTGTTGGATGGGAGAACTGTGATTGCAGCAGCAGCTGCAGCGCCGGTTCCTAAAAAGCCCCTTCTCGAAACTTTGTTTGTCTCCTTCATCAGAATAAATTTATTTAGTTTAAAAAAAAGTAACGTAGCCGTAAATATAAATAATAAATAGCGTTAGACCAAGGTAAAAAATCGAAAATATAAAAAGGAGGCCATCCCGCAATGGAATGGCCTCTGAATCTAATGAAACAAGAATTGATTACTAAAACTCGCCCATTCCTCCGCCCTCATTGCCTGAGGAATCAGGCCCTTCTTTACCTGGTTTTGAACTGAAATTATTGATTTTGTAACTCAAGGTGAGTTGTACAATCTGTGATTCACGTTTGAATTTGAATTGATTTTCGAAATTCGGGCCATAAGATGAGCCACTGAATTTCATAGTTCCAAAAATATCCTGCACCTGTAGCGTGGCAGACAAACGATTCTTTAGCAAATCCTGTTTGACGGAAGCATTGGCAAAATACATCCCGTCCCTGCGTCCCTGGGCTGAAACGGTTGGTCCGCGGTAGACACCCATCAACTGCATGCGGGTCGTATTGGTCAGCTTTACATCGAAATTCAGTTTCCCGTCAAAGTTGGTACTCTGCTGATCCACATTTTGACCGTTGATTTCACCCTTCAACCAGTAATTGTAAAGCGTTCCACTGGCAACCAGACGTATTCCCGGTTTGATTTCATAGTTGATCATCAACTCACTTCCGAGTGAGTAATCGTTGTTCATGTTTGCCATGGTATGGTACATGATCTTGTCGGCTCCAAGTGTCTGGATCCTTGTCATAAGATCTTTGGTTTCCCTGAAATATCCTTCCAGCGAGATGAATGAACTCTTGATGTGCTTGAGCAGGGTGAGTTCATAGGATCCGGCATACTCCGGCGTCAAATCAGGATTACCAATACGGATGTTGTTTGGGTCCATGAATGAAGGGAAAGGCTCCAGCATAAACCCTTCGGGTCTGTTTAACCTCCTGGAGTAACTCCCCTGTAACTCAAACTCCCCGGCGAATTTCTGCGACAAATGGACGGTTGGAAAGAAGTCGAAACGAGTTAAAGTTTATGTTTTGTTGGCTCTTTGGCTGTTCAGTTTTCTGTTGGTATACTCCGTCCTCAATCCAAGTTGATAGGAGAAACTATTGTTGGAATGTGAAAAAGTTCCATAAAGAGCTTGGATGTTCTGGGAAAAGTCGACCAAACTGCTATATTTTGGATTGTTTATCCAGTTGGTGGAGGCGTAATCATACTCTTCAAAAATAAAATTCTCCTTGCTTTTCTGCATCCTTCCCTGGTAGCCCGCTTCCAGTTTGTCCTTTTCATTGATGGGCAAAACATAATCCAGCTTTGCCCTGTATTCATGCTCAACAGGACTTTCATTGGACCTGTATTTATATGGATTCTTGTCGATAGGATTGTAGTTGGCATCTGTGTTATAGTTAATTTGATTGGTGACATCATCTCCGTTTTCGCCTGAGAAATAGAACAATCCCTGAAGCTCCTGACCCTTGTTGTCGAATTTGTGCATAAAATTCACGTTGCCACTCCAATATTTACCCCCTCTCGTAGAACTGTTGTCCTGAAAGAGATAAGTGGATGGCATAGCCATGTTGTATGAGGTAATTTGATGACCCAAATTGGCGTCTCCATGGCTCATGGTTCCTACGGTACCTACGATTCCAATGGTAGTCGACGGACTTAAAATATAGTCGATACCGCCTTTGATGTTATGCCCTTTGTGGAAATTCGTTCCGTCAGCCAGTGTTTGTCTGCTTGTTATGGTATCGCCGCTGGTCAATTTTTGCAGCATATTTCGCGTACCCAAATTCGTCATGTCGGAGAAATCAGCGCCAAGCGTGAAATCCCACTTCTTCGTTCTAAGGGTAAAATTGGCATCACCGCGGTATTTGTCTTTCAATCCGGCTGTCAGGTTAACCAGGCCGCTGAATGAGCCCTTTTGATTCCGTTTCATCACTACATTGATGATACCTGAATCACCATCCGGATCATATTTGGCAGATGGGTTGGTGATGATCTCAATTTTATCGATACCAGCTGCAGGCAGTTGTCTTAAAGCATCGCTACCCTTCACCACACTGGGCCTCCCATCAATCAAAACGGTAAAATTAGAACTTCCACGCAAGGTGACGTTGCCTTCAAAATCGGTCTGAACGGAAGGGGTATTCTCCAGAACTTCGACGGCTGTCCCTCCGGTAGAGACAATATTCTGGCTCACATTGACCACTCTTCTGTCAATTTTGAATTCGACGCGTTGTTTCTCTGCAACAACTTCTACCTCGCCTATTTTGTGATCAGTGGTTTGTAGTCTTATCGTTCCAACATCTGTGATTGGCTTCGTTGATGCAATCTGAAGTGGAATAGTTTTTTTCGCATAGCCGATGAAATTCACACTCAGATAATATTTGCCAGGTAGAAGGTTTTTAATTTCAAAGGAGCCATTGTCGGCTGTCATAATGCCTCCGGCTACTGTCGAGTCGGCAGCCACAAAGATGGCTACGTTGGCATATCCCATCGGCGTGGATGATTGAGCCTCTATAACTTTCCCCCTGACGACCAAATTTTTTATCGCTGGATTGGAAGAGCTAACAGGAGATTTCCCGGGAATAGGGGCGTAGGGAGATGGCGTTTGACCGTTTGCCGTAAAGAGGGTTAGGAAAACCAGTATTAGTAAAATAAATTTTCGCATGTATCAATTCTGTTGTTTCCAGGTTTTGACACGGTCGAAGTCCAAGAGTTTAAAGTGGAGTTGTTAATTAAAAGTTAAAAGTGCCTAGAGTGCGCTAAAGTGCCTAAAGTTAAGGACACCGAACAAAATATGCCGGTGGTAAGTACTTTAGTCACTTTAGCGCACTCTAGGCACTTCGCTTTTGATTACCGTGGAAATAGGCAGATGATCGCTAACTCCCCCATGATAAACCGGTCCCAGATAGGTGCGGAATGGTTTCTTGCCCAAATATCTTTTATCCTCCTCCATTAAAAAATCCTCGGTACATATAATGGTTTCCCTTTGTGAAATATGCAATCCATTTACGTTCAGTAGATTGTATGAACAGATAAACTGGTCAAAAATTTCCCATCGACCTCTGGTGCGGATGGTGCCCAATCCTTCATCCATCCATTTTTGGGAAAGGTTGATAAGGGTTTTTCCTCCGGAGGATTTAGCTTGCGCAGTTGTTCCCAATATTTTTGAGAAACAATCCTCATCCGGAGTTGCATTAAAATCACCCATCAGCAATAGTTTACTTTGTGGGTTGATCACCAACAGGGAGTCAATCGTTCGTCGAACAATTCGTGCAGCAATATTTCGTTTCTCCAGGGTCTCCATGTAACCGACACTTCTTGAGGGCCAGTGGTTCACAAAAAAGTGGATCGTCTCTTTGTTGAGCTGGGCCTTGAAGCGCAGGATATCTCTGGAAGAAAAATTGGAAGATCCATTGCCATGCACCGGAATAAATTCAAAATCAATCGGAACTACGGTCTCCTTCCTGTAAAGCATGGCCACGTCGATACCTCTTGGATCGGGGGATTCCTTGTGAACAATGCCATAATTTGCCTCTTTGAAGGGACTCTTTTTGAGCAAATACTCCAATATCCAAAGATTTTCAATCTCTGCCAGACCGATGATATCAGGAAACTCTCCATTGGATGCGGATATGATGGCGCGGTATACCATCATTACCTTCTGGTCCAGCCTTGACATTGTCCAATGACACTTTCCGCCAGGGGTATATTCACCATCGTTGGTAGCAGGATCATCGAATGGATCGAAAAGGTTTTCTGTGTTGTAAAAGACTATCCTGTAATCTTTTATTGGCTTCTTCTGCCCATAAAGTTCAAGAGTGAAAGGAACTATAAGCAAAAATAGCCATACTCTAAGCAATGAGATTGCCCGCATGATCCTCTATTTTTTCTTTTCGATGCGCTCGAAGGCACCAAGGTCTGGTCCAGCATCGATGTTTCTGTCAGCCCCCTTCAAATCAATGGCATAGATCTTTGCAATGGACTCTTTGCCTATGTCTTTTGCAACTGACAAAGTGTCAAGTTCGAAAATTCCTTTTTGAGGATTGATGAACCTGGGATTGATATTTCGTTGCAGGCTAATGAATCGGTCAGGATTGGGTAATTTGAAGGTATCGGAAATTTGAATCAGGCAGTGGTCAAACAGGTAATTGGATTTCCCCTGTTTGTCCATCGAGATCTTGAGTTCATCAGGATTGAGCCCACTGATGATACAATTTCCAAAAACGGCCTGGGTAAGATCCCCAACATATTTGGCGCCATTGGTACTGTTGACCAGGTAATTGGAGAGCGTTAATGTTTCAGTATTCTTAAACGGTCTGGTATTTTCAGTGTTATAGTTGGCAAAAGTGGTGTGGTAAAATTGATAATCGCCGCCCAAAAGGAGTGCCGTATTGTAGTAGCCGATGTTCGCTATCACACAATTGTAAGCAAGAATTTTCGATTTCATGGCCCAGATGCCCGACCAGCTCATATTTTCAATGCGTGTATTTGACAGTGTAACAGAGGCATAGCCTTCTTTCTCAATGTTTCCAACCTGTAGGCCAATATTGGCATTTTTGATGATGGTGTGATCTATTAAATTGTTGTGACTTCCCGAAAGCAGCGTTATCCCGTTCCATTGATCCGGCAGATTGGCATATCCGGTCTCCAGGCGGTCGCCCTTGAACACAACAGGATCTCCGGTTGTCCCCTTAACAACCAGGGATCCTTTGATGAATAGCCCTGCATTCTTGTGGAAATAGATGGTACAACCTGCATCAATGGTGAGCGACTGACACGAGTCTACATAGGCGTAACCGTAGACAAGATATGGTTTTTCTTTGGTCCAGGTAGTGGTTTTAATCATCTCTGAGCGGATTAGTTTGAAGTCCTGTCCCCAGGCCAACAATCTCACTTTTTGCTCCTTGCTGTTAATCTTAAAAAGTATGGAGTCCTCAGCTACCATGGTTTGATGAGCGCCAATCTTGTTCAGCGTTGCTTCTACAAAGATGAAGATACTATCCCGTGCGGGGATTTCAACGTTAAAAACTTCGTTGGTAGCCTCACCATTGATGTTTAGCCTGAATCCGCTGTTCTCTCCACCTGCCAAACGGATGGAGGAGACAATTATCCGATCGTTGGTTGCATTATAAACCCTTAAATTTTTGGTTGGAGAGCCTATGGAAGCGAAAATGGTATCAAAAGCTACAGTATCGGTCGAAAATGACAATAATCTCCCGCTGGAATCACTTTCATGCTCTTTCTTACAGCTGCTTATCAACAGGAATGTCAGAACCACGGCAAATGTCATGAATAAGCTTTTCATACCGGGTGGGTATTTAAGGGAAGTTTATTCTACTTAGACAGTTTTCCCGTAAAGTAGTCTACCAAATATAATGAAAAAAATTGAATTTTAACAATTTTTAACGAAATTTATTTTTGCCGGATTCTTATCAGGAATAGCCCAAAAAATGTAAATGCTCCGTTAATTATAATTAGTTCAAATCCAATTTGATAGCCGTTTAGCAATTGTTCCGAAAACTGATTGAGGAGCCATGAAAGCGTTGGTGCGGCTACGACTACAATTGGAACAAAATGGTCTTTAATCCTGAATTTTGTTAGCATACCGAACGAAAAGAGCCCAAGAAGAGGACCATATGTAAGTCCCGCCACCTTAAAAACAGCCATTACCACGCTTTGGTTGTTGACTGCCTTAAAAATCATGATCACCAAAAACAGAAGTAATGAAAATCCGATGTGCGTAATTTTTAACATGCGCTTCTTGTTAGGGTCCTCACGTTTTCCGAAATTCAGAAAATCTATGCAAAATGCAGTAGTTAAGGATGTTAAAGCTGAATCGGCACTGGCGTAGTTGGCAGCCGTAATACCCAGTAAAAAGAAGACGCCGATCATCAGACTCATGTGATTGATTGCCAGTAGTGGATACAAGTCGTCACTCTTCTGAGGAAGTGAAATTTGGTGAGATTCTGCATAGATATAAAGTAAAGCACCCAAGGTGAGGAACATCCATACTACGAACACGAATATAGAGCTGAAAGTCAGCATGTTTTTCTGTGCCTCCTTCAGGTTTTTACAGGTAAGATTCTTTTGCATCATGTCCTGATCGAGTCCTGACATGACAATGGTGATGAAGATACCCGCAAGGAATTGTTTGACGAAGAATTTCCCTGATCTCCAATCCCAGTCAAAAACTTTTGAATGCGGACTCTCTTGCACTTGTTTGATCATCTGTCCAAAACTCCACCCAAAGCTGTTGAAGATAAAATAGATGGTAAGAACCACCGCAGAGATCAGAAAGATGGTCTGTAGGGAATCTGTCCAGATGATTGTTTTTACACCGCCTTTGGTGGTATAAATCCAAATCAATAGAATGCTGATAAGTACGGTCACTCCAAATGGAATACCAAAATGGGCAAAAAAGGCCAGTTGCAAGACCTCTGCAACCAGGTACATCCTGAAAGCTGCGCCAATGGTTCTGGAGAGCAGAAAAAAGAAAGAACCGGATTTGTATGAGTAAAATCCCAAACGCTCCTCCAGGTAAGTGTAGATGGATATCAGGTTCATCCGGTAATAGACAGGCAAAAGAATGAAGGCTATCACCATGTAACCGACAAAATTCCCCATGATAAATTGAAAATAGGTAAAGGCAGAGTTACCTACTTCACCTGGCACGGAGATAAACGTTACACCTGATATGGTGGTTCCGATCATGCCGAATGCCACGATAAACCAAGGGGATTTTCGGTTGGCTGTAAAGAAAGTATCGGTCGTTGCAGACCTGCTGGTGAGGTAGGCTACAAAAATTAAAATCAGGAAATATCCCGTGAGGAGTGATGCGACGAGTAGTGGGTTCATAAAAAGTGACTAGAGTGCCTAAAGTGAACTAAAGTGCCTAAAGTACTTAGTGCCTAAAGTTGGGAGTCCTCAACTTTAGGCACTTTAGTTCACTTTAGGCACTTCAATATAATAAGTATTTAGAACGTAAGGTTTTGTATTTTTCCAACTCCTCCTGCCAGCTATCGGTGATCTCTTTTTCGCTTTTGCCGGCCTGGATCATGGTCAGGATCCGGTCGTCGCCCATCAGCAGGTTGAACCAGCGGACTCTTGTGAGGAATTCACCTGACTGCCCAAATTTGCCGTACCAGTCAAGAAAATATTTTAGTGTGAATTTAGGAATCTCCTGCAGGTTCCTCAGATCCTCCCCGTAACAGATCTTGTCTTTTTGGAGAGGGTTCATCTCGAACCCTTTGAGACTTTGAGGTGTGAATGAAAATCCCCCGAATTTTTGATCAGGGAAACCAATTACCTGGAATGGAAAGGTTGTTCCCCGGCCTATGCTCACACTGGTGGATTCAAAAAAGCAGAGAGAAGGGTAGAGCCTGATGGAAGTGTAGTTGGGAAGGTTGGGGGAGGGTTTGATGGGTGGGGCATAAACCGACTGGTGTGTGTAATTCTTAACAGGAATGACCTTGAGGTCGCATTTCAAGCCATTTTTCAACCACCCCTCTCCGTTAATCATTTGGGCCAGTTCTCCCACGGTGCAGCCATGCACAACCGGAATCGGATCGACCCCGACACCCGATCTGAAAGCTGGCTTAAGGATCGGTCCGGCACAGTAATCCCCGTTAGGATTGGGCCGGTCCAGCACCAGAAGCTTCTTTCCATTTTCAGCACAAGCTTCCATTACATAGTGCAGGGTACTGATGTAGGTATAAAACCTGCAACCTACATCCTGGATATCGTAAATGATAAGATCAATATCCGCAAGCTGCTCAGTCGTTGGCCGGTTGTTTTTGCCATAAATTGAGATGATAGGTATTCCTGTTTTGGTATCCACGGAGTTGGAGATCTTTTCGCCGGCATCCGCCTCTCCACGAAGACCATGTTCCGGTGCAAAGAGGGCCTTTATGGTAATGCCTTTCCCAGTCAAAAAATCGACCAGATGCACTCCGTTGACCGAGGAAGTATGGTTAACCACCAAGCCGAGACGCAGACCTTTCAGGCTGGATAGATATAGTTCCGGACGCTCTGCACCGCAAACCGGCTCACCCTTCTGCGCCTGGGAATGGATGCTGAAAAACAGGAGGATCATCAAAGCAAAGATCTTAATCCGGTGTTCAGAATGGAAAGATCGACTGGAGGTTGAAAGATAATCTCGTGCCATGGGATAGTTTTTTTTGCTAAGATAGGGATATCAATGGTACAATGCATTTTTTTTGTCCTACCAATTTTGTGGCTTAATAAAATTTTGGTATTGTGAGCTTTTGGTTAGATTTGGCGTTATATTTCCATTGAACCTCTTCTGATGTCAAAAAAAATATTGCTGATACTCTTTTTCTCCATGTTTTCAATTGCACTGTCTGCACAGAAGAAGGGTAAGGCTGTGAAAGTGGTACACGTTGCTCATCCGGTTAAAGTTTCTTCTCGCAAACCTGTCTCACCGCTGCGTACTCTTCGTGTGTTGAGGAGAGAGGAGGCTCAAAACTCATTGGTGGTTATTAAAAACAGTGGACAGCTTCTGCCGCTTAATAGGCTGGATACCTTAAAAATATTGGTGGTAAACATTGGTTTTCCAGAAGGTGGAGCTATTTCGCCATGGATGAACAGGTATTCAAAAGTGGATCATTTAACCCTTGATCCGACAAAGAGGCTGGGATCTTTACGGACATTGCTTTCAAAATCAACGGGGTACAATCTGGTTGTTTATGCGGTAGGGGACCAGAGCGAAGGAGTAAATTCAAAATCAGGCGACAATGCCATGTCTGCTGCTTCACTTGTTGAGCTTGGAGCTTACTTGATGGATGTGGAGAAACAGCTTGCCGACAATGTGGCTAAAAATGCCAAATCTGTGTTTGTTTTATTTGGCTCTGCCCGTTTGTTGGCTAGCGGAGCCGTAACTGAAAAGAGCTCAGCCCTTCTGGTCGCTGAAAAGGCAGACTACGATAGAATTGACCTTTCCTCACAATTGGTTTTCGGAGCTATCCCCTCACGGGGGAAATTAGCCAATGATCTTGGGATTTACAAAATGGGGGATGGCATCATTTTCCCATCCATCGACAGGCTCAGTTATGTCTTGCCTGAAGAGGTTGGAATTGATTCGCTCAAGCTCTCTCAGAAAATAGACTCCCTGGTAGGTGTTGGATTAAGAGAAAAGGCCTTCCCGGGATGTCAGCTTCTACTGGCGAGAAATGGGAAGGTGTTTTACCAGAAATCTTACGGATTTCATACCTACTCGAATAATCTGGCCGTGCAGGATGATGATTTGTATGATTTGGCATCTGTGACCAAGGTTTTAGCCCCGGTTCCTGCGTTGATGATGCTGGCCGATCAAAAGAAGTTTATAGTGACAAAAAAAATGAGTGATTACTGGCCGGATTGGAAAGGAAGCAACAAAGAGGGGATTCTGGTTTCTGATTTGCTCTCACATCAGGCAAGGCTCAGGGCAGGAGTAGTCTTGTGGCCTGGTACTGTTGATGCGCAAGGAAACTACAAACCAGGATATTACGTAACTCAACCAACTCCCGGATTTGATCTTCGGGTGTCCGATGGACTCTATTTGGTCGATAGTTTTAAAGATTCTGTTTACAAATCCATCAGGGAGTCTCCTTTGCTCAAATCCAAAAAGTATGCCTATTCTGATCTGGGTTTTGTCATTTTGCCCCAAGTGATAGAGAATTTGTCGGGTGAATCTTTTGAGCTTTTTCTGCACAATAAATTGTATGCCAGACTGGGAGCTGCATCTTTGATGTATCTGCCTGGTCTGTCACAGCCAAAGGATAAAATTGTGCCCACTGAAGATGATCAGTCATTCCGGCACGAATTGCTTCAGGGCTTTGTACACGATGAAACGGCTGCACTCATGGGCGGTGTTTCAGGTAATGCAGGATTGTTTGGATCTGTTGGTGATGTCGCGAAGGTGATGCAGCTCTACCTCCAGAATGGGGAGTATGGCAACGAGAGATTCATTACCGAAGAGACACTGAAGAACTGGACGAGCAGCCATTTTCAGAAATCGAACAACCGGAGAGGATATGGTTTTGATAAACCGGGAATTCAGACAAACAGGCATACCGGCAGGGAGCGGTATCCATCCACTGTCGTCTCCGAGCAGAGCTTCGGACATTCAGGTTATACCGGTACATTTGTTTGGGCTGATCCGGCCAATCAGCTCCTCTTTGTTTTTCTGTCAAACAGGGTATTTCCTAATAGGGATAATCACAAAATCAATAAATTACGTTTGCGTTCACTGCTGTTGGAGACTCTTTTTAAACTTGCCGGTCAGCCTGCTATTGGTCGTTGATTAAACATGTTTTATAACAGTTCTTTTACTTTCTAAATACGGTACTGATTAATTCTGTGTGTATCAAGATGTAATACATCCTTCCGGAAATTGCAAATGTTAAAAATTCTAAATTTCAACAATCCAATTCTAAAAGTTGTAACAGCGTTGTAACATTATTGAACTTTTAGTATTAATTTGGCTGAAGTGAAACAGAAAAAACTAAGTTCTTCCCATAAGAATATTTATTAACTTTTTAAAAACCAATATTATGACTGAAAAAATAACATTTAATGAGTTAAGAAAAATTAAAGACACTTTACCTGACGGTTCAATGCACCGCATCGCAGATGAATTGGGGCTGGATGTCGAGACCGTCAGGAATTATTTTGGTGGAGCAAATTATGCCCACGGAAAAAGTGTTGGCATGCACATCGAACAAGGCCCCAATGGTGGGATCGTCTTGTTGGATGATACAACGATATTGGAAAAAGCCCAGGATATTCTTCACGGGCACTGATTCAAACCATTTTTATGCACCTAAAAACTGCCCCGGATTCGGGGCAGTTTTTTTAATTCAAAAGCCAAAATGAACCGTAAATTTTTGCTCATTTTTCTTTTCATTCTTCCGGCATTGGTTCAGGCCAAGCCCAAAGTGATCAAATTGTTTAACGGGAAAAATCTTGCAAATTGGGAGATTTACCTCAGTCCTACCGGAGATAAACCACTGGAACCCCTGTTTGGTGTTGTTCAGCTAAATGGGGAAAATCTTCTGCGTATCACTGGTGAGGTTAATGCCTCACTTGCAACACAAAAGGAGTATGAAAATTACCATCTTCGAATGGTTTTCAGATGGGGAGAGAAAGTATTCAAGCAGCGCAATTCCGGTATCTTGTACCATAGTTTTGGTCCGTTTGGCGATGGGCTTGGTGTCTGGATGAGTTCTCACGAATTTCAGCTATGCACAGCTAAAATAGGAGATTCCTATTGCATGGGCAACAGTTATTTTGAGATACCGGCTGTCAAGGATGCGGAAGGGAAAAGTTACCGTTATGCGACAGATGGAACGATTTCCAAATTTGGTGTGAATTTCCCAGCCAAGAACTGCTCCAAAAAGGAGGATCACGAAAAACCGGTAGGAGAGTGGAATGTGGTAGATCTTTATTGTGTTGGACGCAATTCTGTGCATGTCGTAAACGGGGTTGTCAACATGGTGAACGCCAATTCGGGACGGATTGAAAAAGACGGATCCGTCTTGCCGCTTTCAAAAGGGAGAATTCAAATCCAGTCTGAGGGCGGAGAGCTTTTCATTCGGAGCATTACCCTCGAAAAGATTAAGAAGATCCCAACAGAATTCAAATAAAGAAAAGGGGAAATTTCACTGAAATTTCCCCTTTTCTTTATTTTGACTAAAAGTCTGAATAGTCGGTAGGGTGAAGGAACAAGATTACGGATTTGGATACAGTATTCTTGTATTCAGCCATTCCTGATAATCTTTTCCAATCGGGATGATTTTTGAAGGCGTCCCAGTGCGCCTTGCGGGCATCCATATCAGCAAAAGTGGTTAAGTACATCAGATTAGGCATGGTACTGCCGGAGACAACTTCAGAAAAGAAGACGGCATTGAAATCCAGACTGGTGAATATTTTCATCTCGCCCCCTTCATTGAACATTTGTACTTTTTTCCGGAAAAGGTTTTCAGTCGGGCCTTCGTAACTCCTTAATTCATAAATTCTTGCTGAAGGCGCTGTTTGAAATTTCGGAAGTACAAAATTTGGTGCATCAGGAAATGCCCTCAAAAGGATCGACTCTTTACGGGCAAATGGTACCTGATCGAAAGGCGCACCAAGAAAATCATTGCCACTCTTCTGAAATTCCATGTCTTTGATCAACACATCCTGGATCTTGGCGAAATGGTCCAAAGAGGTGAAAGGTATCCACACATAGACACGTTTGCCTGAGGTTGTATCCGTCTCAATGGGTTTAAAGACTCCTACACTCTTAATCCCTGCCCTGTGCAATGCAGGCAGATATGCGTTTTTAAGAAAGTTGTCCACTTTTTCCTCCTGGACTTTTCCCGTTAAACGGTAAACCTGAATTTGGTAGTAATCGCGCGACTTTGCCATTCCTGAATTTGTGAGGAAAGTGACAAAAAAGGCAATCAAAATCAAGGGTAAAATTGAAATTTTGTAATGCTGCTTCATCTGTTTCATTCGTATATAATTTAGATAATTTATTGCTAAAATTAGTAATTATTAGATGTTCTTACTAGTTATTGTCTAATCTGATCAGCTAGTTTCTGCCAAATCTGTTGCCAATAGGGACAAATGAGGTTGCAAGGGAGCAAAAAAAGCCTATCTGTAGTTGGAAAGTATTTTCTCTGAAGTGTTGAATTTCAACTTATAAATAGGGTTAATAAAAATGGGACAATTGTTAAAATATGTTATAAAGCAGGAAATACCTATTTATACTCATATTGAATTATAAGTGAAAAATACTTTTATAAATTTGCCTGACTTGCCTCTTAAAACTTATGAAGTTAATCTTATTTTAAATGCGATCAGAAATTTATAAAAATTACTCCAAGCATTATGTCGCCGTCGACTGTTCGATATTTGGATACGAAGCTTCAGAACTTAAGCTTCTGCTATATCCACGTGCTTTTGAACCAGAACGGGGGAAATGGTCGTTGATGGGTGGCTTTGTTCAGGAGGATGAATCTTTGGAAGATGCTGCGAGAAGAGTTCTATTGCAAACAACAGGCTTGCATGATATCTATCTGGAAAAAGCCTCCGCTTTCTCATTACCTTACAGGGATCCGGGATCCCGCGTTATCAGCATGACTTTTGTGGCATTGGTCCGCATTGACCTGCACGACAAAGAGTTGGTCAGGGAGTCGGGTGCCAAATGGTGGCCGGTTACAAGGCTGCCGGAATTGATATTTGATCATGAGGAAATGGTTCAGAATGCCTTGGATCTGTTGCAACAAAAGGCCCTGATAAATGTTATTGGCCAAGAATTGCTGCCTGAAATGTTTACATTGACACAGTTGAGAAATCTCTATGAAGCCATATTTCAAAAAACGCTTGATCCGGGGAATTTCAGGAAGAAAATACTCTCTCTGGAAAAGATTGAACGTCTGAACGAAAAAAATACTACTGAATCCAAAAAAGGCGCTTTTTACTACCGTTTTATTGACAATCATCCTGCTATGACTAGCGAAAAAGTGATAAAATTTCCACTATAAGTAACTGAAAATTTTACAAGTAAAGTCAGGAGCCTAAAAGGAATCTTTTAGCACATTGATTTATAAAGAGTTAATATTTTAATATCGGGTTTGCCCATGAACTAAATTAAACGGAGACAAGTACAGCCACTGCTGCTTAGATGCAGTAACTGTAAAAGGAGAGTTAAATTGTTGAAATTATCTGTAGCGAATTATTTATCTGACTCATTCAGAATGAATTAAAGGCTGTTAAACAAAACAAAACTATGAAAAAAAGCTAAAAAATTTTCACCTCAATTCGCAAAGTCCTTTGTTGAAGAGGATTTTCCAAGTCACTAAGATGACATTGGTTCTTTTATGTCTGTCTGGATTTGTTGGTGTTTATGGCGCTGATACAACGCCATTGACTGCCGAACAGCAAAAAACCAAACAAGTTTCCGGTAAAGTTACTGATGATACCGGCCAAACTGTCCCGGGAGCTTCTGTTGTTGTAAAAGGGACCACGATTGGTACGATTACCAACATGGACGGAGGATTTTCCCTGAACATCCCGGCAGACAGCAAAACCCTGGTGTTCTCCTTCGTAGGAATGTTATCCCAGGAAGTGGCCATCGGGACAAAGAGCACGATTAATGTAACCCTGGCACAGGAAACAATTGGATTAAATGAAGTTGTTGCCATTGGTTATGGTACTGTCCGCAAAAAAGATTTAACAGGATCAGTTTCTTCTGTAGGTAGTTCCAAATTGATGGAGCGGTCAAGCTTCAGCGCAGCTCAGGCTTTGCAGGGGAAAGCCGCAGGTGTGGTGGTTCAACAGACCAATTCCGCGCCGGGCGCCGATGCCAGAGTGATGATTCGTGGTAACCGTTCATTGAAAGCCACCAATGATCCGCTTTATGTAGTGGATGGTATTCCATTGGTTGTTGGATTGAGCGAGATCAGCCAGTCGGATATAGAGACCATCGACATTTTGAAAGATGCTTCTGCCACCGCTATTTATGGTTCAAGAGGTGCCAATGGTGTTGTATTGATTACCACGAAGAAAGGGAAATCGGGCAAAGCTGTTGTAGATTACAATGGTTATTATGGTGTGGAGAATCAGGCAAAAAAACTCGCCTTGTTCAACGGACCTGAATGGGTCGATTTTTTGCGTGAAGCATATAAGACAACAGGTGTCTATCCAGTTAAACAACCCACCTATGCCATGGATACCAAGATGTTGCCTGTCGGTCAGGAAACTGATTTGAAAGGTATTGGTTTCAAAATGCAGGCCGCTTATGATCCCGATGGTTCTTGGCATCCTGAGCGTTTGCAATCGACCGATTGGCTTGGGGAAGTCATGCGTCAGGGAACCGTTACCAACCACGAGGTGAGCGTTAGAGGAGGAACTGACAAACTGAAAGTTTTGGCTTCTGCTACCTACTTCAACGAAAGAGGTATGGTCAAAACTCAGGATTATACACGCTATTCCGTTCGTGTCAATTTTGATTGGGATCTTTCCGATTACGTTAAGATTGGCGGACAAACCCAATTCTCTCATTTCGACCGAAATGATGGTCCTAACGTATACAGTGGAATAACAAGCCTTTCACCTTTGGCCAATATCCGTAACGTTGATACGGGTGCTCTGATCAATCGTCCGGGTACTGACCCTCAGTTGTGGAATCCGGTGCTCAACCTGACCAATGCAAAGGTTCTTTACAGGAAAAACAGATTCCTGGGAAGCTATTATGCAGAGGTGAAATTGCCGTTTGACATCAAATTCCGCTCCAACTTTGGATTGGATTACGGTCCTTATACCGATCAACGTTTTTATGGTTCGCTCAGTTCCGACCGTTCAGGAGGTCTTGCACGTGCTGAGAACGGTGGTGATCAGCGGATGATGTTTACTTGGGAAAACCTTTTGTATTGGAACAAGGTGGTCAAAGATCATAGCTTTGGAGCTACACTGCTACAGTCTATCCAGCAGGAAACTTTTGAATCAAGCAGAATCAGCGTATTAAGTCTTCCATACGAGACACAGTTGTGGTATAATGTAGGTAGTTCGCCAACCATTTCGGCCGTTTCGAGTAATTACACCAAGTGGCAGATGGCATCGTTCATGGGACGTATCAATTATAGTTACAAGGAGAAATATTTGTTGACAGCCTCAGCCCGTTACGACGGATCATCCCGTCTTGCACCAGGAAACAAATGGGTAATGTTCCCGTCTGCTGCTCTTGCCTGGCGTATCAACAAGGAAAACTTCATGAGCGGGGTTTCTACCTTCAGTAACCTGAAATTGCGTGCCGGTTATGGAATCACAGGCAACTCTGCCATTGACCCATACAAAACTGCAGGGAACCTTGCTTTTGCCCGTTACAACTACGGAGGCACCAATGCCATGGCCTTTTACCAGAATGAGATGCCGAACCCGGACCTGAAATGGGAGATGACCAAACAGTGGAACGCGGGTATCGATTTTGGTATCCTGAAAGGAAGAATCAATGGTGTAGTGGATGTATATCTTCAAAATACTTCCGACTTGTTGATGGACCGTCAATTGCCACAGGTATCCGGCTTCAACAGTGTGGTTTACAACATTGGTAAAACGCGGAACAAAGGAATCGAGGTTACCATCAACACCCAAAATGTTCAGGGAAAAGATTTCACATGGAACACCGACTTGATTTTTGCCAAGAACAAAGAGGAGATCGTAGAACTCTATGGCGGTAAAGTGGATGACACCGGTAACCAATGGTTTATTGGTCAACCCCTTTCAGTCTATTATGACTACAAAGCAGTTGGAATCTGGCAATTGGGTGAAGAAGCAGAAGGAGCCAAATATGGTTCGACTTTTGTCCCTGGAACTATTCATATCGCTGATACCAATGGCGATGGGAAAATCACGGCGGCTGACATGCAGATTATTGGTTCAACACGTCCAAAATTCACTGCCAGTATGACCAACTATTTTACCTTCAAAAATTTCGACTTTAATTTCTTTTTGAATGCTTCTTATGGAAATATGTTGAAATTTGACAGGGGTTTGAGTTTCAATGGCCGTTACAATAGTTTGAAAGTGAATTATTGGGCTGTAACTGAATATGATGCTAATGGTAAAGCTATTGCCAGCAACGGCAGCAACGAGGCCCCACGTCCAAACAACGGAGTTGAAAACCCTGCATACAGAAGTTCCCTCAATTATTTTGATGCCTCTTTCCTGCGTTTGAGCAATGCCTCTCTGGGCTATAGTATTCCCAAGAATATCATCTCCAGGGCAAAAATTACTAAACTAAGGCTGTATATGACTGTTCAGAATGCTTTCTGTATTACAAAGTATCCTGGGACCGACCCCGAAAGCGGTCAGGACTTCAATGTCCCGATGCCGAGGACGATTATGTTTGGCGTCAACATGAGCTTATAATACAATGTCATTCATGAAGCATTACAACGTAAAAAAAAAGGATATGAAACGACCAAAAGCAAATCTCGCACTTCGGGCAGATAGTTTCCGGGAGTTCCATCTGGCAAATGAAAAACAAAAAAATATACAGATGAAAAAAATAGCAAAATATATATTTACATTTTTGGTAATCCTGTCAGTTTTCTCTTGTGATAATTACCTCAAAGAGCAAAGATATACTGATGTAGGATACGATTATTTTACAACAAAGGTTGGGATGGAAGCTGCCGTTACCGGTGTTTATCAGGACATGAGATGGTACACAGGCGCTTATAACCAAGGCGGTAACAGCACATCCGGTGGAAACATGGAATCCTATTTTTGTTTGACGGAATATGGCACCGACATGACCTGGGAAGGTACAGACGGCGGCAATAAAGATGCGTTCAACAAATATCTGCCATCGATGAACCCCAATCATGATGTTCTCAACAAGTTTTGGAACAACAATTTCAAGGGTATCTCGCGTGCCAACACGGCTTTGATGTACATGCCACAGGTAACCGATATGACGGATGCACAAAAAGCCCAGCGGATAGCCGAGTTAAAGTTTATGCGTGCGTACTACTATTTTGACCTGGTTCAGCATTTTGGGGCCCTGCCACTGGTAACAGAAGGAAATGTTACACAGGTGATCACAGATTTCAAACGTTCACCGGTTCCTGAAGTTTATAAACAAATCATCAGCGACCTGAGAGCGGCATATGATGTTCTTCCTGATGTCTTTCAACAATCGGACAGGGGACGTGCCACCAAATGGTCCACCGGCCATCTGCTTGCCAAAGTTTACCTGACCCGGGGCAGTTATGATATTGCCAACCGCGGAGGTAAAGCAACCGACATGGACAGCGCTGCCTATTATTCGGAAGCTGTCATCAACTCAGGCAAGTTTACACTGGAGTCCAATTTTTCCAACGTATTCGATCAGGACAACCAGAAAGTCTCCAAAGAGATAATCTGGGATGTTGAATACACCAAGGATGCACTCTTCAGCGGCGCCGGTAGTTCTACTTCGGATGGTGGTAATCAGTTACACCTCTATTGGGTAACACAATACGATGTTAAACCGGGTATGACCCGCGACCAGATGAATGGCCGTCCATGGAAACGTATTCGCATCAATCCGCAGTTTTCGCAAACCTTGTGGGACCGCACGACCGATTCGAGGATTTACAAAACTTTCAAATGGACATATTTTAGCAACAATCCAAGTGGATCTACCAAGTGGGCTGCAAAATATTTCTACATCAATCCGGCCACCAATGCTGCAACTACCGAGGTTATCTACACTCCTCCCGCCAATTTGGTGGGTACACCGAAGCAAAAGGCGGGTGACACATGTATCTATTTTTCCTCCAGGAACTATGGAGCGCTTTCACCTTATTCAACCACCTATCCTAAGCAGACGCTTCTGAACGATGCCAACTACCGCAAAATGTTGCTGGATATTGCCAAGGCGCCATATCTGCTGATTCCACAGGATATGTATGATACCAACAACTTTCCTACCATGTTGAAATGGCTGGATAGCCAACGTCCGGATATGAACTTCCAGGCTGGATCAAGGAACTTCCACCGCATGCGTCTGGCTGAAACATACCTGATCGCGGCAGAAGCTTATGGCCGGAAAGGTGATTGGGCCAATGCTGTGAAATACATCAATGTGGTTCGCAAACGCGCTGCCTATGCCGAAGGTGAAGCCAAACCACAGCAGGTTTACAGAGTAGATGGTGGTACAAATAACACCACCAATACCCAAACCGAGATGCTTGTCACAGCAGCCACAATTGTGACTCCAAAGCTTCCTTCAGGAGTCTCTGATGTTTCTCCATTCGTGGATTGGATGCTCGAAGAGCGTGGTCGTGAATTGTACGGTGAGTTGAACCGTTGGGAAGATTTGGCCAGAACCGGAACCCTGGTTGCCCGTGCCAAACTATACAATCCGGATGCAGCTCCAAACGTGAAGGATTTCCACAAACTCAGACCAATTCCTAATACTTATGTTGACCGTTTGTTGCCGGCCCCTCCGGTTGCAGAGGTTCAAAACCCTGGATACTATTGATCTGAATGGTTCATAATAAATAATTTCGCCGCTACTGCATCAAGCAATAGCGGCGATTTTTTTATACGAATTTACCTCTCATATCTCATAACTCATAACTTCTCCGAGTATCCCCATCCTTTCATAATCTCCAAATCTTCCTGAACACAAGCCAAAGGCGCTTTGCCCTGATAGGACTCCTGTTCGATGATAAATACCTTGGTTCCGCCGGTTTTACGACAAATTTCCAACACTTCTTTTACAGGTAGAATTCCCTTGCCTAAAATGGAGCTTTCATATTTCTCCTTGGTGTTGACGGCGATTTCATCTTTCACATGGATCAGTTCAAACTTGCCGGGATACTGACCAATAACATCCAGCGCTTTGGCTCCGCCGATGTACATATTGCCAATGTCAAGCTGCATAACAACCTTGTTGACATCAAGATTTTTCATCATGATGTCGAAAAGCTTCATCCCGTTTAGTTGCTCGGTAAATTCTGCCCAATGGTTGTGGTATCCGAATTTCATTCCCGACTTCTGGCACAACTCTCCGCATTTACCGAATACTTCAAGGTATCCAAGCATATCATCGTATGTCTTGCGCATGGATTCGTCCATCCATGGACTGATCACATACTTCTGCCCCATGTAAGCTGCGTCTTCGATGGTATACTTCCAGGAATCTGTAAAATCCTTTTTGCCGGCATCCCAATGATTTTTGCCCATCACTGTATGGCCGCTTGGCATCTTCAAACCCAGATCGGTCAGGATCTTTTTAAATTCCAATGCAGTATAACCGTAAAATTTACGATCGATGTAGTTGGCATGCTCAACATGATTGTAGCCCATTTTTGCAAGTTGTTTCAAGGTACCGAGAGGATCTTTCTTCATGTCGTCCCGTACTGAATAGAGCTGGATTCCTACAATTTCGTAGGATTTCGGCGCTGCAAATGCGGCTTTTGACAAAAGGCTTGTTCCGGCAAGCAAAACCGCGCTGTTTTGCAGGAACATTCTGCGTGATGTGTACATAATGTTGGTTTTATTGGTTTGTTTATTTGATTAATATTGATGAAAACCCATTGATACAAACTCCAGCACAGTTGGCAGAGCTTCACGCCAGTAAGTCCAGTTGTGCGCGCCATCACGAATCCTGAATTCGTGGGGAATCTCTTTCTTGCGCATGGCGATGTGCACCAAACAGTTTCCTTCGTTCAAAAAATCATCGTCACCGCAATCGATGTACCATCTGACAGCCTTTTTCTGGGCATCCGGCATCGAATTGACCAACTCAAGGGCGCTGTGCCTGGAGAAATAGGTGTTCAGATCATCTTTAGAAATACCCGGATACTGTTTTTCCCATCGGGTAGCTGCCTCCTCCATAGAGACAGGGCCTACCGAAGCGCTAAGCGGACAAGCGGCTGAGAAAAGCTCGGGGTGATGCAGGGCATACATAAAGGAACCGCCTCCGCCCATGGATAGGCCGGCAATTGCGCGGTAACGTCTGTCAGTCCTGATCCGGTATGTCTTTTCTACGTAAGGCATCAACTCCTGGAAGAAAAAATCTTCATAATTCCAGTCACCTTTTGGGCTGTTAAAATAACCGCGCTGTCCTGTATTTCCATCGGGCATCACGATAATCATAGCGGTACATTTGCCCTCCTGGATCGCCCTGTCAGCGATGTTTTTCACCTCACCAAACTGAATCCAGCCGCTCTGGTCATCTCCTGCACCATGCAGTAAATATAAAACCGGATAGCTGCGTTGCGAGGTTTCATAGTCTGCAGGCAGGTAGACAGCATATTTCCGGTCCATTTTCAGAATTTTGCTGGACATGGAGAGGTTATCGAAGACTTTTCCACCCAACTGGGAGAAAAGCAGGGCAGGAAAACAAAAAGTTGAGATTAGGAAGAGGATGAATAACTTTATCATAAGTCATAAGTGTTTGGAATTTTTTCACGACTTAAATTTAATGAATAAATTTGAACATAATTTCTACTCTAATTGTTATCCATAAACTACTTGCTGCTTAAGAAATTTGTAGATGAAGGGCTACTTTTGGAACAAAGGGGAAAGGCTCTTTTTATTCAATCTTTTTGTTAGCTTTGACAACAATCCTGAATGAGTTTCAAGAAACTAACCCCGCTTTGATTTTTAAGAATATCCCTTAAGTTCACCAAAACAGAGCCTGGTAACTATTTCTAAACTACTACGCTAGTTAAAAGTTATCGTTATGAAAGATCTCGAAAAGACAAAGGATCAGCTCATAAAAGAACTACGGGAAACAAAGCAAAAACTTATTTCTGTTACGACTTTAAAAAGCGCTGAAGGCTCAAAACACAAACAGATAAAAAATAGACTCTTAGAAAGTTCTGAGAGATTGGATTTCTTCATCGAAAACTCTCCATTAGCAATTATTGAATGGGATTCCAATTTTATAGTTACAAAATGGACGGGCAATTCAGAGAAAATATTTGGATGGAGTTCAGATGAAACAATAGGAGTATCGGTTATGGATTTGAAGATGATTTACGAACCCGATATCTCCCTTGTTCAAAACTCGATTGATATGCTCACTCATGGAATCAATACTCATGTCGTCTCTATTAATCGTAACTACAGAAAAGATAAAAAGATAATATATTGTGAATGGCACAATACAGCATTGAAAGACCAAAATGGCAATCTGCTTTACGTGTTGTCAGAGGTTCTGGATATTACTGAACGAAAACAGGCAGAGTTATTATTAAAAGAAAGTGAAGAGCGTTTATTTGTCGCTCAGGAAGTCGCTAAAGTAGGAAGTTGGGAGACCGATCTTAAAAGTTTTGAAGTAATTTGGTCAGAAGAGACATACAGAATTTTTGAGATTGATCGTAGTGAATTTAAGTCATCACATCCGGATTTTATGACTTACGTTCATATTGATGATAAAGAAAAGGTGAATAATGTCTTTATCGAATCGTTTTGCTCAGAATCGGTTAATTCAATCCAGCATAAGATAGTTACACCTGGGGGTAACATAAAACATTTAGAAGAACGTTGGAAGATTATTTTCGATAAGGAAGGGAAAGCCGTTAAGGCACTTGGAACCTGCTGTGATTTAACCGAACGGAAATTAACTGAAGATGCATTACGCCTAAGTGAAGAAAGATATCGTCTTCTAACAGAGTTATCTCCTGAAATGATTTTCTTAATTGATGAAGATGGATATATTCTTTATGTTAATTCAATTGCAGCGGCCTCATTAAAAGCAAAAGCAACGGACGTAATAGGGAAGCACCTGACTGATGTTTATTCATATGAAGTTGCACAAACACATATAGCTGCTATAAAGCAAGTCTTTATCAACAAGCAAAAAATTAAAAGCGAAATTCTGGAAAAATTTCCGTTGGGAGAAGTTTGGATTGATGTTAGTTTGTCTCCTTTATGTAACGAAAAGGATGAGATTATTGCCGTTCTTGGGCTATCAAACGATATTACCGCCAGAAAAGCGACCGAAGAGAAACTCAGAAAATTGTTTCTGGCTGTTGAACAAAGTCCCGTTTCGATCGTAATAACAGATACAAATGGCAGCATCGAATATGTAAATCCTAAATTCACGGAGATTACAGGGTATAGTCTTGAAGAAGCCATCGGTAAAAATCCAAGAATTCTAAAGTCTGGAACAAAGAAAAGTGATGATTACGCACAATTGTGGCAAACCATTCTTTCAGGAAAGATTTGGAGCGGAGAATTCAATAACATAAAGAAGAACGGAGACCATTATTGGGAAAATGCGACAATCTCACCTATCCTGAATGATAAGAATGAAATCTCACATTTTCTGGCTATCAAGGAAGATATCACCCAAAGAAAACTGGTGGAACAAGATTTGCAGGAAAGTAAAGAGTTCTTAAAGGAAACTCAGAATATTGCCCGACTTGGAACCTATTCTTTGGATATTGCTTCAGGAATATGGACAAGTTCCTCGATTCTTGATGAGATATTTGGAATTGATTTGAACTATAAAAAAACGCTGCAAGGATGGTTAAGCCTTATTCGTCCCGAATGGCAGGAAATTATTAGTGGTTATTTTATCAACACAGTCATTGGTACCAAGGCGATATTTGATAAGGAATATGAAATTGTCAGAAACACGGATAAAGCGATTCGGTGGGTTCATGGAATCGGTAGACTTAATTTGGATGATGATGGACACCTCATAAATATGATTGGTACCGTACGTGATATCACTGAACGAAAAGAGGTAGAACAAGAATTATTGAAAGCCAAAGAACAAGCCGAAGAGAGCGATCATCTTAAATCGGCATTTCTTGCCAATATGAGTCATGAGATCAGAACGCCCATGAATGGCATTCTTGGATTTGCTGAACTGCTTAAAGAACCTAATCTTTCAGGTGAGGAACAGCAGGAATATATAAAGATAATTGAGAAGAGCGGCGCAAGAATGCTTAATATTATTAACGATATTATTGATATTTCAAAAATAGAGGCAGGGCAGATGAAGGTTAATATGAATGAGTCGAATATAAACAGCCAGATCGACTACATTTATACATTTTTCAAACCGGAGGTAGAAAGAAAGGGGATGAAACTGATCATGAGGAATTCCTTACCTGACAACGAAGTCCTCATCATAACTGACAGGGAAAAACTCTTTGCGATACTTACCAATCTGGTAAAGAATGCCATAAAATATAGCGAAAAGGGAACAATTGAATTAGGATATGAAAAAAAGGACGAATTCCTGGAATTTTATGTAAAAGACAGAGGTATTGGCATTAAAAAAGAGAGACAAACTGCCATATTTGAACGTTTTGTTCAGGTAGATGTCTCAGATTTAAAAGTCAGGCAGGGAGCTGGATTGGGTTTGACGATTACAAAGTCATATGTTGAAATGCTTGGTGGGGAAATATGGGTAGAAAGCGAAATAGGGATTGGTTCGACATTCTATTTTACCATCCCAATCAAAAAAAGTGAGGATAAATGCTTTACCGAATGTGACAACGCAGTGACTGATCAAAGGAGTCAAATAGGAAACTTAAAAATTCTTATTGCAGATGATGATAATGTATCAGAAATGTTGATTTCACATATGATTCGATCCTTGGGAAGAGAGATAATAAAAGTAACTTCAGGAGATGAAGCCGTTACTGCCTGTCGCATTAATAGTGACATAGATCTGGTTTTGATGGACATTCAATTACCGATTTTGAATGGATATGAAGCCACAAGGCAAATCCGGCAGTTCAATAAGGATGTGGTAATTATTGCACAAACAGCTTACGCTTTGACTGGGGATAGGGGAAATGCCATTAGAATTGGTTGTAATGATTATATTACAAAGCCAATCAATATCGATGAATTACATGCAATGATTAGTAAACATTGTAAAAAATAAAAAGGGTTATCACCAACGCGATAACCCTTCATGTGGGAACTGCTGGATTCGAACCAGCGACCCTCCCGACGTGAAGTCGGGATGCTCTGAACCTAGCGATGTGAATCATCAATTAGCCTTTGAATCATCTTTTTGTTTTTCCAACCTTTAATAGTTTTTTCTTTTAGAGCAGCTTGCTCATAATTATCAAATGATTCCGTATAAACAACCGACCAGTCTTTGGCCTTAGCAGTGTATCCATCGTGGTTGGATAAGTGCTTTTCTAACCGTTCCTCTA
>JAPLDT010000029.1 GCA_026391315.1 Bacteroidia bacterium
AGCCGGACGGCCAACAACAGGAATTTGGTGGCGCTGATGCCCGAAAATTCCGTGTGGGTGAATCCCCAGGTTGCTGAATTGTGGGGACTGAGAAAAAATCAGCATGTCTGGTTGAAAAATCAGGATGGCGTCATTTCCAATTTCTCCGTAAAGGTTCGTATCACGGAGCGTATCCGGTGGGATTCGGTCTACATTGTTCATGGTTTCGGCCATCACCACAAACCGCTGACCTATGCCTTCGGACGTGGTGTAAATGATACTGAATTAATAACCAGGGTAATAACTGATCCTGTGATGGGTGGAACCGGCATGCGCGGAAATTTTGTCACCTTTCTTAAAACAGAACCAAAAAAGGCTAAAGTATGAGATATGCAATGGCGCTGGACACCCGGAAATGCGTAGGCTGCAGTGACTGCGTAGTGGCGTGCCAGACTGAACCCGAATGTGAGTATCGAACTGCGTTCGGAAAGGTGCAACCACTGTGCCAATTCACCCTGTGTTCGTTGTTGCCCCACAGGCGCCAGCCATTTCGCAGATGGCGGCATCGTTCTGGTCGACCACGACAAATGCATTGGATGCGGCGCATGCATCCAGTCGTGTCCCTACGAAGCACGCTATTCGCATCCGGATGGATATGTTGACAAATGCACATTCTGCATTCACCGTGTCCGCGAAGGATCAGACCCTGCCTGTGTGAGTGTATGCCCCACAAAATGTATGTACTTCGGCGATCTTGACGATCCGAATTCCAAAATTGTCAATGTGCTGAAGAACAGAAAATTCAAATCCCTGGCGCCCGAAGCAGGGACCAAACCGCAAATATTTTACCTCATTTAAACCCGCGAAAAATTAGATAATATGAAATGAGCATGATAGTAAATCACCAATCGAAGTGAATATAAACAACATGCGAATTCCATGTGGCAATTAAAAAACAAATTATATACACATGAAATGAGCATGATAGTAAATCACCAATCGAAGTGAATATAAACAACATGCGAATTCCATGTGGCAATTAAAAAACAAATTATATACACATGAAAGAAGAATTGTTCGTCAGCGGGCGCAACATCCCGAATATTGATCCCTATCTGAACATCTGGCACTGGCAGATTCCCAGCTACCTCTTTTTGGGAGGCCTGGCTGCAGGAATTCTCTTTTTTGCCGGTATTTTCACCATCCGGGGAAAAGAGGAGAAGATGAGTGCGACGGTAAAAAAGGCACCCATGGTTGTCCCTTTTGTCCTTATGCTTGGATTGTTTTTCCTGTTTCTCGACCTGAAGCATAAACTCTATTTCTGGCAACTCTATACCACCATCCGCTTGGAATCCCCGATGGGCTGGGGCTCCTGGGTATTGATGATCATGACGCCACTTTCCATTATCTGGGCAGCAAGCTATGTCAGGGAATTATTTCCCAAATGGGACTGGAAATTCAAATTCCTCTACGACTTTGAAGCATGGGTGATCAAACACAGGGTCCACATTGCCTGGCCCATGACCATCTATGCGGTTATTTTGGGTATTTACACCGGGATTCTGTTGTCGGCTTTCAACGCCAGACCACTCTGGAATACCTCCATTTTAGGCCCTCTCTTCCTGGTTTCAGGGATGTCGACTGGCGCAGCTGTCATACTCCTGATAAGCAAAGACCACAAAGAGCGTAAAATCATCGGAAGGATTGACATCATGCTAATTGTGATCGAGCTGTTCTTCATCACTCACCTGTTCATGGGCTTTCTGGCCGGATCGGAAGCACAGATCAATGCTGCTCACCTCTTCCTTGGCGGAGACTTCACTGCAGCTTTCTTTGGTTTGGTAGTACTACTTGGTCTAATTTTTCCGGCAGCGCTGGAAATCATGGAATTAAGAGGAGTCAAAGTGCCGGTCGTGGTCCCTGCTGCATTGATCCTTCTCGGAGGATTGATCTTCCGGTTTCTGATCGTCGAAGCTGGTCAGTTGACTAGATACTTATACTAACAAATTCACTTTGTGAACCTTTGTGTCTTAGTGCCTTGGTGGCAGGAAAAAAAATCACCACCAAGGCACTAAGACACAAAGGTATCACGAAGACAAAAGGAAAAATTGAAGAAAAACAGTAAACTTTATAGAATATGAAGAAAATAAACAACGACGGCTCATTCTACCTCAATCCTTATCTCGGTGGGGTGATCCTGGGAACCGTGCTCCTGCTCTCGTTTTACATCTCAGGACGTGGTCTTGGAGCAAGCGGGGCAGTAAAAAATTCAGTTGCTGCAACAGTGAATATGATTGCCCCGCAACACGTCGAGCATTCTGCCTATTACAGCCAGTTTGCAGGCGGCGACAAGAAACCAATGAGCAATTGGCTGGTTTTCGAAGTTCTCGGCGTATTAGCCGGTGCCTTCTTATCAGGAATCATCTTCAACCGGATAAAGATCAAAGTTGAACATTCCCCAAAAATTACCGAACGCCGCCGACTCCTATTTGCCCTGGGGGGCGGACTGATCTTCGGTTTCGGTTCCCAGCTTGCCCGTGGTTGCACCAGCGGCGCTGCCCTAAGCGGTATGGCTGTCCTATCATTGGGTGGATACATTACCATGATCGCCATTTTTGGAACAGCCTTTGGGGCAGCCTGGTTGTTCCGCAAAAACTGGATTTAAACATTTTAAGCTAAAAATTATGATCGGTCCTATCATTTCATCAGGAATAATTTCTCCCGCATGGGACAACCTGTTCGCAGTTATACTCGGCATGGGTTTTGGCTTTGCGCTTGAATCTTCCGGTTTTTCATCATCCCGCAAGATTATCGGAACCTTCTTCGGTTACGATTTTGTCGTGGTAAAAGTATTCTTTACAGCCGCCATTGTCGCTTCTTTGGGTCTGCTTTACCTCAGCTATCTTGGATTGGTCGACTTTTCACTTCTCTACATACAGCCTACTTTTTTAGCTTCAGCCATTGTTGGCGGAGTTATCATGGGAATCGGATTCGCCATGGGCGGGTTCTGTCCTGGTACCAGCCTCTGCGCCGCTGCTGTCGGTAGAATTGACGGACTTGTCTTTTTCGGCGGGATGTTCATTGGAGTATTTTTGTTTTCTGAAGCTTTTCCACTGTTCGAAAACATGTATTACAGTGGATCGCTGGGAGCCAAAATGATTAATTCGGTTTTCGGCATTTCACCCGAACTCTTCACCTTCATACTTGTATTGGCGGCTGTGGGCATGTTCATCGGAGCAACATGGATACAGAAAAAAGTAAAGAAAGTAGAATATTGAGAGTGGAAAGTTGAGCGTTAATGTGATTTATTTATTTGAATTGGTGCGTTTTACAAAAAATGTAATTTGGCATTTGATTCGCAAACATAATTTGAAAATAAATGGAAAGAAAAAATACCATACTTGCCATCCTGTTGATAGTATTGGCACTGGGGCTCGTAATACTACCCAAAAACAACGGACACAAAGAAATTGATCCTAAAGTACTTTTGAATGGTGTTGTGGAGCGGTCCCGATATTTGTCGGTCGATCTGGTTACACACCGGATCATTGAGAACGATCCGACCCTGATGCTGATCGACCTGAGGCCGGCAGATCAATTCAAAACTTTTGCCTTACCGGGAGCCATTAACCTACATCCTGACTCTTTGCTGACCCAATCCGGCACAGATCTGCTCGGTCAACCCGGAAAGGACAAAGTTCTCTATGGCAATTCCGACCTGATCTCTGAAAAAGCATGGCTGGTCTGTTCCAGGTATTCAGTAAACAGGCTCTACATTATGAAAGGGGGAATGAACGAATGGTTCGATACCATCATCAAGGTAAAACCGGCAACAGGAACTCCTTCAACAACCGATCTGGACTTGATTAGTTTCAGAAATGCCGCGCGTCAATTCTTCGTTGGAAGCGGTGAAACAACAAATACTGTTATCGCACCGGTACAAAAAGAAAAAGTGCCGGTGATCCGGAAAGCCCCTTCTACCAGCGCAGGCGGTGGTTGCTGATTCTGATACATCGCGTCATAAAAGGACTATTTCATCAGCCTCTTGATGCGCTTCTTCTCTTCACGGGCTATCACGATAGGGATTTTCTCTTCAATTACATTGCTGGTATCCAATCCGAAGGCTTTAACATCGTTGATGCCCATTCGGCGGATGAAGTTGTGTACCATCATGGTAAATCTCTTCAGAGGCGGCAATCTGTAGTCGTTGATCAGTACCCTGTCGAGGTTGACAAAGAGGAAGTCGGCCGGGATAGAGTGCCTTTTTAGAGACTTGTAATGACTAACCATCGAAATCTCGTGGGTTTTCTCCAGATCTTCCAACACCTGCTTAAAGTACACATTGATACGGCGTTCCACTTTAAATCCAAGGTGAAACTCTACCTTGATCACAACGCCCGGAACTATGTGGTGCACCGTGTATTCAAAGGTATCCGGCGTATCGAGGCTGTCGATATGCAGGAACCAATAAGTATTCGCGCGTTTCGGGTGCTTGTTGAAGATCGAATACATGATTTTTGACTCAATCTGATCCAGGGTGTTGGCCTTGGTGATATAGACCAGGTTGGTAGCGATTTTAGGCACGTTGTAGTCCATACTCAGCTCGTAAATCACCTCAGTCTCTTTCTTCAGACTGGTAAATGTGATGAACTTGTTCTTGATCTTTCTACCGAAATACCAGCCGTACATGACAATAAAGAAGAGTGTAGCAAGCAGGATGGTCAACCAACCACCATCTACAAATTTGTGCAGATTGGCATAGAGGAAGGTTGTTTCGATGGTCAGGAAGAGAACGAGCAGAATAGACCTTATGAAAACATTTACTTTCCGTTTTGTCAGATATACCGACAAGAGCAGGGTGGTCATAATCATGGTAATCGTAATGGAAAGTCCGTAGGCGGCCTCCATGTTGGAGGATTTTGCAAAATAGATCACCACAAACGAACAGGCAATCCAGAGCAACCAGTTGACGAAAGGAATGTATACTTGTCCTTTTACCGAAGTGGGATAAAGAACCTTGATCCTTGGCCAAACATTTAGACTAATTGCCTCACTGATAAGAGTATAAGAACCGCTTATCAAGGCCTGACTCGCAATTACCGCTGCTGATGTAGCGATGAGAATACCTGGTATCAAAAACCATGGCGGCATGATTGAATAGAAAACATTCACATTTTTTGCATCAGCCATGTGGTCAAGCAACCAGGCTCCCTGTCCAAAATAGTTGAGCAGCAACGATATTTTAACGAAGACCCAGGTGATCCGGATATTTTTTATTCCGCAATGTCCAAGATCGGAATACAATGCTTCTGCCCCGGTAGTTGCCAGGAAAACGGCACCCAACAGGATGATGGCATGGGGATAGGTAGATAGGAATTTGAAGGCATAATAGGGATTCATCGCTGCCATGACACCTATCCCGTGGGTAAGCTGACTGATCCCAAGAACTGCGAGCAGCAAGAACCACAAGAACATAACCGGTCCGAAAACGCGACCAATCAAGCCGGATCCAAACTGCTGGAAAAAGAACAACAACAGGAAAATGGCGAGAACGATCGGGACAACAGGGATGTTGTTGTACAATATGGTGAGTCCTTCAACGGCTGATGTGACCGTGATCGCAGGTGTTATCACCCCATCGGCAAGCAAGGCGCTACCTCCCAGCATGGTTATGATGGCGATTAAATTGGTTTTTCGCCGAACAAGGGCAAAAAGGGCGAAAATTCCACCCTCTCCGTGGTTATCGGCCTGAAGGGTGATGATAACATATTTGAAGGTTGTCTGTAGTGTGAGCGTCCAGAAGATACAGGAGAGGGCGCCATAAATAAGCATTTCATTAACTATGATTCCATCTTTCATGATGGCATTCATCACATACAACGGACTGGTACCAATATCTCCGTAAACGATTCCAAGCGTAACAATTAGTCCGGCCAGGGTGACCTTCTTAATACCGGAAGGAGCTTTTTCCATTCACTAAAAACTTGTTAAAAACTTCAATTTCTGAATACAAGGGGACAAAAGTAAATCAAAAGAGACAATATTATTCCGGTACTCAGAAAATATTTCAATAAATTAAAATGTGAAAATTGGAAAATGTGGAAATGTGAAAATTAACACAGAAGTTGTACGAAGCGATCATTTTCACATTTTCACATTTTCCAATTTTCACATTAAACGTATTCCACTCTCTTCAAGGGAAATACGTCTTTGTTTGTAAAGCGCTCCAATCGCCTTTTTGAACACCTTTTTGCTGATGGAGAAATGGTCAAAAATCAATGCCGCATCACTTTTGTCGGTCAATGGAAGAAAGCCCCCGGCCTCTTTCAAATGATCCAGGATGTTTTGGGAAACACCATCAACCTGCTCATATCCCGGACGATAAAGTGAGAGATCGATTTTCTTGTCTTCCCTTATTTTTTTGATGTAGGCCTTCAACTGTTGTCCCTTTTTAAGCGGCCCAGGTAATTCGTCGTGGTACAGAATTCCCCTGTGCAGGTTGTTGATGATGGCATTGTAACCAAGGTCACTCTCACTTTCAACGATAAGTGATACCTCTTCCCCAACCAGGTATTCCGGTATGACGTTGTCCAGAAATTTTTCCAGTTTGGCTGAGGCTGCAATCCGTTGGGAATCCGGATCCAGGTAGATGTACACCAGGTATGATCTTCCGGCTACCATGTTCATCTTCTGTTCCCGAAAAGGCACCAGCAGATCCTTCATCAGTCCCCAGTCGAGAAAGGCACCAATATTGTTGACAGCATTCACCCTCAGCATGGCAAATTCTCCAACCTGGGCGTAAGGTTTCTCGGTAGTGGCAATAATTCTGTCTTCAGAATCGAGGTAAATGAATACCTCCAGATCTTCGCCTACTTCGCACTCTTCAGGAACATACCGGGCCGGAAGAAGAATCTCACCTTTTTCGGCTCCGTCCAGATAGACTCCAAAATCAACAAACTTAACAACCTTGAGGGTGTTGTACCTTCCCGTTAGAATCATGAGTTTTTATTTTATGCTGTTCAATTCTTGCTCTCCGAAGGCCCTTCCGGCATGGAAAGCGCTTAAATTTAACGCTACGATTTCAGCCCCTTTTCTTGCAAAAATATCCCGTATAGCCTGTTCAAGACTATGCAACGGGAGATCGATAAAGGGCGAGGCAGCACCCAGCATCACCATGTTGGATGATTTGACATTGCCAGCTGTTTTGGCAACATTTTCAGCATTGATGGACACGACTCTGGGCAAATTCCCTATACGCGTCAAAAGCACATCAACATCAGGATAGTCGGGAATATTGATAAACGGTGTGGTGTTGGTTATCACATAGCCCTCGGCAGAGAGATAATTCAGGTACCGCAAAGCTTCCAGCGGCTCCACCGACAGGATTAACTGCGCTTCACCCGAAGGGATCAAATCCGAAAAAATGGGTTTGTCCGACAGCCGGAGGTAAGATTGCACGGCGCCACCACGCTGACTCATCCCGTGCGTTTCGGCCTGCTTGATGTACAGATTGTTGTTGACTGCCGCCAAACCAATCACTGTCGCGATTGACAGAATTCCCTGTCCTCCAACACCTGCTAATACTATGTCACACTTCATTTATCACTATTTTGATCAATTAATCTTTGCGCTCTTAGCGATTCTTTCTTTGCGACCTTTACGTGAACCTGTATTTCTCGCAAAGATCGCAAAGTTAAACCCGCAAAGGTGGCAAAGGGGAAAATTTCTTGTTCTCCATTATTATCACATTTTGCTCTTCGGCTTCGCACAGAGACTGTCGCTCCGTTTCATCGTTTCCCGTTTCTCTTGACCCTTCGGCTTCGCTCAGGGACCCGTGGTCGATAATTTCTTTTCGCCCCTTCGACTACGCTCAGGGATTTGTGCATTTCCAACCGCTTTTCTTTACCTCAACTCCGTTGACCCTTCGACAAGCTCCGGGACCGGTCATTTCGCAGTTAAATATTAAAACCCTTCGACAGTCTCAGTGCGTCTCTGCCCGCCTCCGCTCATTTCCACATTTCCACATTTTCACATTTCCCAATTTTCTAATTCTTTTTTCGTCTTGCAAGTTTCTGAATACACTCCCTCCTGGGAATAATGACAGAAACTCCCATGTAATCAATCTCCTTGCGGAGAATCGCCACCAATAATTCGTGGTTTTTAGGCAATGATTCCAGAACGTGAATATGTTCGGGATCCACGCCCACACCCTTGCAAATAGCTTCGACGCGTCCGAGGGCTGAAGAGTCCTGTCCGCCTGTCATGGAAATCGATTCGTTGTCTCCGATGATCAGAACCATGTTGGACTTTTCATTCACAGCATCAAGCAACCCAGTGATACCCGAATGGGTAAAAGTTGAGTCGCCAATCACTGCGACCGAAGGGAACAAACCGGCATCGGCAGCTCCTTTTGCCATGGTAACCGATGCACCCATGTCAACGCAACTGAATATGGATTTGTATGGTGGCAGGGCTCCCAGCGTATAACAACCAATATCTGAAAATACTTTTCCTTTGCCATATTCCTCCATCACTTCGCTGAGGGCACGGAAGGTATCGTGGTGGCCACACCCTTTGCACAAGGTGGGAGGTCTGTTGACGATTGTGTCTGAAAGAGGCTGCACCACTGCCTTTTCAATTTTTAGTGCAGAAGCTACCAGATCAGGGTTCAGCTCACCTGCCCTTGGCAATGTCCCATCCAGCCTGCCACTAACTCTTTTCCCCCGTTCAAAGAAACCTTTCAATTGCTCCTCCACCAAGGGATAGCCTTCTTCCAAAACAAGAATCTCATCGACCTGTGATTCAAGTTGTTTCAACAACTTCTCCGGTAGGGGATATTGAGAAACCTTGACATAAGGATAGGGAGAACTATCCGGATAGTTCTCCCTGAAATAGTTGTAGGCAATTCCGCAGCAGACGATCCCCAGAGATCTGTCCGGGCCATTCACAAAGCGATTCCAGGAAGACTCTTCCGAGTATTTCAGGAAACCAGGTTGCTGAGCCAGCAAACTATTGTATCGTTTTCTTGCATTGACCGGCAGCAACACAAATTGCATTGGATCGGATGGCAAAGAGATAGGATTCTCCAGCCGTGCTGATGGGACCAGTTTCACTCCTGAACGGGAGTGTGCCAGGCGGGTGGTAATCCGAATCATCACAGGAATACCCGTTTTTTCCGAGAGCTCCAATCCGGCTATTGTCATATCATAGGCCTCCTGCTGATCACTTGGTTCGAGCACCGGAACCATGGCAAATTTGCCGTAATACCTCGAATCCTGTTCATTCTGTGAGGAGTGCATAGAGGGATCATCGGCTACTGCCACCACCATTCCACCATTGATCCCGGTAACTGCAATGTTCATAAAAACGTCTGCAGCCACATTTAGACCGACATGCTTCATGCAAACCAGGGTTCTTTTCCCGGCGTACGACATTCCCAAGGCTGCCTCCATGGCAGTCTTCTCGTTGGCCGACCACTGACGGTGAATGTTCCGTTCAATGGCGGTTTCGTTCTCCTGAATGTATTCGGTGATCTCGGTAGAGGGCGTACCCGGATAGGCATATACGCCGGAGATGCCTCCGTCGATGGCACCCTGGCCGATGGCCTCTACCCCTAACAATAATTTTTTGTGCATTTAATTTTGTATTCTTTTAGAAATCTATCATCTATTCAGAATCACGACCAGCAGGACAATCAGGACTGTTGGGACCGTTGGACTAGACATCTTCTCATTTTCACATTTTCATATTTCCCAATTTTCACATTACCTTATCTTTCTGACTACCAGTCATCCCAGTCGTCCTGGTCCCTCCGTCTTTCCGTCGCCCCCTCGTCTCCATCATTTCTTCGTCTCCCGGAACGCCCAATAATTGCCTCTTGACTGCTCCCGCTCCTGATGGTCGGCTTGCTGTTGCATCCAGTTTTTTGCAAGTACCCTCATGGTAGCATCGGTATGCTCAAAAAACTGGATGTAGGCCTCACAGAATCGTGGTAATCGCTGATCGGTGGGATCTTTGACCCTGTCTTTGGTGCATCCTCCGAAGCATTTCGTCAACCAGGGACAGAATCTGCATTTTCGCGGCAACAGAGGTTTTGCCTTCCCAAAATCATCCTGCCTCTTGCTGTTCAGCATATTGATTATTTTATCATTCCTCAGGTTGCCCAAACGGTGCCTCGGGTCTACAAAGAAATCGCAGGAGTATATGTTTCCATTGTGTTCGACAACGACATAAGGGCCACACTCTTTCATCATGGTGCATTCGGGAGATTCCATTCCGACATAGGAATAAAACACCGATTCGAAATGCCTGATGGAGGTAGTTGGGGAACCATTTTCAAAATCGTTCAACCACAAATCAAATAGCTTTACCAGAAAATTTCCGTATTTCTCAGCCGTGAGGGAATATGGCGCCGCCTTGGAGGGATCATCCGGATCTGTCTCAACAATGGGAATAAACTGCATCCAGGTCAGACCCAATCCTTTGTAATAGTTGTACAACTCCTCCGGATAATCAGCGGAATAATCGGTGATGCAGCACATCGCATTGACTGCAGCGCCCTCCTCCAGCAGCATTTTAGCCTTCTCCTCCACCACCGCCCAGGTTTTCTGCTGGCCTTTGTTGATCCTATACCTGTCGTGAATATGTTCGGGACCATCCAGCGAGAGCCCTATTAGCCAGTCATATTTTTTAAAAATTTTTGCCCATTCACTGTCGAGCAGGGTTCCGTTGGTCTGAAACCCATTTCCAACCTGCTTGCCACGACCGTATTTGGTCTCGAATTCTATGACTTTTTGGTAAAATTCCAGTCCCATCAGGGCAGGTTCACCACCTTGCCAGGCAATGGAAACCTCACTTCCGGATTGCTGCATGACCTGACGAATCAACTCTTCCAGGGTTTCCAGGCTCATCCTGTGATTTTGGGTCTCGGGGAATAGTGCCGCTTTCTCAAGATAGAAGCAGTAAGTACATTGAAGGTTGCAATCTGGCCCAGCCGGCTTGATCAGAATTGAAGTCAGGGGCCTCTGTTTTTGAGCCATAAAGAAGATAAAATCAGAATGTGAAAATAATCAAAATTGATCACTCTCCTCCATGACTTTTGGCATGAACCTCACTGCGAACAAACAATAATTTGAATACTTTTAGAAACTGTTTAATTTTAAACATCTTCTTTTCAGGATATTTGAGTAACTAAATTATGGCTTCATTTCGCATCTTTCTTTTTTTCAGTTTGCTTATGATCACCCTCTGTCCAACATTCGGGCAAGAGCAATCATTCGTGCTAACCGGGAAAATTGCCGGGCCCGATGGGCATCCAATATCGGGTGTCAATATACGGGTCATAAACAGCCGGCAGGGCACCTTCAGTGACCAAAAAGGATTATTTAAAATCAGTCTCAATCTCACCAAAGATTCAGTACTGATTTTCACCGCACTCAACTATGAGAGGACAGAAGTCAATTTATTGAGGACTCATGAAAAAGCCTTGAAAGTTATGATGCAACCGCAATCCATCCCACTTTCCGAGGTCCAGATCAATGAGCAGCGAAAGAGCAATCCCGGTATTGTGAACATCGACCCTCATCTGACCAAAAACCTCACCTCTACCAATGGAGATGCCATCGAACAACTTGTCAAGACGCTTCCCGGGGTGAGCAGCCACAACGAATTGACACCGCAGTACAGCGTTAGGGGTGGAAATTATGACGAAAACCTTCTCTATGTCAACGGGATTGAGATCTTTCGTCCCTTTCTGGTTAAAACCGGAGAACAGGAGGGACTCAGCTTTCTGAATCCTGATCTTGTGGAGGCGATACGCTTCTCCTCCGGCGGATTTGAGAGTTCCTATGGAGACAAAATGTCGTCGGTACTTGACATCGAATACAAGGTTCCACATCAAACGGCAGGCACTGCAGAGGTGGGTGCACTCGGGGCTTCAGCCCATTTTGAAGGCAGGGCGATCAGTAACAAATTCTATCACTTATCAGGAATCCGCTACCGCGATAACCGCTATCTGCTTGGAACACTCGATCAGAAAGGACACTACTCGCCGGCCTGTTTTGATTTTCAGACACTGCTTGGCTATGAATTTTCTCCGAAATTTTCCATTCAGTTTTTGGGAAACCTGGCCAGCAACAATTACTCTTTTACACCTGAAACGCGCGAAACCAGGTTTGGGACCATGAGCCACGCTTACCAACTCAAAATATACTTTGAAGGGAAAGAAAAAGATCAGTTTTCGAGCCGGATGGGTGCTGTTACTGCCAACTATCGCCCTTCAAAAGATCTCCAGTTGAAGTTGACATCCAGCTCCTTTCACTCCGATGAAAAAGAGCGTTACGATATTTTGGGTCAATACTACCTGAACGAAATTATCGCCGGCTCGTCCACCTCTGAAAACCCGGACAGTACCCTCTTGCTTGGTGTTGGATCCTCCTTGCAACATGCCGCAAATTACCTGCAAGCCTCCATTTATACGATCGAACAAAGTGGGATGCTAGACCTGAACAAACACCAGATTCAGTGGGGATTGAAATATCAGTCAGAGAAGATCCACGATCAGGTTGGTGAATGGGAAATGAGGGATTCGGCTGGATACTCACTGCCGTACAATGATCAGGCAGTCAGGCTTTACAGCAGCATCAAAGCCGACCATCATTTAAATAGTGCCCGTTACAGCGCTTACCTGCAGGACAATTTTACCGCCCAATTTCAAAATTCAAGTCTCTCTTTTAGTGTTGGTGGCCGCGTCCAATATTGGGATTTTAATGGTCAAACGATTTTTAGTCCCCGATTTTCATTTCGGTACATACCCAACAAATTGAAATCTTTTCAGATCCATGCGGCTTGGGGTATCTACCAACAAATGCCCTTTTTCAAGGAGTTGAAAAATAGCAAAGCGGAACTGGTTTCCGGTGTTAAGGCGCAAAAATCGATCCACTATGTTGCCGGCCTCGACTATCCGTTTAACTGGGGTGACAGGCCTTTCAAATTCTCCACAGAGCTCTGGTACAAATCGCTGGATCACCTGATTCCTTATAAAGTAACGAACCTCAACCTTCAGTATTTCCCAGAACAACAGGCAAAAGGCTATGCAACAGGACTGGAGATGAAGCTATGGGGGGAACCAATACCAGGTGCCACTTCATGGGCATCGGTCACGCTTATGAAAACGGAGGAGGACATTCTTGGGGACCATTACCAGAAGGAGGCGTCTGGTGGCACTCCAGCAGAAGTGGTCTATCCGGGCTATCTGCCCAGGCCTTCAGATCAGCGCTTCAACTTCTCGCTCTTTTTTCAGGACTTTCTGCCTAAAAATCCTACCGTGAAGATGAATCTTACACTTTTGTACGGCAGCAGGCTCCCTTTCGGACCCCCGCACAGTGAACGTTACATGGACACCTTTCGGATGCCTGCCTACAAAAGAGTCGACCTTGGTTTTTCCAAGATGCTTGTTGGGAGTCCCGAACAAAAGCAATCCAACTTCTTCTCAAAAAACATGAAGGAGGCATGGCTGTCCCTCGAAATTTTCAACTTCTTCGGACTCGACAATACCATCTCCTACTATTGGGTTACCGATTTCCAAAACCAGATGCATGCGGTCCCCAATTACCTGACGGGAAGACGAGTCAATGCGAAATTTTCGATGAGTTTCTGATTCCATTCAGAAAATATCAGATCATTATACTATGAATCGCACTTACTATGTTTGATTAATTTTATATCCCATGGTTTTTTTGGCATGCTTGCTTTTTGATGCAGCGCATCAATTCGGTCGAGTAAATACTTAAAAGCTTGATTAAGTTTGGCATCAAGTTTCAAAATTTCTTCCTTTAAAGATTCGTTCTCTTTTAATAAAGACCTGTATCGGGCAAAAGCACGCATGATTTCTATGTTGATTTTGATCGCTTTATCTGAATGTATTACAGAGGAAAGCATAGCTACCCCTTGTTCGGTAAATACCACAGGGTTGATGGATGAATATTTTATTGTTAACCGGTCGCAATTTGCGACTAGTTTATCTCTCTCTGTATCTGTAAGTTAAAACATAAAGTCTTCTGGAAAACTGGAAATATTACGTTTAACCTGTTCTTTAAGCCTTTTAGTTGGCACATTGTACAGCATTGCCAAATCAGAATCTATCATCACCTTGAAACCCCTAAAATGAAAAATCAACGTTTCATATTCCGGCTTCATTAAACTTTGCGATTTTTGATTTCTCTCTTCCATTTTGCATTAAACCATTTATATAAAGTTACGGAAAATGAATTAAAAAGAAGAATTTTATAACATAAATTAACTGAATAAGAGGAAGAAACATCTTCTTGCATCCCTCAAATTTTTGATGGCATTTCAGAAATGTCAATCCAAAGATCCTTCGTGTTTCCTTTGTGCAACCCTTTGTGTCCATTTGTGGTGAATATTAAAATTTAACCACAACGGTCACAAAGTACACCACAAAGGACACTAAAGAGATTGAATCAATATCAATGAATAATTGTTCTCCTGTATCGCTATATAAATTTCGATCAAAATGGAGTTTAGAACAACTTAAATCATATATAAATTTGAAAAAATATTTTAGTTTCGTTCAATTTTCAAAGACAAACAGATTCAACAAAATAACATGAAAACTCAGGATTTTATTGACAGGGAAGATCTTTACGGCGCCCACAACTACCATCCCCTTCCCGTTGTACTGGAAAGGGGCGAAGGTGTTTTTGTCTGGGATGTTGAAGGTAAACGATATTTCGACTTTCTGGCCTCCTATTCTGCCGTCAACCAAGGCCACTGCCATCCGAAAATTGTTAAAGCGCTGGTCGACCAGGCCGGTAAACTGGCCCTTACCTCCCGCGCCTTTTACAACAATGTATTGGGCGAATGGGAAGAGTACATGACCAAACTGTTCGGTTACGACAAGATCCTGCCGATGAATTCAGGGGCCGAAGCCGATGAGACTGCCCTGAAACTGATCCGCAAATGGGCTTACAAAGTGAAAGGAATACCCGAAAATGAAGCCCGCATCATCGTATGTGACGGCAATTTCCATGGTAGAACAATCACCATAATTTCCATGTCGTCCGATCCGGATTCGTATGGCGATTATGGTCCGTTTACACCGGGATTCGTGAAGATTCCCTACAACGATCACAAAGCCCTGGAGAAAGAGCTGAGTCATCCCTATACCGCCGGGTTTTTGGTAGAACCCATCCAGGCAGAGGCCGGGGTTTATGTTCCGGAAGACAACTACCTGAGAAAAGCGGCACAGTTGTGCAAAGAGTACAATGTGCTGCTGGCAGCCGATGAGGTACAGACAGGGTTGTGCCGCACCGGCAGAATGCTTGCATGCGACCACGAAGATGTACGTCCGGATCTGCTCATTCTGGGCAAGGCGGCCTCAGGCGGCATGTATCCGGTCTCCTGTGTGCTGGCCGATGATGAGATCATGCTGACGATCCGTCCAGGCGAACATGGATCCACCTACGGCGGAAATCCGCTGGCTGCCAAAGTTTCGCTGGCTGCGATGAATGTTCTGCTTGACGAAAAACTCTCCGAAAATGCCACTGCAATGGGGAAGATCTTCCGCGACAAGATGAAGGCATTCGACTCTCCGCTAATCGAACAGGTACGCGGAAAGGGGTTGCTCAATGCCATCCAGATTCGCCCGACCAACGGCAAACATGCCTGGGATCTTTGTCTGTTGATGAAGGAGAACGGCATCCTGGCCAAACCCACCCACGAACACACCATCAGGTTCACGCCACCGCTGATTATCACTGAAGCTCAGATGCTCGAAGCGATTGAGCTGATTAAGAAGTCGATGAGGGAGTTTGTTTAAAAAGTTTATAGGGTTTAAAATGTTTGAAATGTTTGAAAAGTTACCGGTCCCTGAGCGGAGTCGAAGGGAAATGTTACCGGCTCCTGAGTATAGCATTTTCTTACTCTGCCACAAATTTCGCCAGGAGAGTAGCTTTTCCTTTACTGAGCTCCATCTTTTTCCCTTTGATGGAAAAAGTGTCGGCCATTTTTAATACTTCCAGTAATATTTGTTCTGTTTTCATATCGGCACATGCCATCCGGGTTGAGGCAAATCCCTTGAAGCGAATTCGGGATCCATTGAACAGTTCGTACCCTGCATAAAGCCGGTTACATCCCGCGTAAGCGGAGGCCTTAAAATCTTTTGCCAATAGTAGAAAAGGGAACTCCTTGCTTTTGGCATTTTTTACCACAGCGCTGCCCCGCAATTCAACCAGGATCCACTTGGTCCCTACCAGAGGGGATTCTGCAGCAGGAGGCGTAATATTCTCGTTTCCGGCCAGGAGTGGGCCACTCCCTGCTGACTGGAAATTTTGTGTTTGGCTGGTTGCAGCTAGACCCTCATTTAGCTGAAACAAAAAACAGATCACCAGCCACAAAAAAAATGTTTGTCTCATTTTTGCCGGCTTTTTGATTGTCTTTCAAATTTATCTCTTTTCTTCTTTACCCTTTAGCTTATCCTTCACATTGCCAATTGCCTCCTCAATATCACCAGCGATCAAATTTCCGTATGCCTTGGCTTGGTCCACAATCGTTTCGCTCCTGGCTTCGGCCTTTTTGCGGAAGTTTTCCATTTGATCAGGAATGTCGCTCTGTTTCAATTCCTCAATTTTTTTATCCACATACCCACCAACCTGTCCCATCAAATCGGAAATCTTCGCATAGGTATCACTCTCTTTGGCCTTTTCAAAACTATCTTTGGCTTTATCGAAACCCTCATCGATTAATTTCTCTGCCTGGTCGGCCATTTGTTTGACTTTGTCCCGCAAATCGTCTCTCTTTTCCATTTCGTAAATCTTAGATAATTATTAGGTAGAAAGTTAATACAAAAATCTGAATAAACAGTTAAAACTTTGCTTTAAACCGGCATCCGAAAGGAATCACTATCTTTGGCAAACTTTTTACCTAAAAACCGGATTATTGTACAAATTATCCGGTCAATTATAGTCTCTTATGATTCAATTTGATAAGACAATACTTAAGAACGGACTCCGGGTTATTGTCCATACTGACCGTAGTACACCTTTTGTGGCCGTTAATGTTTGTTACAATGTTGGATCAAAGCACGAAGATCCTATCCGCACAGGCTTTGCCCATCTTTTTGAGCACCTCACTTTCGGAGGTTCCAGGCATGTTGCTGATTTTGATACTGCCGTCCAAAGAGCTGGAGGAGCCAACAATGCTTTTACCTCCAACGATCTCACTAATTATTATATCACACTGCCTGCCAACAACATAGATACTGCTATGTGGCTTGAATCGGACCGAATGCTGGGTCCGAAATTCACAAAAAAAGGGCTGGATGTTCAGAAAAAAGTGGTGATCGAAGAGTTCAGGCAACGGAATCTAAACAAACCTTACGGGGATGTCTGGCATCTGTTACGCGACCTGGCCTACAAGGTACATCCCTACCGCTGGCCAACCATCGGTCTGGTACCCGAACACATTGCCTCCGCAACACTTGAAGATGTGAAGGATTTTTTCTTTCACCATTATGCGCCAAACAATGCGGTATTGGTGATCAGCGGTAACATTGGATCTTCTGAAGCCTATAAACTTGCAGAGAAATGGTTCAGCGACATCCCCTCCAGGGAAATTGCACCTTATCCGCTTCTAACAGAGCCTCCGCAAACAACAGACCGCGAACTGACCGTCTACCGTGATGTTCCCATTGATACTTTTTACGTTGCATGGCACATGGGTGGCAGAAATGACAAGGATTTTTACGAATTGGACCTTCTTTCGGATATTCTTTCCAACGGTAGTTCCTCCAGGTTTGAAGTCAAACTTGTGAAGGAGCAGAAACTGTTTACTGAAGCCGATGCCTACCTATCGGGAGAAAATGAACCCGGACTCTTTGTCGCCACCGGCAAAGCCTCATCGGGGATAGACATACACCTGGCCAGGGAGAAGATGCTGGAAGAGATCCTGATGACAGCCGAAACTTCCATCACGGATTATGAACTCGAGAAGGTGAAGAACAGGGTGGAGGCCGACTTGTTGCTCAATGAAATAGGCTATTTGGAAAAGGCGATTCAGCTGGCATCTTTCGAAATCATGGGTGATGCCGCCGAAATCAACAACCAGGGGAAACGCTACCTGGAAATTACGGCTGCCGACCTTCTGAAAACTGCTGGCGAGCTATTTCGCAAAGGAAACCGCAACACCCTGAACTACCTTTCCCTTCAAAATTCAAAAAAATGAGCGCATTCAGAAAAATAGCCCCTCCCGTTCACTCCGTTGAAAAAATAGATTTCATCGAACCTGAACATCAGCTGTTGCAAGGAGGCACCTCCTTTTTCACCCTTTATGGTGGTACCCAGGAGATTGTCAAGCTGGATTTCAGCTTCAAGGCCGGCACCTGGTTTGAAACATCCAAACTGGAAAGTATGATGGCCGCCTCGATGATTGCGGAGGGAACTTCAGAAAAAACTGCACGTCAGATTGCCGACCGGGTCGACTTCTATGGCGCCCAGCTCAACTCCATGCCCTATTACGACAACAACTACGTCTCACTTTTGTCATTAAAAAAACATCTTCCCCATCTACTCCCTTTGCTTGCAGAGATTATACAGGATGCCTCCTTCCCTGAGCATGAATTCGAGATCAGCCGACAGAAAAGGAAACAACGGGCAATTGTGGACGCGGAAAAGGTAGGACTGGTTGCTCAACGTACTTTTTTGAGGTCTCTGATGGGTGATGGACATCCCTACGCGCCCATCTCTTCCCCAGAAGCCTATGAACAGGTTTCGCTTGAAGGTGCTAAAAGCCACTATCTGAGACACTATTACTCAGCCAATGCAACACTCTTCGCTTCAGGGGATGTGGATGCGGGGGTACAAAAAATGATCGTTGACAATTTTGGTTCAGGCTGGGGAAAACCTTTCCCTTATAAAAAAGATCAGCCACAGATTCAAAGTGCAGCTCAAAGAACTGTATTTATCGAAAGGGAGAGTGCCAATCAAAATGCACTCTCCATTGGCAAGAGGGTACCTACCCAGCACCATCCCGATTCGGCAGGATTAAAACTCGTTACAACCATCCTCGGTGGATATTTCGGCTCACGATTGATGAGCAATCTACGAGAAGAGAAAGGGCTCACCTATGGAATTCATGCCTCGGTCCTTTCCTTTGTCAGGGATGCCATCTTCATGATTCATGCGGAGGTGACAGCCGAAAAAACGGAAGAGGCCATCAAAGAAATTTTCTTCGAGATGCAGCGTTTGCGCGAAGAACTGGTTCCTGAGTCAGAACTGGAACCCTTGCGCAGCTTCCTGCTGGGTCGGATGCTGGAAGATTTTGACGGTCCGTTTGCCCGCTCCCAAAGTTTCTCTTCGCTGTACGAGGCAGGATTGAGTGTTGGCTACTTCGACCAGATCATCCACACCATCAAGACCACAACTCCCGAACAAATTCGGGAGCTTGCACGCACTTATCTTGATCCTGAGACGATGTACACTGTCGCTGCAGGGAAAAAATAATGTGAAAATTGGGAAATGTGAAAATGTGAAAATTAACACAGCATTTGCACGTGGCGATCATTTTCACATTTTCACATTTCCCAATTTTCACATTAGTCTTCCCTGCCATGTATCGCGCTCCTTCAACAACTTCTCCACTTTAGCAACGAACTCGAAATTTTTGAGCCCCCAGTTGGGGCCTACAACCAATCCGGCAGGAGCCGAACTGACAAAGCGCTGAACAATGATATTGGGCGAGAGATGTTCAAGGTACCTTACCACCAAATCTGCATACTGATCTACACTGAACAGGCTAAAACCGGAAGGGTCGAAAGAATAATCAATCGCCATTTGCGTGCCTTTGTGAAGTTGCAGTTGGTGCAGTTTAATACTCTGTACCGGCAATTTTGAGATGATGCAGGCCTGCGCTATAAAATCGGCATCATTTTCCCCAGGAAGCCCGAGTATCAAATGGACACAATTGTCAAACTTTCTTGCTGCGATCCGGTGAATTGCAGCTATGGATTCCTGCGCGGTATGGCCGCGATTGATCTGCAAAAGGGTCTCTTCCCTGAAACTCTCGATCCCCAACTCGATGGAGACATAACATCTTTCAGCGAACTCTGATAGCAGATCGAGCACCTCATCGCTCAGGCAATCGGGGCGGGTAGCGATGACCAGCCCAATCACTTCAGGATGTCTCAACGCCTCCTCATAGAACTTGCGCAGGACATCGATGGGAGCATAGGTATTGCTGTATGCCTGGAAATAAGCCAGGTAACGCATGGTCGGATACTTGGCTGAAAAAAAATTTATCCCTTTAACAATCTGTGCAGCAATATTTTGCTCCATTCGACAGTAATCCGGATTAAAACTTCGGTTATTGCAATAGGTACAACCACCGGTTCCGCGCGATCCATCCCGGTTCGGACAGGTAAAGCCGGCATCCAGCGAGATTTTCTGCACACGCCCTTCAAACCGCTTTCTGAAATAGGTCGAATAATCATTGTACCGCTTGTCGCTCCCCCAGAGAAATTCTCTTTCCATCATTCATTTTGTTTGGGGACAAAAGTAGCAGAAGCTGGTAAGAAAATTACAGATTAAAAATTACAGATTAAAAAATAGGCTTAGCTCTTCCATTCGTGTCCATTTGTGGTGAAATTTAAATGTTGAGTCCACTCCGACAAGTCTTTTCCTGCCACAAAGACACCAAAACACAAAGGACACACAAAGAATTTCGTTAATAAACGACATTATCTTTTATTCGGTGAACCCTCTCTGCTTCATTCTTTCAGCATTTGTAAACAAAGCCATTCCCGTCTTCATTTTTCTAAAATTGAGCTTTTCGTAAAACTTTTCCTTACCTGGTGCGGCATACAAAATAAAGTTGCAATTTGGGCATTTGGCTAAAATCCTACCCACGATGGCTTTCCCAATCCCTTTTCCCTGGTAGTCAGGGAGCACTGCAACATCATAAATCGCTGCCTGATACGCACCATCGGATAGCGCCCTGCCAAATCCTATCATTTCATCTTCATCGAAGGCAAATACGACGACATAGCTATTTTCAAAAGCAGTTTTGTGCGTAGCGCTGTCGTGGTAAGCCATACCAACTGTTTGCAAAATTTCGGCAACTCTCTCCCATTGGATGTTTGAAGTATCAAACTGTAACCTTAAATTCATCGAATTATATTTTGTCTGTGTAATAACGTACCATGGGCCTGTTTTTTGAAGTCCTGTCGGCAATTACAAAACCTGCCCGTTCGAAGGATTTGTACAGTCCAATCCACGCAAAGGAGTCGGGAAGAGTCTCTTTTGTGGGAATGGTCGGATAGGCTTCAATGATTTTGATCCCTTTCGCTTTGGCATAACTGATTACTGCCTTCAGCAATTCAACCGTAACTCCTTGTCGCCTGTACTCCTTGGCTACAAAAAAGCAGGGGATCGACCAAACTTCCTGGTCGTCTATTCGTTTGTGAACTCTTGATTTTTCCAGCTTTATAAAATGTTCCCGGGGAGCAAAGGCGCACCAGGCTATCGGTATCCCGTCATAAAAGCCAAGAATTCCGGTCGGGTTATTATTCATGACCAGGTTTTGCATTGCCTCCTTATTTCCGTCATCGGCCTTGCCTTCATGATACTCCGGTTTGCTTAACCGGTAATACATGCACCAACAATGTCCGCAGGCTCCCCTGGGACCAAATAACTGCACAAACTTTGTCCAATTCTCCCTGCTTAAGGGTTCAAAGGTAAGCTGACTTAAAAATTCACTGTTATAAATTATTTTGGTCATATTGCCTAAAGTAAATCATTCTGACCGATTTTATATTCCATTTACAATGATAGTTTCTTTATTCCCATTAAATAGCATTTAATGAAAGGATCCGACGTTTTTGTGAATCTTTAAGGTTGATAACTGCAAATTTCTTCCTTTTCAATAATACATTCATCTATGTAACTAAAGACATTCTTTCCCGTTACACTTATATGATTCTCCTCTCTGGTTCTTGGCTCACGAATCAATACAGAGGGGATTTACCCATGCTTTTCAATGTTTCTACTATTAACATATAAAAACTAAAATGAAAAAATATCTTCTTGCTTCTTTCCTGATGCTGGTTATGGGATCAGCTTTTGCCCAGTCAAAACCCAAACAAAAAGAGAAGCCTCCCACTCAAAATGATATGGGAGATATGATGAAAGAGATGCAAAAGGCAATGGATGATATGAGCCCGGAAGATAAAAAGGCGATGGAAGGCACGGGAGTCAAATTGCCGTCATTGAAAGAGACACCTAAATTAACGGATCAGCAATTGCAGAAGGGCAGTGAAATGAATGATAGGATCGTGCCCAAAAAGGATGATAAAAGAATTGCCAGCATTTCGAAAACACCTTTAACCAATGTTACACTACCTGGGTTTTTAGCAGAAACAAATAAAAAAGTAGTAGCGCTGTTAAAACAACAGTCACAGGCAAAAGGAGAAGAAATTTACCGGTTAATTAAAACGCAGCATAGTTCTGCCGCTGAAACCGGCAATGCGGCTGCAGGATTATGGATGATGGGTCGAGCAGAATTAGCAATCTACATAATGGGAAAGTCGTGCTCGGATGATCCATCCAATACGAATAATCTGAACAATTATGCAGCTATGTTGTCTATGGCTGGTGCGGAGCAATTATCAATACCAATACTGAACAATCTGAATAAACGTTTCCCAAAAAACAGCACAATCCTGAATAATATTGGACAGGCCTGGTTTGGATTGGGTGATATAAATAAATCCGAATCCTATTTAGACAGTACCATCCGTATATACGCCTCCCATCCACAGGCAAATTTCACCAAATCTTTTATTGAAGAAAGCAAGGGCAATAAAAATGGGGCGATTGAAGCAGCAAAACGTAGTATCAAAGGTGGTTACAGCAGCGAAAAGGGAAACCGGCTTTATAAATTGGGATATGATCTTGACAGTAAGGATATCCATTGGGATAAACCTATGCCACAGGATCCCCTTGGGTTAGAAAAATTTAAACAACCGGACTATCCCGAAAATGTGGCTCAAAGTGTAGTATTGGAAAAAGAATGGAGTGAATTTGTAAAGGCATGTGAGAATGAGATTAATGGATTGCACGAACAAGAAAAACGACTGGAAGCATCAGCGCAAGCAGCATCTCAGCAACGTTCAGAGCTATTGTTAAATGCCGGTAGCAAAGGCTTGATGGTTGATTTATTTCCTCCTCTTGCTTCGAAAGCCGTAATAAAATTGAAAGCTTACATGGTGGATGGAAATGAACAGTATGCTCTTGCATATCAAAAGAAAACCCAAGCCGTTTTAAATGCTCAAATAAAAGGGTCAGAATTTAAAGATGAACTCGAGGTGAAACTTCATGGTGTATCTGAAAAATATGACAGTCAGTCTGGAGAAGGAAAACCAAATCTTATTGTGTTGAGATGTGCCGATGTAAATCAGGCAAAAAGTGACTATTTGAAGGTTTGCAATTCCATGTTGAAATCTGAACATTCAGATTACCTGAGCTTTTTGAGCCGGATGCTCAGCGACAAAATATATTACTGCCAATATACAACATGGCAGGAAGATTTTGAAGTGCAAAAAGTACTTGCAAAAATTAATTGGCTGGGATCTATTAGCACTTTAAAACCGCAGTTTCAGGATCAATGCGTCGAAAAACCCAACGGTGAATCTAAACCAAAACCTTTTAAACTACAGGCATTTGATGATGTGCATTGCGAATATCACAGTGAGTTAAAAACTCCTGTAGGTACCATTAATACAGATTGCAGCCGGATTACTTCTACACTTGATTTAAAATTTGTCAAGGTGGGTTTGAAACAGGACATGGATAAAGAAAGTTTTAATGATCAGTTTATGAATTGCTCTGTTGAAGTTGGAGCAAGTGAGTCAGCAGGATTTAATACCACATTGCTGAAAGGGGAAGCTTCAGTAGGAGTAGCTATGAGAGCCGAATTTGACCGTACCGGATTAACGGATGTGATTGTAAAAACGGAAGCCGGTGTTGGTTTGGGCACCAATTTCATTGAAGATGGTAGCAAGGCAGGTGTTGGAGTTAAAGATTTATCGGTGGAAGCTGGAGTGGAAGGACAAATAAGCCTAATCAGTGGCAAATCATCGGTTGAAAGTACGGGAGTTTTAAAAGGTGTGTTTACAAAAGAAACTGAATAGTCATGAAACGAGCCATGGCAATAATCCTGATAAACAGAGGAATGATTATCCATGGAGAGTTCCATGTGACCCATAAAAATAAAACATAATCACATGAAATACTTAATTCTAATTTCAGTTTTTCTTATAGCTATTTCATCTTCAGCCCAGGAATGCACCAATGAATCATTACTCAAAACCCCCGGTATATGGACAGAAAGCGGCGGCAGTACTTCGGGCATAGCTGCAGCCGACCTTGCAAAAGAAAAAAAGGTTGTAGCCGCCATACAAACAATGATAAAATCACAGTTTACGCCAATGGGAGTAAGGGCCCGTATTAATGGCAGTTATTTCAGGTCAGAGTCCTACATGCCGGTAAATAGTTACTCCTTTAACATCATCCCATTGAATTTTTACTGCGATGGCAATAGGATGAAAACGGCTGACGAAACTTCCACCTATTTTCAGATTTCAGTCAACTTTTTTGATGTCGATATTTACGACACTGCCAAAGGTGACAGGGCAATGGCGGAAGGATTTAATGTTATACATAACCTGCCTGTCGAAAAAGATGGTTACTGGTATTTAAAGGAAGTAGATTCCGGTATGGGTTTTGGAATGGTGGGCAAAAGCTGTGGCTGGCTTATTACTTACGATGGGAAACTCCCTTTCGCGTATGTAACAAAAAAAGAGTTTTTGGAAAAGAGGAAAAAAAATGTAACAAATTCAATGCACAATGCAGAAGCAGGATTTAAAGATGCACTTAAAAACATTGAAATGGAGAAAGGGTTCAAAGAAACGGAATATAAAAATGATCCTGACAAACTAAAAAAGTATATGGAAATGAGTTATCAGTACACCAAAGATAAGTTTGAAAAACTGCTGGCAAATAATGAAAAAAATTATAAGCCGGAGTTTGATAAAATTGAAACTCAATTAAGAATGTCTGCGGAGGAATTGAATCAACAAGCTATTGTAAAGCTGGACCAAAATGCAAATTTATCTTCTTATCACTTTACCGACAATAACGACCCTTTTGGCGAAATACTCATCAAGCCCAATCCTGGGTATTTCAATATGAAATTACCAAGATCATCACCACAATTTATTTGGGTCAATGTTATATGGAACCACCATGAACCAATTGCATCGATGTTTAGGGAAGACATTATGAAAGCTGTGGATTTTGCAACACTGAAAAGTATGCTTGGGAAATAAATAATAATGAAGGGTTTTATTTCAAATATTTCTACTATAAAAATTTTCTGTTTTAAAGGAAAACAAGAAACCGGGAACAAGATTAATTTTTATAAAACGACAAAATGAGAATAGTCATTGTGCTTGCTTTTATTATTTTTTCTGAAGCCAACTTATTTGCCCAGAAAAAATTGGTACCGGTTACACAATCCACTTTAACAGGAATTGCTTTACCCGCAGGAGCTAAAAAGGACAGCAGATTTTTAAGTGTGGCTGCTGCCGAAATGCTTCTGGAAATGCAAACCAGTAAATCCAACACAAAATTATCGGCAACAGAAGTACTGGTTCTGCCTGCTAAGTCATCGGTTGTTTTTAATATTGACTCTCTTGCAAAAAAGCTTTCAGATCTTGGATGGCACATCACTGTTATTGCAGAAGATAAAAAATATGCATGGCTCCAAAAGGGAACCCGTTATGTTATTAGTTATTTCTCGATGGACGCCAGTGAAACTGCTTTGTATTTGGCTGAAGCAACTTCTATTCCGATCCAGCAAAGCCAGGGAAACAAACCATTGAGTAATCAACCGGGAACCACAGGGAATATTGTAACGAATCAACCTGCCATTACGGATGTTAATAAAAGCAATGAGAATAATCTCACTAATTCAGCGATCATTGGAGCATGGGGTGCTACTGCAAGCGACCAGTCAAGCTCCCGGGTACAGAATGGCGTTATGAACTACATCTCCCGGCAATATACTTTTAATGCAAATGGCACCTATCGTTTTATTTCCAAAGCATACGATCCTCTGATGGATAAAATTCTCTTGGGAAAGGAAGAAGGCACCTATCAGGTCAGCGGGAATAATGTCTCTGTCAGTCCGGGATTAAGTGTATTGGAAGCATGGAGCAAGAAAGATGGCAGAGATGAATGGGGCAAAATTTTATCCAGCCAAAATGTTATGCTTGAAAGCGTTACCTATCAGTTTACCAAATATTATTTCTCCGGAGTAAAAGTAACGAGCCTGGTGTTGCAAGCCAGTAAAGCTACACAAAGAGATGGCCCCTTTAGCAGCAATTCTACTTTTGCCAATGCATGGTATTACAATCCATTTTCTGGATACAACACTGCGATTAAATTGCCCAATGAGTAATAAAATAGGTGTAAAGAAACTATTTCCGGCAGATTCTCAATGTCTGCCAGAAATAATTGGGACAACTACAGTTTAAGAAACTCTACCCTGCGATTAAGGGCTTTATTGGCAGGTGTATCGTTTGCAGCAATAGGCATAGTTTTACCCAAACCATCCGATTCGAGCCGGGAGGCGTCAATACCAAAATTTTTTACGAGTTCATTCTTTACGGATGCCCCTCGTCGTATTGAAAGGTCGAGATTAGCTCCATCGGCACCGTCGCTATCAGTATAACCTACTATTTTAATATGTACATCGGGATTTTCATTCAATACATCGGCAATTCCTTTCAATGTGCCGTTCGATTCGGGTTTTACCACGTCTTTATTTACATCGAAATAAATGCCATAACTAACCAATTTCCCTTCGGTTATCAATTTGCTTCGCATATCAGGGGCACCGACTGCAATTCGTATATTCGAAATCATTGGTAATCCCTTTTCAAATACTAATTTGTTGTATTGTACTTTATTATCCAGCGCCTTTGGCAAATCAAATACTTTGACCTCATTTTGATAAACCCTGATTCGCTCTTTCTGGGCCCAGACAGATATATGATACTTTTGGTTCGCTAATTGGGTGGCACCCTCTCTCGTACCCTGAACTTTGTTTCTTTCATACGAGAAATAAGAATTGAAATAAACATAGTAATCAAACTTAACAGAAAAGCCTGATTTGCCAGGATCAGCCTCTGGTTCATAGTCATTTGGCTTGTCACTTTTGAGCAATCTAAAGTAATAACCCAAACCACTTCTTTCGTCACTTTGAGGTATAACATCAAACTCAATCGTGTAATTTTCTGGTAAAACTAAGGGCTTGTCACCCCAGATGCTGGTATTTACATCTGAAATCTTAAGCCATTTACCAGGGAAAAGGTTAGTTGTCATTACCTCACCTGAACCATTGGTATTCCAGTGTGCAGGAAAATCACCCACGGCATCCGGACTAAAATCTTCAAAGAAAATAACCTTTTCACCAGGAATGAAATCGAATTTTGAGTACGCCTGAAGTGAAGGTTTTGAATCAACAACAGGCTTTACTTCATTCGGATTTTCCTTTACGGTCTCCTGAACTTGTTCTTCAGCTGGTTTTTCGGTAGTCTTCTTCTTTTTGAACAGATTTTTCACACCGCTTTGTACAGCATTCAATCCTTTATCAATCTCCTGATCAACTTTGCTATTGGCTTTGTTGTTGGTCTGATTTTTGACTTTCGAATTTATGTCAATTTGGGCATTTAGATTCATAAATGCCACAGAAAAGAGTAAAACGAATAAAAATTGTATTGTCTTCATGTAGTTAAAATTAATAGTAATCTATGTTTATAATTGAATACTACCTGATTAAACGATTTCTTTTTTAAAATGTTTTTAAATAGTATTTTATTTTCCTTATTTTCAACAGGATATAAGTGGAATAGATACTCCAAGCACCTATCTATCAATGATTAAGTTTGAATTTATTTTTTCGTATTTGTGCTTTAATTCAGGAAATAACTTACATGGTCATCTGGATCATTTACAGTAAAACTATATTTCATTTGTTTATATTTTGTTTTTCAATGGCCAAATGGAATACCCACATAATCATTTTCGGTTGGTGTGTATATTCACTCATGGCTATTTCATGCGTATTTAATTTGTTTTTTCAGGTCGCATGGAATCGAAGATCTGCGAAGCAAATACCCACATATTCATTTTCGGTTGGTCCCGACATGTCGGGATGGGTATTTCTTTTATTCCCATTAAATAGGGTCTGCTGAAAAACTCAAAGAAGGATCGGATGACCTCAGAGAGGTCACATATTTATAGAAAATGATGATTAGAAAGCTGTTCGACCCCGGCTGGGGTCGAATATCTGTACGTATGATCCGTTTTCTATAAATAGTTTATCCCTCCGGGATATTTTTCTATTCAGACTAAGATTTATGGTGCAAGCTTTTTTCGGTATACCATTAGAAATGCTTGCACTTCGTTCGTTCAAATTGTTATTTATGTTATTCACCATCAATATTTAATGCTTTTTTAAGCAGAATCTAAATAGCTTTTAATGAAAGGATCCGGCGTTTTTGTGAATCTTTTAGGTTGATAACTGTAGATTTATTCCTTTTCATCACTATAATCACCTATGTAACTAAAAACATTTATTCCCGTTACACTTAATTGAATTATTATAATGTAATTAGTAAACTTAACTAAATATTCATCAAATGAAAGTTTTGTTTCCACTCCTTTTTATCAGTATGCTAACTACCTCTTTGTGTGCTCAAAAACCATGTGATGAGGATTCTTTAATGAGAATAAAAGGGAAGTGGATCCACAGTGGGGGACCCAATGCTAATAAGGCTAAATCGCTGGAACCTATCAAGCGGCTGGATAAAATGGTGCAACTTTTACAGGCGGCATACGAACCGACAGGAACTGAGGGTAGATTCTGGTTTAACGAGAGAAGGGACGAAAGCCTGATTGAGAACGGTCCGCTTCCCTATGATTTGACTGCCGACTTCATGGAATACTATTGTAATTCCTATCAGAATAAAATCAATTTAAAGCTGGGAGACGAAACAGGTGATTGGTTTTTTATCCGGGCAAATTCATTTGGCCGGTTTGCCATGGAGGATGCAGATTTTAAAATTGAAAACAAACAGGTGTATCAGCTTACTGTAAAAATGGGTGAGCTAAATGGTTTTCATGTTTTTAGCGGAGCTGACGGAAATGAGTTACAAGGGAAGAAACAATTTTCACGAACGATATTGATTGCAAGACCTGGGCAATTGCCTTATACCCCAGTAAGCCGCAAACAGTATTTATGGACTTTCCTAAAATATAGGGAGGATGCTTACCAGAAAGATATCGCTTATGAATTAAAAAGACCAGTTCGGAGTGATGCTGAAGAGGAAATTGTCAGGAAAAAAGGATATGAAAATGCAGGAGCCTATGCTGGCGATGAAAAGGCCAAAGCGTTGGCGAAAAGCTATTACTTACAAGATTATGTGACTGATAAACAAAGTCAGCAGAAGTCCCTTAAATCATGGGAATCTGCATACCAGAAAGATATCCAACCTGCTAAAGATTTTCTGTCCAGTCAGTCTGAAGAGGAATTGGCAAAACCTGCATTGCTAAAACCCGGAAATCATAAAAATGATTTTAAAAAATTCTTAAATGAAAATGAAGGGCGAATGCTGGTAGTGGTTAACGACAGCTATTTTAACAGCAAGCTTCCTGCATATATGCCGCAATTCTTAGTCGTGTATTGGATGTGGGGAGGGAATAAGGCAGGTGTATATTTTGGAACCCAGGTTGAAAAAAATCTGAATTTAACGACTTTGCAACAACTACTAGATAAATAATTTTAAAAAGCACAATGAAA
>JAPLDT010000054.1 GCA_026391315.1 Bacteroidia bacterium
GGGGATGTTGATGCTGTCGTTTCAGGATATTCTACCCGGTACACAGATGCTATTAAACCTGCATTGGAAGTAATCGGCAAGAAACCGGACGTCACAAAGATCTTCGGGATGCACCTGGTTATCAGCCAAAGAGGCACTTACTTCCTTGCAGACACAACGATCGATTCCGCACCGGATGTAAACAATCTGGTCGATACCGCTGTTCAGGTCTCCAAAGTGGTCAGACAATTCAATATTGAACCGCATTTGGCAATGTTATCCTACTCAAATTTTGGCTCCAACCACGAAGCTTCACCGACAAAGGTTCGCGAAGCTGTGAGAATTCTCCATAAAACATATCCTGACATGATTGTTGATGGCGAAATGCAATTGAGTGTTGCAGTCGACAAAAAAGTTCGCAAAGAGATGTACCCATTTAATAAATTGGCCGAAAAGGACTGCAACGTTTTGATATTCCCAAATTTAAGTTCTGCCAACATATCTCTGCACAGTCTTCAGCATATTGCAGAATGTGAAACACTTGGACCAATTCTCGTGGGAAACCGCAAATCCATGCAGGTCATGCAAATGCATTGCTCAGTTCGTGATGTGGTAAATATGATTGCTATCGCGGTAATTGATGCTCAAAACCTGGATTAGGATTTGTTGGATTAAAAAGACAATTATTGGATTAAAAAGGGGATAGCGTAAGGTTATTCCCTTTTTTAATGTCAGGGATATTCAAAAATATGGAATAATAATCTATTTTTAACGGGATCCATCATATCTATTACAATGACCAGGTTAATACTACTTTTTCTCCTTATATTCTTGTCAACCAATGGGTTTTCTCAAACCTTTTGGCGGGTTGAAAACGAGAGAGGAGAAGAATTGCTGCTTACCATCCACCTAAACACAGGAAACAACACATTTGAAACATATACCAGGAAAGATGCCTTGAAAGAAATGGCAGGCACATTTATGTATATGATGGCCAAGACTGCCGGAAAAATAAAATACCCTGAGTTGATGCACGGAGAAGGTAACCTCACTTACAACGGTGATACGACTTTTTATAATGGGAAAATAGAGTATCCCGAAAGATTATTTACGTTGAAAGCCAAAACATGGAAGAACAATTTTTTGGGGTTGCTAACAGATACTAAAAACAAAACGACAATTTTGACAGGTGAAAAAATTGCCTCAGATAAACCCTTGAAGGATTATGCTTCTCTTATTGACCGGGCATATTCATTGGCCGAACAATATTACTGGGATGCTGACCTGAAAAAATCTTCGGACTGGAAGAGTTTTAAAAGCGATATGGACGAGTTAAAACCGAAAATTGCGGATGATTATGAGTTGGCCATGACGATGATGTGGCTAGGCAAAAAACTGACCCAGGTTCCTCATGAAATAAGAAAATTGAATATAAAAACACCAGATCCGCAGCAGAAAAAAAACAATTGCCTAAAAATCATAACAGCAAATAAGGCTATACTATTTCTCAACAACATCCCGGATACCAAAGAGGAGATGGATCAGCTATTCAAAGAAATTCAGGATAAACACATCGAAAAATTGATCATTGAGGCTTCAGGAAATAGAAACCTTACAATCAATTCGGCTCTTTTGCTGGCCGATCATCTGACTCCCTCTCCAACCAATTGGGGTTGTTATTTGACCCGAAGCTGGACTGAAACAGAAAATTCCATTCCGCAGCCTACCAATTGGGTGCGATTGCTTAAAAATCCCCGTGAACTTTCAGGCTTAACTAATGCGATCTTTCGTGAAAAAGGTCTCTATTTAAAAACGGAATCTGCATCGGCAGCCTTTAAAGGCAAGGTCTATTTTTTGATCAACAAACGGAGTTCAAATGTTGCAGAAGCATTGGCCATCTACCTTAAAAATGAAAAACTGGCCACACTGGTGGGGCAAAAGAGTGCCGGAGCTCCTGCGTTGACCAATATTTATGAATTGGATAAACAGTATCGGATCCTCATCCCATTTGCCCAATTTTATGACAAAAATGGAAAAAGTTACCATGGGACAGGGGTAGAACCGGATTTGACTGCCGAACAGGATGCGATGGGATATGTTTTGAAGTTATGAGATATGAAACTATTTGTTGATTATCAGGGTGCCATCCTTTGCTTCTGATATTTTGACAGTTAAATGGGATTTCAAGGCATCGTACTGATAATCTGTCGAATCACTCATGCTAATTCCATTAAATGAGACACTGCTTGGTTTCTGCTCCATACGGATGTTGAAAACAGAGGCCTTTTTCATTTCCTTCAAACTCAGCTCAATCCTATCGGGAAAATTGGTCATGGAGACAGTTGAACTACCACTCTTATCAGGAAGATATACCGTAAAATGGTTGTCGACGCCAGGATAGATCAGCCAGGTAAGGGAACCTTTGTTGGCCTCCGTTCCCAAACCGGTATAACTCCGTTCCACATTCAAAGGTACAATCGCTCCCTCCCGAATGTAAACAGGATACTCCTCCAACGGATACTCCCTTTCAAAAGTTATCGGTTTAGTGCCCTCCACCACAATCTTGTCATCAAAGAAATAGCGCCATTTTCCGGCAGGTAAGGTTACTTTGACTTTGAGGTTGTCACTATAAATCGGAGCTACCACAAAATCCTCGCCAAAAAGATAGTGGTACTTCCCGTCAATCGGCTTCTGCAGCACTCTCCCACCCTGGTGTCCGGTTACGACATAGCTGTACATATAAGGCACCAATTCTGTATGCAGCCACGAAAATTTACGGATCACCTCCAATTCCTGGGGTGTCCGGTGCCACAAAGCACGTTCTCCATGGCCTCCATTGAGAAAAAGTCCGCAGAAAGTTGACAATTGAGTCCAACGCATATACAAGCGAGGTGGGATAACACTGCCCGAAAATCCGGCAACATCAGAACCGATCACATTGTAGCGCAGATTCGCAGCTGCAAGAATGCTTTTGATAGCACTTTCAATTCCTTCAACTCCATCAAATGCCAGATCCTTACCTTTCCCATTTTCTGCTGTCTTCACACCCTTTGATTCCCAGGCATGTATCTGGTCGCCCACCCAGGTGACCGGCGCTGCATCCAGCGGTGCAAAACCTTCGGGATGGTACCACCTGTCGATGGATCTTGCAAGCGTGACAAATTCTGAATTCTGCGTCAGACCATGTTGGTACTCATCCCTGTAATAATGGTCCATGTATGTTCTGGTGGACATTAATCCAGATTTGGTTGACTTGTAAGCAAAAGGAATACCACCGATTGAAGTATAAAAAAGAGTGGCGGTACCATCCAGCTTCCAGCCATCCACGCCTAGGTCAAAAAGTTTTTGCTGACGGCCTCTCCACCATTTCATGGCATCAGGATTCGTGTAATCGATGAATCCGCCTTTGCCTTGCCACCAACTGTTCTTCTCCCCATGCCCTGCCAAATAACCTTTTTCAAATGCCTCTTTGAAAAAATCTTCTGATTCTTTTATTCTTGTACTCTTGCTGTAACTGTTCACCATATTGGTAATCCAGCATACAACCCGATAACCCCTGCTCTGAAGATTTAAGAACCATTCTTTGGGGTGGGGATATTTCAGGGTATCTATTTCATAATCGTTGTACCTCAGACTCCATGGACTATCTATCAGGATTGTCCTAACAGGAATGTCGTATTTTGCATATCCGTTTAACAGCGTATCCACACGTTCAGCGGTGTTGACATCATCCTCCCACAACCAGCATTCAAGCGCCCATGCAGGTGTCAAAGGTGGGTTTCCGTGACGTTGCTGATTGAAGAACATTCCCCGAAAGGGGTAAGCAAACAAAAAATAGTAGAGAACAAATACCAGGATGGTCGAAACTAAAAGAATCTTTTTCCAGCGGGCAGTTTTTTTTGTAGTAGTCATAGCAGATTGGTTGTTGTTTTTGTTTGAAGGGTTTGAAAAGTTTATAGGGTTATGACATTTCAAACATTTCAAACATTTCAAACATTTCAAACATTTCAAACATTTCAAACTTTCTTTTATCTCATCATTTTGAGTCCGAAAATAAGTGTCCCTGTATTGACAAGTGTGTGAACCAGTGCACTATAAAATACATTTTTAGTTTTGATGTAGGTATAACCATAAGCCCAGCCTGCCACACAAGCCAATCCAATGTAAATGATGGACTTGGCATGGTAATGAACCAAACCAAAGGTTACCCCGGTGATTGCCAGCGAGGTATAAACTCCCAGACCAAATTTTTCTGACTTCTCAAGAAAGTAAGCTGAGGTAAACAGAACGACAGTTACGAAAGCAGGGAACCATTTCATTTTGCCTTCCAGCGTATATCCTACCGCAAATGCCCCTATCAAAAGCAGGACAAATCCCACCATCCAAAACACCAACCAGGATTTTCCCTGTCCGATTCTCCTGGTAAGCATATTTTGAAGAATTCCCCTGAAAAACAGCTCTTCGAACAAAGCGGTATGTAAAAAAGTCCCAATCATGGTAAAAAGAATAGTTTTGATTACCACACCGACAGGATCGCTGTATCCGATGACGGTTATAAAATTGACAGATCGTCCGAATACAAAAACAAACGCATAAAATGAAAGCCAGACCAGTAAGGCTGTTCGAAGTGACTTCCATCTGATTTCTGGAACGAAACCAACCTCCTTTAAGCCTCTTACGATGGCAAAAACATATACGCCGGAGAGAATAATCATCACATGGGAAATAGCATCGAAACCACTTCCATTGATCGGAAGATCACTGTTTTGTTTTAAGCTGAAGAAATTGAAAGGAAAGAGTGCCAGAACGAAGAGAGAAAAATCAATCCAGCCTATTTTTCGGTTTTGATCGTTGACCAATCCGTAAACCAACACAGGAAAGTAAATGGTATAGAGCAGCAGGGCCGGATTTCCTTCCAGGATATTCTGACCATTTAATTCTAAGTAAATGAAGTAAAGTGCCAGCAACACTGTTGGAAAAATAAGTACATTCCACCGTCTTCTCCCATTCCAGGCAACAAAAGCTTGTATGACTGACTCCCAGCCCAAAACAAACTGAACAAAATAGAAGATTAAAAAAAACGGCACTGCTAGCAGGAGCTCTTGCGATGAGCACCTCCCGGCAGTGTAATAGAGAAATAACACTGTTAGGACAACGGTAGCTAAACCGCCTTTCAGTAACGAATTGTAAAGTTTATTCTCCTTCATATGGGTAGTTATTTTAATGAAAATGAACATGCAGAAGAGACCCTGACTAATTTTCAATTATTTCCGGGATTCTGACAACAAGTGTCAAATTCGGTTTATTTGGATGTCAAGTGCAATAGTAATAGTTCAAAAGATGGAGATCGGCACGACTCTCCCGATAGTTGATCGAACAAATATACACATAGCAGGGCAATTGTTCAAATGAGGCTGAAACTATTCCCAGAAATTCAACTTTGCGTTACTTCGCGGGCTTTGCACATTTTTTTTTCAGAATCCGGATAAACCTTTCGTCTCCAACTGACGTAAAACCACATTAGTGTTTGGAAAACTACCCGTGAACCCATAAAATTCAGGATTGATTAGTTTTCATTCCATCGGAAGGGAATACAAAATGGTCACAAATGGAGATTAAACGACGTGCAGAAGAGATAGCGCTAATATATTCAGGGCTTCAGAAAGAAATTTGCCAAAAACTTGAGCAGGCAGATGGTAAAGCTGAATTTACTGAAGAGAGATGGGAAAAAGAGATCGGTTACGGAATAACCTGCGCCATCCGGAATGGCGCTGCTATTGAAAAGGGAGGGGTTAATTTATCGTTTGTAAAGGGTCAATTTACTGCGCAGATGGAACGGTTGCTTGGCGAAAAAGCCAACAATTATATTGCGACCGGTATCTCTTCCATCATGCACCCAGTAAATCCGCACTTACCCATCATTCACACAAATGTGCGCTTCTTTTCACTCGACAATGGTGTTCAGTGGTTTGGCGGGGGAATAGACCTCACCCCCCATTACATTGATGTGACAGAGGCCGGAAATTTCCACAGGCAATTGAAGCAGATCTGTGATCAATACAGTCCCGTATTTTATCCCCGATTCAAAAAATGGGCCGACGACTATTTTTATATACCGCACAGAAATGAAACAAGGGGTGTCGGTGGGATATTTTTTGACCGGTTGAAACCCGGTGAGGAGATCAGTTTCGAACAATTGTTGGCTTTCACCAAAGATCTTGCGCTGGCTTATGCGGAGATATACAGCAATATTGTAAGAGAGAAGAGATCAAAGCCTTTTAGTGCCGAACAAAAAGCGTGGCAGGAATTAAGGCGCGGAAGGTATGCGGAGTTCAATCTTGTTTATGACCGGGGTACCAAATTCGGTTTCGAATCGAATGGCAATGCTGAATCAATATTAATCAGTTTGCCTCCGACTTCAGCATGGGAATACAAACATCAGGTCAAACAGGATTCGGCAGAACAGGAAACCTTGCGGCTGCTGAAGAAAGATATTGACTGGATAAATCTTTAATTGACATGATGACATCAGGAAAAACGGCAGTCATACTGATTAACATAGGAACACCGGATTCGCCTTCCGTGAAGGATGTGCGCAACTATCTTTCTGAATTTTTGAATGATCCAAGAGTCATTGACCTTCCCTGGTTACTCAGAAAAATAGTGGTCAATTTGGTCATTGTCCCCTTCCGTGCTCCCAAATCGGCCAAACTTTACAAATTACTTTGGACAGGGAAAGGTTCACCGCTTAATTTTCACAGCAATAGTGTTAGGGATAAACTTCAGGAACAGCTTGGCGACTCCTATACCATTTTTGTAGCCATGAGGTATGCCAATCCAAATATCCGCGAAGTGACTGAACAAATAAGAAAAATGGGGGTTTCCAAACTAATTGTTGTCCCAATGTTCCCCCACTACGCCTCCTCAAGTACCGGAAGCGCCAAGGAGGCTGTTATGGATCAATTGAAAAAATGGAATGTCATACCGGAGGTGAAGTTCGTTGGACAGTTTTATCATCATCCGAAGTTTATCGAAACCTTCGCGGAACAAATAAAGGCATGTCATCCTGAAAAATATGATCATGTGTTATTTTCTTACCACGGTCTGCCCATAAGCCACATGGCCCGTATACACCCCAAAATTGATTGCGGGAATTGCTCTTGTACAGGCCAATTTCCCATACATGGCGAGTTTTGTTACAAAGCCACCACGTATGAAACGACCCGATTATTGACTGCTAAATTAGATTTGCCAGAAGGAAGTTTTTCACATAGTTATCAGTCAAGGCTTTCTGATAAATGGCTCAAACCTTACACCGACAAGCTTCTGAAACAGAAGGCTGAGGAGGGTATAAAAAACATACTGGTAGTTTCACCGGCATTCGTTGCCGACTGTCTGGAAACAACCGTAGAACTGGGAATTGATTATAAAAATCAGTTCATTGCCGCAGGCGGTGAAAATCTGGATTATGTGGAAAGTCTCAATGACTTGCCTGCATGGATTGATGTCCTGAAAAACCTGATCAAAAATGCTTAGGAGAGATGCGGAACAACAAAGACCGTGTAGCACCTATTTCCGAAAAGACCATTCGAATGATGCGCGAACAAGGGCACATACGTTGTTGGAGTTTATGTTGTCAGGCAAGTTTTGTAACTTTACTAAAAATTCAAACCAATGGAAATAAATTGGATCATTATCAGTATTGTAACAATTTGCGTAATAATTCTTGTTTTTAATATTATTAAACGAAATATAAAGGACAAGAAAGATTTAGAAACATTTTTAAATAAAGATGACCATCCGATTAGCAACCATGAAGGTGAAGTAAACGATGATGAATAATTGAAGGCTATGAAAATTAGACAAGTTATTGTAGCTCCTAATCCACCAGCTGATGGAATTAGAGTTGCGATGATAGAACCTAATGGAATGCCTATTGAATTGATTGAATTTAAGAGAGTGGCTGGACTTATGGGTTGAAAACCAGGCATGCCGGTCAGCAGGCCTGATTGACGGACAGGCAAAAGTACATGGTGACAAGGTTTTGAAAACATTTTTCCGAATCAACTGTTTCTTTAAAAAGCGTCACTCCATGAACGGGATCCTTCGAATTAGTTTTATCCTGGCCTTGGCCTTAATATTTTCGGGATGTAAGCCGAAAACGCAAACTTCTGGTCCGAAATACGGTGAGTCGCCGGTGTCGCGAACTTCTCCGGTCTATCATTTTGCAATACACCCGCTCTATAATCCAGCCAAACTGATGGAATCGTACCAGCCACTGATGGATTACCTGAATGGAAAACTTAAGGGGGCACAACTCATTCTTGAAGCTTCGAGGGATTATGCCAATTTCGAACAGAAATACAAGGAGAGTAAACCGGAATTTCTCCTGCCAAACCCTTGGCGGACATTTCAGAAAGACCATCCAGCGGAGGCTGCCGAGTTGAAGGTTATTTGGGAAACCGAATCACTGATCAATAATTCCGACATGGTTCGTAACGATATTCCATCAGCTATCCGTGAACAGGTTCAAAAATATCTGATTGGGCTTCATGAAACTGAACAGGGCAGGGTCATACTCGCCGGAATGGAGACCTCCCGTTTTTTTCTTGCTACCAACAAGGATTACGATGCGGTACAAAAATATATTGACCGTTTTGAAAAGGAAATCAGAAAAGTAGAAACAAAATTTCTTTACTAAAAAATTTTGGAGGTTAAATTATGTACATCAAAACTTCAGAACAGGAAATATTAAAACTTGGAATAGGCAACTATTCCTGCAATTGGGGGATGCATATTTGCGGACTCTATGAAACAGAAGAAGAACGCGATCAGATTATCTTTGGTTTTCTGAACCAGGGGTGCCTGGATGGCGATATGCAATTGTATTATCCGGGAGAGCGTTCGGTAGAAGATTTTTATCAGAAGTTTTCCAACACTTGTCCCAAGTGTAAAACTCATTTGCACGACCCTGACTATTTTGCACTAGCCCCTGCAAAAGACGTGTACACGCCTCACGGGGTGTTTGATCCATGGGAAATGGGAAAAGCGCTGGACAGTTATTATGCTGCTTCACAAGCAAAGGGAAGACGAAATGTCAGAGCTACTTCTGAAATGGTCTGGTCTTTGGATGCTGTCCCTGGCATTGAAAATCTTTTGGCCTATGAATCAAGAACAAATTACTTTATACCCGGAAAGCATTGGATTGGCATTTGTATGTACAATGTCACCAAATTCTCAGGCGACATCATTATGAACGTTCTTCGCACCCATCCTTTTACCCTGAATGGCAGTGTGATCACTGCAAATCCATATTATGAAAATCCGGATGTTTGGTTAGCTAAATATGCCCCTCAGTTTTTAAGCAAAATAATATAGACATTGGAATAAGCCCTAATTTATAGGAACGAATTCCATCTCTCAAGTTCGGGATCAAAAAAAGTTGCTAATGAAAAATTATGCCCAGGAACTATTTCTCATGATAACAACGCTATCGCAGTTGAGGAATAAAGATAGGATCGTTCAGCTTTTTATAGAAAGCATAAATGATATTTTTAATGAATATTCTTTTGCTTGGTTTGCGGAAAGAGCTGTTGAACAAGATACTGTCATTGAAGTTTGTACAAGGAACAAAAACTATGGCTTTATTTCGTTTACCAAAGATATTCTCATAGATGATCCCTTGCATGATTTAATCATTAACGCAGCCCAACTTCTTGCAATACTCCTTGAAAAATCAGAGCAGGACAAATTGCTGTTGGATCAGAAAAATCATCTTCAAATATTGGTTGATCAACGTACAAAAGAATTGCACAAAGTTAACCTGAAATTGGAGAATGAACTTACAGAACGCAAGCGGACAGAACAAAAGTTATGCGAAAGCGAAGCGCTGTTGAATGCTACCCAAAAACTTAGTAAAGTTGGCGGCTGGGAATTCAATGTCGAAACAGGCAAGTCGTTCTGGACCGAGGAACTTTATCGAATTCATGAACTTCCGGCAGATTCAGACATAGACCATATACAGGAAAGCCTGAAATGTTACAGACCGGAAGACCGGCCTATTATACATGAAGCATTTCAACGCACCATTGAAAAGGGGGAGGCCTATGACCTTGAATTTCCATTCACAACATTCAAAGGTCGGCCTCTTTGGATTCGTACAACCGCCCAGCCCGTTTATGAAAAAGGCAAGGTTGTGCGCATAATTGGAAACATCATGGATATCACCGAGCACAAGAAGACGGAATATGAACGCAATGAGCACATTCGTTTTCTGGAAAGCCTGGCGCGTGTTGATCAGGCTATTAAGGAGGAAACTGACGTTGAGAAAATGTTAACGAGTGTTGTTAATACGGTGCTCTCTATTTTCGATTGTGACCGTATATGGTTAGTCTTTCCCTGCGATCCAGATGCGCCGTCGTTTCGTGTTCCGGTGGAAGTTTACAAACCAGAATATCCTGGTGCCAAGGTTATGAATATAGATGTGCCAATGTCTCCCGGAGAATCCCGGAATATGAGGGAAGCTCTTGAGTCTGATAACCCGTTGACTTACACCGCCGGAACTGACAGACCAATAATGACTGCCAAGCAATTTGGTGTTCAATCGCAAATGTTTATTTCCATCTATCCCAAGATAGGTAAGCCCTGGGTGTTTGGGATGCATCAGTGTTCGCACCCGCGGGTATGGACAAAGGAGGAACAGCAACTTTTCAAGGAGATCAGCAGGCGTGTGGCAGACAGCCTAACAAGTCTATTGATGTTACAAGACCTTATAGAAAGTAAACGCACCAAAACGGAACTCCTTGAAAAATTGAATGAAACCCAAAATATTGCTATGATCGGCAGTTGGGAGTGGGATTTGCTAACCAATCTCGTCTGGTGGTCCGATGAAACTTATCGGATTTTCGGTATAACGGAGCAAGATTTCGTTCCGGATTTCGAAACAAACGGCAAGTTTATCTATCCCGATGATATCGCGACATACGGTAAATCATTCGAACATTCTTTGCAAACAGGCGAACCGTTTGATATCGATTTCAGGCTTATTACCAATGATGGACTGCTGAAAACCTGTCAATCCAAAGGGAAAATTGTTTATAACGATTCCCATAAACCGATTCGTTTTATCGGAACCATTATGGATATCACTGAACACAAACGAAGGGAAGGTGCATTGCAACGAATGAATCGTGAACTGCAAGCTATCAGCGACTGTAATCAGGTTATGATGAGGGCTGAAGACGAGCAAACCCTGCTCAATGACATCTGCCACATCATTAGCAACGATGCTGGTTACCGTTTGGTTTGGGTCGGATATGCCGAAAACGATGATGCCAAAACTGTTCGTCCTGTCGCCTGGGCCGGATTCGATAGTGGATATGTTGCAAACGCCAAACTTAGTTGGTCGGCCGATACGGAACGCGGACGTGGACCGGGTGGAGAGGCTATCCGGAGTGGTAAAATAATCTATATGCAGGATTTCAGCACTAATCCGCAAATGGCCCCGTGGCGTGAAAGCGCCTTGCAACGCGGCTATCACTCTGCAATTGGTCTGCCTTTGAAGGATGAAAACGCAAACGTGTTCGGTGTTCTCCTGATTTATTCCACATTGATCGACGCTTTTACCCCGGACGAACTCAGACTTTTGGAGGAACTGGCGAGCAATTTAGCGTTCGGTATCATTGTACTGCGCGCTCGAACCGAACGCAGTCAAGCAGAGGAGGAGCTACGCTCGGCTTCACTATATGCACGAAGCCTGATTGAAGCGGCCCTTGACCCGCTGGTGACGATCAGTCCGGATGGTAAGATTACCGATGTGAACAGAGCAACAGAATCGGTTACGGGTGTCCCACGCGAGCAAATGATCTTCCGTGATTTTTCCGACTATTTCACTGAACCGGAAAAAGCAAGAGCAGGGTATCGGCAAGTTTTGGCGCAAGGTTTGGTGAGGGACTATCCGCTTACAATTCGGCATACTTCAGGCAAAACAACCGATGTATTGTACAATGCAACCATATACAGAAATGAATCCGGAGAATTGAAAGGTGTTTTTGCTGCCGCACACGATATCACCGCGCGCAAAGAGGCGGAAGATGCATTGCGCAACAGCGAAAATGATTTGAAAGAGGCCCAGCGACTTGGACGACTCGGAGGTTGGAACTGGGACATAACTACTGATACAATCACCTGGTCGGAAGAATATTATCACATCTACGGAATGGATCCCACACAGCCTCCACCGGGATATGAAGAACATTTGAAGGCGTACACGCCTGAGAGTGCCGCTCATTTGGATGAAGCGGTGAAAAGGAATGTGCAAACAGGTGAACCATACGAAGTCGATCTGGAGCTTTCCGGAAATATGGGACCTTGTCGCTGGATCACAGCACGCAGCGAAACCAAATATGATGACAAAGGTCAAATTGTGGGACTCCGCGGTACGGCGCAGGATATCACCGGGCGCAAACAAGCCGAACAAGAAATCCAAAAGCTAAATCAAAAATTGGAAAATAGGGTTGCAGAACGTACCTCACAACTTGAAGCAGCAAACAAAGAACTTGAAGCCTTTGCCTATTCCGTTTCGCACGACCTGCGAGCACCTTTGCGCGGTATCGATGGCTTTAGCCAGGTACTCCTCGAAGAATACAATGATCAGCTTGATGCCCAAGGACAAGATTATTTGCACCGTGTACGATCTGCTTCTCAACGAATGGGGCAGCTCATTGATGATATGCTGAACCTCTCGCGCGTGACCCGCAGCGAAATAAATATCCAACAGGTGAACCTCAGCGAAATGTTTAAGGAGATTGCCGATGCGTTTCTCGGAATTGAACCCGAACGGCAAGTTGAGTTCATCATTCAGAAAGGAATTAAAGAGAAAGGAGACAGTCATCTCCTGAGAATTGTTCTGGAGAACCTTATTGGGAATGCATGGAAGTTTACTTCAAACCATCCCACTGCGCGCATAGAGTTTGGCGTACAACATAAAAACGAAACCCAGGTTTATTTCGTCCGCGATGATGGCGCTGGCTTCAACATGAAGTATGCGCAAAAACTTTTCGGCGCTTTCCAACGACTTCATAAGGCAGCAGAATTTCCCGGAACGGGTATTGGGTTGGCAACAGTACAACGCGTTATCCATCGGCACGGTGGTAAAATATGGGCGGAAGCAGAAATTGAAAAAGGTGCAACAATCTATTTCACCATTCCATAAAATTATTATCATGATAAACAAAACTATTTTATTGGTAGAAGACAATCCTGATGATGTCGATTTAACACTTCACGCATTAAAAAAGAACAATATTAAAAATGAAATTGTAGTGGCGAACGATGGCACAGAGGCATTGGATTTTCTTTTTGGCACAGGTAAATATTTGGGTCGAGATCTCACAAATATGCCTACAATAATTTTGCTCGATCTCAAACTTCCTAAAGTTGACGGACTTGAAGTATTGCGTAGTATCCGGACAAATGAACTTACTAAGCTCCTTCCTGTTGTTATACTTACCTCGTCCAATGAGGAAATAGATATTATAAATGGTTACAGTTTGGGGGCCAACAGCTACGTACGAAAACCGGTTGACTTCAATCAATTTGCTGAGGCCGTGAGTCATCTGGGATTGTATTGGCTGTTGCTCAACGAAGGATTACCAATTAAAAAATAGGAACTAATGCCATGGAAAAAACGCTGCGGATCTTGGTAGTTGAAGATTCGGAAGATGATGCACTTTTAGTGCTGCATTTAATTAATAAAGGTGACTATAATATTGTATTTGAAAGAGTCGAGACTGCCGAAAGAATGAAAACCATGCTCAAAGAAAGAACATGGGACATCATTCTTTCTGATTATGTAATGCCTCACTTCAACGGATTAGAAGCATTGGAACTCTTAAAAGAATCTGGCATTGATATACCGTTTATTATTATCTCTGGTACAATTGGCGAAGATGTAGCAGTGGAAGCAATGAAAGGCGGCGCCAATGATTATATCATGAAGAATAATCTACAGCGATTGCTACCTGCAATTGACCGGGAATTACGTGAATCAGGGAACAGGGCAGAGCGAAAACGGGCAGAAGAAGAATTAAGAATACTTTCACGCGCCGTGGAACAGAGCCCGGCATCTATCATTATCACCGATACAGAAGGGAAAATAAAGTATGTCAATTCAAAATTTACAGAAATAACCGGGTATACTCCAAATGAAGTACTTGGGCAGAATCCACGGATTTTGAAATCAGGAGAAATGTCTCAAGATTATTACAAAGAAATGTGGCAGTCCATTGCCTTAGGTAATGAGTGGTTCGGTGAATTTCATAACAAGAAGAAAAACGGCGAACTGTATTGGGAACTTGTCTCCATCTCACCAATTTTCGATACAACCGGTATTATTACCCATTTTCTGGCAGTGAAAGAAGATATCACCAGTCGCAAACAAACTGAGCAAGAGCTAATCAATGCCAAAGAAAAAGCCGAAGAAAGCGAACGACTAAAAACTGCATTCTTAACCAATATGAGCCATGAAATACGCACTCCTATGAATGGAATTCTGGGTTTTGCCGAATTACTGAAAGAGCCCAATCTTTCAGGTGCCGAGCAGCAAGAGTACATCAACATCATTGGGAAAAGTGGAGTACGTATGCTCAATATCATCAACAACATTGTAGATATCTCGAAAATTGAAGCCGGTCTGATGGATGTTCATATGAAAGAGTCGAATGTTAACGAGCAAATCGAATGCATTTATACCTTCTTCAAACCGGAGGTTGAAGATAAAGGAATGAAGCTTTTCTATAAAAACGACTTGCCAACAAAAGAAGCCATTATTGGAACAGACACTGAGAAAGTCTATTCAATTCTCACCAACCTTGTTAAAAATGCCATTAAATATACAGAGGAAGGTTCAATAGAATTTGGGTATGTTAAAAAAGGTGACGATCTTGAATTTTATGTGAAAGATACCGGGATTGGGATTCCAAAAGAGCGGCAGGACGCCATTTTTGAGCGTTTTATTCAGGCTGACATTACTGATAAAATGGCGCTACAGGGAGCAGGGCTGGGACTTACCATTGCGAAATCGTATGTCGAGATGCTGGGAGGAAAAATCTGGATTGAAAGTGAAGAAGGTATTGGCTCAACATTTTATTTCACTTTACCTTACAATAGTGAACAGGAGGAAAAAAAAGTTACTGGGAAAGTTGTTCAGACTGAAGAGGTAAAGAATCAAATTTATCCCAAAGTATCGGGACTGAAAGTTTTAATCGCTGAAGACGATGAAACATCCGAAATGTTTATGTCCATCCTGGCCAAAACCTTTGGCAAAGAAATACTAAAAGCCCGAACCGGACTTGAAACCATTGACATTTGCCGCAATAACCCCGACATTGATTTAATCCTGATGGACATCCAAATGCCTGAAATGAACGGTAGTGAAGCAACCCGTCAGATCAGGCAATTCAACAAAGAGGTTATCATTATTGCACAAACATCATATGGCCTGGCTGGAGACCGGGGAAAGGCCATGGAAGACGGGTGTAACGATTATATTTCAAAACCAATTAACAAGGGAGAATTACTTGCATTAATACAAAAGTATTTCAAGAAATACCCATGAGAAACTATTCACACCAACCGAATCCGCCAGCTGGCGGATGGGTATTCCATGCGACCTTTAAAAAACAAATTATATACGCATGAATAAATTAATTAATTTGGCATCCTGAAAAAAATAATGTTATTTAAAAACCCATTAACGAATTTTTCTGGCAATGTCACAACAAAGAATACCAACATTACAGATTGGGGATCTAAAAATTTGCCCTCCAATCATTCAGGGAGGCATGGGCGTTCGGGTTTCGGGAGCGAACCTGGCTTCTGCAGTTGCCAATGAAGGTTGCGCCGGCGTTATCGCCAGCGTGGGGCTGGGAGATTTCGAAAATGTTTCTGCCTCAAAATTTGTGGAGGTCAATAATGTTGGCTTGCGGGATGTTGTGAGAAAAGCGCGTGCCCAATCCAATGGGGTAATCGGCGTAAATGTCATGGTTGTTTTATCCAATTACGAAGAACTGATTAAGATTTGTGTCGAAGAATCTGTGGATATGATTATCTGCGGATCCGGTCTGCCATTGGATCTTCCAAAACTGACGAAAGGATCAAATATCAAGTTAATACCCATTGTCTCCTCTGCCAGGGCCTTCAACATCATTTATAAAAAGTGGAAACAGAATTACAACAAAGTACCTGATGCGGTGATCCTTGAAGGACCGATGGCCGGTGGACACCTGGGTTTTTCATACGATGACATCATCAACAATACGACAAAATCGCTCGAAGAACTGGTGGGAGAACTGGTCGAATTTATTGGAACACTGGAAGAAAAAATCCCCGTCATTGCAGCCGGTGGAATTTGGGATGGGGCCGACATTGCAAAATTTTTAAAGATTGGAGCAGCAGGGGTGCAGATGGCCACCAGGTTTGTTTGTACTGATGAATGCGATGTACACGATGACTTCAAACAAGCCTATATCTCAGCTACAAAAGAGGATATTGCCATCATCAAAAGTCCGGTAGGATTGCCGGGCAGGGTGATCAGAAACAAATTTACGAAAAGGGTCTCCTTGGGTGAAACAATTCCATTCAGATGTCCTCACCACTGTCTGAGATCATGCGATCCCCGTACGGCCCCCTATTGCATAGCCCGGGTACTAGCTGAAGCGTCGAGAGGGGAAATGGATACTGCTTTTGCCTTTGCCGGAGCCAACGCCTACCGTTGCACAGAAATAATATCGGTTAAAAAGCTTGTGGATCAGCTAAAAGAGGAGTTGATTCAAAATTTATAGCTTAAAGTTGAGTCCACTCCGAAAAGCAAAAAAAATAAAAAAGGCCACTAAGTCACTAAATCACTAAGGTTCACAAAGACTTAAATGTCAGTACCATAGCTCTTAGTGAACCTTTGTGTCTTGGTGCCTTTGTGGCAGGAAAAGACTTATCAGAGTGGACTCAAAGTTGCTTCCTGTAAACTACAAAGCATTAGTCATGCAGCGCCTCAACTCAATTTTCCGGTGACTATCTCAAGAACGTCCAGTCGTGCTTTTTCCAATTGCATGAAGACCAATTTGTGAATGGTCTTTAACTTAATCATCCTGATCAAATTTCGATCAAATTCCAGCAGGTTGAAAGCAATTTTTCCGGCAAAAGGCATGGCAACAAACGAGATCACCGCTGCCATAAATGAGCCGGACACTGCACCGATTAACAGGCTTTCAAGCAGGAAAAAAAATGGGAAAAGCAACAATCCCGAGACAAAAATAAAGGTACTCTTGAAAGCAGGATCCTTGACCTTCCTGGTAAGGACGATCCTTGGCAGGGCATAGGGAAGGACACATACAAGAAAGCCTGCAGCCAAAAATGGTAAAGAAAGCAGTGTTCCACAAAACTGTACCAAAAGTTTGAAAAACCCTACGCGACCAGCTTTGACCAGTTGAAGGTCTGAATAGCCAAACTTTTTGAGTCCACCAATATAGACAGCTGTTTTCTTTCTCAACAAATCAAAATTATCGGTTTGCTCTATCTCAAGTTTCTCAATTTTTTGAACGAGCTCCTGGTCAGAATGGAATTGTTGCAGCCAGGAATTGTTGCTAAAGAAATGATAATTTGAATACTCCTCCCCTGCCACCATCCGGATATTTTCATAATCCTGGTAGTATTGGGTACTGTCAATTTGCATGGTTAGTGGTAGCAGGATGCTGTGAATCTCATCGCGAAGGGAGATCATGGCATTTTGGGAATTCCCGGCATACCGCTCTTTGTAACCGCTAATTCCAATAGATTCGCCATATTGTACCATTAGTGTACGGTTAAAATTCCAGTAATGGTCATAATAAATTCCTACCGGGACAATCCTCAACCCAAGCTGAAAATTGTTCTTTGCCTCTGCTTCAAGGGCAATACGGGGTATGGCCTTTTTGTGCGGAAGCATCTGTCTTTTCCCGGAATGAGCCGCTTCCGGAAAAAGCGCGATTGATCCGCCATTTTCCAAAACCTGCGTAACCTGATTGAATACCTCCTCATTGTTGTTGAGATTCTCCTTACCATCCCTGATGCGGTAAATGGGTAGCATCTTCATAAATTTGAGGATGGGTTTGGCAAACTTGCTTTTAAAAATATCGGCACGAGCTAACCACAAGGTCTGCAATGGATTGGTGCAAACCAAAGCCAGCGGATCCATCAAAGCATTTTGATGGTTGGCGGCAAAGATGATGGGTTGATCTTTCGGAATCAATTCCCGGCCTGTAATGATGACCCGCTTGTGCGTCAGCCAAAAAGCAAAACGCACATAGACTCTCAGTGCATCGTATCCCAATGATCTTTTTTCCATATCAGGCAATTACAGGTCGTCTGGACCAGTACCAGGCTAAAGTTAAACCACTTATGATGTGCCAAATACCCCACCAGGCAGCAATGACTGCCATACCTCCCAACTCCATTTCGGGTGGAAATATCTTTGGATTGAACAACAGTGCCAGCGCCAAACCCGAATTGTGTATTCCGGTTTCAATGGCAATGGTTCTTTTGTCTTTTTGTGAACATTTAAAGAGTGAACTGAAGAAATACCCCGTTGTCATGGCTATCGTATTTTGAAGCAGAACAAAGAGAAATACCAGGTGGATGTAGGCCATAAACTGGGAAAAGTTGGCAGCCAGCATGGTTATGACCATCATTACAAAAAAAATCAGAGAGCCTTTGTTAATCGGTTTCTTGATTTTTTCGGTGAATACCGGAAATTTTCTGGCAATGAAAAGTCCTGCCATGACAGGTATTCCCAACAATATAAAAACGGTTTCGAACATCTGATAATTGTCTATTTCTAAAGGACGAACAAGACCTGCTGCACTGTGGGCATTGTAAAAATGGATGTACATGTTCCCCCAAAAGGCAAAATTAAAGGGAGTAAAAAATATAGCTGCCAAGGTCGAAATGGCCGTAAGACTCACGGCCAATGCAACATTTCCTTTGGCCATGGAACTGATAAAATTCGAAATATTTCCACCCGGACATGCGGCCACCATAATCATACCCAAGGCAATCGTTGGGGTTGGATTGAGTAAAATGACCAACAAAAAGGTAAATGCAGGAAGCAGAAAGGTCTGACTGGTAAACCCGACGATGGCTGATTTTGGCTTTTTAATCAGGTTTGTAAAGTGATCCACCTTGATATCCAGAGCCACACCAAACATGACAAATGCAAGGGCGATATTTAGAAAAATAAGACTAGCCGGAGAGAAATTTAGCCGTACATGGTCAAGTATCTCGAGAGAGTTGTTCATTAAGTTAATTTGATCAGGTGAAAATAAAAAAATATTCCGTAAGTACGACCTGCGAAAACCTCTCCTATGGAATCACCTCTGCAACCACGAAAGTACTGCCTCCTACAAAAATAAGATCATCCTTATCGGCATACATCCTTGCTTCGGCCAGCGCTGTCGGAACATCTTCATAAGCAGCGCCGTTCAACCCAAAGTAAGTAGCCATCTGCATCAACTGGTGTTCTGCCATGGCTCTGGGAATAGAGGCTTTTGTGAAGTAGTAAACGGCCTCACCCGGCAACAAGGCCAATACGCCGGCTATATCCTTGTCGTTGACCATACCAATAATGAAATGGAGTTTTTTACATGGAATTTGCCTCAACTGGGCTACAACCTCCCTCATTCCACCCTCGTTGTGAGCCGTATCACAAATGATACGAGGGTTGGCGCCAATGGTTTGCCACCTTCCGGACAATCCGGTTAATCCGGTAACATTTTCAAGCCCGTCACGGATATTGGCCGTGGAGATTTTCCATCCCATCTTCTGCAACTCCTGCACGGCACATAGCAGGGTAGATATATTTTTGGCCTGGTATTTACCAAGAAGGTCGAGCCGGAGATTTTCGAAAAGAATTCCATCATTGCTTTTGATATTAAAAATCTGACGCTGGTCGATCGAAATCATGGAATAATCGGCTTTTAGAACCTGGTCGGCAAATAAAATTTTTGAATGATTTTCAGCGGCTTTCCCTTGGAAGATTATGGAGGTTTGGGGATGTGTTTCACCTATAACGACAGGTACTGAACGCTTGATGATTCCTGCTTTTTCAAGGGCAATCTTCCCAAGTGAATCGCCCAGCAAAACAGTATGGTCCAGACTGATGTTGGTGATAACAGAGAGTTCGGGAGAGATGATGTTTGTTGAATCCAGTCTTCCGCCCAAGCCAACCTCTATCACGGCAACATCGACCTTTTGTGAAGAAAAATAGTCAAATGCCATCAGAACCGTGAGTTCAAAGAAGGAGGGTTCCAGCGTACTGGATTTGTTCATTTCCAGAAAACGTTCAACAAAATCAACGACAAATTGCTCTGGTACCATCTCTCCGTTCAACCTTATTCGTTCGCGAAAGTCTTTCAGATGCGGGGATGTGTACAATCCTGTTTTGTATCCTGCTTTCTGCAGAATGGCTGCCAGCATGTGTGAAACTGAACCCTTACCATTGGTTCCGGCAACATGAATGGTTCGAAAATTTCGGTGAGGATGATGGAACAGTTTGTCCAGGGCAATTGTATTATCCAGGCTTCCTTTGTAGGCAGCCGGTCCCTTTCGCTGGTAATATGGCAGATGTTCGTACAAATATTCAAGGACCTCACTGTAACCCATACTGTAAACTTTACTAACAATTTGTAGATACAAAGATGTAAAAAACCTTTCTGCAAAACTACCATCGCATGGTTTTAGTATTATCTTTAAGCGTTACCTCAAAAGAGGTTTTCTCAGGTTTGCTTCCCACATTTCGAACGAATCAAAAGTTTCGGGAACAAAAAGCTGAGTTACTGAAATTGTTTTAATTAACGCGCTCAAAAATATGAAAAGACCAAAAACATTTATTCTCGATACCAATGTCATTTTGCACGACAGTGAATGCATTTACAACTTTGAAGACAATGACGTAGTGATTCCCATCACCGTTCTCGAGGAGTTGGATAAATTTAAGAGAGGGGATGATCAGATTAATTTCCAGGCAAGACAGTTTGTAAGGATTTTAGACGAACTGGTAGGCAAAAAAACTATTGACAAGGGAATACAGTTGGGACAGGGCAAAGGAAAACTCTATATTGAACTTGGCAAGCCCTATTCGGATCAACTCAAGGCATCTTTCCGTGAAGACATTCCCGATCACCGGATCCTGGCCATTGCAGAGTTCTTGCGCGACAAGCAAACCACGCGAAAGGTCATTCTGGTAAGCAAAGATGTCAACCTGAGAATAAAAGCAAAATCGCTGCATGTTGAAGCCGAGGATTACAAGAATGACAAAGTCGAAGATATTGAGGTTTTGTACCAGGGAATTCGGGAAATAAAGGATTATGACGACCAGTTAATTGCCAGACTTTATGAAACAAATTTTCTTTCGGTCGAAGAGTCGGGCATCGAAAAGCACCCTTTTCCCAATGAGTTCTTTATATTGAAAAGCCCTCATGCCAGTGTTCTGGCACATTACAATACTTTCCGCTCCCGTTTGGAACGGGTTGACAAAAAGATGGCCTTTGGCATCCGTCCGAGAAATGCCGAACAGACCTTTTCGTTACAGGCGCTTCTGGATCCTGAAATTAAGCTGGTAAGCCTTACCGGCAAAGCTGGTACCGGCAAAACACTGCTTGCACTTGCGGCAGCCATTGCGCAGCACAGCATCTATGATCAAATCATGCTTGCCCGTCCGATTGTAGCATTAAGTAACCGCGATATTGGATTCCTGCCGGGAGATGCTGAAGAGAAGGTTTCTCCCTATATGCAGCCACTTTTTGACAACCTGGCAGTCATCAAACGGTGCTTCGACACCCACACCCACGAGCACCATGTGATCGAAGACCTGCAAAAAGATGAAAGATTGGTGATTTGTCCGTTGGCTTTTATCCGCGGACGAAGTCTCTCCAACTGCTATTTTATCATCGACGAGGCTCAAAATCTTACGCCACACGAGGTAAAAACTATTATTACCAGAGCCGGAGAGGGAACTAAAATGGTCTTCACCGGTGATATTCAGCAAATCGACTCTCCCTATCTGGACATGCAGTCCAACGGACTTGCCTATCTGACCGACAGGATGAAAGGACAGGATATTTTTGCGCACATCAACCTGCTTAAGGGCGAAAGAAGTTATCTGGCCGAACTGGCAAGCGATTTGCTCTAAATCGTTACTTTTGAACAAAAAAATATGGATTTGGAAAAGATCTGTCGGTTGGTTATTGATATTGCCAAAAATGCCGGCGCCTTTATTGCCGGTGAAAGAACCAACTTCGATCTGAAATTCGTTGAAATAAAAGGGAAGGCTAACTTTGTCTCCTACGTCGACAAAAAAGCCGAAGAGATTATTGTCGAAGGTCTCAGAAGAGTTCTGCCCGAAGCCGGATTTATCACCGAGGAGGGAACCGCCTTTGATTCAGGCGAGAAATATCGCTGGGTGATTGACCCACTTGATGGCACAACCAATTTCATTCATGGTGCGCCACCTTATGCCGTAAGTATCGGACTGATAGAGCATGACGAGGTCATTCTGGGTGTTGTCTACGAAATCTCAAAGGATGAATGTTTTTACGCATGGAAAGGCAGCAAGGCCATGTTGAACGGAAGGGAGATTCGTGTATCCGAAGCCTCCATGACACAAGAAGCATTGATTGTCACGGGCTTTCCATACGGAGAGATAAAAAACTCAGATGCTTTCATTGAGACCATCAAATACCTGATGGTTAATTCTCATGGAATCAGACGACTGGGTTCTGCTGCCACCGACCTTTCCTACGTTGCTGCCGGAAGGTTTGAGGCATTTTGGGAGACTGGTTTAAGTCCATGGGATGTTGCCGCAGGGATCATCATCCTGCAGCGGGCTGGTGGAAGGATTTCAGATTTCAGGGGTGGCAACAATTTTCTTTTTGGTGGCGAAATTGTGGCCTCCAACAACAACTATTTCAAGGAATTTCAATCCATCATAGAGAAAAATTATTGTCAATAAGAATAGGGAAGAAAGCAGGGAATGAGTAGCAGCAAAAAAATATCCATCGTCATTCTAAACTGGAATGGCAGCGGTTTCCTGAAAAGGTTTCTGCCGTCTGTTATTTCCTGCTCAACAGGTAATGTGGAAATAGTGGTGGCAGACAATGGCTCAACGGATGAGAGTAAATTATTGGTAGAAAACGACTTTCCTACTGTAGTTTACCTTCAACTGGATCGAAATTATGGTTTTGCCGAGGGTTACAACAGGGCATTGGCCAAGCTTCATGCTGACTATTTCGTTCTTCTCAATTCGGACGTGGAGGTGACTCCCGGATGGCTTGACCCCATGGTGGAGATGATGGAACAGGATTCTGCCATTGGAATTTGTCAGCCAAAGATTTTGAGCCTTGACCATCGTGACGAATTCGAATATGCCGGAGCCGCCGGGGGATTTATTGACCGGTACGGTTATCCTTTCTGCCGTGGCAGGGTGTTGGAGGTAGTGGAAAAAGATCTTGGCCAATACGACCAGGCAATGCAAGTCTCCTGGGCCACAGGTGCCTGTATGATGATTAAGTCGGAGCTCTGGCATGCCTGCAACGGATTTGATCCGGAATTCTGGGCACACATGGAGGAGATTGATCTTTGCTGGAGGGCACAGCATCTTGGTTACAAGGTTTATTGCACCCCGGCTTCGGTTGTGTATCATATTGGCGGCGGAACGCTCAACTACAACAATCCTTTGAAGATTCATCTTAATTTCCGAAACAACCTTTATCTACTGTTTAAAAACCTACCGGGAAAGCAGTTGGCAACAAAACTACCGGCAAGGATGATTCTGGATGCTGTGGCAGCCTTTGTGTTCCTGTTTAAGGGGGAATTTGGATCATTTGGAAGGGTCTTTACAGCACATCTGAAGTTTTATGGCAACCTTCCATCGCTCATGAAGAAACGACGTAACATAATAAATACCAGCAAGAACAGATCGCTCAATCTTACAACTGGTAAGAGCATTGTCTGGAATTATTTTATTTTGAAACGAAGAAAATTTTCTGAACTTAAATCTTGAACCCATGCGTATCAAAAGAGAAAATTGTACCGGTTTGATCGTCGATATACAGGAAAAATTCTATCCTGTGATCGCTGAAATAGAGAATCTGCTGGCCAACTGCCGAAAACTGACAGAAGGGCTTCAGTTATTAAATATCCCAATAATTGTTACCCAGCAATATTCAAAAGGGCTTGGACCAACATGTAACCAAATAAGTTCACTCTTCCACCCTTTCACCTATATCGAAAAGAATTGTTTCAGTTGTCTGGAAGAACCCCTTTATGCCGACTATCTGGAGCACTCAGGTAAAACCAATGTACTGATCTATGGTATCGAATCGCATGTTTGTGTACTTCAGACTGCTATCGACCTCCAGGAGAAGGGATATTATCCCATAGTAATTGAGGATTGCATTAGTTCCAGGCAACTTGCTGAAAAACAAATTGCTTTAAAACGTTTCAGTTTGGAAGGAATTCGTGTTTCGTCAATAGAATCAATCCTTTTTGAATTAACACGGTCAGCGTCTGCAGCCGAATTCAAGTCCATTTCAAAGTTAGTCAGGTAGTTAATATATTTTTTATTACTTACAAATCGTAAGTTCAATTTTTGACCAAATAACATTTTGCAAATACAATACCCTGTTTTATTATTATTTTTGTAGCTTCTTAATGATAGTCAGTTAAAGCGTTAATCATGGAAGTATTCAAATTTGGAGGAACCTCCGTAGGTTCAATTGAGAACATGAGATCGGTGATGAAACTAATCACAGACGGCAAGCAGAAGATGGTGGTATTATCAGCAATGTCGGGAACGACCAACAATCTGGTTGAGATATCCGATTACCTGACCAAGAAGAACAAAGAATCGGCGCTTACGCAAATAAGTATTCTCGAAAAAAAGTATTATAACGTTGTCTTTGACCTGTTCAAAAGCAATGAGATGAAAGATCAGGGCAAAAAGGTTTTGGAGGAGCATTTTGATTTCATCAAGGCCTTTACCACCGGCGCTTTCACAGAGGTTGGCGAAAGGGCCATACTGGCACAGGGAGAACTCATATCCACTGCCCTTTTCACTTTGCTGATGCAGGAGCAGGGTTTCAATGCTATCCTGCTGCCAGCACTGGATTTTATGAAGATTGATGCGGACAAGATGCCCGACAGCAGATTTATCAAGCAGAAAATTAACGAAATTATTGCCTCCAGGCCACGTGCAGATTATTACATCACCCAGGGATTCATCTGCAGAAACGAACTTGGAGAGATCGACAACCTTCAGCGCGGAGGTTCTGATTATACCGCTACACTCATTGGAGCGGCCATCAACAGCAGTGAAGTCCAAATCTGGACCGACATCGACGGATTCCACAACAATGATCCGAGATTTGTCGAAAACACCAAGCGCGTTGATGTCCTCTCTTTCAACGAAGCTGCCGAGTTGGCCTATTTTGGAGCCAAGATCTTACATCCCCAAACCGTACTTCCGGCAAAGAACAACAACATCCCGGTACGTCTTAAAAACACCATGAATCCATCCGATCCGGGTACCCTCATTTCAGCGGAAAGCAGAGGTGCAGGAATCAAGGCTGTTGCGGCAAAAGATGGGATTACTGCCATAAAAATTCGTTCGGGCAGGATGTTGAATGCTTACGGTTTCATGAAAAACATCTTTGAAATATTTGAATATTTCAAGACCGCCGTTGACATGGTAACGACCTCTGAGGTAGCAGTTTCGGTGACCATCGATAATTCCAAACATCTTGATGAGATTGTCAATGAGTTAAAAGAGTATGGAGATGTTGAAGTGGACAAAAATCAAACCATCGTCTGTATCGTTGGTAACATGATTGCTGAGGAGAGAGGTTTTGCCTCCAAGGTGTTTATTGCCCTGGACAGTATCCCGATCAGAATGATCTCATACGGTGGAAGCCGTCACAATATTTCAGTGCTGGTAAATACCAAAGACAAAAAAGAAACACTGGTTGCCCTAAGCGAAAAACTGTTAAACGTTTAATTTTAAAGCTCGAGTCCGGTCAATTCACCTAGTACAAACTTCTCTTGGTTAAAAACGGGGGTTGCATACATTTTCAACCAAAGCACCATAGAATCGGCAATATCTTCATTCACGAGTTGTAGCCTCTGGTGAGTCAATTCAATGAACGACACTTTTTGAGCATCGGAATATTGTGAAGCGTACTTCGTTGTTTTGAAATACAAATCGTAGGCAATGTAATTGTTGGGAAATAACCGGTAATTCCTGTAAATCTCTTTATCTATCTTCTCGGCAAGCAGTTTCAACCGCTCATTCATAACCGGTTCCTCCGCAATTTGGTGTAGAATCCCCTCATCAATCTGCTTCCCAAATTGTATGTGAATTCTACCTTTCTGATTGCTCAGTCCGCTTACCATACTCATCATATCATCTTTCTCAGTTTTCTGAAAATTAGGATCCGACTGACGTTTCTTCAATTCTGCAACTTTCTCATTTCCACAAGGTTCAATTTCATAAGATATCGCCATTGGAACAATTCTGAGCTCTTTGAATCCTTCAAAAAAGCCATTCCCGTTGGACATGTTCAGCATCTTCAAAAGTGCCGGCTGAGTGACGTCATTACCATCCTTAGCCCGGCCTTCCCTTTGGGCAATCCAAACAGAATCACCCCCTTTTGTAATCATTTGCCGGATGTAGCTCGATAGATGTCTGGAGGAGACAAGCATCTCCTTGACAGGAATATTACGTTTAACAATGAATGATCGGTTGATCCGAACCAGGTCGTTGATCCAGGGATAAATCAACAAATTGCTGCCTATGGCAATCTCGGTAGAGCGGAAACCACTGGCATGCATCTCTACATTCATCAGGGCGACATCGAGAATAATATCCCTATGGTTTGATACAAACAGGTAGCGGGTGTTTTTATCAAGTTCTTCGAGCCCGTTCATGGTCAGACCATGGGAACTGGAAGCAAGGATCCTGTTGATCAAAGGTACAACGAACTTATCCTGAAAGACCTCAATACTCTTGGTCATACTCAATCCAGCTTTTATCTGCTCCAATTCGGCCTCTCCATTGTGCAAATTTTTCAATACATTGTTGAACTTGGGATCTTCTAATAATCTGGATATTATGGTTGCAAATTCGTCGTTTCGGTAAGGGCGGATATCATCAAAATTGTGCATGGAATGCATGTGCTTTTGTTTAATAATTCGGTTGCCCACTTTCAGGGCAGAGCAAAGTTACAAAATTTAAGGGTATCGATCGGCTATTTAGATTTTTTTAACCATTCAGGATATTGATCGAAACCGGTATTGCACTGCAAATAAAGCTGTTTTCACTGAGAAAAAGCAATGAGCAAGATCAAAAATCAAGTGTCCAAAGTACAAAAATTTACCAGAAAGAACTCAAAGGAAAACACAAAGGACATAAAGCTAAACTCCAAACAATTTGATTTTTGTGACCTTTGTGCTTCCCTTCGTGCCCTTCGTGGTAAAATATCTACACCTTTTTAAAACTTGAGGTAAAGCTGACCCCTGACATCAAACCTGTGATTGCCCTGTGTTGCATCATTGCTGGAACCCATGGAGGTTACCCCTTCCCTCAAAGTAAATCCGCCTTTGAAATAGAAAGTCATCAGCCTGCAGGGTTGCCACTTCAGGTTCAGATAGCTTCTAACCCCCTCGCCATGAAATTCCGGTATGGCAAAATAGTATAGCAAGTCATTTTCATAACTATAAACTCTCGAATTGTAGCCGTCAGTATGGTAGTATGCTATCCTAAACCAGCATTTCAACTTCGATGAGGGAGAAAGGATGAGATCCTGGAAAAACAGATATCCCCTCTCCCTTAACGCATTGTAGCCGTATTCGACCAGTTCCAGTCTGCTTCTCAACTGAAACTGTTCATTTAATTTCCAGTCGAAATGGACTCTCCATTTGGAGGTCGATTCGTCCCATTGTTCGGGGAGACCTGTAGCACCGGAAACTTTTTGTGGTTTTTGGACAAACCTGGCATGAATATAGGCCGTCATGTTTGATTTGATAACTATTTCAGCCTGGAATGCCATGGAATGGCCGTGAGCAGGAGTAATGGTCTGGTAGGTCATCCAGGGAAAATAAAAGAGATCGGTTTGACCTCCCAATTTGATTTTCGACATCGGGAAATACTCAAACGCGGCATAGAAACCCTCTTCATTTTTGCCTCCGCTTCCTTCGGCAAAAGCCCCCGAATTGAAGGATTGAAAGGCAGGATCATAATAGCGGTACAAAAAAGAGAGCGACCACTGTGGGTGAGCCTTCCAAACCATTCCGTTGACGAAAGCGGGTCTCAGGTTTTGTGAGATTCCGGCCTCGCCAAAAACATTTATTTGATTCATGATAAGATGATAATCAATTCCAAAATTGCTGTTTGTCTCCCCCTCAAACGACTTTGATTTGTAAGGCTGATCGCCTTTTGATACAGGCAATTCAAATCTCTGGAAGGAGGCCAGCACCCCAAACCGCCAATGTTCGAAACGAAAATCACCATACCCACCGACCATGCGCTCACCTACATCCTTTTCATCCTCCTTTTCAGAGCCGGTACGATGCAGTCCGTCCATTCTGAAAGAGGTGATGTATCTGTTCTCTAAACTGTCCATTTCCAAATTGGCATCTCTCCGTTTGTCCGAGAAAAAGAGGGAAAGTTTGACCGGTTTAAAATTGAATTGCACAGCCGCACCCCTGAAGAAAAGGTTCTCATCGGTGGAACTGTAGGGTCTGATCCCTTCGCCGGTGCGCATCAGGGAGGAGAGGTCGGAGGCGTAACTGACTCCGCCTCCCGACCATAGATTGACTCCCTGTCCAAATCTCAAGTGGTAATCTCCCAGTACCACCCGCCTGATCAAGCCTTTCCCATCCAGGCACAGAAAGCCGGATAAAAAGTCAAAGCCCCTCTTGTTCGTCCTGTTGAAAAAATCCTCCCCCGCATCATTTTCTGCTGTAATTCCAAGTTCAAGCCATTTTCCAACCTCAGCCCGGTATCGGCTAAAGCAACTATACGGGCTGCCCGGGTATGCCGGAGGTTTGTCGTTCTTCGAACTAAATCCTACCGGGATTGGATAAGATGTTTTGATCCGGGTAAGCAACGATTGGTGTATCGCCCTATCCCATTTTTTCTGTAGGGAATCAGCTTCCTGGTTAAAGCGCACAAATGGCTCCATTTTCTCTAACAGTTCCTTGCTGAAACCACCCATCACGGCAAGTTCCTTCAGGGTAAGAATCTGTCCGTATTTTTGCCGGTATGCCAATATAGTACGCACCTGCCTAAAATTCAGAAAGTTCAATCGAAGCAACTCTTCTTCTGATGCTCTGTTGATATAGATCGGATGCCCGGCATAATAACTGATATCTTCCAGTAAAAGGGAACTCTCAGAGCCGTCTTCGGAGGCAGAGAGTGATTCGACCAACTCTTCCATCTGTTGTTCTTTGCGCAAGTCTGTCTGCTGACCGTAGCCGGAAGCTGCCAACAGAAAGAATACCACAATTATTGAAATATCCCTGTTCATCTGTTGAAGTTAAAATTGAATGAAAACAGCGGAGAATATCCCAGTATTTCGTGGTGAACAAGGGCAAAATCCAACTGCCAGAATCTCCAGCGATAGCCAAAACCAAACGAATGTTGAAAAGGATTGGTCGATAATCCTCCCCTTAGCAGGAAGTTTTCAATGAGCTTGTACTCAGTCCCGAACCGGAAAGCGACTCCACCATCTTTTTCAAATGTCGTTTCACCTGCAAGCAGTAGCTGTTCCGATAAACGGCAGGAAGCCCCACCCCTGATAAGCAGTGGGAATACTAGCTTATACTGAAAAGTTTCGGCTGCAGTCTGCGCACAATTTCTGAGGTGAATGCCCAAAGAAAGCCGGCGGGAGTGCTGATATCCGATTCCACAGTCAACCTGAAAAGAACCAGTATTTTGGCTTGTCTCAGGCAGGTTCAGAAAAAAATAGTTGATACAGATTCCGCCTGACAGCTTCCTGGTAAGTTTTTTTGCCATGGAAATGGAAACACTGGTTTCTTTGTAAGTGGCAACAGCGGATTGTGCCACTCCAAGGGCCAACACAGCCGATGGAATTGGACAGATCAATGAAAGGGCGCTTTCGTGGTAACCTTTGATGAGCCAGGGTTGCCTGAATGAGAGGTTAATGGAAGAAAAATTTTCCTCCGCCAAAAAAGCCTGGTTTTGAAAAATTGAAAATTGTCCGGGAAGGGCAACCACTGCAAGGGCCATGGCTGACTCTCTTGCTCCAATGGCGGAAATCCTTTCGATTGCAGAACTGCTTAAACAATGAATTTGTAAAAGCAAACAGATCAACAGACCGGTTTTCAGATCTCTTTTGCGCATGTCCGTAAAGTTTGGATGAGAAGAGACCGGTCAACCCCACTGCGAGGGGAGATAAAAAGAGGGAGCTGCTGACCGCACTCCCTCTAATATACCGAGAAAAAACGAGAAAACAAAAACTTAATTGGTTTTGAACGGGTATTTTACCTGCGCCAATTCGTTGTTTGCTTCAACAATTTTATTTTTTAATTCATCTTTGAATGCGATCAGTTTGGCCATTAAAGCTTCATCTCCGGTTGCAATCATCTGAGCAGCAAGTATGGCAGAGTTTCTTGAACCATTGAGCGCAACAGTAGCTACCGGGATTCCGGGAGGCATCTGCAAAATTGCCAGGATGGAATCCCAACCTTCCAGCGAGGCTTTGATTGGAACGCCAATAACAGGAATTGGTGTCATGGCTGCAATGACTCCTGGCAAGTGGGCAGCCATTCCTGCAGCGGCTATGATGACTTTGATGCCCCGGCCGTGGGCTCCCTTTGCAAATTTCTCAACCTCATCGGGCGTTCTGTGCGCAGACAGCGCATTCATTTCGAAAGGAATTTCAAGTTGGTTGAGTATTTCGGCTGCTCCGCTCATCACCGGCAGGTCTGAGGTGCTCCCCATGATGATACTTACTTTTGGCATTAATCCCTGTGTCATGGTTTTATACAATTTTCAATCCCCCAAAATTACGATATATTCGATATCATAATCATTTAGTAACGCAGGGTGCCATTTTTTTTTGCCCCTCCGAAAAGAAAATTTTATATTTGCGGAACTTTTATAGAAACACTTCTGTATCATACCTTGAACAGACTAATCTGAATCAGGGGATTTTTTTTATGAAGTGAATATTTCGACCATAAACTTCAATATCATCCTATAAAAAGAATAAGACTTTTACGATTAGCTGACAACTAATCACTTAAAAAATTTTCTATCTTATGAGACGAATCAAGCTTTGGGACAAAGAATTCGAGATCTCCCATCCTTATGAAGAAATACAGGCGGCAATCCAAAAAATGGCGGCCCAAATGAGGAGAGACTTCGAAGGTAAAAATGCCCTTTTTGTCTGCATCCTGAATGGTTCGTTTATGTTTGCAGCTGATCTGATGAAGGAACTCGATCTGCTTGATGCCGAAATCTCCTTCTTGAAACTTGCCTCCTACTCCGGAACAGCCTCCTGCGGCGAAATTAAGGAGTTGATTGGGCTGAACGAAAACATGAAAGACAGGACAGTAGTTGTCCTGGAGGACATTGTCGATTCTGGTCACACCATTGCGGATGTGATTGCCCAAATCAATGCGCGGGGTGCAAAAGAGGTTAAAATTGCCACGTTGCTTTTCAAACCGGATGCACTGAAAACGAAAATTCAACTGGACTATATCGGCATCGAAATTCCCAATGATTTTATTGTTGGGTATGGTCTTGACTTTGATCGCAGGGGGCGCAACCTCAAAGATATCTACACGTTAGTTAAATAAACATCATGATAAACCTGGTTTTATTTGGTCCTCCCGGAGCCGGGAAAGGTACTCAAGCCACCTTTTTGGCCAAGGAATACCAATTGATTCACTTGTCGACAGGGGATATTCTCCGCGAGGAGATAGCTGAGAACACAGAAATTGGTCAAATTACCAGAGACATTATTTGCAGAGGAGAACTGGTTCCGGATGAAATCGTTATTGAGTTGATCCGGCATAAGCTGGACAAAAATCCCACTGCCAACGGCTTTCTTTTCGACGGATTTCCACGGACGGTGCCACAAGCAGAAGCGCTTGATACGTTATTGGTTCACTATGGCCGGAGTGTGAGCGCCATGCTGTCGCTGGAGGTTGAAAAGGAAGAGCTCATCAACCGGTTGATGAACAGGGGTACCACATCGGGAAGAAGCGATGATTCAAACCGCCTGGTTATTGAGAACCGAATTGAGGTTTACAACCAAAAGACAGCCCCATTGATCCATTATTACCAAAGTGCCGGTAAGTACGAAGCAATCAATGGGATAGGCTCCATCGATGATATTACCAGACGATTAAAAAGCTGTATAGAGAGTCTTCCAAAAAATAGAAAAAGCCGCTAAACGGCTTTTTCTATTTTATCCTTTTTCATTTGGAAGATGCTCTGCAACCAGTTTCAATTCCTGGTACCACTCTTCGCCATATTTCCTAGTAAGCGGTTCTTCCAGATATTTCCACAGCGGAAGGTTGTTGCTTTTACCGCATGCCCTGCCAGCTTTACATATCTTCAATTTTTCATAGTTGACTCCGTCAAATCTTTTGTATTCGGTGATCCTGATGGGAAAAAGATGACAGGAGACCGGTTTCCTGAAGGATGTCTTCTTTTCAAAGTAGGCCCTTTCGATGGCACACAAGGTAATTCCCTTCTCATTCACAAAGGTAAAGACGCATTCATTCTTGCCTACAATCGGGGTTACCAGATCATTATCCTGGTCGATCACGGAAAAACCCTGCCGCGAGATTTCGGCTACATTTTCGGAAGAGAGATACTCCTTGAAAACAGGATAGAGTTTCTCAATGGCTTCAGCCTCTTCGTCGGTCAATGGGGCGCCACTGTCGCCGTCTACGCAGCATGCTCCCTTGCAATGATCCAGATCGCAACAGAATTTCGATTCGATGACATCGAGACTGACAATTGTTTTGCCAATCTCTATCATATCAGAACTTTCCCAGTCATCTCTTTCGGAACGTCAAGACCCATGATGGTCAGAATGGTTGGCGCTACATCTGCCAGAATTCCGTTGTTGATTTTTGCATTCTTGTTGTCAGTCACCCAGATACATGGAACCGGATTGAGCGAGTGGGCAGTATTGGCGCTACCATCTTCGTTAATGGCAAAATCGGCATTGCCATGGTCGGCAATGATCAAAATATCGTATCCGTTGGCGCGGGCTGCCTGTATCACCTCTTTCACACACTGATCAACTGCTTTAATGGCCTTCTCGATCGCACTGTAAACACCGGTATGGCCGACCATATCGCCATTGGCAAAATTCAGACAGACAAAGTCGGCGCTCTTTTTGTTCAATTCTGCAACAATGGCATCTTTTACCAATGGAGCCGACATTTCGGGCTGTAAATCGTAGGTGGCAACTTTGGGTGATGGGATCAGGATACGTCGTTCACCGGTAAATTCACTCTCTCTTCCTCCAGAGAAAAAGAAGGTTACGTGCGCATATTTCTCTGTTTCCGCGATTCGGATCTGATTCAGACCGGCTTTCGAAACAATTTCTCCCAGCGTATTGTAAACATTGTCCTTGTCAAAAATAACATGGATATTCTTGAAGGATGCTTTGTAATTGGTCATGGTGTACCATTCCAGAGGGATGGTATGCATCTCCTGCTCGTGGTGGTTCTCCTGGGTGAAGGCGATGGTCATTTCGCGCAGGCGGTCGGTACGGTAGTTGAAGCAGATCACCACATCGCCTTCCTGAATGGTTGCCAAAGGCCGGTCGTTCTCATCCGTCATCACGATAGGCTTAATAAACTCATCGGTTACCCCTTCGTCATACGATGCGCGAATGGAAGCGAGCAGGTCTTTGCTTTTCTGTCCGACCGATTTGGTAAGCATGTCGTAGGCCAATTTGATACGGTTCCAGTTGTTGTCGCGGTCCATGCCATAATAACGTCCGATCAGGGTGGCAAATTTTGCCTTTGTTCCTGCAAGTTGTTTCAGGTCTTCCTCAACGAAGCCGTAGGCAGAACGGGGATCAGTGTCGCGCCCGTCTGTCAACCCATGGATAAAAATTTTATCCAATCCCATGTCGGTGGCAACCTTTGCCAATGCAACCATGTGCAAACTGAGCGCGTGAACGCCGCCGGGACCAATCAAACCGATCAGGTGAACAGGTTTGTTGAGCGTTTTTGCATGAGTAAAAGCTTTGATAATCTGCATATTGTCTTTCAGCTTGTTCTCACGGATGGCCTTGTTTATCTTCACCAGATCCTGGTACAATACCCTGCCGGCACCAATGTTCAGGTGACCAACCTCAGAGTTTCCCATCTGACCATCAGGAAGTCCGACATCCTCGCCGGATGTAAGCAACTGGGCATGCGGATAGGTGTTCCAAAGGCTATTAATGAAGGCAGGATGCGTGGAGTAGATCGCATCCGACTTGCTTTTATCTCCGATTCCCCAACCATCGAGAATCATCAAAAGTGTACGTTTTATATCTGTCATTTTGAACGATGATAAATTGTTGAATTTTGCCGCAAAGGTACGGTTTTTAATTGTTTTTTACGACAAACTTGCGTGTCAGGTTTCCTCTGGTTGATTTGAAAACCAATATATACACTTGATTTTTCAGGTGGGAACAATCAAATAAAATTGTGTAGTTATCTGCTGGCAATTCCTTTCTTAAGATTGATACAACGAACTTACCTGACAAATCCACCACACTTAAATCTACAATTTGTCTCTCCGCAAGTGTAAATCGAATAGTACCCGTTACTTTCACGGGATTTGGAAACAACACCAAATCGCTGCTACCCTTTTGAATGGTTACCGGATCATTGATGGCTGTTGCGGAAAAGGCCGACTGTATACCTTGCCAGAGATCCTGTTTTCCGTTCTCATAACTCAAAGCCCAGATTCCGATTCCCGCAAGGTTACGGTTGTTCACCAAATCAAACTTTATTGGATAGCTTGATCCATCATCGTACCATATTTGACGGTAAAGATTTGAACCATCCTTGTAGCTAATCCATGGGACTTTGGTGGTCTGGTCAAATGTTTTTCCGTAGGTCAGGGCAAGCGCATCGGCTGCAACTGAGGTAAGAGATGTGGCCTTACCCGTTGCAGTTGCTTTGCGGTCGCTGCTTACCACCGGCCAGTTGTATCCAAACCAGGGAATTCCCAGCATCAGTTTTTGAGGGGGCACTCCGGCACCGAGATAAGTATCAACTGATTTAGTGACATTGTAGTTTTCTCCCGCCATGGGTGAGACCGGTCCGGCCGTTGTGGAGCCGCTCCAATAATAATCATAGCCCATGACGATCAGATAGTCACAAATAGCGGCCAATGCAGGCAGGTCCCATGATCCATTCCAGTCGACAGCAGGAGTGGCCATGGAAATCTCGGCGCCGGGAATCTCTGCCCTGATTGCTTTCGCCGCCCTGCTTATGAATGCAACCAGGTCCGAACGGTGCGTCAGGCTTACCAGTTCAAGATCAAAATTTACCCCATCCCCGTTTCTTGACTTCAGAAGCGATGTAATGGTCTGGATCATCTTGATCTGCTTCAGGGTATCTCTTAAAATAGCATGGTTGGCCGCGGTCCCAAAGTTGGTAACAGTCAGCAATACCTTCACCCCGCGCAGGTGCGCATAATCGATAATGGGCGTTTGGTCCCAACCATTGATGGTCTTGTAACCACCTGTCACAGTATCTGTTTCATAGCTGAAGTAAGAGAGGTGGGTCAAAAGGTTGTAATCGTAGGAGAGATAAGCCGAAGCGGAAGCCCAATAGGGATGCCAGCCAAACACCTTCCGGGAAAGTTCGAGTTTTTTGTATGTTAGCAACGAGGATGGTCGGCCCAGGAAAGGTTGCTGCTGAAGTAAAACTGAGTCGCCCCGACTTCTGAATTGCCGGCTTTCCAGCTGATGAATACCTACATGAAGCGTATCCTCCTGCGCGCTAACAAATTGAGTACATAAGAGAAACAGAACAACCAGCAGGTATTTCAAATTCATTGGGAACCAAATTAGTTTGGTATGTTGTATGACAGATTCAAAGATAATGATTTTAAAAATTTGAATCTTTCCAAATGAATTTATTTTAAGATAAAAAAACGATGGAACGGTAAGGCTAGGGCGTTTTTTGGATAATAATTCACTGTCGTTTAGACAAAGCGATGTTCCGTTTTCCGAGTGAGCAACTCCGCAGGAGTTTCCTGTGAATAACCCCAGGTGCAACCGGGGGACAAGCGGGATAAAAATCTACATAAACCCCGCCGGGGTTTCCCAGTAACAAGGTATTGCATACTTATCTTGAAATTGTGGGGGAACTCCTACAGAGTTTATTTTCATTTGTGCCTTTCTTTTCCTCTTCCTCCGGTTAAAACCGGAGGTTATTGCTGGGCAACTCCTGCGGAGTTCTATCAACTAAACGTGAATGAATAATAATTCCTAAAATCTAAATTCCATTTTTAATCTCTCAAACACATTGAAGACAATCGGATATATTCCTAAATTATCAAAACTTGCATAAATTACAAGTTTTGATAATTGTTAGTATCCAGCTCTTATGAAAAAATATTACCCGATATCCCTAGTGCAATTTGGTATTTGCCGTGTCAAAAGTTCGTATGATTTCAGCGCTTGGCTGCTCTACAATTGGCCACAACTCGTTTATATATCCAACATGATCACAAATTGCCTGCAAACGGCCTTTGGATTGCTACGAGGTTAGTCGGCTTATTCGTAAAATCAACAAATAATAGGTTAAAACGTGATGGAGAGACAATTAACATTCAAGATAATTGGTTGAGCCCTCTGGCTTGCAGATTTTAGCATCCCTCTCCATCCAAATAAAGCGTATCCGGACAAAGATCTGCACCATTTGACCACTCGATACTTCCCATGAAAGGTTTTATTAAACTCTACTACAGAATTAAAGAACAAATCCAACCAAGGGAAAAAAATCTCCATCAAATTCTTTATATTTGTAGAAAGAGTTAATAATATGAACATACAAGCCAGAAAACTAGGGCTAATCGAAGAGTTTCTTAGGATTGACGATGAAACTCTTTTAATTAAGCTTGAATCTTTCATTAAACAAGAGAAAAAGATTTCTCATGAAAGAAGTTTAAAACCAATGTCTTTAGAGAACTTTCATGAAATAATTAACCAGGCAAAACAAGATAGTGATGCTGGGCGGGTTATCTCTCACGAAGATCTCAAGAAGAAGGCACAGAAATGGAAATAGAAATTAAATGGTCCGGGCAATCAGAAAGACAACTCAAAGACATATTTGATTACTATTCTTTTGAAGTAAGTCCAAGAATTGCAAGAAAAATAATCAACAAAATTATTGAAAAGGTATCCCTACTTGAAAATAATCCACTTGTTGGTCAGAAAGAGGAACTATTAATCGATTACAAAGAGGATTTTAGATACCTGATTGAAAGTAATTACAAGATAATTTACTGGTTTAGCGGGCATATTATCACAATTGCATCTGTCTTTGATTGCAGACAGAACCCTCTTAAGATGAATATATTATAGAATCCGGGGGATTAGCTATATCCCATTCAAAAAAAATACACAGCCGTCCGGGGGACAGCTGTGTATTTAGATTATAGCATTGCTTTGATGAGAGCCGCCCGGCCGGGCGGCTGTACAGAGCGATTCCTTTGATTGGATGAGACGTTCGGCCGAACGTCTCTACACGGTATATGTGGTTGAAGCGGTATCCCCTCCCCTGCCGGTCCAGTTGGTGTGGAAGAATTCACCGCGTGGTTTGTCCAGTCTTTCGTAGGTATGGGCGCCAAAATAATCACGCTGTGCCTGCAACAAATTGGCAGGAAGCCGTTCGCTGCGGATACCGTCGAAATAGGTGAGCGCAGTGGCGAGGCATGGGACCGGAACGCCGTTGGTGAAGGCAGAGGCAATCACGCGCCTCCATCCAGCCTGGGCTTTTTCGATGGTCTCCTTGAAAAATGCATCGAGCAACAAATGTTCCAAACCAGGATTTTTGTCAAACGCTTCCTTGATTTTTCCTAAAAATACCGAACGGATGATACATCCACCGCGCCACATCAAAGCGATGCCACCGTTGTTCAAAACCCAGTGATATTCTTTGGCTGCTTCGCCCATCAAATCATATCCCTGTGCATAGGAGATAATTTTGGCCCCAAACAATGCATCTTTCAGATCGCTTAAGAATTGTTTGCGGTCGCCGGTGAATTTTTTCTCCGGTCCGTGCAATACTTTGGAAGCTTTGACCCTGATATCTTTCTGGGCTGAAAGGCAACGGGCAAATACCGACTCGCCGATCAGCGTGAGCGGTATGCCCAAATCGAGGGCAGACACAGCAGTCCATTTGCCGGTACCTTTTTGTCCGGCGGTATCCAGGATCTTCTCGACCAACGGTTCGCCTTTCTCATCTTTGAATCCCAGAATATCGCGGGTAATCTCGATCAGGTAACTGTCGAGGTCGCCTTTGTTCCATTCGGCAAATGTATCGTGCATCTCGTCTGCAGTCATGCCTAACAGCTCTTTCATGATCTGATAGGCTTCGCAGATGATTTGCATGTCGCCATACTCGATACCGTTGTGCACCATCTTCACAAAATGGCCGGCACCGTTTTCACCTACCCAGTCGCAGCAAGGCTCCCCGTCAACTTTGGCAGCCACTGCCTGGAAAATATTTTTAACAGCCGGCCATGCAGCCGGCGATCCACCCGGCATCAGCGAAGGACCTAAAAGCGCACCCTCCTCACCACCGGATACACCGGTTCCAATGTAAAGCAATCCTTTGCTTTCGACATATTTGGCACGACGAATGGTGTCAGGAAAATGTGAGTTACCACCATCGATGATGATATCACCTGCCTCGAGGTGTGGAATAAGCTGCTCAATAAAATCATCCACCGGTGAACCTGCCTTTACCAACATCATCACCTTGCGCGGACGCTCAAGATTTGCGCATAACTCAGCAATGCTGTGACATCCGATAAAGTTTTTACCGGCGCCACGGCCTGCAATAAATTTGTCAACTTTGTCAATAGTCCTGTTGTAAACTGCCACGGTAAAGCCTTTACTTTCCATGTTCAAAACGAGGTTCTCACCCATCACGGCCAATCCAATCAGCCCGATATCTGCCTTTTTCATCTGCAATTTGTAATTTTTAATTTGTAATTTGTAATTAATTACCTGACTACATTCATATTATATTTTAAATCCAATTCTCTTCAGTTTGTCAATCACTTTTGGACTACTAAATTTCCCCGCTACGGTAAATGCCGGAAACTCCCTTCGCACCGGATAATCACCTCTTTGTTTTTCGAAGGTACTTAAACTTGAACGTAATCGGGCATCGTCCTCACGGATATCATAAGTTGCTAAAATGGCTTCTGAGAGAATCTGCTGAGTTGATTTATCCGTCCCATCGATCAGAATTTCAGTTTGAGCAGGTTTCTCTACATTGGATGCTTTCCAGTTTTTTGATCCAAGTCCAAAAAAACGGCTGACGGCCTGAACGCTCATCTCTGTACCCTTGGCTTTCCCATCCCTGGAGTAACCTGCTATATGCGGCGTTGCAAGATCGACCACCGTTAAAAGTTCCAAATCAATATTCGGTTCATTTTCCCAACAATCCACAATGGCGCCCGAAACCTGACCGCTGCGAATGGCTTGTTTCAAGGCAGTAGTTTCAACCACTTCTCCCCGACAGCTGTTGATGAATATCGGTTTGCGCGACATGCGGGCAAACAAGTTCTCATCCGCCAAATACCAGGTAGCATCCATACCTTCCTGGTTCAGTGGCACATGCAGGGTGATGATATCGGATTCTTGCAGAATTTTATCAAGGGATACAAAACCCTTTTCTCCTTCCATCCTTGCACGGGGCGGATCGTTCAACAAAACACGCATGCCCAGTATTTCAGCAATCACAGCTACTTTCGAGCCGACATTGCCCACGCCAACCACACCGATTGTTTTACCAGCCAGTGTCCAGCCTTTTTTTTCTGCCATTACCATGATGGCTGAGGCGATGTATTGCTCCACTGATTTGGCATTGCAACCCGGGGCATTGGTCCATTTGATCCCAGCCTTATCACAATATTCCGTATCGATATGGTCATAACCAATGGTCGCAGAAGCAATGATTTTCACTGAAGATCCCGACAACAACGCCTCGTTGCAGATGGTCCGGGTGCGTGTGATAATGGCATCCGCATCTTTGACCACCTCCGCAGTGGTTTTGGATCCCGGCAGGTAAACCACCTCCGCAAAAGGCTCCAGGGCACCCTGGATGTAAGGGATTTTGTCGTCGATGATGATCTTCATTCTAGCTTTATTTGTTGAAATTTAAAGAGTTATACAATTTTCCAAGGAAAGGATAAAGGATAAAGTAAAAAGGATAAAGTGCGCCACGATCTTGATGTTAGCGTTTTTTCTCATTTCTCATGTCTTATCTCTCATATCTTCAAGTCCACCGTTCCAATCTCCGGAGTCCCTCACTTTATCCTTTATCCTTTTTACTTTTTACTTTTTACTTTTTACTTTATCCTTTATCCTTTATCCTTTATCCTTTTTACTTTATCCTTTTTACTTTATCCTTTTTACTTTATCCTTTATCCTTTATCCTTCTAATACCTAAACCTCTCCCTATACGCCCACAGCCCCAGGGCCGGATTAGAGATATAAAAGATCTCTTCACCATCAGACATCTGGTTGAAGCCATCTTTTAGTTTTTCGGGATCGTATATTTTGACCACTTCATCAAAATTGGCATATTGAAATCCGGCGCTTTTGATCTCCGCCTCTGTTAGATTCTTTGATCCCCGGCCCGGACAATAGGTGATATTAAACCTTCCCTCAGAAGAGCCATGGATCAGATGCGCGGCAGCGCTCAGGTTGTTCCTGATTTCTTCATTCTCTTCACAGGCCTGTAATGTCGCGGGGGTTCCAAAATAACCGTACTTTCTGATCAGTCGGTCAATCTCTTTATCTTCGCCGAATTCGACCAATGCCGGCGCTAAGATAATCAGATCACCTCCATCGGCCAGCGCCATCCGTGTACGATAAATAGATTTATTTCCGAGCCATGTACTTTTAAACTCTGTCGGATCGAGATAGACCACTACTTTTTTCAATGGTTTCTCGAGCATTTCAAAGTTGACCAGCAAAGAAAGTTGAACTGCCAGGTCGAATACTTCCGTATCGTCACCGATAAACAGTCCGCGGGTCTTTATTTTACCATCCTTTTTATCCAATCCGACAACCGTTTGAACATAAACAATTGGCAGGTTCTGGGTAAAGTTTTCTGATGCATAATTGAAGACCCTGCGTACCGGTGTATCGGCATGACCCATCATTCTTTCCATACCATAAGCGGCGCCGATAAAGTGGCTCTTGTTAATCCCTTCGACACCGCCGGTACCCACAAAAATATTTTTGTTGTAGTTGGCCATTCCGACTACTTCGTGGGGAACCACCTGACCGATAGAGAGTATCAAATCGAAATTCCCCTCCAGCAACAATTTGTTCACCTGAGCCGGCCAGGGAAAATTAACGGCCCCCTCCGACACTTCATGTACAAAAGAGGCTGGCACCTCGCCCACTGTCACAACATCGTTCCGCCAATCGTGTTCCCTGATGAGTGAGGCAGGCAATGAACCAAACATGTGCGTGATCTGATGAGCTGTCATCGGCGTATGCGTGCCTAAGGCTGGCAATACATCTGTCAAGGCCTTTCCGTAATATTGCCAGGTCATCTCCGTCAGTTCTCCTGCACGGCTGGGCAGACGCGTATAATCCGGAGGAATGGCCAGAACTTTTTTACGCTGTCCAAGTTTTTTGAAAGCCTCAAACAAACCTTTTTTCAGGTCCTCGTTGCTGAGCTCAAGCTCTGTTGAACCAATTTTATAATAAATCATGACTGCATTTTTATATTTGTTTGAAATGTTTGAATTGTTTGAAAAGTTTGAAGGGTTGCGCTATTTCGAAATATTTCCATCAATTTCCTTTTATTTCAAATTACTTCCCCATTGGTTTTGTGCTGAGGCCTGAACATTTCAAACATTTCCCTTCTGCTACGCTCAGGGACCGGTAACTTTTCAAACATTTCAAACTTCATAAACATTTCAAACATTTTTATCTCTTGACGCGTGCATTCCCCTTCCAGATACTCCAAACCATATCCTCATCGGCAGGTTGGGCATAGTCGGTAAGGAAAGTTGTGGCCAGGGCGCCGGAGGCCCAGCCGAACTGGATCCATTTGGCCGGTTCCCAACCCTTCAGAATACCATAAAGTAAACCGCCGACGAAACCATCGCCACCGCCAATGCGGTCGAGGATGTTGATTCTTCTTGGCTCAACAACATGCCATTCAGTTCCTTCCAGAACGATGGCACCCCAAAGATGTTCGTTGACGCTGACTACCTGTCGCAATGTGGTGGCAAAAACCGAAGCATTGGGGAATTTCGCCTTCACACGGTAGATCATCTGCTTGAATCCATCAATTTCAGAGCTGAGTTGTTTTCCACCTGCTTCTGGTCCTTCAATTCCGAGACAGAGCTGGAAATCCTCTTCGTTGCCGATCAGAATGTCCGACACAGAGGCAATCTCTTCAAAAATCGCGCTCAATTCGGCTTCCCTTCCTTTCCAGAAAGAGGCACGGTAGTTAAGGTCAAAGGCAATTCGCGTGCCATGTTTTTTGGCCATGCGTGCAAGTTCGAGACAGAACTTGCTGGTTTCGGGCGACAAGGCGCCAATGAGTCCTGAAAGATGAACGATCTGGACACCCTCCTGAACAAAAATACGTTCGAGGTCAAAATCTTTGACATTCAGCGTACGTCCAACCTCACCTGCCCGGTCGTTGTGAACCCTTGGACCACGGGTTCCATAGCCACTGTCGGCAATGTTGAACTGGTGGCGGTATCCCCATGGATTGCCCTGCTCAACCTCAACACCTTCGTAGGTCATATGCCTGCTCAGCAGGTTACTTTTTATCATGTTGGCAATCGGACTGTCTTTGACGAATGTGGTCAGTACTTTTACAGGAAGTCCGAGATAAGAGGAGATGCTGGCAACGTTGGTTTCCGCACTGGAAACCTCCATCTGAAAAAGTGAGCTGCTGTGAACAGGCTGTCCGTTAACAGGAGTTATCCGAATCCCCATGCTTGTTGGAACCAAAAGGGATGTTTTGCAATTTTGCTTTAATGTGAGGCTCATACAAAAAAGTTTGAAAAGTTTGTATTGTTTAATATGTTTGAAAAGTCACCGGTCCCTGAGCGTAGCCGAAGGGTCGAAGGGTTATACGCCGCTGTAAGCATTAAATCCGCCATCTATGGGAATTACAATTCCGGTTACGAAGGAGGAGATATCCGATAAAAGGTAAAGCGCCGCACCTTGTAAATCATCCGGATCGCCAAATTTGCCCATTGGTGTATTGGTAACGATTTTGTTGCCGCGTGCCGAGTAGCCACCGGTTTTTTCATCAAGCACCAAAAAACGGTTCTGGTTGGTGATAAAGAAGCCAGGAGCCACTGAATTTACCCTGA
>JAPLDT010000104.1 GCA_026391315.1 Bacteroidia bacterium
ACCAAACAATGGGGCTTATGGTATTCAACAATCGAATAGCTATCAACGCAATACAGACTTCCTGGCTACCTATGCCAAACAACTGAAGTCGATTAGCCTTTCTTTGTCTGTGGGAGGGAATGCCCTATACACCAAGGGACAATCCATTTCCACTTCATCAACAGCGGGTCTCATTGTTCCAAATGTTTACTCGATAAGCAATATTAAGTCCGGAACTTTATCTTACGGAAGTGGATGGTCACAAAAAGAGATATACAGTTTATACAGTCTGGCAAACCTGGGTTGGAAAGACAAGATCTATCTGGATTTGACAGCACGTAATGACTGGTCAAGTACTTTACCGAAAGCCAATCAGTCCTATTTTTACCCATCAGCCTCATTGAGCCTTTTGGTCAATAAAATGGTTGATCTGGGAGACAAAGTATCTTTGTTAAAAGTTCGCGGAGGCTGGGCTAAAGTTGGTAACGATACTGATCCTTATCAGCTTGTCAATACTTATGGAAATGTTGGACAGTGGGGTGGAGCCATTAGATTGGCCAAATCAGGAACGCTCTTAACGCCAAATTTAAAACCGGAAGAAGCAACATCCATGGAAGGTGGTCTTGACATAGGACTGTTTAACAATAGGTTAAGATTTGAAGGGACTTATTACAAGGCAGATAACCGCAACCAGATTTTAAGAAATATCCCTATTGCAAGTTCTACCGGTTCCGATGCCATCAACATCAATGCAGGTTTGCTTGAGAGCAGGGGATGGGAACTTTCTTTGGGCGGAACACCAATTAAAACAATTAACTGGAACTGGGACATCAGCGCTAACCTGACACGTAACAGAACAAGGGTAAAATCAATTTCCCCGGGAATTGAAGCGATCAAATTCTGGGAACAGGCCAATGGTGGTGCCTGGTCGTATGTAGGCGATGAAGTTGGCGCCATTTATGATGCAACAATGTTGGTTGTCAAGGATAAAACTTCTCCCTATTATGGTTATCCAATCATTAGTCCTGAGCCAGATTATGAGTGGCAACGGGATAAGCAAATCCAGCAACAAGCAGCCGGCGAGAGAAACCAGATCGGTAATTATAACCCCCGTTTTATCTTGGGTGTAAATTCATCACTGTCCTATAAATCTTTCACCCTGAGTTTCACCATGGATTGGAGATGTGGCGGACAATTCATTTCGCAAACCGAGCGTTATGGACGTGATGACGGATTATCAGGATCTTGGTTGAAAAGCATGATCAATCCAAATGGTAGAACCGGAAAAGAGCTTCGCGACTGGTTGGTTGCCAATCAGGATCAACTGATTCTAAATGGATTTCACGTTGTTGGGGGACCCACGAAGGAATTGGGTGGATTCCGTGAAAATCTAAGCGGTACTTATTTAAATGACGGAGTTTTTGTCCCCGGAGTAGTTGCTGTTTCTGATGGACATGGAGGTACCACTTACAAGGAAACTCTTGGAGAGGATGGTACTTTATTTCAACCATATGTGATCAGTAATGGATGGGATTTTGCAAGAGATGCCATGTTTGACGCCGATTTTATTAAACTTAGGGAAGTATCCCTGAGCTATAAGTTACCGTCAAGTATTGTAAATAAGTTGGGTGGTATTAAGGGATTTGCTGTATCGGTGTATAGCCGTAATATCATGCTATGGACCAAAGCTAAAATTGGTATTGATCCGGAACGTGCTTTCCAGGTTGAATCTTCAACCGAAGGTAAGAGGGGTGTACAATTTAAACAAGGGATTGAAAGATATAATCTTGAACCTTGGGTAATTCCTGTCGGAGTTAAATTTGACCTGACTTTTTAAAAACTCTAAAAAATCAATATTATGTACACTATAAAAAATAAAATTTCAGCTGTTTTAGTGTTGTTTGCAATTCTAATATTCGGCTGCAAGAATCTGGAAGAGATGAACATTAACCCAAATGGTGTTGATCCGGCCAATGCCTCTCCCAATTTTTTGATGGCTACGGTGATCACATCAACGGGTGGAACCGTTCTTGGAATGGGTTTTGGAGATATCGCGGGAGTCATGCAACATACCCAGAAAGATGGGTGGTCGGGTGGCCATAACAGGTATGACTGGAGTGATCAGAGTTGGGCTGGATACTATGGTATACTGAGAAATGCGGAGGAAATGCTTAAGAAGTCGAAAGCAGCAAACCTTGATTTTCAGACGGGTGTAGCGATGGTTTTTAAAGCATATAATTTTGGAATGATTGCCGATTTATGGGGAGATGCTCCATTTCGACAGGCGCTAAAAGGAGAGCAGGGCTCTGAATTTTTCAAACCCACCTTTGATTCACAGAGAGATATCTATTTAGGTGTAATTGCCATGCTCGACAGTGCCAATACCTTGTTCTCCAAAAATCAAAGTGAATACAAGGAGGTTAATCCGACTCAGGATGTGCTGTATACAGGTGATGTTACGAAATGGCGCAAATTTGCAAACTCCCTTTCATTGAGGTATTATTTGAGGATTTCAACAAAGGAACCTACTATTGCCAAAGCAGGAATTGAGAAGATCACTGGTCAACCTGCCAATTATCCGCTCATTTTGGATGCAACCGATGATGCAAATTACAGCTTTATTGGACTAAGTTCAGGCGATTCATGGCCAACTGCTACACGGTTCAGTAGTGATATTTCCAATTTTACAAGGATCAAGATGTGTGCCACTTTGGTTAAAAAGCTGCAAACTTTAAGCGATCCACGCTTAGGAATTTGGGCTGCTAAAGTAAAAATCCCATTGGTTGTTGATCCTACAAAACCCGATAATTATGATCAGATAATAAATGGGAAAAGGATTATCTCCAAAAAAATAGCTGATGATTTTCTGGCCAAATATGGAGCTCCTCTGAATCTTGATCCTGAATATGTAGGTTATCCACCGGCTTGGTCAACATTTGAATTCTTTTACAATTTAAGTCCCAATTTAAATCAGGGTGATGCAAATCCGCACGCATCTCAACTGAACGATATCTACACTCAAGATATCGGGCCACTTCTAAAAGTGAGAATGTTGTCGGCTGCCGAAGTTCACTTTGGCCTCGCCGAGGTCGCCCTTAAAGGCTGGAATGCCGGAGGAACTGCTGCTGCTCATTACAATGCAGGAGTAAAGGCTTCTATGGAAGCCTGGGGGTTAGGTAGCTCTTATGATACTTATATTACCAAATCCGGGGTTGTCTTTAACAGCACGTTAGCTCAGGTAATGGAACAAAAATGGATTGCCAGCTGGACGGCAGCTGCCGAGTCGTGGTTTGATTTTATCAGAACCGGATTACCTGCTTTAGTAGCTGGTCCGACAGGAAAAAGAGCGGTATTGCCTGTTCGTTTTACGTATGGTAACAATGAGACACTTTATAATCCAGACAACTCAAAAAGTGCCATCGACAAGCTTGAGTCGACCCCATATAATTCAACTGACGGGAAGAACAGCAACTGGTCAAAAACATGGCTTCAACAGGGTACTAATAAACCGTGGTAGATTTGTCATATTAACTTGTTTTTAAAAAGGGCATCCTACTGGTTGCCCTTTTCTTTAGATGGTGCGTGAACTTCAATGACAGCGTTATCGCTTAATGCCAAACTTTCCTTGCTGTTTCCATATTTGATATCAGTTGAGATTTTTCAAATAAAAAAATTAGCAGTGGTGAAAAATCGATTTTATAATGTTTGGCACCAAATACAGATGAAATATTAACCTGTTCTTATGTTTTTTTGCGTTTTTTGCAAATATTTGAAAGTATTTGTGCAAAATATCATCTATTAAGGATTTTTAACTAATATTGCATAGTTTTAATCTAAATTGGTTAACTTTAATACCGATAGAGATTCCTTTTTTGAGTGTCAGAACTGTATTTTGCGTGGAATTTCCATAAGTTTTACACTTCTACAGGGATAATTACTAACTACTTGTTCTTTTCTGTACACCTTGGTTTAATAAATTTTAATAAATATCTGATTCGCAAACAATTAACTTTAAATGTCATTCTATGAAAAGAAAAATTAAATTGGTCGGCTTGTTTTTTCTTGGGTTGATTCTTTTTATCACTTGTAAAAAAGAAACTCCCCTCCCAACAGCCTTGTTTACTTACTCTGTTACTGGTAACACGGTCACTTTTTATGCCCAGGTTACCAATGACAGCAAATATGAATGGGATTTTGGAGACGGAAGTTATATCAATACCCTTCACTCCCCTATTCATGCCTATTCTTCTTATGGAGTTGATTATACAGTCAATTTGACCATCATTGGACCTGGGGGTTCTACTACAGTTACCAATAAAGTCACCATTCCACCTAAAACCAAAATGCAAATGATCACTGGTGGTAATGCTACGGCTCCAAGCTCCAAAAAATGGCGATTAAATAGATCGGCTGCATTTTTTGATGTTACACTGGCCGATGCAAACTTTACTTCTCAAATACCATCTGCATATCAGATTGGAAGTATTCTGGGTTCGGTTGGATTGAGTAACGCATATTCGGATGAATTTGTGTTTAAAAGTGATGGCACAATGACCATAAATTCAAAAGGCGGTGGAATATTTGCAAGCCTGGCATATTGTATGGGAACTGGTACTGCGACGAGTGCTTATTATGCCGATCTTGGGTTGGCTTATACCAAGTCCTTCACTTCTCCTGCTGGTGCAACTTTCGCAATCAATGAAGGTAAAAACTATACTCTTGGTACACCTCTTGGTAACGTAACTTATGCCAATGTAATGACCCTGAGTTTTACTAACGGAGGCTTTCTTGGCTTAAAGGATTTCACGAGTGAATGTATCATTAAGAAATTGAACGATAGCGAAATGAATGCAATCATCTTTTATGCCCATCCTAGTTATGGTGCCAAACCAATGTTAGCTTTGAACCTGACTTTTGAATCAATCAAATAATTTATCTTATCAAGTGGGTTTCAACTCTTAATATTTTATGAAAAGACCACTTACATTTTTAAAGAAATATCAAGTATTGCAAATATAACAACTAACAAAAATTATTTATGATGAAGAGAAAAATGCTTAAAGCAATGTTTCTGTGCATTTTAATGGTTGTATCAAGCGGCCTTTTTGCTCAAAATATTGTCACAGGTAATGTCAAGGATGATACCGGGCAAACTTTACCAGGTGTCAGTGTGGTCGTGAAAGGGACAACAACAGGAACAGTGACCGATATAGACGGAAAATTCTCGCTTTCAGCTCCGGGTAATGCCACGCTTGTATTTTCTTTCGTGGGAATGCAAACAAAGGAGATAGCGGTTGCCAATCAGCGAAAAATAGAGGTGACCTTGGCCGCAAGCTCGATTGGTGTGGATGAGGTGGTGGTTACTGCCCTTGGAATTTCCAGGGAAAAGAAATCGTTGGCCTATTCAGTATCAGAAGTGAAAGGAAATGATTTGGCCAAAGGGGCCAATTCAAACGTTATCAAATCATTGGATGGACGTGTTAGCGGAGTAAATTTCACCAACTCAAGCACCGACCCGAATGGTTCAGTATTTGTAACCATTCGTGGTGCAACCAGTCTGAATATCTCTAATTCTACGGCATCGAGCCAACCACTTTTCGTTATTGACGGTATTCCTGTTGGTACAACATCAGTTGACAATAGAAATGGCGCCGACTTTGGGAACCTTCTTTCACAACTGAATTCGGAAGATATAGAGAGTATCTCAATTTTAAAAGGTGCCAGTGCAGGTGCGCTATATGGTTCAGCTGCAGGAAACGGGGTCATCATGATCACTACTAAATCGGGTAAAGGTGGAAAAGCCGGGATTGGAGTTTCTGTCAACTCTTCTATCGTGTGGGATAAACCATACAATTTCTTTGCTACACAGCTGGAATATGGAGATGGAATTCGTGCCTCTTCGATTTATACGTCAGGTTACGATTGGGGGGCCAAATTCGCCAATTTCACTACTGCTTCAATAGATGCGTATAATACTGTTACGCAGAGAATTGAAACCAAACCTTTTGCCGCGACCCAGGAAAATCGTATGCAACAGTTTATGCAAACCGGTGCAACGCGTAATTACAACGTGAGCGTAACCGGTAATTACAAAGATGGCGCCTTCCGTTTCTCTTTGGGCAAGATGTCCAACATTGGTGTAATGCCCAACAACCAAACGGAACGTATGAACGCGAGCCTGAGCGCTGAGTACAACATCACCAAAAAGTTGAAGATCTCTGTGACAAGTAATTATATGGGACAATTCTCACCCAATAAAACCTCGTCCAACAGCCAGGTAATCGAAGAGCTGACCATGAAATTCCTCGCATCTATTCAACCAATCAAAGAGATGCAAACTGTTTGGAAAAAAGGTTTTGAAGGTCAGCTTCAAAATGCGCCTTACTACAAACCAGACGGTACGCCTATGCTGGATAACCCATACATGTATGTCTTTTCTGAGATTAATACTTACCGGAAAGATAACTTCTTCGGCAAAGCACAGTTGGATTGGGAGATTTTGAAACCGCTGAAATTCATGGTTCGCACAGGTATTGATTACAACGGTGACAATTACGAGTACAAAAGGGCCAAAGACTTTCAGGACAGCAATCAACGCGATGGGAAATACTCTGTTACACAAACAAATGGGCTCAGTGTTCAAAACGATTTGATGTTGATTTGGAACAAAGATTTTGGAAAATTCACCACCAACGCTACTGCAGGTTACAACTACGCTTACAGCAATGGTTACAGCTATTATGCCAATGCCGAGAAACTGGTAAGGGTAAACGATTACTCTTTGGGCAATGCCGTAGCCGGAACACTATCTACCAGCAGTGGCTGGGGTATTGGAAAATCACAAAGTTTTTATGGTACAGGACAAGTTGGCTATGCTAACCAGATATTCGTTGATGTATCTGGTAGATATGACATGAGCGGAATCCTCGAGGAGGATAAAAACCACCATTTCTATCCATCTGCCTCTTTAAGCTGGCTACCTTCCACAACCTTCAAACTACCAGAAGCAATCAACCTGTTAAAGTTGAGGGCTGGTGTTGCCCAGGTTGGACACGGGATCGGTACGCCAAGAAGTAACAATACCTTCAGTTTTGCTCCGATTGATTATGGCAATACTAAAATATTGAACATAGGAGGTTCATTGGTTGATCCAAATATTAAAGCAGAAGTTACGACCTCTTACGAAGGCGGTCTTGATCTTTCCATATTGAAAAATCGTGTTTCTGCTGAGTTTACGGTTTACAAGAAGATTCACGAAAACCAACAAGGGAACATACCAACTTCACCCGGTATTGGTTATGGTGGTATGTTAACCAATGTTGGTGCAGTTGAAGCCAATGGTTACGAATTTTCATTGGACTTTGTACCTGTTCGCAGCAAGGATTGGAACTGGGACATTGGTTTTAACTTCAGTAAGGTGGAGTCAAAAATCACAGCACTCTCTGAAGCTTATGTACCAACGGGCCAAACTTTCTACGGGAACGGACCAAATATTGACCTGAGATTGGCTGTAGGCGAGAAAATTGGGACGATGTGGGCGCACCAGGTATTCACAACGATGCCTTCCACCAGTAAATATGCCGGAATGATAGTTCTGGACGACAACGGCGAATGGAAATATTCAAGCGCTGAGACAGACCGTAAGTCAATTGGAAATTACAATCCTGATTTTATATTGGGAATGCACACCTCATTAAAATGGAAAAACTTTAGATTGGGAATCGTAGGAAGTCTTCGTCAAGGTGGCCAATATATCTCCGACATCGAGCGTCGTGCAGTAACCGATGGTCACTCTTTGCTGACAATCGGGGATAAGGTTAACGGACCAAATCCATGGACTGTTGGTGGTCGCGATGGTGAAACAGGAGGCTTACCTTTCCCGGATGCAAGTAAAATGCCTTATCCTCAACAGGCAGGTCTAGTTGCCACTTACGCCATGTACGGAACACCTGTTCCGCTTAACGATGCTTGCTACTTTCAGGGTGTCTGGTTAAAACCTGGCGGAAACCCTTCAAACGATGCAGATTATATTGTTAACGGTGCAGACCCGCTAAAGACCTTCTATGGATTGCCTGGTTTGATCTTGGGAGCCCAATATTGGAGCTTCCCGCAATCATTGATACGCGATGCGACTAACTTTAAAGTGAAAGAGATCACTTTTGACTACACGATACCAAACCGCTTAACTTCGAAATATAAAATTGAAAATATTGTGGTTGGATTTGTCGGCAGAAATATTTTCCAATGGAACAAAGCCGATAAATACGTTGATCCGGAATCAGCTTTCGAAGGGATTGGCCAGAATCAGGGAATCGTCGGTAAGGCCTTGCCATCTATTGCATCTTATGGTTTCAAAGTATCGTTTGATTTTTAATGCTTAAATTTATTGCAATTATGAAAAAACAGATATCATTTTTACTCCTGACACTCTTTGTCTTAACAGCCTGTCAAAAACAGCTGCTCAGACAAGATGAGCTATTACAAAAGCGTGATGCAATAGAATCTGCAACTCCCAATTTGCTGCTGTCATCTATTATCCAGCAAACAGCTTTTGCCTACCAGTATGAAGGTGGGGCCGGTAACAGGACACTTTCTTGCACTGTTCAATACATGCAGGGAAACAGAAGCTCCGACGATAATATTCACAAGAGTTTTACCAAACCAAAAGGTGATTTGTATGGCATCACAGCACCCATCAAATTGGTTCAGGCATCCATTGACGATGTTCACAAACTTGGATTAAAAAACTATGAAGGGATCTTCCTTATTTTTAAAGCTTTGCTTTGGTCAACCGCAACCGATTTGTATGGGGACATCTATTACACAGAAGGTCTGCGCGGTCAGGAAGGAATACTTTTCCCGAAATTTGATGAACAGAAGAGTATCTATCCTGCCTTGATTCAAAACCTTAAAGATGCCACGCAATTGTTGTCGACAGGAACAGAGGCCATTGATAAAAGCTCCGATATTCTTTACGCCGGTGATAAAGCCAAATGGATTAAATTTGCCAACTCCCTTCGTCTCAGATTGTTGATGAGGGCTAGTAAAAACTTGGCTGGCGCAGCATCCGAAATTGCAGCCGTAGCCGCTCTTCCTTTGATGAGCAGTGTAGCAGACAATGCATCCATTCCTTACCTTGCCGGCGACAGAACCTATAACTGGCCAATGTCCTATGATGGCTATAGTGACAACTTCATGATATATCGACCAAGTAAAACTTTGGTTGACAGTTTGAAAGTTCTGAATGATGACAGGTTAAAAGTTTGGGTGGCTCCTATTGAGAAACCATGGACCAATGTGCCTGCTGACAACGGCACTACTGTATCGACAACAGATCCGAATGGTTTCAGCTATTCTTCAACCTGGGAATACATCGACAGGAGCAAATCGGGTATCAAGGCTGCAGCCAGTTTCATCGTGGACTCGCTGACGCTCTATGCAGGTTATACCGCAGGCATGTATGAAAACGTGCTGGCTGCAAATGGAAGCTGGGATTTTCCAACCACCATCTTTAATTACAAGATCTCCAAGTTCTCCAAGCTGCTCAACGAAAAGTCCAATCCACTGCTCAAAGCATGCATATTGCAGGCAGATGAGGTTCAGTTCTTGTTGTCTGAGGCTGCTGTAAAGGGTTATATTTCAACGAACGCGGAAACTTATTACAAGAACGGCGTTACCCTTGCCAACAGCAGATGGGGTGTGACCATCGCATCCAACTATTTTTCCAATCCCAAAGCGGCCTTTCCAAATTCAGGAAGCGCCAATCAAAAATTGGCTAAGATTGCCCTGCAGAAATGGCTGGGTAACTTCCTAATGGGTGTTGAGGCTTACGCTGACCACAGAAGAACCAGACTTCCGGCATTCGAAACGAACGGTGAACTCATAAATGGGTTGCATCCATTCCCGTTGCGTTTCAGGTATCCTGAAACGGAACTGGCCAACAACGCCGCGAACTACCAGACGGCTATAGCCAAACTGGACAAAGGAGATACTGAGTTTTCTAAAATGTGGCTATTGCAATAGAATATCAAGATGACTATAAATATAAGGAAGCCGTCTCAATTCTTTTTTGAGACGGCTTCCTTATCTAAATTTAATAAATTCTATTGTTAAAACAAAACTCCGTGTGAAATGAATATGAATTTTTTCCTTGTAATCGGAACCATTTGTTTTTTGACACAAGTGGAGACTCTCAGCGCTCAAAATAATTCTTCAATTGATAATTCATTCCTTGACCATCTGACCATTTCATCAAACGGCCAAAGTAAAAGATCATCCAGTACCGATTCAAATATTGATGGCAATGGCGATTCAAAAAATATTTTACCTAGTGAAACGATTGTTCTTGCTGATTTGGACGGTCCTGGAATCATAAAGCACATTTGGAACACTTCAGCTTCCTTAAATCCATTTTCAGCACGAGCTTTGGTTTTACGAATTTATTGGGATGATTCTGAGAAACCCAGTGTTGAAGTCCCATTAGGTGATTTTTTTGGAGTTGGTTTTGGTGCAAGAAAGGATTTTCAGTCATTACCTGTGAGTGTTTCATCGTTTGGCAGATCTCAAACCTGTTTTTGGAGAATGCCTTTTAAAAAACATGCGAAAATTACTTTGTCAAATGAGTCGTCTGAATTTGGGCCAGTTTATTCTTATTACTATATTGACTGGGAGAAGGTTGACTCTCTTCCTGAAGATGTTCTTTATTTCCATGCAAGATATCATCAACAGTCTCCGGCAAAACCTGGTGATCATGTTATTCTGAATACGAAAGGTAGGGGAAACTATATTGGAACTGTTTACTCAGCTCTTCAAGTAAAAAATGGGTGGTTCGGAGAAGGGGATGACAGATTTTATATTGACGGTGAGAAAATTCCATCCATTCAAGGAACCGGAACGGAAGACTATTTTGGAGATGCCTGGGGATTCCGTGAGTTTGCCGGTTCATTTCAGGGAGTCTCTTTGTATGAAGGACCATTATCCGGGGATCGCGTTACTGCATATCGCTGGCATATTCCGGACCCAATTCGATTCAGAAAGTCATTAAAATTTTCAATTGAACACAGAGGAAGTGATGTTGATATGAGTGGAAAACAGCTTTCCAGTTCTGACGAACGGGCAGATTGGATCAGTTCTGTTGCATTCTGGTACCAGACTCCGATCGTTTTTTCAGACTCGGGCATACCACCAGCAAGCGAAAGAATTCCTCCTTATCAAATTAAGCTTGCTTCAAGTTTGAAAATGAAAGCCACACCTGACAAAATAACAAAAGGGATTGAAGGAATCCATTTCGCACCGGAAACACCTGATGGAGAAATTGAATTTGAATTTGAAGTCAAAGAATCAGGAAATTATAAATTATCTGCTGTTCTTGTTGATGATATATTTGGAAGTAGATACCAGCCGCTTATTGATGATAAACCGGCTGGACCAATATTGGATATGGTCAGTAAAGGAAGTAACTGGAATGAATATAATTTTGGTGTATTAAAGCTTGATCAAGGCAGGCACAAGTTTAAATTGCGGGGGAAAGGAGCTTCTCAGAATAGGAGAACATCTCTTCCTGAGAAATTCGCTGTTGGAATTAGCAGTTTAATTCTATTACGCCTTGAAGATCTTTAGAAATAGGGAGTCGAAGCCAGGTTTGATTACAAAAAAACAGAAAAACCCTGGTAAATAAATATTAACTTTTATATGCAATTAAGCTGGAATGAAGTAGGTACATTGCTTGCTAAGTTGTATTTTTAGACACTATGTTTTTATAAATATTAAAGAAAAAATGAGAAAATTATTAGTAGGAGCTTTAGTTCTTTTTTGTTCTTTTTCTATTGCAATTGGCAGTTCGCATAAACCCATTGCACCGGAGACTGCTCTTCAGGCCTATCTTCACAATGGCGACACCTCTTTCAAATGGGAACTGAAAGAGCAACAGAAGGCAGAGGGATTGACCTATTACCGTATTGAATATACCTCGCAAACCTGGCAAACCATACACTGGACCCACGATCTGATGCTGATGGTCCCTGATGATTTGAAATTCACCGATGCACTCTTGTTTATCACAGGTGGCAGCAACAAAAATGAGAAGCCCAATTCCCACAAATTCAATGACGAATTGGCTTTGGAGTTCGGTCGTATGGCTAAAGTTGACAAGACAATCATTGCGGTACTTTGGCAGGTTCCGAACCAACCATTGTACGACGACCTGGTAGAGGATGCGCTGATCTCCCGTACCCTGCACAATTATCAGAGCGACCACAACTTCAACTGGCCACTCCTTTTTCCAATGACCAAAAGTGCGGTACGTGCCATGGATATTGTTCAGGAGTTCACAAAAAAGCAGTTGCACCATAAGGTCAAAGGATTTGTAGTTTCCGGCGCTTCCAAAAGGGGCTGGACTACCTGGCTTACCGGGGCCAACGACAAACGCGTCGTTGCCATCGGCCCAATGGTTATAGACATGCTGAACATGCCTGTCAACATTCCTTACCAAAAAGTTGTTTGGGGCGATTACAGCATCGAAATTGAAGACTATGTCAAACTCGGACTGGCGCAACAGTTTGGTACCAATAAAAACAATGATCTTGTAAAAATGATCGATCCCTATTCTTACCGCAAGACACTGACCATGCCGAAAATGCTCTTCATGGGAACCAACGACCCATACTGGCCTGTGGATGCAGTAAAGAATTATATTGATGACATTCCTGGAAACAACCATATCTGTTATACCCCCAATGCAGGACACGATCAGGGTGACAAAAAAAGGGCCTTTGCAACTTTGAGCGCTTTTCTGGGCAATACAGTAAGCAAGAATAAATATCCTATCTGTGATTATACCATTTCTGAGCAGAAAGGGAAGATTACCGTTACGGTGAAGACCACCGCAGATAAACTGGTTGATGCTTCGCTTTTCTCAACAACCTCTCCAAATCAGGAATTCCGCGACAAGAAATGGAGTTTTGTAGGCCTGAATGCGGAGAAGAAGCCTGTCGTTGAAGTAGCAGTGGATTATCCAAAATCAGGATTCAAAGCTTTCTATGTCGAGCTTAAATACAAATCACCCTTTGGCGCCGATTTCACACAGTGTACCAGAATGTTTGTAACTTCGGACAAACAAGTTCTATTAAAAAAATAATGTGAAAATTGGAAAATGTGGAAATGTGAAAATGAAGAAGCATTCATCACAATTTGCATTTAATTCCAAGATTAATTGAATTACTGTTTAGTACCCGCAAATCCCAATTTTCACATTGACAAATCGCCTCCATGAAAAAAATTCTGTATATTTTTATCGCCTTGGTGGCTACAATAGGTATCCTTTTCGTGGTTTCCACTGGCTCCGTGAAAGATGATCCATTCGTAACTTCTGCCTATTTTAAGCAGACAATGACCCGTGTCGATAGCCTGAAGAGAACGGAAACTGCTGTTACAGATTCAGTTTTTGCCGGATTTTCAAAAGTCAGTATCACACCAACCATCAATAATCCGACCGAGGACGCTGCAAATGGTAAATTTGTAAGCGTGCCGTTGGCCGGGTTTGGGAACCGCAAGGGGAAGCCTGCCACAGGTGTTCATGATAGCGTTTTTGTCAGATCGGTGGCGCTGAAAGTGGGTTCGAAATTGATGGTTTTTGTCGGTGCGGACTTATTGATCATGCCGCCCAATCTCATTGATCTGGTAACTGTGGAGCTTGCTGCAAAAGGTATCTCGAGGGATCAGCTGCTTTTCTCTGCTACCCATAGTCACTCCAGTATTGGAGCCTGGGGGCCAGGTTTCATCGGGGAGCAATTCGGCGGAAAGGCCAATGTTGCGATTCAGCAGTGGCTGGTTAACCGCATTGTTAAAGCAGCTGAGCTTGCTGTCAAAGATCTCTCAAAATCACAACTGACTTATGGGAGCTTCGATGCTGCCGGTTATACAAGAAACCGTTTCATCGGAGAGCTGGGTACCAAAAACAACGACTTTTCATACATCCTTCTGGATCAGAAATGGAAGAGAAAAGCAGTTATTGGTACTTTTTCTGCCCACGCCACTACCCAGGGTGCAGGCAACATGGAATTCAGCGGTGACTATCCAGGCTACTGGGAACGAAAAATGGAGGCCAGCTCTTTTGACGTTGCCCTCTTTTGTGCCGGATCAATCGGAAGTCAGAGTCCATCCGGGAAAGGCAAAGGATTTGAAAGTGCGCGTTACATCGGTGAATCACTTGCCGATAGCCTGATCCGCAGGCTTCCTTCCTCTGCTTACCAGGAAACCTCCCTCTTTTCAGTTGCTACTTTACGGGTTGCCATGCCAGAATATCACCTGCGGCTGACGACCAGAATCAATATGGCCTCGTGGTTGAGTAACAAATTGATGCCGGAGCCTCAAAATGTTTTTTTTCAGGTAGTCAGGATCGGAAAATTGATCTGGATTTCGGCGCCCTGCGATTTCAGCGGTGAGTATGCCCTCCAGATAAAAAATGCCCTTGCCGCGAAAGGCTTCGATGCGGTGGTCTCCAGCTTCAACGGTAGTTATGTGGGCTACATCGTTCCCGGCAGGTATTTCTACATGGACGAATATGAACCTAAACTGATGGGATGGTTCGGACCAACCATGGGAGATTACTCCATGGATCTGATCCGGCATTTGACAGAGGTGGTGGGGAAATGAGCCGGGGGATGAAGAGATGACGGAAAGATGACGGAGAGAAGGAAAGACGGAATGAGGGAACGAAACAGCGGTTCCTGAGCGTAGCCGAAGGGTCAACGGAGTCCTAATTGTCCCAATTGTGCTGGTTGTCCTAAAATCTCAAAAATTGCTATAAATTACTGACTATTAATAAGATAAAAATGAAGCGACTACGAAAAGCTATTAAAAATATTCTTTTGTCATTATTGGTGGTTGTGCTGACAGCTTTGCTGTTCATTTTTGTCAAGCCGCTTTGGCACAGATTCATAACTTATCCAAGATTTCAAAAACAGGTAGAAGCCTTTCAATTAAAGAAAAAGGAGTGTCAGCTTGTTTCAAACCTGAAAACCTACCGGGGAGTGATGCACCTGCATAGTTTCTGGTCGCACGACAGCAAAGGAACCATTTATGATTTGGTTTCAGCGGCAAAACTACGTAACATCAACTTTATCTTCCTGACAGACCATCCGCACGGAAACATTGATTCTTTTCCAAGAGGTTATAGCAGAGGAATGTACGACGGTGTGCTGCTCGAACCGGGCAGTGAGAAACAAGGATTCGATGCCTGGCCATTGAGGGATGGGGTTGTTAACTGGAATGCGAACAAAGATACGGTATCGAAACAGATCGTTTCGAACGGAGGCATAGTCTTTTATGCGCATACTGAGGAACCGCATAACTGGGCCAATGAATGGTATCAGGGAATGGAGATTTATAACTTTCACTCCAACGTTCTGGAAAAAAAATCCACACTTCCTATCCTGACAGATTTTCTGATCAACGGTTCCAAATACCGTGCCTGGGCTTACCGGGGAATTTTCGACCGTCAGACTAAAATTCTGGAACGATGGGACTCCCTGAATACGCACAGAAAGATTGTAGGGTTCTCAGCCGTGGATGAACATGAAAATGTGAATTTCAGGGCCCGTTACCTGAAGGATGGCCGTGTTCAATGGATGGGTATCGATACAAAACCTATTGATACTGTGAAAGTTTCATTCTGGAATCGCTGGATGTTTCATGAACCCGACCAAAGCGGATGGATCTTCAAATGGATGCTCGTCAATACTTACGAAACATCCTTCAACAATTCGGTCAATTACCTCTTTGCGGATACGCTTACCGTACCGAATATTTCCCATCATCTGATTCTGGGACATCATTTTACCGCCTTCAGATTTTTAGCCGATGCAACTGGATTCTGCTGGTATGGGGAAGGTATAGATGGAAAAATGTGTGGCATGATGGGTGATTCAATCAAGGTAGCTGACACGAGAAAACTGACGGCTATCTCTCCGTATCCGGGGCGTTTTACCCTGATCAAAGACGGTAAAACACTTGAAGTGACTAACGGTGAAACTTATCAGTATTCATTTGACAAATCACTCACCAAAGGGGCCTATCGCCTCGAAGTTGAAGTGAAACCCGGCAAAGAGTGGCAACTATGGATCTATACTAATCCAATATACCTTTACTGATATAAAAGGATAAAGGATAAAGTTAAAAGGATAAAGTGGGCCCCGTGAAATTAATTTAGAGTGGCTAAGGCTTTTAATTTTCTTGAATCGCTGCAACTTAAGAGATTGGCTTGATGCTTATAAACAAATTATTTTTACAAAAATCTCGATTAACGCGTTTTCACTTTATCCTTTTGACTTTATCCTTTATCCTTTATCCTTTATCCTTTATCCTTTATCCTTTATCCTTTATCCTTTATCCTTTATCCTTTATCCTTTATCCTTTATCCTTTTTTTCAACCAACACATTCTTATTCTATTAACAATATTTAATTTTGATTATCATGAAACTACTACTGATTGTATTACTTGTTATGTTTTTGGTTCCTGCACAAGGGCAGACTTTAAAGGCCGGCGCAGCGATGAGGGACATCACGCCTGATCATCTGATCCCGATTTCCGGGGGAATGGGAACTCCTGAAATGCCTACAGGATGGCAGGGGAAGCTGACTGTTCGTGCTTTTGTTCTTGAAAAAGGAGCAACCAAAATAGCAATAGTTGGCGTGGACAACATTGGATGGCCTGCTTTTCTTGGCGACCGTTCCCGTAAACTGATCAAGGGAATTGCTCCTGAAAATGTACTGATCGGCGTTACCCATGCGCACAGTTGTCCGGATGCTTATGGCTTTACCGATGAAAAAGGGAATACTGGTGCCGACATGAAATACCTCGAATGGTGCGTCAAACAGATTGCAGATGCTGTCAACGAAGCAGTGGACAAACTAGAACCGGCTTCTATCCGGACAGCGGTTGGCCAGGCCAAAGGACAGATTGCATATAACTACTACGCCCCAAAGTTGTATGATCCCCGGATGGGCGTTATCCAGGCTATCGCGACTTCCGGAAAAAATGCGGGCAAACCCATTGCCACACTGGTCAATTATGCCACACATCCTGAAATCCTGGGTACAAGCCGTAAGCTGATCAGTCCTGACTTATGCGGGCCGCTTTACGACCGCGTTGAATCAAAAGTCGGTGGTATGGCCATCTTCATGAACAGCGCCCAAGGAGGAATGGTTACAGCAGATACCCGAATCGATACCACAGTTGATGGCGGTAAGGAAAACAACAACTGGGATGAGTGCATCCGGATCGGCACCCTGATGGCCGATGAAGCATTGCGCATCATCGAACCTGCAAAGGCGGATGCAAATGCAAATATTTTCTGTGCTTCAAAAACAATCAAATTTCCCATCGACTCAGAAATGATGAGGTTCGTACTGCAACATTCACCTCTTGCTGCTGATTATGCGAAAAACAGTGATTTCTCTTCCATTACAACCCGATTGAACCTTTTGAACATTGGTAAGGCTCAGATCCTGACCATTCCCGGCGAAGCTTTGCCAAATATTGGTTTCTATGTAAAAAGAAAGATGAATACCGAACAGCCAATGCTTTTCGGACTGACCAACGATGCATTCGGATATATGCTGACAAAAGAGGATTTTGGTGGTTTTGAGCGTTACAGCTATTGCAGCCGTACCTCTTTGGGCGAAATGACTGGTTGTATCTACGAGGATGAGGCGCTCAAGTTTGCCAAAGAGTGTCCTGCCCCAATCAAGTAAGAATGTGAAAATTGGGAAATGTGAAACGGAGAACCGGTCCCTGAGCATTGCCGAAGGGCTGTGTAAACAAAATCAATACTACTACTACCAATGAAATTAACAAAATCTCTTTTGGGAGCCATCGCGCTCTCCATCACAATGATCGGATGCAAACCATCCACTCAGCAATTCAAAATTGTCCAGCTTACCTACGGTGCTTACAACCACGATCTGGATAACAACGACAACTTTTCGCCGGATGGAAAGTGGCTGGCCTACGATACCAGAACCGCAACCGGTGGTATAGGTGGTTCACCTTCTGTGGAAAGGGTCAATGTTGAATCGGGCAAGGTGGAAAGGCTTTTTGCCATAAAGGACAACCATTCGTGGGGCCCCGGCGCGGGCGCGGTCAGCTATCATCCAACAGAAAACAGGGTCATTTTCATCCACGGACTGGCCTTTTGCAGCGAGAAAAATCCATACCAACAGTGGAAACGAACCGGTACAATGGTAGATGACAATCATCCGAATATTCCGATTTTTATGGATGCAAGAGACGTTACTTTTCCCTATACACCTGGCGCTTTGAGAGGCGGCACCCACCGTCACGAATGGAGCAAGGATGGCAAATGGGTCGGTTATACCTACAACGATGCAATTATGAAGGCAATAGAAGACTCCACAGGCGAGAAGGTAAATTTAAGGACCGTTGGTGTCTCCACGAAACTCAAACCAGTGATAGTGGATCATAGCGGTGAAGGGGAAAATCTAAGTGGGGAGTGGTATAGTGTATTGGTTGTCAGGGTTGTTCCAAATCCGGCTCCGGGAAGCGATGAGATCAGCAACGCTGCCTCCGACAGTTGGGTAGGTACCGGTAGTTACGTGGAACAGGATGGGAAAAGACAGGTGGCACGGGCCTTTATCGGCAAAGTAAGAAGCAAGAATAACCAGCCTGTCGATGAACTCTTTGTGGTGGATATACCCGATTCCATCAATCAACCGGGAGAGTTTGGTCCGCTGGAAGGTACCCCGACTACCTTTCCAATGCCGCCCAAGGGAACCCTTCAGCAAAGACTGACCTTTACAGCAGAAACTGCTCATCCCGGATGTGGGGGAGTGGTGCGCTCTTCATCCGACGGTAAATGGATCGCATACCTTGCTGCGGATGCCGACGGTAAACAGCAAATTTTTATCATTTCGCCTGACGGCGGAAGTTCAAGGCAGGTCACAGATCATCCGGCAGGCGTTCAAAGCTGTGCCAGATGGAGTCCAGATAACCTGTCTATCTGTTACCAGTCAGAAAACAGCATTGTCATTTGCAAAATCTCAGATGAGCCTTTTGAAAAGAGATTTCAAAGGATTACCCCTATAACCAAGGAAGAACTCTCCAACATTGTCTGGTCGTCCGACGGAAAAACAATTGCTTTCAACAGACCTGTCAAAGCCGATGGAGCGAAAGATGCGTGGAAACAGATTTTTGTGGTGAGACTGAAGTAGAGGAAAACAGGGTAGCTTTTTGTTGGTTGGGCGAAATAGCTGTCTTTAATTAGGATTTGTTGAAAAATGTATTAAGTGTTGATAGTGAATAATATAAACGATAGATTGGGAGAACGAGGTGCAAGTATTTTTATTAACAATTGAAAAAGATTGCACTTGAAATTTAAGTCTGTTCTAAAAATTATCCCGGAGGGATAAAATGTTTATAGAAAATGGATTATACATGTAGATATGAGACCCCAGCCGGGGTCTAACAACTTTCTAATCATCGTTTTCTATAAATATGTGACCTCCCTGAGGTCAATCTGAACCTTCATTGAGTTTTTCAGCGGACCCTAATAAATTCCCCTGTGTCATTACGACTAGAAAGCTCCAGCGTTGTGATTTCTGTCAAAAGAAGTAATCATTCTGTTTCCTTGAGAGTCAGGGAGGCAAGAAAAAGCAGTCCGAAAATATATCCGGTAAGAATCCCAAAATCAACAATTGTGTCAGCTATTCTATATTCTGGTTTGATAATTTCGTTAATAATATTCACCGCGTAATGAAGCGGTAAACACTTACCAATGATTTGCGCCCAAACCGGAAGACCGTCTGGCTTAATGATTAGTCCTGTTAGAAAAACGGATGGAAGAATGATGAGCGGGATAAACGGCAATACATGCGCTTCTTGTTTGGCGAAAGTAGAAATAAAAATTCCGAGCATGACCGAAACGATGGCAAGCAGCCAGATGACCATGAACATCAGCACAACGGTCCTGGTGTCATAACTTAGGTTAAAAAGCCAGATAGATTCTGCAAGCACCGTGATTGCCTGCACCGTTGCCAAGCCGAAATATCCCAGCGTATATCCTCCGATGATGGAAGTTTTCGAAAATCCACCGATCATCATTCGCTCCAATGTCCCCCTTGTTCGTTCCTGAACGAGAAGAATTGCACACAAAATAAAACTTAGAAAATGGACAATGAAGGCGCAGATAGGAATCGTAAAACTCTTTACATTGACAATTGGAGGAAATGTGTCGAACAAAAGCTTCAAAAAATAAATAATGACGAGTGGCGCCAGGAGAGACAGGACAAGAAAACGCCGGTCTCCTTTTAGCTGGGCCAGTACACGCCGGGCGATGATGAAGGTATGTCTCATGATTTCTTCTCCTTCTCTTTTTCCAGCACAATGGCCAAAATAATATCTTCAATACTATCTGAATGAAGTTCTACAGTTGAAATATCATTTTCAAGTCCGAATTTTTTAAGTTCGTCAGCAAGGTTTTTAGCGTTTGAATCGATAAGGGCCGTTCTTTCTTCGTTGTTTATTGAGATTTTCAATCTTGTTTTCCCCCGCTTTAGAATATTTTGAGGAGTATCAACCGCGAGGATCTCACCATTGCGCAAGATGGTTACCTTATCGCAAAGCATTACCTCATCCATCTGATGCGTGCTGACAAAAATGGTCACCCCACTTTGCGCCAGTTTTCGAAACAGAATCCACGACTGCATTTTCAGATGTGGGTCAACGGCTGCGGTCGGCTCATCAAGGAAAATAATTTTAGGGTTATGAATCAAGGCACAGCAGAGGGAAACCCTTTTTTTCATCCCTCCCGAAAAAGTTCTTACAGCATCATTCGCTCTTGATGTAAGTTCAGCAAATGAAAGTATTTCATCCACTTTTTTTTGCAAATCTGGAACATCCTGTGCCTTGCCGAAAAACAGGATATTGTCGCGTGCCGAAAGGTCGTCGTACAAGGCAGGTGATTGTGGCATGTAGCCAATTTGCTTACGGAGTTTCCATTTGTCAATGAGCGGATCGAGCCCAAGAACTTTTGCATAACCTGAATTGGGGCGAACCGCACCAACCAATGCTTTGATGAGTGTAGTTTTTCCGGAACCATTCGGACCAACCAATCCGTAAATTGTTCCTTCGGGAACTTCGAGGCTCATGTTCCAGAGCGCACCTATTTTTCCGTAACTTTTTGAGAGATTAACTATTTCAATAGCATTCATCAAGTAAAAATATGAAAAGGATTTCTACTATGGTTACTGCCGCTGATTGTATTAATTATAACGGTATGACGCCAATTGCCAGGTAGGGTATGATTTTGGTTAGTTTTGGTTTGGTTTATGTTTTCGGAAGGAGAGATTTGGGCACGTTATTGACCCCGCAAGGCTTTTGGCGTTTGTTAGAGCTTGTTGTCGCCGATTTTGTCAATTATCCACTCAATTATTTCATTTTGATGATATTTGCCCTCTGCTATTTTAATTACAAAATCATATTTTTCCTCTTCCGTGGCAATTATTTCAAACCCAAATTCCATTAACAACAGACGCATTAAGACATAGCCAATCCGCTTATTGCCGTCAACAAAGGGGTGATTAATCAAAATACTTTCAATCAAGGCTGAAGCTTTCTCAATGGGATTATAGAATATAAATCTACCATGTCGAATGTTTGAAAGGGCCTTGAAATGGCGGACTCTAATAGTCCACGATCCCGAATGCCTTTACTTCCACCGAAATTGTCAATTAAAATCTCGTGAATTCGAATAACATCCTGTATTTCAATCATAATGCCAAACGCTTTAATAATTCTTTATCTTCTCGAATTATTAAACCTAAATGACGCGATAAATCAATCTTTTCTTTTGGAGAAGCTTTGGCTTGCTTTAAATATTCCAAGATATCGACCAAGACAGATTCTGGAACTTCATCGATTGCCTTCTTAATTTCATATTTCAAATCGGCGGTTGTCATAGTCGTACTATTTTCTCAAAATTAATCATTTTTGATTTAAAACATTCAATGAGGTGATTTTCGCAATAAGCTCTAACGTTTTGAGGCTTAGCGAAGGTGGCGATTTTACTACTGAACTTAATATGAAGCACACACTTCAAATTTACAAAAAACTGTCATACGAAGCACTGAACCGCCACTTTTGCCAAACCGATGTTGGCAGATGCCATTTTTGTTCGTCGGCTCATTCTTTGTTTTAAGTTTATGTCTAATGCCGCCAATATCTGAGAATTAGTTTTAGTTATACCGTATTATATCTTTTAACTTTTCATTCCAAATAAGAACCTTGTTGTCTTGAATGTTTTTATGAAATTATATGCCAGAATTGATATGATAGCGGTAAACAAAACAATTAAGACGAATTCTAAAAAGCCATTGTCAATGTATCTTATAATGTAATAACCAGCTACTACAATAATACTTTGGTGGAGAATATACACAGGCAAAATACTTCTATTTAATTCGGCTAAAATTTTAATATTGAAATTAAACTTTTGCGAGAACAGAGACACGAAATAAAGAGGCCAACTAAAAGCAGACAAGCCAAGAGGAATAGATACGATGACATAATAGATATTGTATTTAGGATTAAAAGCAGCATTTCTGAAATTTTCATCTAACAGAAAAGTAATTATTAGCAAAGAACTCAATATACCTAATGCTAATAGTATGTTATTACTTTTATTTATTACGGGAAGTAGGCGATTGTTTTCTTTTATAAAAACAAACCCATAAATAAAAGAGCATGAATACGTTAAGAAGTCTGCTACACTTGTGTACTCAGGAAAGATTGGTTTTAAAACTATCAGTATAATGATAATTGGCAAAGCAAATAGTAAGGCTAATTTTGGATGTTCAGTCAACCTAAGTATAAATGCCTCTGAAAGCCCTTTGGCATTAATTCGTTTTAACAACGGAAGCGTTATTAAGGTCATAATAAATAAAGAAGGCAAGTACCAGAGATGAATTCCTATTTCCAGTATCCATAAAAAGATATCGAATTTAAAGCTCTTGTTTATGATGCTTTTAGGGTAATTGCTCATAAAATCTAAAAAAGTAACATCTGGGCTTTTTTGAAGCATTTGGTAAAAGTATTGGCAGGGTACAATTACAATTGCTGCGAATACAAAAGGAACAATTAGTCTTAAGAAACGGTTATTTAAAAAAGAATTAGCTTTTGAGTTTAGTGCTATACAAGTACCAATGCCTGAAATGAAAAAAATCAAGTACAGTCGCCAAGTATGAAAAAATACTGTAATAATATCGGCAATAAGTGATTTGTTGTCACTTTCTATGAGCCAATTGAAATTAGTAAACGGTTGCCAAGAATGAAATAATATCAAAATGGAAAAAGCAAAAATACGTAGCCAATCTATATAATAAATTCGTTCCTTTTGTTGCATATTTTTTTTAAAGTTAAGACTGTCTTAATGGTTTCTACCAACGTTCTGCAACTACCCGCAAACAGGGTTATTAAAGTTAATATTTTCATGACTGGCAAGACCGCCCTGGTTGCGGGTAGTTGATGTTATGGGCAATTGACTATTCATACATTTGTAACTATTCCGTTTAGCCAACTACATTTAAAATATTCACTCATCATGGCTTATCCAGTTACCAATCTTAAATGATTTAAAAATCCATCTGTCATCAAATAATCCAAACCCTTCAGCATAAAGAGTGCCCTTTTCAGTATATCTCTTCATATAGGCTTTATATTCATACTTATGATTTTCCTTAGTAAAATAAATATGATCTCCTTCAGCAGCTTCAACTTGTATTTCTACTATTGTATCGTTTAGAGCTATTTTTTCATATGTCATGTCAATTACACCTTTGGGATCAAAGAAGGTTACGTTTCCAACTAAGAACCCATCTTTGTAATTTGCTTCTACATACTTTTTCCCACTCGTGTAAAAAACAGTCATTTTACCGTCTTTTTTTCCCATTTTATAGTTGGTAAACCAAAACTCACCATTAGTTGATTCAATCCATAATCCTTGTTTATAACCTTCAACCTGATTTACATGTTGCATGTAATTCAATTTAGTTACCTTCTGCAATTCTCCGACCAATTGAGCGATTCTTTCTTGTAGCGATTGAATCTTTGCTTCGTTGTCTTGTTGTGCTCTCAATGACAATCCTCCAAATAAAAGAAGTAATAATAAAAGTGTAGGTCTCATTTTTTGATTTTTATAATAACAAGAGTTTCACTTGTCTGTATTAGATACCGTTAATTTCTTTACACATGTGCTCATCAAACGTTTTGAAACAACCAAAAGACAGGGATTAAAAAGTATATTTTTGACTTCTATGTATGCTGAAGTTGCAGTTGATTTTCAATTTGTACCTATTCGTATTAATCAAATCGTAATGTATGAAATAAAGGATCCTCATTTTCAGAGAAGTTTTCTTTCGTATTTGAAAGATAAAAGTAGTAAGCATCTGCAAAATCATTCTTATGAATAGTTACAATCATGCAATACTTATATCCTTTTCCAAAGTCGGATTTCAATGCCACAAAAGTTGTCGCGCCCCAATCAGCATTAAATTCTTTTTTTACGGCATTTTTGTCAAATGCTTTTATTTCATAATCAATTCCTCCAGTTATATTGTTCACAATGGTTTGAAGAATTATTCCATATGATGAATTTCTAAACGGTCTTTGACTCTCCATTTCATTCTTTAAAGTTTCATCAGAATATTTTTTATATCGAATAGGCCTGATTGCATATCTCAGTTCAAATTCTTTGTCTGGATATTTTATTGCATACTCATAATTCATATCCTTGTTCTCAATTATTTTAGCTTCAACAAATCCTTCAGGTATATTCACGTTCATTCCACATTCTTCAAGTAGCGCTTTAAAATCAGAAAGATTTTGTCCTATTGCGTTAATATTTAAAATTATCAATAATGAAACAATAATTCCAAGTTTCTTTTCCATCTTATTTCTTTGAATGTTCTTGTATTATAATGTTGGCATTGTCTCAACTTGGGTTGCCCATAACGGTTGACGCCAAGTGCCGGGCGGGTTCATGATTTTGGTTAGTTTTAGTTTGGTTTTGTATTTCCGGCAGGGTAGAATTGGGCACCTTCTTTATCCCGCATGGCATTTGGCGTTTGTTATGGGCCGAAGTTACTGTCCAAGGCTTATTTTGAAGTGTGGTAATTCAACACTCAACATTACTTTTGCCTGCAAAGCATTAAATACTCTCATAAGAGTCTCAATGGTAACATTACTGGCATTATTTTCAATCCTTGAAATTTGCGCTTTTTGCACACCAATAAGTTTTCCTAATTCTTCTTGGGTTAATTTTCGCTCCTGTCTTGTCTGCTTTATAGCTTGCCCAATTAAGTCCATTTGCAATTCATATTCAAATCTGTCACGGTTTGGAGTGCCAATTTTACCGATAAGCTTATCTTGAACTTCGTCTAAAGTATGTGTTTTCATTTCTTTGTCTTTTTAGATGTTTCTTTGTCTTCAAAATATCGAGAACGTATTTGCTTTGCTTTTTGGATTTCGCTATCAGGTGTTTTACTAGTTTTCTTGACTATTCCATGCGTTGAAATGACAATGGTGTTTTCAGAATTTGTCTTGTCCCAAAAGGCAAATAATCTGTAATGAAACCCTTGATAAAGAGTTCTGAATTCCCAGATCTCGTCTTTCAGTTTTTTAAACAGTTCCGGATCATGTCTTGTCTGAGCTTTACGAATATTAAAAAGGATTTTTTCGTATTGCTTCTTTTCAAGATTACTGATAAATTCAAGTACCTCGTCTAATAATACAATGTCAAAAAGTTTGTTCATTCACATGATTCTTGATACTGCAAAGATATACAAAATGTTTCGTTATATAGAAACTATTTTCAGATCGCGATCTTTTCGGCTATGGCCCATAACGTTCCTCGACTATGTAAAGTGCGGGATTTACTTGCAGAATAAATCCCACTACACAAATATTATTAGAAAGCACCGAACTTGCAAACCCGCTATAACCCGCATTTTATATGAGCCGATGTTGGGCGTAGTTATTTTATTTTCTTGAAGTAATATTTTTTATCCATGTTTTTAATATCAGCTCCAATTACTTCTTTGGTTTGATTTATATCAAACTTTATTTCTAAAGGCAATTTGATCTCAAAAAATTTAATTTCTGATTCAGCATATATTGGGTAAGAATAATTGTCCCAGCTATTACGTCCATATAACTTATTATCCTTTATTGTAAAATCAACCTCTGCACCTGGTTGCAATTGGTAAGTGCCGACATATTTTTTGAGACTTATTGTATCAAAATCAATAACAGTTTTCACAACAGGTGTATATTTGTTCCAATTATATACAATGGAAGCACTTCTTAGAATCTCGTTGTATAGCTGTTCGCCATTATCAGAATTGGTCATAATAACAATTCCTTTGTCTAATGACGCGAATGCAAACATATTACATCTAAAACCATCGTTAGAACCACCATGACTAAAGCTTAAAGAATCATTCTGTCCATCCAGACAGAATCCCAGACCCCAGTTTCCAAGTCCTTTGGTAAGCATTTGTTTAGTCATATTCTGAGATATAATCTTGTTTGATTTTCCTTGGTACGAATTTTGAATTACGATTGCAAACCGAGCAAGATCGCTGGGTGTTGACCAAAGCCCACCAGCAGCCAATTGCGGGTATGTATTCCATTTATTCTCTCTTACATTTCCATTTCCATAATTTCCAAAGGTCACATTTTTAAAATATTCTTTCGGAAGAGGTTGTCGGAATGTGCTGTTTTTCATTCCAATTTTAGAGAGAATATGCTTGTTCATATATGATGCAAAATCATTATCGGTGTTATCCATTATCGCTTTTTGTATAACCATAAAGCCTGCATTTGCATATTGCCAGGTTGTTCCAGGTAAAGTATCAACAACAACAGGCGCAGGTTCTGCAGGAGCTCTACCGTCTAATATTTCAATTATTGTAGGTAATGGTTTATCTGGATTATAAATACTATCACAACCACCTGGCCTTATCCCTGCTGTATGTGTTAATAACATTCTAAGAGTTATTTTCCTTTGATCAGTAAATTTATTGTCTGGTATATTCCAGTTTTTCAAATAGTCGTTGATATCGTTATCAAGGTTTAATTTGCCATTTTCGACTAATTCTAATGCTGCCAATGCCACAACAGGTTTGCTTATTGAAGCTGCTTGAAAAAGTGTGTTGGTATCTACTTTGTTAACCCTATCCCTACTAAAGTATCCATAACCTTTTGCCCATTCAATTTTACCATTATTAATAAGTGCTATGCTAACCCCTGGCACATTATAATATTTCATTCTGTCATAAATATTGAAATATTTTATTTCCTCCCCTTCTCCTTTTATAACCATTTGAAGTGCGAGATGATTCTCAAACTGGCTTATTCTGTTTGAAATAACTTCATTCTGTGCTTTTAAAGTCATTGAAAATAAGACTGCAAGTAATAGATAGGTAATTCTTTTCATGAGTATCTTTAAAGGTTTATATCTGGTTTATGACGAATATGTAATCTGATTTGTTACACGCTTGAAGATTTTTACTGGCCTATCCTCTTATAATTACGCCCAACGTATTAGCGTTTTATTTAACGTTTCCCCAAATTTATGTAAAATATAGTTGAGAGGCAAATTGTTAAGTTGAATTATTCGAAGAAGAGAAGAGGGGAAATGGGAAATAATACCGAGTTGGACTATGCCGGTTACTATGG
>JAPLDT010000102.1 GCA_026391315.1 Bacteroidia bacterium
AAAATAATATCCCAACAAATAATCAAGCTAAAAAAGATTCCGTCAATGCCATGCAAAAAGCGTTCTGGGAACAAATAGCTACAACCATGCGGGATTTCGATGAGCATCTGATGTTTGCCAGCGCCAACGAACCAAATGTTGGCGATGCAACACAAATGGCTGTTCTTTTATCTTATCATCAAACATTTATAAATGCCGTTCGTTCTACAGGTGGCAAAAACGCATATCGTACCTTGGTCGTGCAAGGGCCATCAACCGATATTACAACGACAAATACTTTAATGAACACGTTGCCTACGGATGCGGCCACCAATCGTATGATGGTAGAGATACACAATTATACACCTTTCCAATTTACAGCTTTGGACGGAGATGCATCCTGGGGTAAAATGTTTTACTACTGGGGTACCGGACATCATTCGACTATTGAACCCGATCGCAATGCGACATGGGGGGAAGAAAGTGACCAAAATATAGGTTTTGATTACATGAAATCTAAATTTGTTGACAAGGGTATTCCTGTGCTAATGGGAGAATATGGCGCTTACAGACGGGGTGGCTCTGCCAATGTTCCAAAAGATTTAGCAACACACAATGATGCTGTGGATTATTGGATAACGTATGTAACCAAACAGGCAATAAGTCATGGACTTAAAACATTTTATTGGGATACGGGCGGAATTATTGATAGAAGAAATAATACTGTGCTGGATAAACGTTCACTTGATGCCATTATTGCAGGAGGTAAATAAATGACATTTTTTAATTTTAACCTTGTTAGAAAAATAGATTCAAAATGAAATTAAATCGTTTCTTTTTAGTTACAATTACCCTGTTGGCAATGACTTCTGTTTTTGCACAAAGTAAAAAGAACAAAAGACCGGAGATGCCAGAAAGGGTAATTAGTGTTGACTATAGTGTTGAAAATGGCACTATGAATACCATGTTTAAGCAATGTGTCGGAGCCGGCAGGGCTAATGAAGGACTTAGGGCCGACTGGCAACAACAGTTGGCGTATGTAAAAAAAGAATGTGATTTCAAGTACATCCGTATGCATGGACTGCTGACCGACGATATGGCAGTTTACACCGAAGACAACAAAGGAAATCCTCAATATAGCTACATGTACGTCGATGCATTATATGATTACCTGTTAAGTATCGGGATTAAGCCTTTTGTCGAACTTGGATTTATGCCATCAGCGCTCGCCAGCGGAAGTCGAACCATTTTTTGGTGGCGCGGCAATGTTACTCCCCCAAAAGATTATAAAAAATGGGAAGATTTCATTCGCAATCTTACACAGCATTTCACCGAACGATACGGGAAAGATGAAGTAAAGACCTGGTATTTTGAAGTTTGGAATGAACCTAATTTGTCGCCTGGTTTTTGGACCGGTACACAAGAGGAATATTTCAAATTGTATCAATACAGTGCAAAGGCCATCAAAAGTGTAAACCCTGATTATAAGGTTGGTGGACCTGGAACGGCTGGCGCTGCCTGGGAGAGTGAAATGATAGCGTTTTGTGATAAAAACAATATCCCAATCGATTTTATCAGCACCCATTCGTATGGCGTCAAGCAGGGATTTCTTGATGAATATGGCAACGGTGGCACAGTACTGAGTAAAGATCCAATGAGCGTTAGTGGCGATGTGCTTCAATCCCGCAAAGAGATTGCCGCTTCTGTTAAACCGAATCTGGAGTTGCATTATACCGAATGGAGTTCGTCTTACACTCCTGCCGATCCTGTTCACGATAGTTATCATGAAGCCGCGTACATCTTGGAAAAAATCAAACAGGTCGGAAATGCGGCCAATTCAATGTCGTACTGGGTATTTACCGATATTTTTGAAGAATCAGGTCCCCGCTTCACACCTTTTCATGGCGGATTCGGATTACTCACCATTCAAGGTATTCCAAAATCGGCGTTTTATGCATACCAGTTTATGAATAAACTCGGGAAAACTGAACTGACAAATACCGATACGCGTTCGTGGGCAAGCAAAACCGATAATGGCGGTATCCAACTGCTATGTTGGGATTTCACCAACACGCATCCAGGCGATTCCGTTAATAATCAGGTCTATTATATAAAGGACTTGCCATCAAAATCAAAAGGTAAAGTGAAAGTAGAAATAGCTCATGTGCCGGCAGGAAAATATACATTGGAGATTTATAAAGTAGGCTATCGTGTTAATGACGCCTACACCAGTTATTTGGATATGGGTAAGCCAAAGCAACTTAACAAGCAGCAGGTTGAGGAATTGAAGAGAAATAATGATGGTTCTCCCGTTGCAACTGAAGCAATTGAGATTAAGCCGAATACTGCCTTTTCAAAAGAGCTTGATATTCGGGAAAATGATGTTTTCTTACTGAATTTGATAATGAAATGAAACCTTCATGAGCAAAAGCTCGCCAAAGAACATGAAAATTGGTGAGGGTTCCATGTGGCCTTAAAAAAACAAATTATATACTGATGAAACCAAACAAGATTAGAATTTTGCTTCTGGTTGCAATTTCTCTATTTTTTAGCTTCGCTCTGAACGCGCAGGTATTGTATGTTGGAGCCAATTATCATCCCCATGATGACAAGAATCTTGAAAAAATCAAAAGTGACATTCAGTTGATGAAAGCTGCCGGACTTAACGCTGTCAGGATGGGGCATTTAGCCTGGGACAGCTACGAGCCATCGGATGGACAATTTGATTTTGAGTGGTTTGACAAGGTGATGGACATGATGAATCAAGCCGGAATTAAAGTGATTCTGGATATTGCTGTTAGGCCTGCACCCATGTGGTTACACTATAAATATCCATCCATAGACGTTGTGGATAAAAATAGTGATGTGCAGTATCCGAACCATCGTTACATGGAAGATATTGGCGATCCGATGTATCAACAATATGCCTTGCGCTTTGCTGATGCACTTACAAAACGGTATGGAAAACATCCGGCCCTGGTGGCTTTCGGCGTAGATAATGAATCCGGCGATGGTCCTATTTCTTATTCAGAAACTGCTAAAAGAAGGTTCATCGTTTGGCTGAGGAATAAATATTCAAACCTTGATAATTTAAACAAAGCGTGGGCTACCCAACGCTGGTCGAGAAGATTTAACCAATTTGAGGAAATTGGATTCCCGGTGGCAACCCATACCAATGATGTGCCGGAAAGGATGCTCGATTTCAGGCGTTTTGTTTCGGATGAAATCAATCAATTCCTTTTTAAAGTCATTGATAAGATCAATACAAATGCACCAAACGCATTGGTGAACACAAATGCCTGGTATTACAGTCCATTGAAATATTTTGATTATTCACAGATTGCCTATTCAGGCAAAATGACCCGTGAAGGTTGCGGTTTTTATCCCGGAACAACATTAACTACCAATTGGGGTGTAATGAATGCTTTGTTCGGTATCTCGCGTATTCAATTCGAAAGCACAAACCCTTTCTGGTGCAGCGAGTTTACAACCATGACGGCTGTTCCAAACGCTATCAGGAAACAGGCGTATTCTACATTAATGTATGGCAACCAGATGGTTTGTGGCTGGACCTGGCAAAGCATGCATTCAGGTGAAGAACAATATCTGGAGGGAATGGTTGATTGGGATGGAATACCAAACCGTAAATATGATGAATACAAAAAAATAGCAACCGAGTTTAAAAAAATTGAGAAGTATTTCCCTTATAAAGTTCAGTCCGAAGTGGCTTTGGCTTTTTCTTTCCCCAGCCAGATAGCAAGCAGTTCTTTCCCTGAGCAACAAGAAAACCAGCTTCAGGCATGTTATAATTTATTCTATTTCCGTAATATGGATTCGCGGGTGGTGGAGATCAGCAGAAGTCCCTTGAATTACAAGCTATTGATTGTTCCAGGTGTTACTGTAATGGATGAAACAACTGCCACCAAAATTCGAGATTTTGTCAAAAATGGAGGAACAGTTATCATGACCAGCAATTCGGCTGTTGTTGACGAAACAGGAAAGGTATTTGCTTCTACACATCCCGGCCGGTTAAGCGATGTATTCGGAATACGGGTTGGAAGTTTTGAAGAAACAGAAACGATAAATGAAATATCCCGGAAATCGTATAAAGGCAAAAAGATCGAGTTTACTTATAAAGGGAAAGCAATTGATACGGAATCGGCCCGTTTTGATATTATTGATCCCAAAGGTGCTGAAGTTATTGGCAATTTAACCAGTCTTGATAAGGATTATCCTATTATAACTTCCAATAAATATGGCAAAGGTCGGGCAATTTATGTTGGCTTACCTGCAAAAGGTGAGGTGCTCGGCAGTTTAATTGACGACCTGATTGTTGAGCTTGGCATTAAAAAAGGACCTGAGGTGCCTTCAGGAGTAATGGCACGTCAAATAGACAAGAACCATTTCTTATACCTGAATGTAAGCCGTGAACCGAAGGAAATAAAAATGAGCAGCAAAGCGAAGAGTATTCTTTTCGATAAAGACTACTCAGGCAACTTTACCATAGCACCTTATGAGCCGGAGTTTATTGAAATTAAATAACATGAAAAGGTATTTTTTGTGTGGATTCATTCTTTCCGTGTGTTCTATCGGTTTTAACTATGCTCAGACAAAAGCTCCGACTCCTTGTGGTCCAGTTCCAACTGAAAATCAGATGCGTTGGCAGGAAATGGAGTATTATGCTTTTGTTCATTTTTCCTTAAATACTTACACAAACCAGTCGTGGGGATTTGGAAATGAGGATGTCAAACTGTTTAATCCCAAAGAATCGGATTGCCGTCAGTGGGCGCGTATTTGCAAAGAAGCCGGTATGAAGGGAATCATCATTACAGCAAAGCACCACTGTGGTTTTTGTCTGTGGCCATCGAAATATACTGAGTATTCAGTAAAAAATACTCCATGGAAAAATGGCAAGGGTGATATGGTTCGCGAAATGGCCGATGCCTGTAAAGAATATGGATTGAAATTGGGAATATATTTGTCGCCTTGGGACAGAAATAGCAAAGATTACGGAAAACCGGAATACATCACGTATTTCCGTAATCAGCTTACCGAACTTCTCACCAACTACGGACCAATTTTCGAAGTGTGGTTTGACGGGGCTAATGGAGGCGACGGATATTATGGCGGGGCCAATGAAGTCCGTAAAATTGACCGTACTACTTATTACGACTGGAAAAATACTTATGCGATGATTCGCAAGTTGCAACCCAATATTGTGATTTGGAACGACGGCGGAGACCGTGGCGACTTGCGCTGGGTAGGTACCGAAGAAGGTTATGTTGGCGAAACTAACTGGAGTTTGCTGAATGCCACCGGAGAAGTTCCTTGGGGAATGTTGCATTACGGCGTTGAAGATGGGGATTCGTGGGTGCCGGCCGAAGTAAACACTTCCATCCGTCCCGAATGGTTCTATCACCCGAATGAGGACAGCAAAGTAAAAACAGTTCCTTTTTTGATGGAAACATACTATAATTCCATTGGGCATAACGGCTCATTGTTGCTCAACTTCCCGATTATGCCAAACGGTTTGATCCATCCGAACGACGAAAAAGCAGCTCTTGAATTTGGTAAAGCTGTGAAGGAATCATTTGCAGTAAACCTTGCCGAAAAAATGAAAGCAGAAGCTTCCAATATTCGTGGAAATGCAAAAGAATTTGGCGCAGCTATGGCAATAGATAGCAATAAAGACACCTATTGGGCTACTGATGACAATGTAACAAAAGAATCGTTGACCATAGATTTTGGGAAACCAACCTTGTTCAACCGTTTCATGGCCCAGGAATATATCCGTTTGGGACAACGGGTGAAAGCCTTCACTCTTGAAGCGCTTGTGGATGGAAACTGGAAAGAACTGGCTAAAGCAACGACCATCGGTTACAAACGGATTCTTCGTTTTCCGAGTGTTAAAGCAAAAAAGATCCGTTTCAATATCACCGATTCCAAAAGTTGCCCGGTCATTTCCAATATCGGAGTTTACAATGCACCGGTATTTCTACATGCGCCATCAATTGCCAGAAATCAATCGGGCGAAGTTACTCTGACCACCAATGACATAGGGCCTATTTTTTACTATACCCTGGATGGCAGTGTACCAACCACGAAATCATCTATTTACGGCGCACCTTTTTCTGCAGACGGGAAAGTAGAGGTAAAAGCAATCGCTTACGATCCGGCATCGGGTAAAAGCAGCTCGGTTGGCCATGAAAAATTTGATATTTCAAAAAAGAATTGGAAAATATTCGGCATAAATGATGAAAACGCAAGCAAAATATTGGACGGAAACACATCTACCGTATGGCACAAACGCGGTAACAAAATTATGCCATTTGGTTTAGTTATCGATTTAGGGAACAACTACAATGTTAGTGGGTTCAAATATCTGCCGGAACAGAACAGATGGAGTTCTGGAATCATAACTAACTACCAGTTCTATGTTTCAGTCGACAACAAAGAATGGAAATTGGTGAGCGAAGGCGAATTTTCAAACATTAAAAATAACCCGGTTTGGCAAATCAAGAATTTTTCACCGGTAAAAGCCCGCTTCATCAAGATTTCGGCTTTGAAGAATACTTCGAACGATGATGTTGCAGGCTATGCCGAAGTGGATGTGATTACAAATTGACAGAAAGCCTGGTATGTTATGAAGGAATTTTATAAAAGAAAATGAGAGAGCTAAATGGAGAAAGAATGTCGATTCAATAATAAGGTAAAAATGATTGTTTCAGGTTTAAGACTAGTAATTTTGGAAGCAATCTGTCTGGTTGCGATAGCAGGAAATCTTTCAGGTCAAAGTAAGGTAATTGACCTTTGGAACGGTAAGGTGCCCGGGGCTATTACCAATACCAATTTCAAACAGACTGTCGATTCCGCGGATAACTGGATAAAGATGCGGTTCATAACCGATCCCAGCCTCGACATGTATCCTGCTTCTGCAGAAAAGTCAACCGGTACGGCTGTAATCATTTGCCCGGGCGGTGCTTACTGGGGAATTGCTATTGAACACGAAGGTGCACAGGTTGCCAAATGGCTGAATAGCTTGGGCGTAACCGCCTTTGTGTTGAAATATCGACTGCCTGACACAACCATCATGGAAGACAAATCCATTGGCCCCATGCAGGACGGTCAAAGGGCAATTCGTCTTGTTCGCAATCATGCAAAAGAATGGGGAATCGACCCACATAAAATTGGAATCATGGGATTCTCAGCAGGTGGACATCTGGCATCTACCCTTTCCACCCATTTCAATGAGATGGTATATGAATCTGAAGATTTAACAAGTGCCAGACCCGATTTCTCGTTACTTATTTATCCTGTCATTTCTATGGATTCGAGCATCACACATTGGGGCTCGCGAGTGAATTTACTTGGCGAAAAACCTTCACCTGAACTGGTGAAACATTATTCTAACGAGTTGCAGGTAAATAGTGAAACTCCACCGGCTTTTATGGTTCATTCTGTAGACGATGGGGCAGTACCTGTACAAAATAGTATAAACTATGTGTTGGCCATGCATAAGTATCATATCCCCTGTGAACTTCACCTTTACCAGACAGGAGGACATGGTTACGGTTTGGGCAAATCGGCAAATACTGAATCCACATGGCCGGAGGCTTGCCGTAAATGGCTTGAAGCAAGGGGGTACATAGGCGAGAAACGAGTGCCCAGAGGTGGCTTTGGCGGACCAGTTGAGTTGGGGCCCGACGACAAGCCTGCATTTAACGATCCGCCTGCAGGATTCAGGGACAAGCGCGAAAATGTTGCTCACGGTACAATTACAACTGTTCAGTATGACTCCAAAACGCTCTCCACACGTCGGGAAATGCTGGTTTATACACCTCAGGGTTATTCACCCGACCGAAAATACCCGGTTATCTATTTGCTACACGGCCTAAATTCCGGCGCCGGTCAATGGCCGTACTGGGTTCATGCTGACTACGTCATCGACAACCTGCTGGCAGACGGTAAGATCGGACTGGTAGTCGTGGTCTTTCCCAATTGTAATGCAAACATAACTGTGCCCAATCCCAAACCTGATGAACAGGAGGAGCGAAAAGGCGGATTTAAAGGTTATGGCATGCTTTTCGAAAACGATTTGCTCAACGATATCATCCCTTACATCGAATCTCACTATTCGGTTTACACCGACCGTGAACATCGGGCGGTTGCAGGGCTGTCTATGGGTGGTGGCCAATCCCTGAACATAGGACTTTCGCATATCAATACTTTTGCTTATGTCGGTGGATTTTCTTCGGCTCCGAATACCAATGAATTTGGGGGACTTTCTGAAAACAAATTGTTGCCTGATTTGAAAGCCGCCAAGGATCAGCTTAAAGTGCTATGGCTTGGCTGTGGCAATAAGGATGGCCTGATCAGTGTCAGCCAGCGTGTGCACCAGCACCTCAAAGAACAAGGAGTACCACATGTATGGCACGTGGATGGGAATGCTCACGATGATACCGAGTGGGCCAACAATCTGTATCTTTTTGTACAGCATATTTTCGAAAAAAGGCAATAGACAATAGCGTGTGTCTAATATTCAGATGATTAGAATGAAATTATGAAGATTAATAAACACAACTGTTTTTCACTGCTTTATACGTTAGCATTTAGTGTGCTAGTTTCCCAACAAGTATTGGCTCAGAAGCAAAAAGTCTCCTGTATAGGCAACAGTATTACATACGGGTATGATCTGCCAAATCCATTGATCCAGAGCTATCCGGGTCAGTTGCAGGTATTATTAGGGACAACGGGATGGGAGGTCGGAAACTTCGGAGATAGTGGACGCACAATGCTAAAAGCCGGCGGGTATTCTTACTGGGATTCCCAGCGGTATAAAGATGTCCTGGCCTCTAGCCCGATTGTTGTGATGATTGAATTGGGCACCAACGATTCGAAACGATGGCTTTGGGACTTGAAGGGCACAGAGTTTAAAAGTGATTATAAGGAAATGGTGCAATCGATTCAAAACCTTCCCTCGAAACCGGAAATCTGGATCGGACTACTTATCCCCGGCGAAAAGGCAGATTGGGATATTTTTAATTCCTATATTAAAGATAAGGTAAACCCAAAGATAAAAGAGATAGCATTGGAAAGGGGCTTGGGCCTGATTGACCTGTACACCGAACTGGATAAGAACAAGCCTGAATGGTATCTTGCCGACCATGTGCATCCTTCGGTTTCCGGGGCCGGGATAATTGCCCGGAAAGTCAAAGAGATGCTTCTGATGTCAAAGCCGGAGATAAGCTATGCAAACGGAAAGGTAACTGCTCCGGATGGAGATGATTACCAATGGTATTTGGACGGTGTGCCTGTCGCATCCGGGAATAGCGGAAAACTAAAGGAAATGGTTGTGACTACAATAGGCAACTATAAGGTTTCGGTTAAGTTAAGTGTGAATAACGAAACGCGCATTGTTTCGAAGGAATTGAACGTGTCGGTGTTAAACTGAAGAGGTTCCAAAACTAAAGTAAATGTAACAATATAGGATTATGAAGCAGTGTTTAGTTGTATTAATAACAATAATGATTTCCGGAATGGCTGTGAAATCGCAGGATGCCAACCGTTTTTTCCCGGAGAAAGACCTGGTTACAACCGGAATTTATTATTATCCCGAACATTGGAACGAAAACCAGTGGGAACGTGATATAAAGAAAATTGCCGATATGGGCTTTGAGTTTGTTCACCTTGCCGAGTTTGCCTGGTTTAAAATGGAACCCGAAGAAGGCAGATTTGACTTTGCCTGGCTCGATAAAGTGGTAAACCTTTGTGCTAAGTATAACCTTAAGGTGCTGATGTGTACTCCCTCGGCAACTACACCTACATGGATGCGCATAAATTACCCCGAAACTTTTATTATGGATGGCCATTACATACGCGCAGAGAATGGAACGCGCGGGTTAGAATCCTTAACTAATCCCAAATACCGGATGTTCGTGGGAAAAATTGTTGCCGAAATGGCCAAACGCTATGGTCAGGATAAAAATGTGATTGGCTGGCAACTCGACAACGAGCCACCTGCACTTCCCGATTATAGTCCATCATCGCAGGAAGCTTTTAGGCAATGGTTAAAAAACAAATATAAATCTATCGACGTATTGAATTCAGCCTGGGGTGCAGCCTTTTGGAGTCAGTGGTTCAATAGTTTTGACCAGGTTATCATTCCCAATACCAACCTGGTGGGCTGGTGGGGCAACAACCCTCATGCCCTGCTCGATTTTAAACGTTACCTGGCCGATGCGGAGGCCGAATTTCTCGATTTTCAGGCAACAACTTTGCGGAATTACATTTCCAGGAACCAATACATTACCACTAATTATACTGCAGTTTGTACAGGAGCTGACCCAAGAAGAACCAGGAAAATGGATTTTGCATCCTACACAGCCTATCCCAATGGAGGCAGCAATAATATTGGCGACCAAGGCTTTCGTTTGGGAAACAGCAAAGTTATCTTATTCGCTTCTGAATATTACAAATCGGTTGGCGGTGTTTCAGGAGTGATGGAAATGCAACCCGGACCGGTAAACTGGGGTGGTTACAACCCTCTTCTGTTACCGGGCACGGTGCGTATGTGGTTGTACCATAGCTTCGCCGCCGGTGGTAAACTCGCTTGCTCCTATCGTTTCCGTCAGATTTTGTATAGCTCGGAACAATACCATGCAGGCGTAATTCAGACCGATGGCGTGACACCTTCACCGGGTGGGGAAGATTATATCCAATTCATGAAGGAAATCAAAGAGCTTAGAAAACAGTACAAACCGGATGCGAAAATGCCTGAAAAACTCGCTGCCCGCTCGACGGCCATACTCTGGAACCTCGAAAATTACTGGACTATCGACAGGCAAAAACAAACCTTCCAATGGGACGCGTGGAACTATCCGGTTAAGTTCCTTGAAATGACAAAATCGTTGGGCGCTCCTACGGATGTGATTCCCGAAACTGCCGATTTCTCGAAATATAAATTTCTTGTAGTTCCGGCGTATGAATTGGCCGATTCGGCTCTGGTAAAGAAATGGAGCGATTATGCGACAAACGGAGGACATTTGATCATTACCTGCCGCACGGCAACCAAAGATCGTGCCGGCCATTTTTGGGAAGGTGAATCGGCTGCTCCAATATCAGGGCTTATTGGAGCGCATATAAAAGCAACAGATATGCTTTCGGCTTATTCCAAAGGCGATATCCTGATGAAATCGGACCACTACACCTGGAATAATTGGGCTGATCTTCTTCAACCCGATAATAATAGCACTGAGGTCCTTGCCATATACAACAACCAGTTTTACAAAGGCAATGCTGCAGTTGTAAAACGCAAGGTTGGTAAAGGCTCCGTAACCTATATCGGTGTGGATACCGACGATTCAAAACTTGAAAAGAACATACTGCGGGATATTTACACGAATGCCGGGGTTACCACCGAAGATTACCCCGAGGGCATATATGTTTACTGGCGCGACGGATTTTATATTGCAGTAAATTATTCTTCGGATAATTATACAATGAACCTACCTCTATCTGCCAAAATATTGGTTGGTGAAAGTGTATTGAAACCTGCAGGCGTATTGGTTTGGAATGAATAATTAAAACAAAAAAATATTTTTTCTTATGAAGCGAATCTCTCTTTTTATTCTATTTCTGGTTATCACAGGAGGCTTGTTAGCGGCTGGCCCAGTTCAAACATTGCAAAACGGCATGAAGGTTTCGCCCCAAAAAGGAGCGGCCAGGACCATTGAAATAGGAGTTGTAGATAGCCGGATTATTCGTGTTCAGGCGTCGCCTGAAAGCGTTTTACCTACCTTTTCAAGTCTCTGCGTTTTGCCGGGATTAACAACAAAAACTCCTTTTAAAGTAACAAGCGATGCGCGGTATGCCCAACTATCTACCAATGAACTTATGGTGAAAGTTTCCCTGCTTACAGGTGAAATATCATTTTTGGACAAATCGGGGAAAGTATTGCTTCAGGAGGCAAGCAGTGGGAGAAGTTTCAAACCCTTTTCCGTTGAAAACGACAAAGGCTACACCATGCAGCAGGTTTTTACCGGCACGCCCGGAGAAGCGATCTATGGGTTGGGACAACATCAGTCAGATGACTTCAACTATAAAAACAAAAGTGAAGATCTGTTCCAGTACAACACGAAAGTGTCGGTACCTTTCATTATCTCGACCAACAATTATGGGATTTTGTGGGATAATTATTCGCAAAGCAAATATGGAGATACACGTGACTACAAAGACCTGAACCAGTTTGCCCTTTACAACAAAGAGGGTAAAGAAGGTTCCTTTACGGCTACATATACTCTAAAAGACCGGGCTCCTATCATTCGCCAGGAATCGGCGATAGATTACGAGAACCTGACAACGGTTAAGAAATTTCCGGCCGACTTCAATTTCAACGATGGTTCAATCGTTTGGGAAGGATCCTTCATTGCCAACAAAACTGATATTTATAAGTTCAGCCTCTACTATGCCGGATACACAAAGGTGTGGCTCAACGATTCGTTGGTAGTAACCGAACGCTGGAGGACTTCATGGAATCCGAACACCTATAGGTTTTCCTTCCCGTTGGTAAAAGAGAAACGCACCAAAATCAAACTGGAATGGAAACCCGACGGAGGCATTTCATACATTGGGCTTAAAGCGCTCTCTTCATGTCCGTCAGAGAAAAATGGCAACATATCCTTCTGGTCGGAAATGGGCGACAAGATGGACTATTATTTCATCGCTGGCGAAAACATGGACAATGTGATCAGCGGCTACCGCACCCTGACAGGCAAGGCGAGCATTATGCCGAAATGGGCCATGGGTTACTGGCAAAGCCGCGAACGTTACAAAACACAGGACGAATTGCTGAACGTTGTAGCTGAATACCGCAAGCGGAACATCCCGCTCGACAATATCGTGCTTGACTGGAACTACTGGCCCGAACCTGCGTGGGGTAGCCATCAGTTCGATCTTTCCCGTTTCCCCGATGCAAAGGGCATGGTGGATTCGGTACATAAAGAGAATGCCCATATCATGATATCGGTATGGCCGAAGTTCTATGCCACCACCGATCACTTCAAACAATTTGAACAAAAAGGGTGGATGTATATGCAGGCTGTGAAAGACAGTATCCGCGACTGGATTGCTCAGGGATATGTCGGATCATTTTACGATGCTTATAGTGCCGGGGCACGTAAGTTGTTCTGGAAACAGATGAAAGACAACCTTTACGTAAAAGGATTCGATGCATGGTGGATGGATGCCTCTGAACCGAATATCAGGGATTGTACAGATATGGTATATCGCAAGAAATTGTGCGGACCGACTGCATTAGGATCGTCCAATAAATATTTCAATGCCTATGCCCTGATGAATGCAGAAGCAATTTACGACGGACAACGCGAAACGGAGAACAACAAACGCGTCTTTTTACTGACCCGGTCAGGTTTTGCCGGTTTACAACGATATTCCACGGCAACATGGAGTGGCGACATTGCCACCCGTTGGGAGGACCTGAAAGCACAAATTTCGGCGGGTCTCAACTTCGGCATGTCGGGCATTCCATTCTGGACAATGGACATCGGCGGTTTCTGCGTGGAAAAACGTTACGAAAACGGACAACGGGAATTTGATAAAACAGGTAACGAAAACAACGACCTGAAAGAGTGGAGAGAACTCAACCTGAGATGGTTCCAGTTTGGGGCATTTTGCCCGTTGTTCCGCAGCCATGGACAATTCCCCTACCGCGAAATATATAACCTTGCCCCTGAGAATCATCCGGTTTACAAAAGCCTCGTTTACTACGATGAACTGCGTTATCGTCTGATGCCTTACATCTACTCTTTGGCAGGTATGGCCTATCACAACAATTACACGCTGATGCGATCGCTGGCAATGAGCTATACCACGGACAAACAGACGTACGGTATAAGCGACCAATTCTTGTTAGGTTCGGCATTGATGGCATGTCCCGTCTATACTTACAAAGCCCGTAACCGGAAAGTTTATTTTCCGACCGGCACTGACTGGTACGATTTCTATTCAGGCAAACTCATTGCCGGAGGAATGAAAAAGATCGTAGACGCTCCGTTGGAACAAATTCCGCTCTTTGTTCCGGCTGGTTCCATCCTTCCGATAGGACCTGTCATGCAATATACTTCAGAAAAGAAGGCCGACAACATTGAAATTCGGGTTTACCTTGGTAAAGACGGGAAATTTAGTCTGTACGAAGATGAAGGTACCAACTACAATTATGAAAAGGGCGCTTTTTCTACCATCAGTTTCGAATACAACGATGCTGAAGGTACGCTTACCATTGGCGACCGCAGAGGCAGCTTCGAAGGTATGCTGAATAACCGGATATTTCGTATTATTTCCGTCGGCAAAACAACATCAGAGCCAAAAACCGTTCAGTATAACGGCTCCAAAACGGTCGTAAAACTGTAAAGAATAATTCTAATTGATGAGAAAATAAGGTGCATTATTAATATTCGAAAAAACGACAAAAGAACTTTCAATTAATGAAAACAACAATTCTAGCCATAGTTTTGGGAAGCTCACTTATGGTTTCCGCACAACAAAAAACATCGGTTTACCTTGACGTAACCAAACCCCTGGAAGAGCGTGTGGAAAACGCTCTATCGCTGATGACCACCAAAGAAAAGGTGGCCCTTTGTTACGCGCAGTCGAAATTCAGTTCGAAAGGGGTTCCCCGTATGGGAATTCCCGAAGTGTGGACCGACGACGGACCTCACGGAATCCGTGAGGAAGTATTCTGGGATGAATGGGGCGGAGCCCATTGGACTAATGACTCCTGCACTGCCTTCCCGGCACTTACTTGTTTGGCAGCCACGTTCAATCCTGAATTGTCTTCGCTTTACGGCAAGTCTGTAGGTGAAGAGGCGCGCTACCGCAACAAAACCGTACTGTTAGGCCCTGGGGTAAACATTTATCGCACACCATTGAACGGGAGAAACTTCGAATACCTGGGTGAAGATCCCTATCTCAGCTCCCGAATGGTTGTTCCCTATATTCAGGGAGTTCAATCCATCGGTGTAGCAGCCTGCGTGAAACACTTTGCCCTGAATAATCAGGAAGAGTGGCGTGGACATATCAATGTCAATGTGAGTGATCGTGCGTTGCATGAGATTTACCTGCCTGCTTTCAAAGCTGCCGTACAGGAAGGGAAAGCCTGGTCAATTATGGGTTCATACAACCAGTTTAGAGGTGAACACTGCTGTCACAACGACCTGCTTCTGAACAAAATACTTAAGAATGACTGGAAATTCGACGGAGTAGTTATCAGCGACTGGGGTGGCGTTCACAATACGGATCAGGCCGTGAAAAACGGATTAGATCTTGAAATGGGAACATATACCAATGGCTTAACCACCAACGGAAATTTTCCCTATACGGAGTACTATCTGGCCAATCCGTTTCTGAAAGGCATCGAAGAGGGGAAATATGATATGGCCCTGCTTAACGACAAAGCCCGTCGTATCCTGCGTTTGATCTTCCGCACCACCATGAGTGCCAACCGGCCCTTCGGTCGGTTTGTTTCTCCGGAACACAGTGAAGTTGCACGCAAGATTGCCCGGGAGGGAATCGTACTTTTGAAGAATGACAAACAGTTTTTCCCAATACCTGTCCGTAAATACAATAAGATAGCCGTTATCGGGGAGAATGCTACCCGCAGTTTGGTAATTGGCGGCGGTTCTTCCTCACTCAAGGTGGCTTACGAGATTTCACCTTTGCAAGCATTGACCGCTAAATACGGTAATGCACATATTGTCTACAGTCTCGGTTACGCTTCGGGGCCAGCAATGTACGGACGTGAAGAGTCATCTAAACTGAATGCTGATTCGTTGATAGCTGCTGCTACCGAAGTTGCCAAGAATGCCGATGTGGTTCTTTTCATCGGTGGCCTCAACAAGAATCACTTTCAGGATTGTGAGGGTGGAGACCGTCATTCGTACGGCCTGCCTTTCGGACAGGACAAACTGATTGATGAATTGCTGAAAGTGAACAAAAACATGGCAGTGGTTCTTCTCAGCGGAAATGCAGTGGCAATGCCCTGGGTAGACAAAGTACCTGCTATCATGCAAGGATGGTACCTGGGTTCAGAAGCCGGGAATGCATTGACTGATGTGATCTCGGGCGAAGTGAATCCGTCTGGTAAATTGCCCTTCTCCTTCCCGAAAAAGCTGGAAGACAATGCCGCCCACTTCTTTGGCAAACTATCCTACCCAGGAGACAGCATCAACGAATACTACAAGGAAGATATTCTGGTCGGTTATCGCTGGTTCGATACCAAAAAGATAGCGCCTCAATTCCCTTTCGGATACGGACTTTCTTACACCAGCTTTGAGTTAAGTGCCCTTACTACAGATAAAGCGACTTATGGGAAAGGCAATATCATCAAAGTAAAATTTTCCGCTAAGAATACCGGCTCGTGTTTTGGCGCCGAGGTGGGCCAGTTATACGTAAGTGATCCTGTATGTACAGTGGCGCGTCCGGCCAAAGAGCTAAAAGCCTTCAAAAAGATATTCCTTCAACCGGGAGAGACAAAGATGGTAGAATTGAACGTGAAAGTTGCTGATTTCGCTTTCTATGATGAAGTTAGAAAGGATTGGAATGTTGAGGAAGGTGACTTTATCCTGCAATTGGGTAATTCGTCAGGGAATATTTCTCAGACATTGAAAATTGCTGTCAGATAAATATCAGCTAATTTATTGATTTCTTGAATTTTCAGTGCTCATCAATATTGTAAAGCATCCGGAAGGAGTGTTCAACCGTTTTGAAAATCTCTTCACAATACTCCTTTACAGCCTTTGGATTTCCAGGCAGGGCATACAGTAAGGTTTTGCCGGCAACACCTGCAATACTTCTGCTCAAAAGTGCATTGGGAAATTGCATGCCGTATTTGACTCGGATCATCTCCATGATGCCTGGAATCTCTTTGTCAATCAGTTTTTTAATGACTTCCGGAGTGATGTCGCGAGGTCCGATTCCTGTACCACCAGTGGTGAATATAATATCGGTGTTATGCTTGATCAGTAACATTAGGAGCGTCTCAAGCTGCATTTCATCATCAGGCATAACTGTATTTTCTACAGAAACAATTCGCCCGGTTTCAGAGAAGAATGTTTCAGCTAATTTTTTCAGCAAAGGGCCGCTCTTGTCTTCATAAATTCCCTGGCTTGCCCTGTCGCTTAGGGTAACAATATGTATCTGGATGGTTCTGGGATGATATTCCAGGATGTCACCCGCTTTGAGTTCGCCACCTTCCAGTACCCTGCAAAAAATACCCTCTTTTGGCATCACGCAGTTGCCGGTTTCCTGGAAGATGGCGCAATTGGAACCATGGCATTTCTTGCCAATCTGGGTAACTTCCAGTACAATTTGACCCGAAATAAGCAGGTCAAGCGGTTTCATCCGATACAATGGGAATCCTTCGGTGGTGATGTTTTCGGCGAATTCACCATATGCAAGTTTGCGTCCGAGTGAGGGTTCACTCTTCTCGAGGCTCTCTTTCCCAAGCAGACTAACCTGTCTGTGCCATTTCCCTCCATGGGCGTCACCCTGGATTCCTTCTTGATTGAGGGAGATTTTATCTGCCGGGATTTTAATGGTTCCTTTTTTTTCGGAGATATTGACCGACAGCACTTTGATCTTTTCCATTTTAGGAGGGTATATCTGATTTTGTTTTGGAAGTGAGCTTGATCTCCCCAATTTCCATCGTTTTATCGACCGCCTTGCACATGTCATAAATGGTGAGCAGACCAACACTTACGGCTGTCAGGGCCTCCATCTCAACGCCTGTTGTTCCCGTGCACTTCACTTCGCTGTCGAGTGTAACGCCTGTTGCGCAAAGATTTGCCTTGACCAACACCTTGCTTAAAACGATATTGTGGCAAAGAGGTATAAGTTCAGCGGTACGCTTAGCAGCCTGAATTCCGGCTATTTCGGCAATGGTTAGAACATCGCCCTTTTTAATTAGGTTTTGAGAGATTAGTTTCAGGGTCTCCGGTGAAAGGGCAATATGACCCGTTGCTTTGGCAACCCTCAGTTGAATCGCTTTATCCCCAACATCAACCATTCTTGCATTACCCTGTGAATCGGTATGTGTCAATTCTGTCATTTTCTGTTATCCTCCTATGTTATAAAAACTTCCTTTACGGTTTAAACAGCCATTCAAGGGCTTGCAATCCAACGCGCTCAACAATGCTCTTTCGGCACCCAATTCGCGAACGGAAAATCGCTGTTCATCAAACAGACAAGGCATCACCATGCCATTTGCAGTCATTCTTAAACGATTGCATTGGTGACAGTTTCCGCCGTTTCCCCCTTCCACGATCGAAAATTCGCCAGTTTCCAGATTCATCTGATGGATAAATCTCACCTGAAGATTATTTTTCCTTCCAAACTCTTTGACTGCCAGGGCATCTTCTTCCAGAGACGATTCCATCACGACACAATTGATTTTTACAGGATCTAACCCTGCAAATTGTGCCGCTTCTATTCCACGAAGTACCATATTGAGATCTCCTCCACGCGTGGTTTTTTTAAACTTGTCTGGGTTGAGGGTGTCTAAGCTAATGTTGACACGGTGCAGACCGGCATCTTTTAAAGGTTGGGCAAGCTCTTCGAGCAAGATTCCGTTGGTGGTCATAGAAAGATCTTTCACCCCTTTTACAGCAGAAATCTGAGCGATCAAGGTCACGATATCCTTCCGGACAAGCGGTTCTCCACCTGTAATTCTGAATTTATCGACACCCAACGACACGGCAACCCTAACTACATCTGAAATCTCTTCGAATGAAAGAATATCCTGATGGTTCATCAATTGTATGCCCTCTTCGGGCATGCAATAGGTACACCGCAGGTTGCAACGGTCGGTAACAGAGATCCTGAGGTAATGAATATGTCGTTTATATCGGTCGTACACGGACTTGCCCTCCTTTATTAATTTTCAGTACACCTTTGGGAATTTCCATGATCAACTGTGCGTTGACATAGGAATGAATATGGGCTGAGCCATGATACTCAACGGGGATTACTGATCCCTGATTTGTGGGGTTAGCAGGGATGAAAATCAGCTGGTCACCTTTGGCCCGTACAAACTCCTCTTCGAGTGGTAAATACAAGGAAATAATCTCTTCATCTCTTCCCATCAACCCTGCCAGGAATGGTTTGACCATTACCTCCAGTTGAACGAATGATGATACCGGATTACCGGGCATGCCAAAAACGAAATGGTTATCTTTCTCGCCGAAAAGCATGTGTTTACCGGGCTTTACATTCATCCCGTGAAACGGAATGTTCACTCCCAGCTTGCTTAATATCTTTGGAACAAAGTCATAATCTCCTACTGACACACCTCCTGAAATCAGCGTTACATCAAAATCTTGAAGGGAGGAGGCCAGGACTTTCTCCAAAGAATCCTGGTCATCACGAACAATACCAAGATATGTTGGTAATATCCCCATTTGCTGTATCTGCGCATACATTTGGTAACTGTTGCTGTTCCTGATTTTTGTACTTCCCGGCTTTACAACGGGTTCGACCAGCTCATTGCCGGTTGAGATGATGGCGATGGAAGGGGTCCGGTAGACCAAAGGAAGCCAACAGCCAACAGAAGCAAGAATGGCAATGTGAGAGGGCAATATCTTTGTACCGCTTTTTATAACCAGCTCTCCGGCTTTTACATCTTCGCCCAACAGGCAAATATTGGTTTGGGAAGTTTTGAGGGTACACCGAACATGGTTAGCATCCAACGTTTCAACATGTTCTTTCATAACTACAAAATCGGCACCTTCAGGGACCATCGCGCCTGTCATGATCCGTGCACACTGATTTTCTCCGATTGATTTTGTGGGGGGCGTTCCGGCTGGAATCTCTTCGATGACCACCAACGGATTTTTAAGGTCGGATTTTCTGCAGGCGAACCCATCCATGGCCGACTTGTTGAAAGGGGGCATGGCGACATCCGAATGGATATCTTCCGCAAGTATTCTGTCCAATGCATGGTACAAATCGACAGATTCGGTTTTTTGTTTGACCGAATAAGTTTGTAAAATCGCTAACGCTTCTTCGAACGGTATCATCCTAGTTCTATTTTAATTTCCATTGGTTGTCTGCTATTTCGATCGAATTTACATCAAAATCAAATTTGGGTCCATCAAAGGTAACAATACGGTCGGCAAGCGACAGAAACTTTACCGTTTCCGATTTTAAACCGATATTTTCAGGATGTCGCATCATGAAAAATAGTCCGGGACGGATCAAATGACGCAAACCTCCCGACTCGCAAACCACCATGTTATTTGCAGGTATCCTGGTAAGAATTTCACGGAAAGCTTCCTCCAGGTACTCGTCGGTTGTCATGACAAAATAGGATTGAACTGCACCGGCTTCCAGCATCAGTGAACTATCTTTTCCGGTGGTGGCATCTCTTTCTTCCGCGATGTAGATGTTGGGTTTGTTTACGATTACTCTTCCGTTACCCGGATTTTCGTGAAAATGAGGGGTGATTTTAATTGCAACGATGGATTGACCGGAAGAGAATTTGCGGATAATTTGACAAGCTAGCGTAGTTTTTCCTGTATTTCGTCCGCTACCGGCGATGATCAGAAGTTGTGGCATCGTAAGTTTTTCCATATTAGAGCAGGATGAGTTTAATACTTGCCAGAAATAAAACAGAAGCGAGAAGGTATTTCAGTTGTCTGGGTTTCAATTTGGAGCTGCCTATGTAGGATCCGGCAATACCACCGACAATGCCAACTGCAATCCAGGCAATGATGCGTGGTTCCATGGAAAATCCTTTGTTTACCAGGGCGAAAAGGCCAGACAGGGAGTTTAGAAAGATAAAGAGGGCAGAGGCCGCGGCTGATTCCTTGACACTGGCCCAATGCATTTGAATGAGAAGGGGACTGAGGATGATTCCGCCACCGATGCCGATCATTCCGGAAAAGAAACCAAGAATCGCCCCGATGATAATGGCCAGAAGAAATGGAACTGTCTTTGATTCTTCCGAAAATGCTTTGGGATTCAGCACCATTCTAGCCGTGGCGATAAGTAAAAACAGGCCAAGTACAATTTTGTAGATGGAGGGATTCACCGGGATTAAAGCTCCCAGATAGGAAAATGGAATTGATGTTACCAGGAAAGGGAGAATCAGTTTCCACCTGAAAAAGCCGGCTTTGTAATAAGAGAAAAACGCGATGGCCGATACAAAGACATTGAGCGTTAAAGCAGTCGATTTCATAAAAATGGGGGCGACACCAAACAGTGCCAGCAGCGCGAGGTAACCTGTCCCTCCACCGTGTCCAACGGATGAATAGAGAAATGCGATCACAAAAAGGGAAACCAAAAGCAAATATTCCATTGTTCAAAATATTACTTTCCCGGTTCCCGAAGAATTGAGGACACAGCATTCACCGGAAGGTGAAGCAATCAAATATGAAAGTACTGTATCTCCTTTCCAATATAAGGAATTATCCTTCGGGAGGCATCTTCGTTTCCAAAGAGACCCATCGGTTACCGTTTCCTGTGCCTAAAACATTTAGAAATGGTATCTCGGAGAAATATTTGTCAAAGGAAACAACTTTTGATTAATTCTTAAAGCCAATTTTGTTTATAATTTAGCATTCCCATGAAGAGTCTAATTTTCACACTACTGTAACCCGATTCATATCATGATTACCATGGCCAATAAACATCCGTTTTTTATCTCCGCTTTGGTGGTTGCTTCAGTGATCAACCCATCAGCAAAGGCTCAAACTGCGCAAAAAAATACAAAATCAGCCACCCCAAGACCCAATATTGTGTACATCCTGGCGGATGATTTGGGTTACGGCGATCTTAGCTGTTATGGCCAAAAGCGATTTCAAACACCAAATCTGGACCGGATGGCCAGGGAGGGGATGCTGTTTACCCAGCACTATGCGGGATGTACCGTTAGCGCACCCTCAAGATGCTCTTTGATGACAGGATTAACCACTGGCCATACAGCTATTCGCGGTAACAAGGGATGGAAACCTGAGGGTGAGTGGCCAATGCCTGCAGCCAGTTTCACGGTAGCTGAAATGTTAAGGTCTGTCGGATATACCACCGGTTGTTTTGGTAAATGGGGGTTAGGCTTTGTAGGCACAGAGGGCGACCCCAATAACCAGGGATTTGATCAGTTTTACGGTTTCAATAGCCAAACCCTGGCACACAACTACTTTCCGGCCTATTTGTGGGAAAACCAAACCAAGATAGTTCTGGAGGGAAATAGCGGCGACAGATTTGAAGAATATGCCCCTGAACTGATCCACAAGCATGCTTTGCAATTTATTGAAAAGAATAAGACGCGCCCCTTCTTTCTTTATTACGCGTCGACCATTCCGCATGCCGAACTCATGACACCCGAGAAAAACCTGAAAGAGTTTCGGGGTAAATTTCTGCCTGAGAAAAGTTACAAAGGTGTTGACCCGGGTCAAAAAGGGTTCAGGGAAGGTCCTTATGGATCTCAGCCCGAAGTTCATGCGGCATTTGCGGCTATGGTGACTTTGCTCGATAAACAGGTAGGTGAACTACTCGACAAATTGAAAGAGCTTGGGCTGGACAAAAATACCATAGTACTTTTCAGCTCCGACAACGGACCCCATGTGGAAGGCGGCGCCGATCCTGAATATTTCGACAGCAACGGTCCGCTTCGTGGTAACAAGCGCGATTTGTACGAAGGTGGTATCCGTGAACCCATGATCGTGAGGTGGCCGGGTTCTGTCCAGGGCGGTTCAAAATCGGAACATATTTCGGCGTTTTGGGATGTGATGCCCACCCTGGCTGCCATAACAGGTGCCAAAACGCCTGCAAACATTGACGGGATCTCCTTCCTGCCAACCTTGCTGGCACAAAAGGATCAGCTGCAACATGAGTATTTGTATTGAGAATTTCATGAACTGGGAGGACGCCAGGCGGTGAGAAAAGGCAACTGGAAACTGGTTCGGTACCAGGTTTTGGATGCCACCAAAACAACCACGGAATTGTATGATTTATCCAATGATTTAGGTGAGAATACCAACATCGCAGCAGAGCACCCTGAAATAGTGAATGAACTTTCAAAAATTATGAAAGAGGCCAGAACACCCTCCGAGGTGTTTACTTTTGAGTCAAAGACGATTATTAAATAATGCATCGGTGTTTGTTCCCTTAAAGTTATTTGAAGAATGTCCATGAAATACCCATGAGGATATATTCACATGTTTTATTCTGGTTACTTAAATCAATTTTGCCATGAGATTTCTACAAATTTTATTTCTTGTTGCCATTGGTCTTGGCGCTTTTGCGCAAAACCAGCACGTTGCCAAAGAATATCATGTTGCAGTTAACGGAAATGATGCGAATGAAGGTTCAATTGTAAAACCTTTTAAAACGATCATGGCGGCAGCTAATGTAGCAATGCCTGGCGATGTCATTACGGTTCATGCCGGGGTATATCGCGAACAAATTACACCGCCACGTGGTGGAAACTCTGATCTGGAGCGGATTGTTTATCAGGCAGCCCCTGGTGAAAAAGTGGAAATTAAGGGCTCCGAGGTAATGAGAGGATGGAAAAAACTAGTCAATGATACCTGGGAAGTAAAGATCCCGAATAGCTTTTTTGGAAAATTCAATCCATACAGCGATTTAATTCATGGCGACTGGTTTAGTCCCAGGCCCAAAGATCGAAAATACCATACTGGAGCTGTGTACCTGAATGGTGACTGGCTGATGGAAGCAGCCAAACCGGAGGAGGTAATGAACCCGACTGATAAAAAAAATCCGATATGGTCAACTCAGGTGGATTCAACCACCACGACCATATGGGCCCAGTTTAAAAATGTCGATCCCAATAAGGAACCCGTGGAAATCAATGCGAGGCAAACAATTTTTTATCCGGATAAACCATTTATCAATTTTATAACGCTGCGTGGCTTTACCTTGCAACATTCGGCTACCAATTGGGCTCCACCTACCGCAGAACAGATGGGGCTTGTTGGTACACATTGGAGTAAAGGGTGGATTATTGAAAATAATGTGATCCAATATTCAAAATGTGTAGGCATTGCTTTGGGAAAATACGGTGATAAGTTCGATAACAAAGATACAGAGTCGGCCGAAGGTTATGTTGGCACCATCAACCGGGCGCTGGCATTCGGCTGGAACAAGGGAACCGTTGGCGGGCACATTGTTCGTAATAATACCATTGCCTACTGTGAGCAAACTGGCATTGTAGGCAGTATGGGTTGTTCCTTTAGTATTGTCCAGGGAAATATCATCCACGATATTCATATCAGACGGTTATTCCAGGGTGCAGAAATGGCGGGGATCAAATTTCACGGGGCAGTAGATGTACAGATTATGAACAACCATATTTACCGTGCCAATATAGGGGTATGGCTCGATTGGATGGCACAGGGCGTACAGGTTAAAAACAATTTGATGCACGACAATTCCCTGGATATTTTTCTAGAAGTGGATCATGGTCCAATGTTGGTGAGCAACAATATATTGCTTTCAAAAACCAGTTTGCTGATGAATTCGAGCGGGGCAGCTTTTGTTCACAATATTTTTGGTGGTAAGATGGATGTAATTGGTTACGATGCGCGCCTGACCCCCTATCACAAACCGCACTCAACCTATGTGTCATCGCTGCACGACAACCCCGGCGGCGACATTCAGTTTGTCAACAACCTGTTTGTAAATGGGGGAGATGCCAGTCAGTACGGTAATGCACTTTTACCTGTAGTTTTCGATGGCAATGTATTTACGAAGGGATCAATCCGTACCATCGGGCACAGCGATCCGAAGAAATTCGGGGAGATGAACAAAAATGCCAAAGAGCAAATGAAGAATTACAAAGATCAGGAAGCCACTGAACGAAATGTGGTGATAAAAGAGGATTTTGATGCTTCCGCCAATTTATTGAATGAAGGTAAGGAGATGTATCTTGAAATTGCGTTGGACAAAAACTGGCTGACTCAAAAAAGAAACCTGGTGAAAACTGCATCATTGACCAAAGCTATTGTTCCGAACCTGCCTTTCGAAAATGTGGATGGTTCTCCTGTAATAATTGATTTGGATTATTTCGGAAAGAAACGAAATGTGGAAAATCCTTCTCCCGGGCCATTCGAGATTAAGAGTAGCGGCAAACAAAAATTTAAAGTCTGGTAAATGCAGTGTAGCTAATAAGCGAGATAATATATTGTTTCCAATACCTAAGTATAAAATAATCTCAAGAAAAATGAATTCACGAGAATTATTACAGCGAACTTTAAATCACCATGAACCGGAAAGGATTGTGTTTGACATGGGCTCGAATGCAGTAACCGGCATCCATGTAAAGGCTCTTGAAAACCTGCGTGAATATTATGGCCTTGAAAAAAGACCGGTCAGGGTAATTGAACCATACCAGATGCTTGGGCAGGTAGAAGAGGATCTGATAGCAACAATAGGCATAGATATAGTTGGTGCATGGGGACATGATAATATGTTTGGCTACAGCAATCAACCGCCTTTAAAACTTTTCAAGACTTTTTGGGGACAAGAAGTTCTCGTACCGGAGCAATTTAGCACACTGAAAGATGAAAAAGGGGATTTACTCTCTTTCCCCTCGGGTGACAGTTCCGTTCCCCCATCCGCAAAAATGCCTCAATCCAGCTATTTTTTCGATGCCATCGAAAGACAAGGGACAATTGACGATACAAATCTAAATGTGGAAGATAACCTTGAGGAGTTTACTCCGGTTTCGGAAGAGACCTTGCAATATTGGAAAATTGAGGTAGAGAAAGCCCGGGCCACAGGCAAAGGAGTTGTTGCCGGATTGGGTGGCACTGCCCTTGGTGATATTGCCCTGGTTCCGGGGATGCAACTGAAACAGCCCAAAGGTATCCGCGGCATAGCCGAATGGTACATGAGCACGATCATGAGAAGTGATTACATCAATGAATTATTTGACCGTCAAACCCTTTTGGCAATTGAGAACCTCCAAAGAATCTACCGGACAATTGGGAATGACATTGATGTGTTGTTTGTGTGCGGTACAGATTTTGGTACGCAGGATTCTACCTTCTGTGCACCGGAACAGTTTGATGAACTGTGGCTTCCATATTACCAACGGGTCAATGATTGGATACACGCCAATACCGGATGGAAGACATTTAAACACTCATGCGGGGCAGTTGAAAATTTTATGGGACGATTTATAGATGCCGGCTTCGATATCATTAACCCGGTGCAGGTAAGCGCCAAAGGGATGGATCCGAAGCATCTCAAGGAAAAGTATGGAAAGCAACTTACCTTCTGGGGAGGTGGTGTTAATACCCAAACAACCCTTCCTTATGGTACGACAAATCAGGTTAGGGAAGAAGTGCTTCGTCACTGCGATATCTTTGCTAAGGATGGCGGTTTTGTCTTCAATACCGTTCACAACATACAGGCCAATGTTCCAATCGCAAATGTTGTGGCCATGATCGATGCGATAAAGGAGTTTAACGGCAATAAATAAGTGCAAATCAGTAAAATGAAGTCCATTGGTGATCGATAGTACTGAACGAAGTCATAACAAAGAGAGGAAGACCGAGAGTGATTTTCCTCTCTTTGTTTATGACGTTTATGATGACAAAGGATTTGATTTTTGGGTGTATCTTTGGACAGTGAAAAGGGAAGGATGTTTGGTTATCCGGTCTTTTCTCCCTTCATGATAATTATCAACAACAATCTATTGCTATGATTGCAAAACGAATTGTCTTTTTCGCCCTACTGCTTGCCGCTTTTCAGGTGGTCTCCGCCCAGATTCTTGAGCCGGTCAAATGGAGTTTTGAATCCAAAAAAACTGGTGACAGTGAGTACGAGCTACGGTTTATGGCTACCATGGATAAAGGGTGGCATCTCTATTCGCAGTTTGTCCCAAGTGGAGGACCAATTCCTACATCTTTTAAATTTGAAAAGTCAGCAGGATATACCCTGGTTGGAAAGGTAAGTGAGCCAAAACCCCTGGAGGAAAACGGCCCCAATTTCAACATGGTGGTAAAGTATTTTATCAAAAGTGTTGTATTTACCCAAAAAGTGAAGGTGATTTCCGACAGACCTGTTGAGGTTAAGGGTTTTTTGGAGTTCATGTGCTGTAACAACCAAAACTGTTTGCCGCCCACAGAGGTGAATTACTCCTTCAAATTGGAAGGGATTAAAACGGCAGTTGTTGTTTCGAAGGATACAACAAAGACACTCGCAACGGTTCCTGCTGTTACAGTCAAAGATACTGCTGTTATTGCTACGGTAAAAGAGATGGCAGCAACTGCGAAAGCTAAGGCAGAAATTAAGCCGGCAGCCTCTAACGATGATTTTACAGGAAAAGACCGAACACTTTTGTGGTTCTTCCTGCAGGCATTCCTCTGGGGACTGCTCGCCATCCTCACTCCCTGCGTCTTCCCGATGATCCCGATGACTGTCTCCTATTTCATGAAAAGCGGAACCAAGGGGAAAGTACAGGCCATGGTCTATGGTCTCTCCATCATCGCCATCTATGTGATATTCGGAGTTTTAGTTTCAGTCCTCTTTGGCGCTGACTTTGGCAATTGGCTTAGCACCCACTGGCTTCCCAATGTTCTCTTCTTTCTGATTTTTGTGGTATTTGCCGCCTCATTTTTCGGTTATTTCGAAATTACCGTGCCCAGCTGGCTGGTCAACAAAAGTGTGCAGCAAGAAGATAAGGGTGGATTTGTGGGAACTATTTTCATGGCATTTACCCTCGTGCTGGTCTCATTTTCCTGTACCGGCCCTATTGTTGGTACGGTTTTGGTGCAGGCAGTCGGCGGACAAATATTGAAACCTATAATCGGGATGCTGGGTTTCTCACTGGCATTCGCGATTCCGTTTACCCTTTTTGCTTTCTTTCCGCAATGGCTCAAGCAGATGCCCAAATCGGGAGGATGGCTTAATACGATTAAAGTGGTGATCGGTTTTATCGAACTGGCTTTTGCCTTGAAATTTCTGAATGTTCCTGATCAGACCTACCATTGGGGAATCCTCGACCGAGAGGTCTACCTTAGTTTCTGGATTGTCATCTTTACCATGATGGGCTTCTACCTGCTGGGTAAGATCAAATTTCCCCACGACAGTGATTATCCTGTGGTCAGATCCTTCCCGCGACTGATGATAATTATTTTTACTTTCACTTTCGTAATGTACCTGATACCAGGATTATGGGGAGCCCCGCTTAAAGCCATCTCCGGTTGGCTGCCCCCAATGGAGACGCAGGATTTTGATATTAATGCCATTGCGCGCGAAAATGGAGGATCGGGTGGGGGTATCAAAATTGCAGGCAATGTTTCAGAAGTACCGCGCTATGCGGATGTTCTGAAGTTGCCCCACGGATTATCAGGATATTTTGATTACGACCAGGCACTTCGCGTTTCGAAAGCATTGAAGAAGCCTATTTTCGTTGATTTTACGGGTCATGGCTGCACCAACTGCCGCGAGATGGAGAACAGGGTTTGGAGCGATCAGGGTGTGCTCAGCAGGCTGAGAGAAAATTTTGTGGTGGTGGCTCTTTACGTAGACGATAAGGTGATAGAAATGCCGAAAGAGGAGTGGTACACCAGCAAAACCGGGCGCGTGGTAAAACTGCTTGGGAAAAAGAACGCTGATCTGCAAACTTCTCAGTTTGGTACCAATTCACAGCCTTATTATGTCATTCTTGACAGCGATGGGAAACTGCTGGTTTCGCCCAAAGCCTATGACCTGAATGTGGAAAATTTCAAGAAGTTCCTGGATGCAGGTTCGGCAGCCTACCAGGGAAATAAGTAAAATCCTGGCTGGTGAGGATTTGCAAATCCTCACCAGCCAGGATTTTACTTATTTGTATACGGTTGCTATCCTTGCGTTTACAGGAATATTTTTCGAATTAAGACCAGGTTTACAACCGTGCAAATCAAAATCAAGTTTTACGTGAGGCCCGAAGAGAAGGCAGTGTGATGAACCTCCATAATGGAACATCCCAATTTGATCGCCTTTTGATACATGTTGTCCTTCATAAACAGTAATCTGGCAGGAAGAAATTTCTGTCATCCCAACCAGAATGATACACATAAGACCGATATCGGTGTTATCTGCTTCAATAAAGATCAGGGCTCGTGTTGCTAATTCGACGATATAACCTTGTGATTCATTTTCACCTGTGGGGTCAAAACCCTCTGATAATGCTTCGGAATAATAGCTGCCATCAATTACACAGGTTTTCACTATTTTTCCACAAACAGGGCTGTGCCAGCGGTGATAGTTTAGGGCACTCAAAAACCCCTGATATACTGTTCCTCCTACAAAATTGTCTGATAATTGATCGCCTGCCAGCATGTGATCCAATGAATACGACTGAGCTTTGATCCAAAACTTATCGAGTCGTTTTATATTTTTTGCGATTCGATAAGGGGAAGATTCACAAGCATTGACAATTACTGAATCATCGTCAGGGCTTGCCACTGGCCGTTTCCCATTTTTAAATTCCCTGGTAAAAAAGTCGTCCCAGGATTTAAATCCATGATAAGGAAGTTCAGGGTTACAAATAAATTCTTTATCAAAATCAGGTAATTCCTTTTGTGCATCCTTGCCAAACCAGCCTTTATGAGGATCAGAATTTAATACATAACGTGAATTCTCAGAGCTTAGAAAAATTGCCCATTCATTAAGAATTTTTTTTAACTGACGGTTGACCTTGACGTTTAAAAAAGCTGCAGACCCTGCCGGGGTGCCCATAGGCCAGCCAAAGATGGTACAGATAGGAATACCGACGAAACTATTTGAATCAAACTCCAACGATTTTGTCATTATCTTGTTGAGAAGTTGGAGCATGTGATGATAGCTCCTCACCTGGGGTTTGCCCGTGGGATCTTTATTATAAGGAGGTTTATGGGGAACCTGCTCAAACATCAGATTAAACTGCATAAAAATCTCAGGATCAGTTTCAATATGATTCCTGAACTCTTCTATAACGGGTAAAAATGGTTTCTCATCTGTTTCAACTTCAGCAATCAGATTGTTCATCCACTTTTCAAGTATAGCCTGATCTGCAGGGAGCCATTTACCAACATGAAATGGGGTTAATTTCCCATTTTTTTTGCTTGCATAATCATTTTTTACAGAAGTTTCGCATTAGAAAATAGGCTCAAAAAAGATAGGGTTAAGAGACAAAAAAGCAGCATGGAAATTCGCATATACTACTGATATTCAGTAATATTTTGTTGTCAAACCACAGCAATATAACCATGCTACAATGTAAAGAAACTGTCTTAACCCCCGATAAATTGGACACTTTATTCAAAAAAGTTTGAGTTCAACCTGTGATTTCAAGAATTCGTTTTATCTCAAGCATGGAATCTGAAAGTGCAGGGAGGGAGAGGTGTTCTGCGGCCATTAGACCGTCAGCTGTCAAAATTCAATTTGCGTTTCTTTGTTTCAATTTGATATCTTGCAGTTATATCCAAATATAACTATCAATATAAAGATTTCAGTTGAATGTTTGTGTTACTTTTCTGCCCAAAGTCTTTAGTATCACATGAAAATTAAGGACATTTTCTGCAAGAATTGCAATCGTCGGATAAATTAGATGTACCTCTATGCAAGCAATCATCTGCAGTAGCCCAACAAGTTCCACAACCTAACCATGGTTTTGATGCAGGGCATCCTGTAGGATTACATCCCCCGCCACCTCCGCCGCCTCCCGCTGTTACGCATTGGAGGGTTCCGCATACGTCCCCTGAACAGGTGGAACCGGTAGGACAATAAAAACATTTCCCTGCGTTGGGATTACCACTTGTCATAGCATCCTGATAACAATAACCACAAGTTACGGATCCACTTTTAGATTCACAAATATCTCCTTTCTTGCATCCAACCAGAGTTGTTGATAGTATCCCAAAAATTGTAATCGTCAACAGAGCCAACCCCATTCCTACCGGTAGAGCATATTTTAATAATTGTGATTTCATAATAGAAATAATTAAGTTAAACAATTATTTGAAATTTGATAAATTATAAGTCTTTTTAAACACAAATGGCGAAGGCAATACTGATTGTATGATAACTTTTATTGTATCGTGTTCTACATAAAATGCAGTCGGATAAGCCATCGTTAACTTATCCATTTCTTGAACAGTCAAATCTTTTATTTTAAAATCTGGTCGAAAATTATTTTCAAAAATTAATTTATCTTTTGGTTCTCCTACTGCTAGAACAAACATACTATCAGCTGTATTGGTTTTTTGATACTGACGCAAATTTTCGATGGAATTCCAACAGTGGGGACAAGTATATGAGAAGCAAAAAAACAAATAGGTGCTATCCGGAGATGTTTTAATGTATTTTGATAATTCTGTGTTTTTTATATTTTGGTTCTGAAATTTATGGATTTCTTTCTTGCCCGGGAAAAGATAAGGCATCCTGAAAGTGAATCCGGATGTGAATATTGAAATACTCATTACCGAAACGATTAAATACTTTTTCCATTTTGGAATTTCAAACTCTTCATCTGGGTATTTAATCCATACAATTAGAGCCATTGCCATTAAAATTATATTTCGAATAAATGAGAAAATAAATGGGACATTGGAAGGCTGCATCGTTCCAAAACAACCGCAATCATTTATTCCATTTTTAAAATGAGCGTATACAAAGGAAATCGTAAATATTACCAGCAAAACAAATGAAATCAGGGAATATCGTTTTGGATTAATTAACAGGACTAAAAAAAGCCCTATCAATATTTCGAATAAAACAATCAATGGCGACAATATCATTAAATATCCCAAACCATATTGATAAATAAGATTGCTAAAGCCAGCTGTATCAATAGCTTTTCCTATTCCGGAAATAATAAATAATGCCCCGATTGTTACAGAAAAGAAGTTTAAAATTCGTTTGTCAAACATATCTTCAAGGTTTAATTTGTTGTTTTTTCAAATTATTGTACTCTGATGTTATCTACTTGCAATGAAGAATTTGCAGACATTCCGATCAATTGAATAATTAATTTTCCCTTATCAGGCAAATGGGGAAGAATTATGGTTTCATTAGTTTTTTGAACAGCAGAAGTCCCTGAGATGTTATTTGTCCATAAAGATGCTGTTCCATTTGATGTAAATAGTATATTAGCGGTTCCAGGTCCTCGGAACGAATAATCAAAAATCAGCTTTGAAGAGCTATTAAAATATACATTTTCCTGATATACTTGGCCCGTCCAATTACTACCAGTATAGTCCCAACGATGATTCCCCCAACTGATATCCAAAAAGGAACTACCTTTAGTTGGCATAAATCCAGTTCCAGTTAAGAATTGAATCTGACCCGTCAAAGAACTATAGTAATCATAATTACCTGTCCATGATGCACTATTTTCAAAACTTGGATTCAAAGGGCCTTGAGGTGTATAAGTACACCTGCCATCATCTAAATTGGCTTCTGGATTATAATTTGTAGCTGTTGAGTCCGTACATCCTGTGATTTTCGACTGACAACTGTTTAGCGTAAATACACATGCAAGTAAGAGCAAACTAACAATAATATTTTTCATTGTTTTTATTATTAATGTTTTAAATCACTATATCTTTTATTTTACGAATCTATTGAAAATCTGCATTTAAGTAGTTTGTTTGTCCAATTGTCATTTCCGAGGATATTTCTCCCACCCCAAATAATTAGAACTAAGAACCGGTTCGGGTAAAACTCAAATCATTGCCATAAGAAGTCACCTCTCCTCCTGATGTAGCCAGAATGGTGATGATATTGCTCACTGCTGTAAGGGTAACAGTAGGAGAAGCCTTAATAACCTCAGGCTTGCAATTTAACAATCGAGTTAGCAATAATCCAGTACGGAATACCAGGTAATTGATGAACAGGCCTTCATAGATTTGGTTATACAAATAAATCACTCAAGTTTAGTTAATTAATTTCTAACAACCTAATTAAATACTTGTTATTTTTTTGATTTATGCTTTTTCTCGTTTTGTATTTGCGGTATAAAGCAAAGATCCCTAATTTTTAATTGAGTTGGTTAATTACGTTGATATTCAGTCTGTTTTGTTATTTTAAAGAAAAAAGGTAAGTTTGCACCGTTGGGTCGCTTTGCCTGTTATGCTATGCCTCCAGGCAAAATTTAAAACCAATTGACCGAATGACTAAATCAAAAATCATATGGATTACCGGAGCCTCCTCCGGTATTGGCGAAGCGCTGGCCTTGAAGTGGGCAGCTCCCGGAATACAGTTGGTATTGTCGGGCCGGAACTATAATCAGCTCGAAATTGTTGCGGAGAACTGTAAAAAACAAGGGGCTGAAGTGTTGGTCCTGGCATTTGATCTCGCCGTCCCGGAGGAGGTAGTTTTAGCTGTAGCTAATGTTCAGTCTGCATTTCCATGCGTGGATATATTGGTCAACAATGGAGGCATCAGCCAGCGCTCCCTGTTAATTGATACGCCCATGGAGGTTGCCAGAAAGATCATGGAGGTAGATTTTTGGGGCCATGCCGGACTGACCAGGCAAATCCTTCCTTTTATGGTGAAAAGTGGCGGAGGGCAAATCGTGGTGGTCAGCAGTCTCACCGGCCTGTTCGGATTTCCCCAACGATCGGCCTATGCCGCCGCCAAACATGCGCTGCACGGTTACTTTGAGACGCTAAGACTCGAACATTTCAGGGACAACATCCGGGTTACCATGGTCTGTCCGGGAATGGTCAAGACAAATATTTCAATCCATTCACTCACCGCTACGGGGGGTGAGCATGGTCTGATGGACAAGGGACAGGAAGAGGGTGTTTCTGCGGCCTATTGTGCCAAAAAGATTGTTAAAGCTGTCAGTAATAATCGCAAAGAGGTAATTATTGGGAAAAAAGATGTAATTATGCCCTATCTAAAACGGTACATTCCATGGCTTTTTTACCAAATAGCCCAAAGAATTAATCCGCTTGGGTGAATGACAATAAAAAAACCTATGGAAGGAATTGTAGTTAGCGGGATTCAGCAACTTGGTATCGGAGTAAAAAATGTTGCGGAAGCCTGGAAATGGTACCGAAAATACCTTGGGATGGATATCAAGGTGTTTGAAGAGAGCGCTACGGCAGCGCTGATGTTGCCTTATACAGGCGGGTTGCCCCGAAAACGGCATGCTGTTCTCGCGATGAACCTGAATGGCGGGGGAGGTTTCGAAATATGGCAATACACGGACAGGGTTCCGCAATCACCAATCTTCGAACCCGCATTGGGCGATCTGGGTATCTTTGCCGCGAAAATTAAGACACGTGATGCGCACTTCACGCATTCCTGGTTTTTGGAAGAGAAATTGAATGTAAGCGATGTTCAGGTTGACCCGGACGGACGTAATTTTTTCTTTGTCACTGATCCTTTTAGTAATGTATTTCAGGTTATTGAATCAAAAAATTGGTTTGGTAACCGGAAACAGCATACTGGTTCAGTTTATGGGGTGATCATAGGGGTTACCAATATTGAAAATTCACGGAAGGTATATTCTGACATACTTGGTTATGACCAGGTAGTTTTTGATAAAAAGGGAAAATTCAGTGATTTGGCCCATCTGAAAGGAGGAGACTCCAGCTTTAGAAGAGTTCTGCTGAAAAACAGTGAGCCCCGCCCCGGAGCCTTCGGAAGACTATTGGGCAATAGCGAGATTGAACTTGTGGCGGTTGAAGACCGTGTACCCCGAAGGATTTTTGAAGGACGCTTCTGGGGAGACCTCGGATTCATTCATTTGTGCTATGATATCAATGGCATGGAGAAACTTAACTCCGCCTGTGCAGAGCGCGGTTTTCCATTTACCGTCGATAGCTTTGCCCACCACGAGGGCAATAGTTTCGACATGGGTGAAGCAGCCGGTCACTTCTCATACATCGAAGATCCGGATGGAACCCTGATCGAATTCGTAGAAACGCATAAGTTGCCTATTGTTAAGAAGTTGGGATTGTTTATCAATCTTCGTAAACGCAATCCAAAGAAACATCTTCCCAACTGGATGTTAAAATCGTTGAGCCTGAGCAGGGTGAAAGATTAAAAAGTTTAAATAGTTTGAAATGTTTGAAATGTTTGAAATGTTTGAAATGTTTGAAATGTTTGAAATGTTTGAAATGTTATAACTCTATAAACTTTTTAAACCCTTCAAACCCTTCAAACTTTCTCCAATATGGTGGCAACCAGCTTCGATGGTTGTTCCGCGTGAAGCCAGTGACCCGCCCCTTCAAAATTGACCAGTTTAGCCTCGGGATAGATTTTTCGGATCACTTTACAATCATCATCGCTGACATACTCAGAATTCAGTCCTCTAACAAATGTGACCGGATAGGCGGTAATGGGCATTCGCTCTTCGAACCACGACAGATCCATTTCGCTTACAATGGAGTGAAAGGTATCTCTTAAAACTTCGGCATTAATCTTCCATTCAAAGATGCCTGCATGGCTCCGGTGTATATTTTTCAAAAGAAACATACGCAGGGATTCCTCCTTGATTTTCGAACCAAAATAATCATCCAGCTCTTTGCGGGATTGGTATTTGGAAAGATCAGGATTATCAAGCAATTGCAGGATTAATTCATGCTGACGAATGTGTTTGAAGGAGCGATCTCCCGTAAGGTAATTTTTGGGAGCAATATCGATGATCATCAGCCTGTTCACTTTTTCGGGATGTTCTGCAGCAAATCGCATGGCTACCTTTCCACCCATGCTGTGCCCTATCAAATAGGCATCTTCTGTATTTGTCTCTTCATAAAACTGCAACAAATCATTGGCCATCTCCTCATAAGTATGTGTGGGTGTATGGGGAGAAGCCCCATGGTTTCTTAAATCGGGAAGCAAAACTGTATAATGCTCCTGCAACTGCTTTGCGATGTTAATCCAGTTATCCGATGAACCATAAAGCCCGTGGAGGATGATCAATGCCGGCCCGGAACCGTATTGCCTGTAATGTAATTTCATAACCGAGTATAATTAAGGATAAAGGATAAAGTCAAAAGGATAAAGTAAGAACGCACTATCTATACTTGTTGAACTTTTAGAATGCTCTATTTGACAGCTAATCAAGCACAAAACCCGGGGCTCCCTTTATCCTTTTTACTTTATCCTTTATCCTTTTTACTTTATCCTTTTTACTTTATCCTTTATCCTTTTGACTTTATCCTTTATCCTTTATCCTTTTGACTTTATCCTTTATCCTTATTTGAGACACTCCCTGTACCTCCTGATCGTCTCTTCCAGTCCCAAATACAGCGCATCAGCGATAAGTGCGTGGCCAATGGAGACCTCCAGCAGATTTGGGATATGTTGGTCGAAATAGCGAAGGTTTTCAAGGCTCAGGTCGTGACCGGCGTTGAGTCCCAGGCCAAATTTTTCAGCTGTTTGGGCCGCCTTAACAAAGGGAAGAATCGCTTTTTCAGGATTTAGCGGAAAATCTGTGGCATAGGGTTCGGTGTAAAGTTCGACCCTGTCAGCTCCGATTTTAGCCGCTCCTTCAATCATTTCAGGCACTGCTCCGACAAAAAGAGAGACCCTGATTCCTGCTTTCTGGAATTTTTCAACCACCTCTTTCAGAAAATCCCGGTTTTTCAACGTGTCCCATCCGGCGTTGGAGGTGATGGCAGAAGGAGAATCTGGTACGAGTGTTACCTGGTGGGGAAGAACCTCCAGCACCAGTCCGATAAAGCGGGGATCAGGATATCCTTCTATGTTGAATTCTGTAGTTATCAATGGTTTAAGTTCGCGGGCATCGTTGTACCGGATGTGCCTTTCATCAGGACGAGGATGGATGGTGATCCCTTCAGCCCCAAATTTCTGACATCTGACGGCAGCATCTGTCACACTGGGCATTGTTCCGCCCCTGCTGTTTCGCAGTGTTGCTATTTTATTTATATTTACGCTTAATCGTGTCATTTTGCATGCAATTAATTAGGTTTGCAATTTACGAAATGATTTGTATTCAAAAAAAACTTTACTTTCGGTCATGATCGCTGAAACTTTGATTTCTGACTCGATTCCTTCTGTAAGCCTTGGCGACACTGCCTCAAAAGTACTTACCCTGATGGAAGTTTTCAGGGTGTCACATCTGCCCATTGTGACCGATCAGGAGTACCTGGGCGTCATTTCAGACAAAGAGATTTTCGATGCCCATGATTTTGATGCTCCGCTTGAAGCATTTATTTCCGATCAGTTACTCAAGCCTCATGTGCATCCGTTGCAGCATATTTTTGAGGTGGCTGCAGTTGCCTCCAGTTGCGGCGTATCTATCGTTCCTGTGTTGACTGAAGATCATACCTACCTGGGATCAATTTCCAGGTATGATTTGAGCAACCAGCTAACGATTCTCTTTTCACCAAATGAACCGGGTGGAATCATTGAGTTGACCATGTGTGAGAATAACTATTCGCTGGCACAAATCACCCAGATCATCGAAGGGAATGATGCCCGTATTTTGAGTCTTTATACCTGGAAACCCAATGTATCGACCACAGAGCTTATTGTGACCATCAAGGTTAATCAGGTGGATCTTTCCGGTATTATTCAGACACTGACACGCTACAATTACGATATAAAGGCAACATTCATGGATCAGACCCCGCTCAAAAGCCTGATCGACGACCGGTTCGATCAATTTATGCGTTACATTAATACGTGAGGATATTTAAATTTACTTCAAATGAGAATTGCCCTTTTTGGATGGACCATCGGACAAATTTTTTACGACAGCATGAAACGTTTGCTGGAGTTATTGCATCTTCATGATACAGAGGTCATCATTTATACACCCTTTCTGGACTTTTTGAAAAAGGAGGCAGGGATTGATCCCGGCAGGATTGAGGGTTTCTCTTCCGACCGGGAGTTGGCAGGTGTCGATTTTTTTATGAGTATCGGTGGCGATGGAACTTTTCTGGAGGCCATCACCTTTGTGAGGAATTCAGAAATCCCAATGGTTGGGATTAACAGCGGCAGATTGGGTTTTTTGGCGGATATTGCCCAAGCAGAGCTTGAGTTTTCCATTGGGCAGCTATTTGCCGGAAAGTTTATTCTTCAACCTCGTTCTTTGTTAAAAATGGAAAATGAGTTCGGACTGTTTGCTAATTTTCCCTATGCTTTGAATGAGTTCACTGTCCACAAACAGGATTCCTCGCAAATGATCACGGTACATGTTGAGGTGGGAGGTGATTTGTTAAATACTTATTGGGCGGATGGTTTAATCGTTGCGACGCCAACAGGAACCACAGCCTATTCGTTGAGTGTTGGCGGACCGATCATCACACCAGGATCTGCGAATTTCGTCATTGCTCCGATTGCACCTCACAATCTTGCCATCCGACCGGTTGTCATCCCCGATCACGAAGTGGTTACTTTGTGGGTGGAAGGACGCGGAGGCAGGTACATGGCCTCGCTGGATTCGAGGTCGGCTCCTTTTGAAACGAATATGATCTGGAAAATAAGTAAGGCTGACTTCATCATCAATGTGTTGAAATTTGAAAATCAGTCGTTTTACGAAACCTTGCGCAAAAAATTACTGTGGGGGGCAGACAAAAGAAATTAAAGTACATTAGAGAGCTAATTTTATTGCTGTTTTCCAAGCTTTAAAATAAATTAGCGGTGGTTTCTGTTACCTTTGTATCATAGTAAAGTGTCAGGTTTTATGAAGAGAGTGTTGATCATAGTTTCCATGCTTCTCTGCTTTTTGCAGGCTTTTCCGCAAAAATCGGCAGATGTTGGTATCAGGCTTGGTGCAGCAGTCTATTGGGGTGATTTGGAAAATGTCTCATACGGCAAAGAGATCACAGCGCTTTACGGACTTCTTGGAAGATGGAATTTTAACAAGAGAATGTCCATCCGGGGGCAATTGATATCAGGTACCCTGAAGTCGTCAGGCACCTTTCCCGGTGTAAACCTGGCCGAACCTACTTCCCGGATCACCATCAATGATCCATCCGGTATGCCTATCGAGTTATTCATGAAGAAAGCGGATGATTCTTACAATTTCAACCGGTCCATCCAGACCTTTGAGGCGATTTTTGAATTCAATTTCATGGATTATAAAATGGGAAGTACCACCAAAGACCGTTTTACCCCATTTCTATCCCTGGGGGTGGGAGGATTTTATTCAAGGGCTCCAAGACGGGGTACCCTGATACTAATGCCACAGCTGTATAATTATCCGTTTTTGCCCTACAAAAATTTGTACCAACCGGTTTTGGATAAGAACAACAACAAAACCAACGATTCCGATGCGCTGTCACCCATCATACCGATGGGATTTGGAATTAAATACAACCTAACCAAAAGGCTTGGGCTCTGCGTGGAATTGTGCGTCAGGAAGACTTTTACAGATAACATAGATAACCTGAAGGATCCCAAAAGATACCAAAATGCGGATCCTTTAATCGGAAGCTACCCTGCGGAGTTTGCTCCCAGTGTGTTGCTGAACAACGACTGGTATGCTTCATTGCACCTCTCGTTGCACTGGCAGGTTTGGCAAGACAGGGGAATATGTAAAGTGAACGAAAAAAATGTCAGGAAAAGTGCATTCTAAAGAGTTAAAATCTGATAAGATCCCGAAACATGTAGCCATTATCATGGATGGCAACGGGCGATGGGCAGAACAACATGGGTTAGACCGGATCTTTGGTCACCGCGAAGGGGTGGAGGCTGTCCGCTCTGTCGTTGAGGGAGCGGGTGAAATGGGTATTCAATACCTTACACTCTATGCTTTTTCTACAGAGAACTGGAACCGGCCCAGGGAGGAGGTAGATGCCTTGATGGGTTTGCTGGTCCATGCCATCGTTGCTGAGACGGAAAATCTCCACAAAAACAATGTATCGCTGCGTACCATTGGCGATATTGCCTCACTTCCTGAGCAAGTTCAGCAAAAATTGGCTGGTGCAATTGCCAAAACTGCAGAGAACAGCGGGCTTAGATTGGTATTGGCTTTGAGCTATTCGGGCCGCTGGGAGATGGTGGAAGCGGCAAAAAGAATGGCCGATGAGTTAAAAAATGACAAAATTGACAAAAGTAGCATCAATGAAGAGTTGATTGGAAAATATCTTCCTACATTTGGCCTGCCTGATCCTGAACTGTTGATTCGTACCGGCGGTGAATTCAGGGTTAGTAATTTTCTTCTTTGGCAGATTGCATATACTGAGTTGTATTTTACACAAAAGTTGTGGCCAGACTATCGCAAAGATGATCTTTTTGAGGCAGTTAATGATTTCCAAAAGAGAGAAAGACGTTTTGGAAAAACTAGTGAACAAATTAGAATTTGACATGGTCAAAAGAGTTTTATTTCTATTTCTTGCTTTATTTTCTGGTGCCCAGTTGTATGCGCAAACAGTAGCTGACAGTACAAATTTCTCCGTTTTTTACGATAGTCCAAAACATTATACGTTGGCAGGTATCGAAATTAGCGGTATCAGATTTCTGGATACTGAGGTGTTGAAAGGACTTTCCGGGTTAAATATTGGTGAGGAAATTACAATTCCCGGCGATCAGATCACATCTGCCTTGAGAAAATATTGGAAACAGGGTCTGTTTTCAGATGTAAAAATTTCTGCGACAAAAATAGTAGGTGATAAGATCTGGCTGAATGTCTATCTGCAGGAGCGGCCAAGACTTGCAGCCAAAAATTACCATGGTGTTAGTAAAAGTGAAAAGGAAGATATTGAGAAGCAGGTGATGATGCTGATCGGTGGACAAGTTACCGATAACCTGGTCAACACTGCCCAGCGGCAGATACTCAGCTACTACCAGGGCAAAGGGTTCTACAACACCGAAGTGAGCATTGTGCAAAAGGATGATACCACCAAACAAAACCAGTTGGTGCTCGACATTATGGTGAACAAGAAGACCAAAGTGAAGATCAGTTCAATAGAGTTTGTGGGCGCCAAACAGTTGAGTACTTACCAACTGGAGAAATCCATGAAAAAAACCAAATCAAAAAAATTGATCAATTTTTTCTCCTCGAAAAAATTTCTCCAGGACAAGTTTGATGAAGATAAAATTAATCTGATCAAGAAATACAATGAAAATGGCTATCGTGATGCCATCATCCTGGCCGATACCATCATTAAAGATACAACCAGAAATACAGTTAAACTAAAATACTGGGTTGATGAGGGACGAAGATATTACTTCAGAAATATCAGGTGGATTGGGAACACGGTTCTGACAGATGATCAACTATCCAGGGTACTGGGTATCAAAAAGGGTGATGTCTTTGATCAGAAACTTCTTGAAAAGCGCCTTACCGAAGATGATGACGCTGTTTCGAACCAATACCTGAATACCGGTTATCTTTTCTTTAACCTTAATCCGGTTGAGGTGAAGGTCGAGAACGATTCTATTGATTTTGAGATGAGGATCGTCGAAGGCACGCAGGCAACCATTAATTCGATTGGTATCAAAGGTAATACCAAGACCAACGAACACGTTGCCCGCCGTGAGTTGTACACCCGTCCGGGACAGCTTTTTAGTAAGGAAAACATCATTCGTTCGGTGCGTGAACTCTCCCAAATGGGCCACTTTAATCCGGAAGCCATCAAGCCCGATGTGGTTCCGCATCCCGAGGACGGAACTGTCGACATCAACTATGAGCTTGAAGAGCGCGCCAACGATCAGGTTGAACTTTCAGGTGGATGGGGCGCCGGGATGTTTGTCGGAACGGTCGGATTGAAATTCTCCAACTTCTCCGTTAGGAATATCGGCAACAAAAAGGCCTGGAGACCTCTCCCTACCGGGGATGGTCAAACATTGACACTGCGAGCCCAAACCAATGGTTCTTATTACCAATCGTATAGTTTCTCCTTTACCGAGCCATGGCTGGGAGGGAAGAAACCCAACTCATTCACCTTCTCTATCTACTATTCCAAACAGACCAGCGGTAACAGTGCATACAATTACGGCGGCTATGGAAATGGAATGTATGGTGGAGGTTACGGCGGCGGAGGTTACGGAAGTGGTTACGGAAGTGGTTATGGAAGTGGTTACGGCTCATACAACCAGTACAATTATGACATCACTGAGAAAATGGGTGTTTTGGGCGCTTCGATTGGATTGGGATATCGGTTGAAAAGGCCTGACAACTACTTTACCTTGTATCACGAACTTTCTTACCAAAGATACATTCTTGACAACTGGAAATATTTCATTTTCCAGAATGGTACATCCAATACACTGGCATTCAGGACTGTATTCGGACGAAATTCGACAGATAGTCCGTTGTACACCAGAAGGGGATCGAACTTCTCACTCTCATTGGCATTGACACCACCTTTCTCACTGTTTACAGGGAAAGATTACAGCAGCACAACGATGACTGCTGCAGAGAGGTACAGATTGATTGAGTACCACAAATGGTCGTTTAAGGCGGATATCTTTACTCCCCTGCAGGCTCGTCCGGATGCGAAACTTATCCTAAGGACAAAATTTGAAACCGGACTTTTGGGTTATTACAACAAAAACCTTCGCTCACCGTTCGAATCCTACAAATTGGGAGGAGATGGGATGTCGGGATATAGCTCTTACGGAAGTGAATACATCGGTTTACGCGGTTATGAAAACAACTCTTTGACCCCTCCAAAGGGTGGTAATATCTATGAGAAGATCACCGTCGAGCTTCGTTATCCGATCACCTTGTCACAATCTGCTACCATTTACGGTTTAGGTTTCCTTGAAGCCGGTAATTCTTGGTACGACATCTCTGATTACAATCCTTTCAGTATCAAGAGATCTGCCGGTTTGGGTATCAGGATCTTCCTGCCAATGTTTGGTTTGATGGGATTTGACTGGGGTTATGGTTTCGATGACGGGTATACCAAGGGAACGGGTGGCAGTCAGTTCCACTTCATCATGGGACAGCAGTTTTAAAAGTTTGGCCTGAATTTTGATATTACTTCATGATAAAAAATTATTGATATGAAGAAGATTATTTTTTTGGGAGTTTTCATTCTTGCTTGCATGACAAGCAGTTTTGCGCAGAAATATGCCTACGTAGATACCGATTTTATTTTAGGGAAATTGCCGGCTTATGTCGCTGCCCAGGAGCAACTGGATAAACTGTCACAGAAATACCAGAAAGAGCTTGAGACGCTTCATGCCGAGCTTGACCAGATCTACAAGGATTATCAGGGCGAGGTGGTATTGCTTTCCCAGGATATGAAACGCAAGCGTGAAGAGCAGATTGTCAACAAGGAGAAGGAGTACAAAAAGCTACAGCGCCAGTATTTTGGTCCGGAAGGTGATTTGGCAAAAAAACGGGAAGCCCTGGTAAAGCCTATTCAGGATGAAGTTTTCAATGCCATTCAGACCATAGCCGAGCAGGGAGCTTATGCGATGGTTTTTGACAAGGCAGGCAGCATGACAATGGTCTACACCAACCCGAAATTTGACCTGAGCGATCAGGTGTTACAAAAGCTTGGATATAAAAATTAATGTTATAAATTTGCTACATAAAAATTAAATCAGATTGATCATGAGACATTTCTTAAGTGTTATAACTTTTTCCCTTCTTCTATTTGTTGGAGCTTCCGCCTCGGCCCAAACATTGAAATTTGGTCACATTGACTTTCAGGGTTTGATCGCTACCATGCCTGAACGTGAAGTTGCTCAGAAAGCCATGGCTAAAATGCAAACTGACCTTGAGGCACAGTTGGCCGTTATGCAAAAAGAGTACCAAACCAAAGGCCAGGAGTATGTTGCTTTGGTAAAACAACCAAATGTTACAGATGCCATTCGTCAGGCAAAAGAAGCCGACATTCAGAGCTTACAGGAAAGAATCTCTACTTATCAGCAAACAGCTCAGGACCAGCTTCAGAAAGAAGAGAGCAAGCAGTTCCAGCCTGTCGTAGAGAAAGCCCGTAAAGCAATCGGAGAAGTAGCTAAAGAGCAAGGAATGTTGTATGTTTTTGAAATAAACAGTGTATTGTATTACAACACAGCACAGTCGACAGACATGATGCCACTGGTTAAAGCAAAACTTGGTCTAAAATAATTCGATTGGATTAGATATAGGAAAAGGGCGTCGCAAGGTGCCCTTTTTTATTTCTCAGAAATTACTTGGTGACCTTTGTGTTTAAACATTTAAAAATCACCACAAAGGGCACCAAGAATAATTGAATTTTGGTTCAAAGGCGAATAATTTATAGTTTAGAGGATAAATTGATGTTTATGTCAGATAATTACCAACCCATTGGCGTTTTCGATTCGGGTTACGGCGGACTTACAATTTTCAAAGAACTGCTTCGTGAATTACCACAATACGATTACATCTATCTGGGGGATAATGCCAGAAATCCATACGGGACCCGCTCTTTTGAAGTTGTCTACGAATATACCAGGCAAGCGGTTTTTCAGCTTTTTGAACAGGAGTGCCGACTGGTGGTCCTTGCTTGTAACACTGCCTCGGCAAAGGCGCTGCGCAACATCCAGCAAATTGACCTGCCTGTAACTTATCCGGACAGACGGGTTTTGGGGGTGATCAGACCTAGCGTGGAGATGATCCCTGATATGACGAAAACCGGCCATGTGGGTGTATTGGGTACCAATGGAACAGTCATTTCCGAATCCTATCCCATGGAGATAGCCAAAATATCCCCAAACAGCCTGATATTTGTTACCCAGGTGGCCTGTCCGATGTGGGTGCCTATCGTAGAAAGTAACCTTATAGAAAGCCCCGGAGCAGCCTTTTTTGTCAAACAGAATTTGGACGAGCTTTTTAGTAAAGATCCGTTGATCGACACCGTTATTCTTGGCTGTACGCATTATCCGCTTTTAACGAAAGTGATCCGTCAATATTTGCCAGAAGGCGTTCAGTTGCTAACCCAGGGACCCATTGTTGCGGAACGTTTGAAAGATTATCTTTTCCGCCATCCTGAAATGGAGATGAATTGCTCGAAATCTGGCCGGAGGGAGTATTTTACAACAGAATCAGCGGCCAATTTTGATCAGCTGGCCAATCTGTTTCTGGGCAGCGAGGTCAAGTCACAACACATTAAATTGGGATAAAAGGGAAATTTAACCATAAATGGGCACGAACTGTCATAAATGGATTGTGCGACGTTAAAGATTGTGAATATTTGAATAGTCGGCCTGTTGTGTAATTTACTGACTATCAATAGATTGCTTCGTCGTTCCTCCTCGCAATGACGGTATGCTGTTGATTTTGTGAGGGTGGAGAGAAGGAGGCGGGCAGCGATTTTGCTATTACCGAAAACTGATGATCCGCCTCCTTCTCTCCACCCTCACCTCCAAAAAAAAGATCCGTCATTGCGAACACGAGGAACGAAGTGTGAAGCAATCTGTTGAGAGTCGCATAAATTTTTCTTAACTTAATGACATTACCCTACGGGATTCCGGTTCTATCACCCTGATATTTCTATAAATATTTGATCCCTGGCGGGATCTGGACCGACAGAACCAGATATGCCACAAATTTCAAGTTCTGATCTTTATGCATTCCTTGGAACCCATTTTTGGTTAAGCTTTTTTGTGGGAGAGTACCTTCTACGACAAACTTTGCATTACGCAGTTTTCCATCCAGGAGTCGTTTTTTTCCAAAACCTTCAGGTAGTTCAATTGTGACAGGGACCTGTCGCGGTTATGTTCGGGATAGGAGATCTTGTAATATGGGTCTCCGTTCAGATAGTCTGCAAGGAACCGGATGGTCTGTTCCCAAACCATGTACCTGCAGGAGAAAACTAGATTTTCTCTTTCCAATTTCGTTAAAAACCGGTTACTTTCGGAGAGATAACCGCGCGTAAAAGCTTCAAAATACTCTTTAATAAAGCTGATCCTGCTAAGATCAGGTTCATCTTCAGCAGCACTGTTACAAAGGGTACGGATGGCATCGCCAAAATCGAAGAGGATGGTGCCCGGCATTACCGTATCGAGATCGATGATGCAGAGGCTCTGTTCATCGGGACCGTACAGAATGTTGTTTATTTTTGTGTCGTTGTGGGTGATTCGAAGCGGTAGTTTCCCTTGATCGAGCCAATTTTGCAATTGCAGCATTTCATCCGCCCGTAGAAGTAACAGGTCAATCTCTGTTTGCATGGAGGCGCAGTGACCAGCCGCATTGCCAGAGATGGCATCCAGAAATTGTTGATACCTGAATTTGCCATTGTGAAAATTGGGAATGGTTTCAATCAGTTTGGAACCATCCAGGTCGGAGAGTTGAAGCTGAAATTTCCCAAAGGCCTTACCGGCACTGTAAGCCTGATCGGCATGGGTTACCTCTTCGATTCCGTGCGAATTGCTGACAAACAGGAAAAGGGTCCAGTAGTTACCCGATTCGTCCTGAATGTATTGGTTTCCATCTTTTGTACTGAGGTAATTCATCACCTTTCGGTCGATCTCCGGTTCTCCTTCCGCCAACAATTTTGAACGAATATGCCCCGTTACCAGCCTGATGTTGTTCAGCATCCCGGGTACGTTTTTGAAAACGAAGTGGTTTTTGCGCTGAAGAATAAAGTTGGGGTTCTCTTCTCCTGCTGTGCGGATCAGAATGGTGTCGTTGATATGACCATGGCCGAATGGTTTCCAATCCACTACCTGTTCGGTACGGCCAAAGGAGGTTAGATATTGATGGATATGGAGGTTGGTCATTTATTTGTAAAAAAGGAGAAATTTGGAAATGAATGGAGATAAATGGAAATAAATGGAAATAGGGAAATAAGTGGAGATAGATGGAAATAGGGAAATAAATTTAAACTATTAGAAACACTTCATAAGTTGACAAAATCATGAGACAACTTATTACAATTTATTTCCTTATTTCTATTTATTACAATTTATTTCCATCTATTTCTTTTCCTACCATAAATTCTCCGGATAAACCCCATCCTCAATCAGTTGCGCAATTCTGCCCTTGACAATCGGTTTATCCTCGATGTATGTAACGCCAAACCAGGGAGAATCACATTCGATGACCTTGGTTTTGATGTTACCGTTGACGATGTTGTCGTTGATCAGCAACGGTATGTAATATTCAGATTTGAGTTCATGACCATGATCCGTCAAGAATTGAGTAAATCCTTCCCTGATGTATCCAAAGACATTTGGTTTCAATCCCCAGAAGTTCATGGAAACCGGACTCTTAGGGCTTAGCTTGTGACGGCCATCCGCTTCGTAATAGAAGATGCCATCCGACTCACCTTTGATCTTCGTACGCTCGACTACAGTTGTCAGATAGCCATTCGCATCGGTTGCGCAGACGCCCCGCGAAACGGTTCCATGGTCGGAAAGGGTATTTTCGACATTGTATCCCACCATGGCATATTCGCCGGGATCGTTGGATGATATAAGGAAATTGGCCATGGCAAAGTAGGCTTTTTCTCCATAAAAATCGTCCGCATTGATAACAGCCAGCGGTTCGTTGGCCACTCCATCGGCCATTAGCAGGGCATGCGCTGTTCCCCAGGGTTTTTGCCTCTCAGGCGACAGGGTAAAACCGGACGGAAGTTTATCCAATGCCTGGTAGACATATTCCACGGCAATGCGTCCTTTTAATTTTGGATCGAATCGCTCTTTGAAGGCAGCTTCAAAATCGTGACGGATGACAAAAACAACCTTTCCAAAACCGGCACGAATGGCGTCGTAAAGGGAGTAATCAATGATCGCTTCCCCGTTGGGACCAACTTCGTCCAGTTGTTTTAATCCTCCGTAACGGCTACCCATTCCGGCAGCAAGAATAACTAAAGTGGGCTTCATTTATTTGAGTTATGAGTTATGAGTGATAAGTTATGAGTTATGCGTGAATCCAAATCACTCATAACTTATCACTCATAACTCATAACTATTTTTTTACCAATTCTTCTTCTTGTACCCCCAAATAGAATAGTAGATAAAAAGGAAATAGCTGGGCAACAAGACCAGATATGCGTGTTGGGAACCATATATGTCAGAAAGTTTGCCCCACAGAAGCGGAAGCAGAGCACCGCCCAGGATGGCCATGATCAGCATGGCAGAGCCCGTTTTGATGAATTTACCAAGGTTGTGAATGGCAAGCGGCCAGATGGCAGGCCAAACCAGTGCATTGGCGAAACCAAGAATCGCAATAAAGAAGACGGAGGTAATTCCGGTAGTGAATACGGCGCCCATCAGAAAGATAAGGCCCAGAATACCAGACCACTGTAAAGCGAAGCGTTGTGAAATAACTTTGGGGATTAGGACAATGCCAAGAATGTAGGCTACAGTCATGGATACCAGCGTATATGAGGTAAAAACTTTTGCCTTCGAAATTTCTATGCCGAGCGACATACCATAACGAATAATTGTATCTCCGGCAATTACTTCGGCACCAACATAGAAGAAAAGTGTAAGTACACCTAAAATCAGGTGTGGAAACTGCCAGATGCTTGTTTTTGCCACCGCACCGTTGGATTCCATTTCGTCGTCACTTTCCGCTTCGATTTCAGGAAGCGGTGAGTAGCGAACTCCAATGCCCAGTAAAAAGAAGATAACTGTCATAACGCTGTATGGACCAATAACCCGATGCGCAAGTTCGTTCAGGGCAACAGCTTTGGATGATTCATCCATTTGTGCCAGACTGGCTACAAATGAATCACCGTCGGCTAAAATATAATAAGCAAGAATAAGCGGGGCAATAGAACCGGCCATCTTGTTACAGATACCCATGATGCTGATTCGTTTTGCAGCGCTTTCCCTGGGACCTAAGATGGTAACATAAGGATTGACAGCAGTTTGCAAAATCGTTAACCCGGTACCCATGACGAAGAGACCGGTAAGAAACAGGCTGTACGTACGCGTTGCAGCGGCAGGAATAAATAGGAGTGTTCCGAGCGCCATTACCCAAAGACCCACCATCATACCGTTTTTGAATCCTGTTTTCTTCAACACCCAGGAGGAGGGGAGTCCCATCACAAAATAGGCGATGTAAAATGCAAAGGCAACGAACATGGCCTGAAAGTTGGTCAGTTGGCAGGCAATTTTAAGGTATGGAATCAAAATGCCATTGAGCCAGGTGACAAAGCCGAAAATGAAAAATAGTACCGCGATGATGACCATCGGGATCAGATTGGAACCTTTCGATTGAGCTCCTGCAGAAGTAGGTTTCGACATAAATATTTGTATTTGTTAGTTTGGTTGCAAAATAATGAAAAAAGTTATGAGTTATGAATTATGAGTTATGAATCTCGCATAACTCATAACTTATAACTTATAACTTATAACTCATAACTCCTTGTACCATGATGAGTAGGTATGGTAATTATTGGCAATCCGGTTGATCTCACCTTCGATCAATTCGATACTGATCTCCTTGATTTTTTTTGCCGGTGATCCTGCAAAGATGGACCCGGATTCAACAACGGTACCTTTGGTAACCACCGCGCCTGCAGCAACGATGGAGTTACTTTGAATGATGGCATCATCCAGCACTACGGCATTCATTCCGATCAGCACATTGTCGTGAATGGTGCAACCATGTACAATGGCTCCGTGAGCAATGGATACGTTGTTGCCAATGTTCGTGGCGGATTTCTCAAAAGTGCCATGGATGACGGCATTGTCCTGGATATTTACGTTGTCTCCGATTTTGATGTAGTTGACATCACCACGTAAAACGACCCCAAACCAGACGCTGCAATTATCGCCAAGTACAGTGTCTCCAATCACTACAGCGTTTTCGGCGAGGAAACAGTTTTTGCCAAAAACAGGTGTTTTCCCGCGCAATGTTTTTATGACAGCCATTTTACAAAAAAAGTTTAAATTTGTGGATCAAAAATAGCAAATATTTATTTGAACCTTATGTCAATTGAAACAAAAGTAATTGAACTTGAAGAGGTGTCAATTAGGTTTTCAGGCGATTCAGGTGATGGCATGCAGCTCACCGGAACACTGTTTTCCGATACCTCCTCGCTGATAGGAAACGACATTTCAACCTTCCCTGATTATCCTTCTGAGATTCGTGCACCCCAGGGAACAGTGGCGGGTGTATCGGGTTTTCAGATCCAGATTGGAAAAAAGAAGATAAATACTCCCGGAGATTTAGCACATGTTTTGGTAGCCATGAATCCGGCGGCAGTAAAGGCAAATGCCAAATATATGATGCCTGGCGGGACAATTTTTTATGATTCCGACAGCTTCAACCAAAAGAATTTTGAAAAAGCAAAGTTTACTACCGACGATCCATTTACTGAACTGAATCTATTGGATCATATTAAGGTTCCAGTTCCAATTACTCAGTTAACCAGAGAGGCTTTGAAGGATCTCGAAATTGACAACAAAAGTATCCTCAGAAGCAAAAATATGTTTGCTTTGGGGTTAATTTGCTGGGTGTTCAGCCGTCCGCTCGACTACATCGAAAAATATATTACCAAGAAGTTTGGAAAGAAAGAGTTGGTGCTCGAAGCCAACCTGAGGGTTTTGCATGCCGGTTACAATTATGCGTGGAACCTTCAGCACATGACTCCCAGATATGTTGTCCATCCAGCCCCGATTGAAAAAGGCCTCTATCGCAATATCAGCGGTAACCTGGCTACAGCCTGGGGTTTATTGGCTGCTGCGGAGAAAGCCGGACTGGAACTTTTTATCGGTTCGTATCCTATAACACCGGCAACCGAAGTATTACAGGCCCTTGCCGAACGAAAAGATCTGGGCGTAAAAAGTTTCCAGGCTGAAGATGAAATCGCGGGAATCTGTACATCTATTGGGGCGGCTTTTGCCGGTGATTTGGCCGTTACTTCCACTTCAGGACCGGGTTTTGCATTGAAATCAGAAGCGCTTGGTTTGAGTGTGATGGCAGAATTGCCTCTGGTTGTTGTCAATGTTCAACGCGGTGGTCCTTCAACAGGGCTGCCAACCAAAACGGAACAAGCCGATCTGCTTCAGACATTATATGGCCGAAACGGCGAAAGCCCGGTAGTGGTTGTAGCTGCCTCGACTCCTTCTGACTGTTTTTATTATGCCTATATGTCAGCCAAGATCGCACTGGAACGGATGGTGCCGGTCGTACTGCTGACTGATGGATTCCTCGGCAATGGAACAGAACCATGGAAAGTTCCAAAGGTAGCTGATCTTCCCTCAATTACTCCAAGAATAGCCAGGGATGCCTCCAAATTCAAACCTTACCAGCGTGATCCAAAGACTTTGGCACGCGAGTGGGCTTTCCCGGGTATGGACGGCTTTCAACACCGGATCGGTGGATTGGAAAAGGACCCCGGCGGAAATGTCAGCCAGGACCCGGCCAACCATCAATTGATGTGTGAAATCAGAAGGGATAAGGTGGAGGCAGTGGCGGATATGTTGCCCAATCTCGAACTGGTGGGCGAAAATTCGGGTGACCTTTTGGTCGTTGGATGGGGAGGGACACTTGGCCACCTGGATACAGCTGTAAGGGAGTTACAGGTCAAAGGCACAAAAATTAGTCTTGCCCATTTCAATTACATCAAACCGCTACCTTCCAATACGAAAGAGGTTTTCTCAAAATTCGAAAAGATTGTCGTGTGCGAATTAAACCTTGGTCAGTTTGTCGGGTATCTGCGCGACAAAATGCCTGAACATCAATACCACCAATTCAACAAAGTTCAGGGACTTCCCTTTACCATCCAGGAACTTTCTGATCACTTTATTAAACTCATAGAGGAATAACCATGCTGGAAACATTAAATTATACGCTCAAAGACTTCAAGAGTGAAAACGAAGTAAGATGGTGTCCCGGATGTGGCGACCATGCCGTTTTGAATGCCGTACAAAAAGCTATGGCCAATCTGGGCATACGGCACGAAGATTTTGCCGTCATCTCCGGCATCGGATGTTCTTCCCGCTTTCCCTATTACATGAGTACCTATGGCTTCCATACCATCCACGGTAGGGCTGCTGCGATTGCTTCCGGAGTGAAATGTGCCAATCCCAAGCTGACAGTCTGGGAGATTACCGGCGACGGTGATGCCCTGGCCATTGGCGGAAACCACTTCATTCATGTGATTAGAAGAAACATCGATATCAATATCATCCTGTTCAACAACAAAATCTACGGGTTAACCAAAGGGCAATATTCGCCTACTACCGATCGTGGTTTTGTAACCAAGACCTCTCCGATGGGAACAATTGAAGATCCATTCGTACCCGGAAGGCTGGTGCTTGGAGCAGGTGGTTCGTTTTTTGCACGCTGTGTCGACAACAATCTGAAACATTCTCAGGAAGTTTTTGAAGAGGCTGCCAAATTCAAGGGTACCTCTGTGGTGGAAGTACTTCAAAACTGCGTGATCTTCAACGATGGTATCCATGAAGCAATCACAGATCCAAAGACCAGGGAAGAGCGTCAGATTTTCCTCAAGCATGGTGAACCTATGATTTTTGGCAACAACCGCGACAAAGGGATCGTTCTTGAAAAGGGAAAACTCAGAGTGGTCCAATTGGGCGAGGATGGTGTAAAACCGGAAGATATCCTGGTTCATGACGCAAGTGATCAGGATGGGTTCCTGCACCAGTCGCTCATTAGCATGAAACTGCCGGACTTCCCTGTTGCGATGGGGGTTATCCGTGCGGTACCTTCAAAAGTTTACAACGAGGCGATGGAGGCTCAGATTGCGGAAGCAAAAGCAAAATCAAAAATTACTTCTGTCGACCAGCTTTTATCCAGTGGGAATACCTGGACGGTGGAATAGAGTTATGAGATATGAGTTATGAGATATGAGTTATGAGATATGAGTTATGAGATATGAGTTATGAGATATGAGTTATGAGAGAATCTACATCACTCATCACTTATAACTCATAACTTTTTCAAAAGTAAAAGGCTCCTCGCGGAGTCTTTTCTATTTTAGACCTTCCCTGGAATGCGATATATAGAAAAGTATCCAAGATGCAAAAAATTAAAAGGTCACAATTCTCTTTCATATATTTGTTCTGCTTCTGAGGTACAAAAATGAATACTCATAAGCATTTGTTCACACCAACAAAAAATGAATATTTGGGTATTTCATGCAGCCTTTAAAAACAAATTATAAAAACATGAGAAAGAAGTTGGAAGTTGTAAATGCAGGATCGCTATCCACGCGAAACACGGTCCTATCGATTATGATCATTGCATTGTTGTTCTTTATTTTTGGTTTCACAACCTGGATCAACGCAATTTTAATACCCTATTTCAAAATTTCGTGCGAATTAAACAATGCCCAGTCATTGTTGGTGGCCTTTGCCTTTTATATCGCCTATTTTGTAATGGCAATTCCGGCTGCACACTTGTTGGAAAGATTTGGTTTCAAAAAGGGGATCATGATCGGTTTCTGGATAATGGCGCTAGGTGCCCTTATTTTTGTCCCTGCTGCCTTAACCAGGACATATGGCTTATTCCTTCTGGGACTCTTCTCGATTGGCACAGGGCTTGCTATATTGCAACCTGCCGCCAATACCTACATTACCATGATAGGATCGAAAGAAAGGGCTGCGCAGCGGATGAGCATCATGGGCGTTTGCAATAAAACGGCGGGAATCGTAGCCCCACTGTTATTGGCTGCTGCCATACTCAGGCCGACTGATACGGAGTTGTTCAAACAATTGCCCCTGATGGATGCAGCAGCACGAGGTGCAGCATTGGATGCATTGATACAGAGGGTGATTGTGCCTTATTCCATTATGGCAGTTTTCCTTTTTGGACTCGGATTGATGATCAGATATTCCATATTGCCTGAAATAGATACCAACAATGAGAATTCGGAGGTAGCCGATGCGAATTCCGGTAAAACAAGTATTGTTCAATTTCCTCATCTCATTCTTGGCGCTGTTGCACTGTTTCTTCACGTTGGATCACAGGTTACGGGTATCAATACAGTGATCGGTTATGCTCAATCGCTTGGTTTGCCACTGCTGGAGGCCAAAGTATTTCCATCCTATATCCTTGGCATAACAATGTCCGGCTTTTTGCTGGGCATTGTTCTTATTCCAAAATTCATCAATCATCTCAATGTATTGCGACTCTGTACTACATCGGCCATTGTGCTGACCCTTTTGTTTTTCATGGTGAGTGGTCAGGTGGTTACCTTTCTTGGACATAGCGCCCGACTGTCTATCTGGTTTCTTGTATTACTTGGGCTTTCCAATTCTCTGATGTGGTCTGCCATTTGGCCGCTTGCACTTAACGGACTGGGCCGGTTCACAAAAATGGGCGGATCAATCTTGATTATGGGCCTGTGCGGGAGCGCGATAGTGCCTATTATCTATGGGTATTTCGCTGATCATTACAATCCGCACCTGGCGTACTGGGTACTAATGCCATGTTATCTCTATCTGGTTTATTATGCCTATTATGGTTACCGGGTTAAAAGATGGTCATTAAAAAAAGCAGCATAAGCATTAAAAATATTGTATTAACCTCTGGAGAATTATGGGATCAGAAAATAGACTTTTAAAAATTTACAACGGACAGGCAGTAACCCCTTCAGGTATTGTGAAAAATGCGACAGTGTTAGTAAGATCCGGTGTTATAGAGAAGGTAGCTGAAGGGAACCTGAATATGCCGGGAGCCATTGAACTTGATGCAAAGGGCCATTATATTGCCCCTGGTTTAATTGACATTCAGGTTAACGGATGCAATTCGGTGTCATTTTGCCTTGAAGGGGCAGGTGATACCCTGGCGAGCCATGGAGGCTTGACCGTTTCAGATGTTAAGAAAGTTACTGAAGGTTTATGGAAGGAGGGTGTTACTACCTATTTTCCAACCCTCACAACAAATAGTCAGAAAATGTTGTTGAAGAATTTTGGCATCCTTGCCAAAGCAATGGGCGATCCTTCTCTTCTTGGTTCCATCCCTGGCTTTCACCTCGAAGGTCCTTATATTTCTGCAGTAGATGGTTATCGGGGAGCTCATCCAATAGAGCATGTTCGAAAACCGATATGGAATGAATTTCTTGAACTCTACAAAGCTTCAGGCGAAAAAATACTTTTGATTACAGTAGCTCCTGAAGTTGAGGGCGCTTATGAGTTTATCAGAAAATGCACCGAATTGGGTATTGTAGTTTCACTGGGGCATCACAACGGTACGGCAGGGCAGATCAAACAGGCAATTGATCATGGTGCTAGTCTGGCAACACATCTGGGTAACGGTTGTGCCAATACTTTGAACAGGCACCTTAATCCGATATGGCCTCAACTTGCCGATGACCGTTTAAAAATAAGCTTTATTGCCGATGGTTTTCATCTCCCGCCTGAGATGATTCAGGTATTCTACAAGACCAAGGGAGCCGAAAATATTGTGATAACATCTGATATTACAAGTTATACCGGATTACCGGCGGGTACATATAAAATAAAAGATGGAAAGACGGTAGAAAAAACGGTAGACGGAAATCTTCGGTTCTCGGAGGGAGGACTTTATGGTTCTGCTTCGCCTTTGCGAAAAGGGGTTGCCCATATCATGAAAGTTTCAGGTTGCGGTTTGGTCAATGCCATTCAGATGACGACACTAAATCCTGCATATGTTCATAATCTGAATGATCGTGGAGTATTGGAACGAGGGAAACGCGCTGATTTAATTTTATTTACGATGGACAATGAAAGAATGTTGATTCAGAAAACGTTCGTAGCAGGTAAGGAAGTTTATTCAAATAGCTAAATGGTATTTAATATTTTTGAAATCATAAAGCAATGGAAATAGTAATCTCAGAAACCAAGCAGGAGCTTGGTAAGAAAGCAGCCGAAATGGGAGCAAAATTGATTTGTAAGGCAATCTTCGAAAGAGGAAAAGCAAACATCATCGTTGCCACCGGAGCATCCCAGTTCGAAATGCTCAGTGAGTTGGTCAAAGAAGATATTGATTGGTCAGTCGTTACGGGCTTTCATTTGGACGAATACATCGGAGTATCCGATACTCACCCCGCATCGTTTCGCAAATACCTCAAAGAACGGTTTGTGAACCTTATTCCGTTGAAAGAATTTAACTATGTGAATGGTAGCGTGGAGCCTTATGAGGAATGCCTCCGTTTGGGGAAATTGATCAGCAAACACCCGATTGATGTTGCCTTTGTTGGTATTGGTGAAAACAGCCATTTGGCTTTCAACGATCCTCCTGCAGATTTTGAAACGGAAGAGGCCTATCTTGTAGTAACATTGAATGAAGATTGCCGCCTTCAGCAAATGGGCGAAGGCTGGTTTCCAACATTGAACGATGTTCCGGGAAAGGCAATCAGCATGTCGATCAGGCAGATCATGAAATCGAAAGCGATTATTTGCAGTGTTCCGGATGCCCGGAAAGCGAAAGCGGTGCACCAAACCCTTAACAGTGAAATTTCTCCGAAATGTCCGGCAAGTATTCTACGGAAACACGCCGACTCGGTGTTGTTTTTGGATTCTCCTGCCGCATCGCTGATCTTATAAAAAGAGAAAGGCCCTGTTATGGGCCTTTCTCTTTTTATAAGAGCGAATATCCTGTTCGATATTGATAGTGCATCATCTTGGTAGCTGCTCCATCGGTATCGCCGATAAATACCTGTTTGATAGGATCCCATTTAACAGTTCTTTTCAGTTGACAGGCGATGTTGCCAAGTGTGCAGACTGTGCAGCTGCTATGGCCAATCTCGACTGGAACTATTGGATCCCTATGTGCACGAATGGCTTCCACAAAATCCAATTGGTGAGGTACATTGGTTTCGGCCGGACCATTTTTTTCTTCTTTTTTTGCAGGAATTAATTTGGGATCAGAAGAGTTGAAATAACCCCGTGCCACTTCAATCCAGCCTTTTGTTCCCCAAAATTTGACACCCTTTGTCTTCTTTGCATCGAAAGGTTCGGAGGTCATCACGACTCCGTTGGCATATTTGAAAGTCATGTATTCAGTGCCATCCCCGATAGGTGAAATTTCGACCGGACCATTTTTGTCCATTCCCAGACCCCATTGAGCGATATCGAACATGTGAGCGCCCCAGTCGGTGGTGAATCCGCCACCCATTTCAGTGTACCAGCGCCAGGCACCCCAGATCTTCTCATTTACTTCGGGATCAAGTGAAATTGGAGGATCCAATTCATGATTGAAATGGATCTTCGCGGTAAGTGAACCTAACCACAAATCCCAGTTCAGATCTGCTGGTACCGGTTCAGCAGGCAGATCGTATGGTTTCGGGGGAGCGCCAACATAAGCATTTACCTTTTCGATTTTCCCGATGGCGCCTGACTGAACTAGCTTTATGGCATTCTGAAAATTGGGGGTAGATCTCTGCATGCTGCCAACAGCCAGAATGCGCTTATTCTCACGAACGCATTTGACAAGTTCCTGACCTTCTTTAATTGTAAATGTCAGCGGCTTTTCCAGATAGACCTCTTTACCTGCTTTCAGGGCTGCGATGGCTATTCTTGCATGAGAATGGTCCGGAACAGCAATGACGACTCCATTGATGCTTTTATTTTTGAGCAGATCTTCAAATTTTTCGAAGGTCTCAATTTTCACATTCTTACCGCTTTTGGCGTAAAATGCGTTGACTCTTTTTTCAAATCTTTTGCGTTTGATACCATAAACATCACATCCTGCAACAATTTCTACTCCCGGAATCTGCATGAATCCATTCAATAGAAACATTGCTTGCTGTCCCATTCCGATAAAGCCGAGACGAACATCAGCAGGTGCTGGTGAAGCCATTGTTTCAGAGCTACTTAAAACGCCTGGCAGAAATGCTATTCCTGCAGACCCCATCATCGAAGTCCCAAAAAAAGAACGACGACTCAGTTTTTTCTTTTGATTTTCTGACATAGTATTTGATATTGGTTGGAAATTTTCTTTAAAAATAGCGTTTTTTTTTGCAACATATCCTCAAAACTGACGTTCAACTTATAGATATCATCTGATTTCGATAAATTTTTTTCACTCTGAAGTCGGGTGAATAGGTTATTGTTTGGTATTTAACAAACATGGCCTTAATATATAAATGCAATCATGGAAAGTAATCCTATGTCAAATCAAAAAATACCTTTTGATATTTTTTTAGAAGATTTTCGTTCAAGAAGTACCCATGCCTACCGCGTACGGGCTGATATTGACCAGTTAAGTACCAACCGGGGTATGCCCCCTTTCGTGATGAGAGAGGTGATGTCGGGTAACCCTTTGTCTGTGAATATTCCTGAAGAGTATGGAGGGAGAGGTGGTAAAGTGGAGGAGATTCTTGCATTGCTATCAGCTGCTTCTTACGAGTCATTGGCGCTGTCGCTAACTTTGGGTATCAATTCAGCATTATTCCTTCAGCCTTTGGCAAAATATGGATCAGAAGAGGCCAAAAAGTCTGTATTTGAACGGTTCATGACGGCACAGAACATGGGTGGATTAATGATTACCGAGCCGGGTCATGGAAGCGATGCACTAAACATGCAAACATCATTTACCTCGGATGGAGATTCTTACAACATCAAGGGTACCAAACATTGGGCCGGATTAACCGGATGGGCTGATTTTTGGTTATTGACAGCCAGAGAGCAGATGAAAAGCGGCGAGCTGAAACGTGACATCGATTTTTTCCTGTGCGATGTCAACCAGAATGGCCAACAAATCGTGGTAGAAGAGTTCTTCGACAATCTCGGACTTTACCAGATACCCTACGGCCGCAACCGGATCGATGTGGAAGTGCCACATCTTCATCGTCTGATACCTCATTCAACAGGCATCAAGTTACTTTTAGACCTGTTGCACCGTAGTCGCCTGCAGTTTCCAGGTATGGCACATGGTTTTATCCAGCGGATGCTCGATGAGGCGCTGGCTCATACCAGGGAAAGATCTGTATCAGGAAAAAGGTTGCTGGCATACGACCAGGTACAACTTCGTCTGACAGATCTTCAATCTTCTTTCACGGTTGCTTCTGCCATGTGTGCCACCAGCTGTGAAAAGGCAGGTATTGAAAATGATCTTTCCACCAGTGGGGTAGAAGCCAATGCCGTAAAGAGTTATGTAACCGATCTGATGCAAAATGCTGCCCAGTCATTGGTACAACTGGTTGGGGCGAAAGCATACAGACTGAGTCATATCGGAGGAAGAGGCATTACCGACAGCCGTCCGTTTCAGATTTTTGAAGGATCCAACGACATGCTCTATTCACAGATCTCTGATGCAGTGGTCAAACAAATGAAACAGGCAAAAGAGTCTAATTTGTTTAAGTTTTTAAGTACCAACGATTTGACTCAGAAGGCTACTGATTATTTCAAGGATCTTCTGAATTTTAATCTGGATTATGAGTTGCCGCAACGCAAGATGGTCGAATTGGGTCAGGCCATATCCAGAATTATCTCCATGGAGAAGGTGGTTGATTTGGGGGAAAAGGGTTTCCGTTCTGATTTGATTGAGAACAGCCTGGCTACTTTAAAGAAAGAGGTGACAGCTTTGATCGGGCACCTGAACTATTCAGATACGACTACGCTGATTGAAGATTACCAGGAGAATAGTTCGTGGTTCGCGCTGTCAGGACGGTAGGAATGACGGAGGGACTGGGATGACTGGGATGACTGGGATGACTGGGAGAAGGGGAGAGGGGGCGACCGGAACTCCGAACATTATGAAGATTGAAACAGGGAAACAAAGAAACTGAGAAAATGAGACCTGTCCCTGAGCGTAGCCGAAGGGCTTTCAAATTTTGCGCGAACATACCGGTCCCCGAGCGAAGCCGAGGGGGGATGAATGGGAAGATGAGATTCTGTTCCCTGAGCTTGTCGGAAGGGTCGAAGCGTCTAGGTTTCATCACAATTTATGCCCTCCGGGCAAAATAAAACGGCTGCTTCATCCAAATGAAGCAGCCGTAAATATGTAGTGTCAGTTGTAGACTAGTAACCGGTATTTTGTTTTAGAACGCCGGGTTGTAAATCCAATTGTGTTTGTGGAACTGGCTGATATTTTGCCTTCTCTGTGAAAACGGCGCCTTTCATTACGTCAGGTCTGGTTCTTAAGTCATTTTTGGCAAAAGAATTCAGCGTGGCAGCCATGCTGCCCGGTGCGGCTTTATCCCAACGTCTCAGATCGAAAAAGCGCATACCTTCCGTTGCAAACTCTAAACGATTTTCCCACTGAACGGCCTTCATTGCGAATGCTTTATCAGGGAAAGAAGCATATTGACCAACTTTGTAATTGGCAGCAGGTTTGGTAAAGTCTACGTATTTTTTCCATTCGTCTCCTGAATTGATGCTGACAGGAAGTTTGAAAATGTTTACTTTGCCCATAACAACTTCATTGCCAGCTCTTGCACGTATTTGGTTGACATATTTAAGTGCTGTAGCCAGGTCGCCTTCGGATGCAGCTATTTCAGCCCTCCACAACAAAACATTTCCCAAACGCAGGTAACGGAAGTTATTGGCGTTGATACCTGTCTGCCAACCTGTTGTGGTTGATAAGCTGTTGCGCTCAGATTTGTAGAAGAAAGTCTTCTCAACAGTCACATAAGGTCCGCCCCATGATTGGTCGCGAATCCAGTCCATCCCACGCATAATACCCCAATCCATGTAGGGAAGGCCCCTGCGTCCCATGGTGAAATCGATACGGGGATCAACCAATTCATCAGAAGGAATGAAATCATCCGTAGAGGCAATTCCCTCGTCGTTCTTTAAATCTGTGTTATCAAAAGTGTCAAACAATGGCAGACCATTTGCATCAACTTTGAAAGCATTGGCAAGATTTTGGGTCGGCTGGTGGAAACCACAGCACATTCCCAGTTCAGGTGCATAAGGGGCATTCAAACCGATACCCATTTCACCATTTAGTGACTCGTTGATATCATTGACGTTCCGTTGAATTTCAAAAATTGACTCAGAGTTGTTGTTTTTAGCAATGCGGAAATTGTCAAAGAATTTGGGAGCCAGTGTGAATTTGCCACTGTTGATGATGTTGTCAAGCAACGGTTTTGCATTGGTATAATCCAACACCTGCATGTAAGCACGGGCGGCAAGGGCCATGGCGGCATATTTTGTTGCGCGCCCTGGTTGAGCCTGCTTTTCAGGAAGATTGGCAGCTGCAAATGTCAGGTCGTCGATGATAAATTTCAAAACAGCGCCGGCAGCGTTATCATTGGAAATTGTATTGGCAACATCAACCTTATCCTCAGGGATAAGCGGGATCTTGTCGCCAAAAACCAACCATGATTCAAAATAATACAGTCCCCTCAAAAAACGCGCTTCAGCTTTGAATTGTGTAGCTGTAGCTGCTGCAAGGGAAGGAGTCTTGGCAATCACATTCAGTACAATGTTGCAACGGTTTACACCCATCCCAATGTTTAAATGTCCAGTTGGTGATGGAAGCACCCCAGCTGACGGTCCATAAAGCGCTTCCTTTGACCATACTGTAGGCTCCGGTCAAAAGAGCAGTAACACCTTTCTCACTGTAGAATACATCTTCGGAAGTCGATCCAAGCGGCTTTTTGTCCAAAAATGAATCAGCGCAAGAAAAAGATATGGCCATAATGAAACAGGTCGCCACTATAATTGATAGTTTTTTCATATCATTCTTTTGTTTAAAATTTATAATATTCATATTTAGATTACAGTCCGATGGTTACACCAAAAGTAATCTGACGCGGTGTTGGCCATGCTCCTTTGTCAACTCCCATGCGATTGCCTTCACCAGCTGTATTGGACAATGTATTCACCTCAGGATCTAGTCCACTGTACTTTGTCATAGTGAATAAGTTGGTAGCTTGCAAATACAAACGTGCGCTTTTCATCTTGACTTTATCAAGAACAGATTTTGGAAGCGTATAACCCAATCTCATGGTTTTCAGTCTCAGGAAAGATCCGTCTTCGATGAATGCGGTTGAAGCATCCTGCGAATGGGAAGCTCCATCAAGCATTGGTAATCTTGCTCCTGTATTGGTAGGGGTCCATGAATTGTAGAGTGCATCCTTGCTTAACCCTCCTACAAATTGGCCATAGTCGATCCAGCGACTGACATAGTTGATCATGTCATTGCCATAACTTCCGTAGAAGAACATATTCAAATCGAAATTGCCATAACCGAGGTCAATGTTTAAACCTCCGGTAAGTTTTGGATGAGGATCGCCAATAAAGGTACGGTCTTTGTCAAGTGAAATCACGCCATCATTGTTTAAATCCCTGTATTTGAAGTGACCAACGGTGGTGTAATTACCAAACTTTGGAGCGGCAGCAGCTTCAGCAGCAGTCTGGATGATACCGTCAACGATCAAGCCATAAAACATAGGAAAAGCCTGACCTGCTGTTGCACGGGTATATTCAACCTGACGTTCAGAATAACCTACTACTTCCTTCAAATTGTTGGAGAGAGATACAACTTCATTTTTGTAATGAGACAATGTCGCATTGATCGCATAGGTAAATTTACCGGCCAATAGAGTATTGTGGTATCCAAGTTCAATATCAAAACCGGTATTTTTCATCTTACCAATATTTACATAAGGAGGTCTTGCAATACCCATTACCTGTGGTACACTTAAACGGTAAAGCATATCTGACGTATTTCTTTGCCATACAGCAACAGAAGCGGTTAATTTTCTGTCAAACATGGTGGCATTAACACCCAAATCAACTGTTTGAGTGGTTTCCCAGCTTACATCCGGATTACCCTTGGTAGAAGGTTCAAATCCGGCTACTGCGGAACCAGTTGTCCCGTTTAAGTTATAAGCGGCTGTATAACCATTGGTTCCGAAGGTAGAAAACATGTTGTATTCACCGATACGGTCATTACCTGATTTTCCCCAACCTGCTCTCACTTTGAGGCCGTCCAACCAGTTTTTTGAACCTGCCATAAAGCTCTCTTTGGTTAATTCCCATGCACCTGAAGCAGCAGGGAATATACCATATCTGTTGGCAGAACCAAATCGGGAGGAACCATCACGACGTACAGTCGCTTCCACAAAATATTTCCCTTTCAGGTCATAGTTGGCGCGTCCGAACTGAGAAAACAATGCCCATGATGACCCGTTTCCGTCGTTGACTTTGTTCAATTCACCGGAGCCAAGCTGCATGTAATCAGGAGCTAGCGAAAAATATTGACTGCGACCGGCAGACATCCATTGATAAGTATCATCAACTGCTTCTGTTCCTATTACTACATTAAGTTTGTGAATGTCCTTAATGGTCACATTGTAATTCAAGGTATTCGACCAGTTCCATAGGATGGAGTAGTTAGAATCAACACTCAAACCAGCTGTTTTGTTGGGTTCCGCATTTTCGTAGGTTGGAAGGGTGTAATTTTTGCCATTCCACTGAGCAAAGTTGTATCCGAATAAACTTTTGAAGGTCAATCCTTTCATTAGGGTAGCCTCGCCAAAAAGATTGCCAAGTACGCGGATGTATTTGCCATCATTATCCTTTGCATGATCCAGCTGAGCAACCGGGTTGGCTGCATTACCGGTACCCGGAGCCTTTGTGCCCGCAAAATTGCCCATGATGTCATAAACAGGAACAATAGGTTGCATACGGTAGGCCATTGAGATAGCCGAACCTTCACCGTTGTTGGAAAAGTCGCCTAATTGATGGATATAGATTGCTTGCAGAGATTCACCAACTTTTAGCCAGTTGCTAAATTTAGATTCAGCATTGACACGGAAAGTGTACCTTTTGAAATCGGTGTTGATCAGGAATCCCTGTTCATCCAGATAATTCCCGGATAAAGAGTAGGTAGATTTCTTTCCACCGCCAGAAACGGAAAGATCATATTCCTGAATAATCCCTTTGCGGTAGATTTCATCGTACCAGTTTGTACCAAGTTTATTGGCTTTAAAAATTTGATAATCAGGGTATTTGTAAAGAGCTTCTGCTGCAGAAGGATCACCCGACATGGTAGCAGCAGGCAGAACATAATCCGGAATGACAGGATTCGTTCCTTTGCCATATTGTGCAGAATTGGGTGCATTGCCCAGGTTTTTAGCCTGTAACCACACTGCCTGGCCATATTCGGCTGTACCCAGCAAGGCGTATTGGTTGGTGGCTTGTGAAGTTCCGGTGCGGAGAGAAAAGACCACACTAGGCTCCTGATTTTCGCGGCCATGTTTGGTTGTGATAAGAATTACACCATTGGCACCACGGCTACCATAAATAGCAGCTGAAGAGGCATCTTTCAATACAGAAATTGACTCAACATCGTTTGGATTGATGTTGTTTCCCGGCCCAACAGGGACTCCATCAATTACATACAATGGATTTGGATCGTTAACAGTACCAATACCGTGGATACGGATGGTAGCATCAGAACCTGGTGTGTTTCCTGAAGTTACAGTTACCCCGGATATTTGGCCTTGCATACGGCTGACCACACTAGGCGCACTTGAAACTTTCAATTGCTTGTCGGAAACAGTAGAAACGGAGCCGGTAATCTGCTCCTTCAAACGTGTACCATAACCAACCACAACAACCTCTTCAACACCAATTGTTTCACTTTTCAAGGTTACATTGATGACTGAGTTTGAACCAATTGGAACTTCAACACCTACCATTCCGATAAAGGAAACAGCCAATGTTTTGTTCGCAGGGTCAGCAACTTTCAGTTCGAATTTGCCATCAATGTCTGTGATGGTTCCAATTGTAGTGCCTTTCACCACAACAGAAGCACCCGGAATTGAGG
>JAPLDT010000032.1 GCA_026391315.1 Bacteroidia bacterium
ACTCTGTTTTCATTTTCAGGAAACGGAAGGTGGACATCTGAGGAAACATGAAATAAAAAATATCATTCAGCATTATGAAACATTAAAGCAATTTCAAAATAGACAAAATGAATATGAAAAATACTTAGAATGGTTCAAAACGCTACCACTTTATTACGAGACAGAAAAATTTAGAGCTGTTCATGCTTGCTGGGATAACAGAAATATTGATTTATTGCGACAAATGCTGGATAATGATAAATTAACAGACACACTGATTTACAAATCAGTAAAGAAAGGAACACCACTAAACAAAGCAATTGACGAGACGCTGAAAGGCAAAGAAATCAGAATGCCTGAAGGATTATATTTTACGGATAAGGACGGAACTAAAAGAACTGAAATAAGAATTAAATGGTGGGAAGACCCTTCCCAAACGACCTATAAGAATATTAGTATGGAACCGATAGGAAAATTACCCGAAACCCTTGTTGACTTATCTCATTTTAAAAGTACAAATTTTTATACGCCTGAGGACAAAATTGTATTCTTTGGACACTATTGGCTTAAAGGCGATCCCACACCTTACCGAAATAATATTTGTTGCTTAGATTATAGCATCGCTAGAGGCGGACATTTAGTTGCATACCGGCTTGATAAAGAATGTAAATTGGACGAAAGCAAGTTGATATATGTTTGAGAAATTCAGAATGAAAAATAATATTGCGGTTTTTGGCCTTATATTATTTAGTTCTTATTTGTGGGGACAAAATACAAAAGGGATTGTTAAGTCAGTTTCAATACCAATTACTATCAAATGGGTAGAACATCTGTCAGGTGACTTTTCATTTAAAAATAATTGGAGTTACCCGGAAGGGGTTTATAAAAATGAATACGGACAGTTAAGTTGCGACGGACTTTGTCCCCCTGAAATTGATGCCATGAAAGATAGCACAGGTCGTATTTATGCCGACTCTTTGCGGGCATTCTATGCAATTATTGACACAACTCATCAGTCATATTCCATCCAGTGTGAAGCGCGGTCTTATGAATACAACGGGACAAACTTTATTGAAGTAAATCGCTTAAACAATAACAGTTTCCATTGTTTTACCCTAACAAGTATCTCGACACATTGTAGCCTTAATATTGATCTCCTGCGGGATAGTTGCTATGCCACAATAGATTTGAACAGTATTGATACATCCGCCAGCGAAATTTTTTATTGCAAAAATGGGAATATTACGATAGACAAAAATCTTTGGAAAGCAGGAATAATGAAAGCTGTTTTCAGTTTTAATTTTGAAAACAAAGAGAATCCCAAAGAGCCAATTTACTGGAAAGGTAAAATTTATGCAAGATTGAATTGAGATTAAATAAAATATGAATTTATTAATATCAAAGTCATGAATCTAAATTGGGGTGGATGGTTATTTATCGGATTTATTCTGCTATTGCTGTGGTTTCTCAGTATGATGCTAAAGGATCCGGTTCGTTTATGCATCAAAGGCAAAAGAACTGTTGGCATTGTAGTTGCTATGACAAAGGTTGAAGATTCTCAACATGACACCTTGCGAGTACCAGTTGTTGAATTTGTCACGTCAACCGGCGAACGTGCCAGAGCCAGAAGCAGGCAATTGATCGGGTGGTCTTTATCGCGTTTGGGAGACAAGGTAACGGTATTGTACAACCCGTCAAATCCCAGTGATGCCCATCTCGTCATGTTAAATGAATATCGTGGTGTTGTCTTTGTTCTGGGCTTTATCGCTTTTGTTATTTTTTTGTGGACAGCAGTCATTGTAAGTTCAGGGGTCTCCACATTTGACGATCCTTTCCATCTTTTACCCAAGCTAATTGCCCACTTTCACCTGAGCTCTGTTCGTTTCCCTATTCTCTTCATTTTGTCTTTTGCGATCCCCGCGTGCGGGATAGGTACTTATTGGACATACCAATCAGCAACCAACCTGCGTGCTAACGGTATCAAGACAATAGGCCATGTCATAGGTTCCGAATGGAATAGCTCCACCTTGAGCGACGGCAGCAAAGCAACCGGTCTTTTCCCGATGATCACTTTTGAAGATGCATCAGGTGCATCTCACACCATTCGAAGATCACTTGCCAAGCCTTTGTCCCGTTTGCAAGCCGGAGAAGAGGTGGAGGTCATCTATCCTACCGGCCAGCCGGATCTGGGAGTCGTGAACACCTGGGATGAGTTTTGGCCGCCGACTCTCTTTTTTGGGTTAATGTTCATTGCATTTATTATATTGTTTCGCCTCACACTGATTGAGTCTTTGGACGCTTCAAAAAGCTGGCCAAATAGTCAGAAAAAATTAATGACAACCGGAGTTCCTGCGATAGCTATAGTACTCAGCGCTAATCCTAAAACCCGTTTACTCAAATTTCGGATCGACAAGGATCCCCAAACGCCATCTACAAAATTGGATGAGTTTATTTCGCTTGAGAATGCAATTTCTGACTGGAAACCACCTCAGACCAACGTGGAGATCCAAAAAGGGGATCAGTTTCGCGCTTATCTGGACCCACTGAAGCCATTTGATTACTACTACATCGATTTCAGCCACCGGTTAGGATCGGACCGGTTCGTCAAATCGATAGAGGAGGAAGATGCAGAGGATGATGAAAATGACAAGGTGATGGTAAGCAAACTCACTAACCTCATTACGATTTGTTCGCCTTACCTATCACCTGAAAACGCAAGTGAAATCCAAACGTTAATAACAGATAACGATCTTTGCCCGGCTTATGAAAAGCTCATAACCAGGCTTATGAACCTACCCAAACCACTTCCTGCTCCCCTTCAAAAAGTCGATTGGAATGATTTTACAGGGATCGGCGTCTACATGGGATTTGACGAAGATTCTGAAGACGATCCTGAGTTTTGGAAGAAGTTTCAAACTTTTACGAAAGAACTAAATTGATCTGCTTGAGAAAAGCTTCAAATATTTTAACATGGTACTTACTGAAGAAAATTATAGAGAAAGAATAAATTCTTTTTCAGAAAATGAATGGAGACAATTAATTGAATTAATCCCATTGGTGGAGAAGACACAAAAGTTTGGTGAAATGGCTGGTGGAGAAAAAGTCGAAAATGGTGTCATAATAATGCCCTATTGGAATCAAAATGCCATAGTTTCTCAATTTCAGGAAATTGTTTATAACATACCGATCTTTATAAGTTTTGATTGGGGTTCATGGGAAGAGGGACGAATAATCGCAAGAGATGAAAATTTTGATTTTGACACTATCGAGATTCCAACAAAATGTAAGTTAATAACAGCAATAATAAGAAATGACAGGTTTTGTGATGGAGCCTTAATTGAAGCTTTTGAATCCGGACTAATCTTAAAAATTCTAAGATCAATAAAAAATCAAATAATTTAATACGATCTTTAGCTTTCTATTAAGAATTATAATATTACTGCCAAATTCGGTTGGCTTAATTTTAGTTTGACCTCATTCATGCGATCCCTTTTAAATACACGGCCCCCTCAATAGTTGACTATTTATCTTCCCGTTTCAGAATACCAACAAAACGGCATATTTCACCGCTGTTAGTCATTCCCTCCAACACAACAAGAAGCCCACCTAAAAAAAGGTTGAAGCTCTTTTTCATTCCATTAGTACTTGATGATCTTCTTTGACTCGCTTTGCCCTTTTTGGTTTACTACCTGAATTAGATAATTTCCACGTTGCAGATCTCCCAAAAAGAGCTCCAGACCAGAGTTTTCAGTTCCGGGCAGAATGAGCTCCTTAATCATGGTCCCATTCATCGAATAGACGACAATCCGTGAAAGTGGCAACACAGAAGAAATTTTCAGTGTTTCACTCACAGGATTGGGCCAGATCACAAAGCCCGCTTCAGGTTTGGGCAAAACATCCACTTCGGTTGTGATATTGGGTTTCGAAAAATTCACAGTCGAATAGAGCCTGAATTCGCCGGGTGCTAAAATCAGGTTCTGATTGGTATTGGAGGCATCCAGGGTAGCGTCTGTAAAATATTCGTACCAGGTACCTGCTTTCTGGAACTGGATGGTCAGGGTGGTGGATGCAACGCCAAAATTGCCTGCAATCAAAACGTTCTCACCGTTCAGATTGAGTTTGAGCCATTTCAGATCACTTGAAAGTGAGTAGCTGAAATCAGTTGTTTTGAAGATAGGGGAGGTTTTCTTGAGATAGAAAAGTTTCGCCATCACGCGAAAGAGATAGGTGCGGGCCGGTTGATCAACATAGTTCCACTTTACCGGTTTCTCGCTTAAGCGTCCACCTCCAAAATCAATCGAATAATCATAGCCAAGCTCGCCGAATTGCCAGATCATTTTCGGACCGGGAATTGGTATAAAGAGTGCTGCCGTCAGCGCAGCCCTTTTGTAAGCCGTGGTACTATCCTTGATATTGTATCCACTCTGGGAATTCCCGTAGGTGATGCATTTGTAGGCGATCCGCTCCTCATCGTGGCTCTCCATGTATCCAACTGCTGCAGCCTTGTTCCAGGTACGGGCAGTGTAGGAAGCCCAGGTGAAATCTGATTTTCCGTTTTCGTTGTAGCCCATGGCCGCCTCCGAGCAGTTGCTGTTGGAATTGGCCCATAGAAGTATTCCATTTCCGGATTCTACCAACTCCTTTTCTTCGGGATTATCTGAAAGATGTTCAAAGATAACCAGCGCTCCCGGTTTACGTTTCCGCACTTCACCGGCCATTCGTTCCAGGTTGAAGATGCGCTGCGGATCGTATTTACTCCCCCAGGGATCGGAACTATCCTTGATATTGTTGGAGAATCCTTTGGTAAAGTCATAGCGAAATCCGTCCACCTTGTATTCGTTCATCCAGTAGGAGGCAATGCTGTCGACCAGTTCGCGCGTAGCCTGACTGTCGTGGTTAAAATCATAGCCCCACTGTGCATCCGGATTGGTGAAGTTGCTTTTTACGTTGTACCACGGGTTTTGTGTTGATGGATTTGCTCCATCAAAATAGAGTTGTACAAAAGGACTCTGACCGTAAGAATGGTTCAATACCAGGTCCATCACTACAGCTATGCCGCGTTGATGACACTGATCTACCAATTTTTTCAGTTCATCGGCCGGACCGTAATATTTGTCTGCGGCAAAGTAGAAGGAGGGATTGTACCCCCAACTGCTGTTGCCTTCAAATTCATTGACCGGCATCAGTTCGAGTACATTTACTTTAAGGTCTTTGAGATAGTCGAGATGGCTGGCCATGCCGGCAAAGCTGTGTTTGGCATCAAAATCACGAACCAGTGCTTCGTAAATGATGCAAGTGTCAGCAGCAGGCGGCGTAAATTGTGCCGTCTGCCAGCTGTATTTTGTCTTGTTGGGCTGAAGCACAGAAACAATGCCGTCAGTATTCCCGGTAGGGTAGGCGAGCAGGTTTGGATAGGTAGCGGTGTTGATGTATTTATCGTTCCAGGGATCCAGAATCTTGTCGGTATAGGGATCCGCGATTTTGAGCGTACCATCCACCAGATATTGGAAGGAATACTCTTTCCCCGGGGTTAGTTTGTCGATTTTTAGCCAGAAGTAATCTCCATCCCTTTTCATTCTTGAAGTTGACGATGGACGCCAGTCGTTGAAATCTCCCACCACGAATACATTTTGTTTGAAAGGTGCCCACAAGACCAGCAAAGCAGATTGCGTATCGGGATAATTGATCCCCTTTTTTACTCCGGCAGGCCGTGTTTCGGTCACCTCACTGCCCAAGACGTGAACATAAACAGAATCTACGATGGTTTTGGCTACAGTAATTGCCTTGGCTTTGATCCAGTAATCTCCTGTCGGGATATTAAAATTATAGGAGATAGAGGTTCCGGTAAGGAAGATAATTTTCTTATTGTTCAAATACAATTCCAGATCAGCCGGGGCTGATGAGTTTGCTACAAATGGAATACTGGCATATTGCTGATAGACCTGATTCTTTATTGGTTGCTGAATGACGAAGTTGAGTCCGGCCCCAAAAACATCGAGCAAAATGTCTTTTCCTCCAGTATCTTTTCCTTCCAGATAATTGCCATTGACAGTCACCCCACTTCGAAAAACCAACGCGATCTTAAGAATGACCTCTCCGGCAGGAACCGCAAAATATTGCCTGATATCCGGCGTCAGGGTGATCTGGTAAGAATTGGCTGTAACTCGTATCATTTTTGCCTTGTCTACATTGACTCCCCAACCTGCTACCACATATTTCCAGTCGGTACTGGAGGTACTCTTGTCAGTAATGACTCCGATGTGGGCATAGACATCGCCTGTATAATCTTTCAACCCCGCCGTACCTTTTGTCGCATCATAGGTAATTGTTACGGATTGATTGTCATTGGGTAAAGCAGGATTGGCCGTTACAATCTGAGCAACTCCTGATTTTGAAAAAAGAAGCAGGACAAGCAATAGGGAGAGGGTTCTCATAAGCAGGGAATATGTATGGAACAGATGGTTAAAAATACGCAAAAATGATACCAAATAAAAAAGGAGGGCACTTGAACGTTGCCCCCCCTTTAAATCAATTGTATCAATTAGTTCTTCGTAACTGTGCAGGAAGGAACAGCTTTCAGAACATCAAGTGTAAGCGTATAATTACCAGCAACAGCGATAGGAATGTTGTCTCCGCCGTTGGTAAGTGCAGAGAGATTCAAACCACCCAGGTTAACCGCCCAATCGTCGTTGGCCCTGAATTTAATAGCTCCGACCGTCAGGTTCAAAGTGACTTTGAGCACCTTGTTGGTTGCATCCCAGGTCATGTTGGTATCTGTTCCCCAACCGCCCGGAGTAGCATCCCCGATAACGCCCCATCTGTTTGCTGTGTAGGTGTATGCGTTAGGATGGCTCAAGTCGAGCGTGATGGCATAATCAGACTCCAGAGAAACAGGAATATTGGCAGCGCCGGCACCCAGGGTTCCATCAGCCTTGTCGCTTCCGTAATTCAACCCCCAGTCGTGGTTGGCCCTGAATTTGATGCTGGCGGCAGTTAAGTGCAACACACCTTGCCAGATACGTTGGGTAGGACTGTATGCCAAAGCTGTTTCATCGCCCCATCCCAGAGGAGATGCATCACCGATGACACCCCACGCCGTCTTAACAGCGGTATAGGTCATGGCTGTTGCGTCAGCATTCAATTTATAGTAACCAGCAGTTGAGGTCATGTTTCCGCCATTGGCATCCAGTTTGCCTGCTCCGCCGTCACCATAATTTGGCCCGTTCCAGTTGGGTTGGGTGGCAAATTTCCATTGGTTGGCAGCATTGGCCATGTAGATATATCCTTCTAGTTTGTCGCCGGCAGCAATGGTACTGATAACCTGCGGAGACTTGTCAGGAGACCAGTCGGCAAAGGTTGTTCCCGGATAGCTGGCTGCAACATAGTCACCAGGAATGTTCCAGGTTAAAATATCTGGCAGAGTTGTGAATTGAATGTCTGCGCCATAAGCTGTTCCAATGCTGTTGGTAGCATAAGCACGTACGTGATAAGTGGTGAATTTCTGGAGAGCCGTGAGCGTGCTGACAAATGCCCCCAGTCCTGTACCGCCGTCAATTATAGTTCCGGTGATGGTAGGATTGGCAGTTGTACCCCAGGCAAGACCTCTTGCTGAAACAGTTCCGCCGCCATCATAAGTGACAGCTCCACCAGAAACAGCTCCGGTTTTACCAATAGCTGTAACAGCTGTTGTGGTGACAACCGGCAGGTCAACCAGCGTCTTAAAGGAAACGACAGCACCATAACCTGTTCCTGCGCTATTGGTTGCATATGCACGAACATAATAGGTCGTATTTCCCTTCAGACTTGTAAGTGCACTTGTAAAAGCGCCAGTGCCTTTTGAATCTGAGGTCTTGGTATCAGCCACAGTAGGTGTCTGATTTGTACTGCTGAAACATATACCGCGTGCAGTTACTTCTGCTCCTCCTGAAACTGTAATGTTTCCGCCACTGGCCGCTGCATTACCCGTGATTGCGGTTATTGCTACCGTAGTCAGGGTTGGAACGACCGGAAGTGTCGTAAAGTTAACTTCTTCACCGTAAACAGTACCGCTGGCAGTTGTAGCATAAGCCCGGGCATAATACTTGGTGGCATAAGCCAGACCTGGCAAAGTAACATTAAAGGTTGCCGTGGTAGCTGTTCCCGCATACGCGACTTTTGTATTGGAGGTTGTCGGAACCGGTGCGGTATTGTAGCAAATCCCCTTCTCAATTAAGCCTTCGCCTTGTTCAACAACAAATCCAACAACGGTTGCAGCATCAGATTTGATGTTCAGTGTCTGGGAGGTAGCCATCGTTGCAGGTAACCTTACATTCGATGTTTCCTTGGTACATGCAGCGAAAACTAAGGCTGCAATTACCATGATGCCCAATATTCTATTTAACGTTTTTCTTTTCATTTGAATCTAATTTAAACGGTTCAATTGGTTGGAGTAAAAACTACCTTCATCGGCGTTGTTTCCAGGTATAGTTTGATGATATACTTACCGGGAGCAATATCCTTGATATCCTGGCTATCTGTTTTGCCGTCATTCTGGTACAAATTGTTAAGGTCATGGCCTGCAGGATTGTACGCGACATTTACGGCAGCCCAACTATTGTGAGTACGGAATTTGATACCTCCTGCAGTAACGGTTTTTGTAATATTCCAGGTATGGTCAGTGAAATTATAGGCCATTTTGGTATCATTGTCCCAGCCACCTACTGCATCGCCAATGATTCCAATGGTCACATCTGCGATGGTCATCTTCATTATGCCAGTATTGATATCGACGGTCATGTTGTAACCACCTGCATCCAGTTTGATGGCAGGGCCACCTTCAGTAAGGTCGCAGGAAATTGCACCTGCTGCCAAAACGCCTCCATATTTTTTACCGTCATCGTTGTTGGTAAACTGGAAGGCAGTTCCGTCGGTATAGATCCATCCGGTGTATACCTTGTTGTCGGCTGCGGAAACAACACCCTGTAGTTTCGATGCTACAGTGAATGACAAGGTCGGAGGACCATACAGGGTAACATCGGCATTTTTAACAGGAGAGTTGTACACAAAAGATCCCGTTCCACTGCTTAAAGAGAGGACAGAGCGGATGCGGAAATCAATTGAGGAGACTTGATCGGCAGTGAATTTTTTTAATAAAATTCCGTCGAGATCACCCACAGAAATTTTCAAGGAAAGACACTGTTTGTCACTCATGATCAAAATGGGATCTGCAAAATTGGTTCCCTTGGCGCAAGCTTCCAGGTAATAGGTCACTGAAGCCTGGAATCCTGGATCCACGGCAGTTCCAACAAATTCAAGCATATTCACTCCATTGGCCCTTTTTAAAGTTAAATTGGGAACACTTGAAATTGTTGGTGCAATTGGGTTGTCCATCAAAACAGCCTTTGTTCCTTCCTTCTGGCAAGAAAACAAAAGTCCGGTCAACCCAATGAGAGTCAGATATATAAATATTTTTTTATTCATTGCTCAAAAATTTAGCGGTTTAATTAATAACCAATGTTTTGTTTTAACGTCGGATTTGCTCCCAGGTCGTTTGAAGGGATAGGATACAGATCACGGAAAGTCTCAGTTGAGGTTCCTGCAGCAACTTTACCTTTCCAAGGCCATAAGTAGGCTCCACCTGTAAATTTGGCATAACGGATAAGGTCCGTACGGCGGGTACCTTCCCAATAAAGCTCACGTGAACGCTCATCAAGAATGAAATCCAGTGTAAGCTGAGCGGAAGTAATGTTGCCGTTGGTGTTGCCATAAGCTCTTGTGCGAATCGCATTAACATAACCCAGAGCTGTTGTGGCGTTACCTGTTGAGCCGCCTCTCAGCGTTGCTTCGGCATACATCAGGTAGACGTCGGCAAGGCGGAACATGGGGTAGTCGGTATCGACAAAGTCAGGATGTGCATGTGGAGCAGCAGCGCCGGTTGAAGTGAGGTTGGAGTATTTTGTAATAGCCCAGCCATCGGTAAACTGACCAATGTCGGTGATATCAAGTTTTTGACCTGCAGACCAGAACATGGCCCGTTTGTCGGTGGCGCCGCTTGTATCTGTAAATTTGTTAACAAAAGCTTTGGTAGTGCGAATACCTCCCCAACCACCGCCAACACCAAATGCTGCAGGAGACATACTTCCGCCAATTGCCGCGTGGATCAGATAGGTCATTCCACCATAAGATTGAGTGTGCTGACCGTCGTTGGTAATCGGGAAAATCATTTCCGGGCTGAGGTTATTGTCTGCCGTGAAGTTATTGGCATATTTTGCATTCAGCGTATAACCGGCAGCGATCACTTTATTGCAATAAGTAACACATTCGGCATTTTTATCCTGACCAATATAAGTTTTTGCGTTCAGATAAAGTTTTGCCAAAAGTGTCCATGCAGCAGCTTGATCGGCGCGGCCATATTCAAATTTCGGAGCTCCGAGAAGAGTCTCAATGGCCTTGAGTTCAGTTTCGATATAGGTGAACAATGCCGCACGGGTAGTCTGCTTCGGGAAGAAAGCCCCCGGAGAATCTGCCTCTGTAACAAACGGAGGATTTCCGAACAGGTCGATGGCATGAGAATAAGCCAGCGCACGAAGGAATCTTGCTTCTGCGGCATATTTCATGATATCAGCATCTTTGCTGGTTGAAGTAGCCCGGATGAACTCGTTGCTAAGTGCGACTGTATACATGATACGTGAATATATAGCTGCTATAAACACATCATTGGGGGCCCAGGTTTGCCAGTGGAAGTCTTTGATTGAAGCATCATTCCAAGCCATAACAGCTTCGTCGGTAGATAACTCCTGAGCATTCCAGTATTGACGCAGATAGTTGGAGAAACCTTCATCGATTCCGGCAATATCCGCCTGGCCTGAAGGTCCCTGCTGACCGCTAAGGGCAAATGTTGCATAAAGCTTTGCCAGTCCTTCCTTGTACGCCGCAGGAGTACTGTAAACCGTCAGGGACGTCACAATATTCGGATCTTTCGGCGTAAGATTCAAGTCTTTGACGCAGGAAGTTACCATCAGTGCGGCAAAGAGTACAGCTATTGATTTAATTTTATAACTTTTCATGTCGTATTCTTAATAAAGTTAGAATGTAAGATTTACGCCAAGTACATAAACTCTCGGACGGGGATAAAAATTGTTGTCGATACCACCATTAACCTCAGGATCAAGTCCTTTGTATTTGGTAATGATAAAGGCATTCTGTACCGTCAGGCTTAACCTTGCTCTGTAGAATTTCTCGAAATTGTATCCGACACTCATGTTATCCATTCTAAAGAAAGAAGCATTCTCTACATAAAAATCAGAGAAGTACTGGGTGTTGGTGAATTTAGCGTTGTTGATCTGCTTGGGTATGTTGTTAAAAAAACCTGACTGATTGTAGACGGTAGAATAAAGTGCTCCGGAAGCGACGTTGTTGTACGCATAGTTTCCGATGTTTGCCCTACCTGAGAAAGAAAAGTCAACCTGCTTGTAAGCCAATCTGGAGCTAATTCCAATAGTATAATCGGGAGCAGGTTTCTTGTAATGATATTTGTTCAGGTTGTTGCTGGTAACAGTACCGCCGCTGCCTGTACGATCAACATAAAGACCTTCAATTGGCATTCCGTTGGAACCGTATACTTGCTGGAATACAAAGAATGAGTTGGAAGGAAATCCGACACTCTGATTCTGAATGAAGTTACCAACGCCACCACCTATAAGACCAACATCTACACCCGGATAGTTCGGATCGTCAGTTTTGGTCAGCTTAGTTATCTTGTTTTCATTGTAAGCGACATTAAATCCAAGGTTCCAGTTCAAATCCTTGGAGGTGATGACCTGACCATTCAATGAAAGCTCAATACCTTTGTTTTCAAGGTTACCTACGTTTGTTGTCAGGAAGTTTGAAAAGTTACTACCAGCAGCAATCGGGATGAAGTTCAGCAAGTCTTTGGTTTCGCGCTTGTAGGCATCGATTGATCCGGTAATCCTGTTCTTCATGAATCCGAAGTCTAGTCCGATGTTGTAAGTAGCTGTTTGTTCCCATTTAATATTCGCATCGTATGGATTCGGACGTAAGGTGTTGTAAAAGGTGTTGCCAAACTGATATTGGGCAGTCGCGGTACTTCCGCGATAAACAGGAAGATATGGGAAATCATTACCAATATCCTGCTGACCGGTGATACCCCAGCCCAATCTCAATTTTAAGTCAGACACTGCATTTACATTTTTGAGGAACGACTCATCCTTGATTTTCCATGCAAGTGCGGCAGCTGGGAAGATACCCCACCTGTTTGCAGTGGAGAACCTTGATGATCCGTCATCACGAACGGTGACAGTCAAAAGATAACGTTCCATAAAGGTATAATTCAAACGGCCGAAGAAGGATATCAGGTAGTTTTCATTGATAAATGTTGAATTATTATCTGAAATCTGGGTGCCGTCGCCATTGCTGGAGAAAGAGGTACCATCCTTATAGAAATGTTGCCATGAATATCCCACAGTAGCATCAATTTTGCTCTTGGCCGACTTAATATCCTTAACATAATTTAAGTAGAAGTCTAACAACTTAGTTTTTCCGGTCTGGGAATAGGTATTGACTCTTCCGATACCATTTCGGAAAGTAAATGCTGCATCATTTGAAGCATTGTTATGTCCGGTAGTGGTAAAATAGTCGTATCCGGCGTTCACATTGGCCCTAAGATCAGGTAAGAATGGGAATCTATAGTCAACCTGGATATTTCCCAATACCCGTTTAACATTCGACCTGTTATCCGTTTGATTCAGCATGGCAACTGGGTTGGAAACACCAATCGGATTGGGGCTACCGTTTGGATCCATGGAACCATCAGGCAGTACATCGGAAAGATTGATCCAGGTATTGTATCCGCCAAATTTAGTATTACCATTCATGACAGGTTGTGTAGGATCATAGAAAACGGCTGAACCAACTGCGCCCTGGTCACCAAAGTTTTGTTTGGTATAACTTCCTTTTACGTTAAAACTGATTTTGAGCTGATTGTCTAAAAATGAAGGATCCAGTCCAACTGCAAGTGTTGAACGCTCCATATTGGTAGTCTTAAGGATACCGTTTTGACTCGTGTAACCCAGCGAAGCCCGATATGGCATTGTTTTGACTCCACCGCTCAAACTGATATTATGGTCATGGGCAAGTGCTGTTTGATAAACCTCCTTTTGCCAGTTGGTATTCTGATTGCCTAAGCGTCTCAGTGAACCCATGTTCAATCCAACTGCACTCTTCGATGCAAGATCAAGTGCCATGGCCCTTAACTCGTCGCCCGACATTACATCCATATAGGCCGGGATAGTATTGGCAGAGAAAGTTCCATTGTATTCGATTTTCATAGGCTTGCCGGCTGTCCCCTTTTTAGTCGTAATTAATATAACACCGTTGGAAGCCCTGGAACCATATATCGCGGTAGCAGAAGCATCTTTCAATACCGTGAAGGTCTCTATGTCGTTTGGATTGATGGTCGACAATGGATTTGCCAAACCTGATATTCCCGAGTTACTGACAGGAAATCCATCGATGATAATCAACGGATCGTTGCTGGCAGACATAGAAGAACCTCCTCTGATACGGATAGTTGATCCGGCTCCCGGTGCACCACCTGATGAGGTGATAACTGTTCCGGCGCTTTTACCGACGATCAAATCCTGAGGAGAGGTGATCCCGCCTTTGGCGAAATCCTTGGAACTTACCGTGCTGACAGCACCTGTTGCATCATTCTTTTTGACAGTACCGTATCCAATAACAACAACTTCGTCCAATCCCTGGGTTTGGGGAGCAAGGGCGATTCTGAATGTTGTCTGTTGTCCAACAGAGATGGTTTGTGATACATAGCCAACAAAAGAGATAACCAGTTTCTGACCAGCACCTACCTTCAGGGTAAATTTACCGTCAAAATCTGTTGCAGCTCCGTTGGTAGTACCAGCAACCTGAATGGTTACACCAACCAATGGCTCTTTGGTAGAAGCGTCGGAAACAGTTCCGGATATTGATTTTTCCTGTGCAAATGCAGGCAGTGTAAACACCGCGAGAAGGAAAAACCAAAGCATCTTCATCTTTGCTAATTCAAATTTCATTCGATGATAATTTAGTTAAATTAATGATTATTAATAATTTCTCATAGATCCCACAAACTACACAGCGTGTCTTTTGCAAGACTTGTCACACGTTTGTTCTCATGTGAATCAATTTATAGGTTCATAAATCATGGTTGAAGAATTCAATGCTTTACGCACCATTTTAAGAAATAAAAAAATAAGAACGTTGAAAATCAATTTGTTTAGTGCCTTGTACTCTTTTCTAAAACCATTTCGAAACACAAATAAAGATAATTTAACAATCATTTAATCTTTAGTTTTTGCTGGTTTCGAAAAATAATCATCGCAATCGTTTGCGGTTACGTTTGCACCAAATATGTTATAAAACATGTTTTTATTTATTTTGTATTTTATTCAGAGATCGCAACATTGAGGTAACCTTCCAGGTTGGTTAAATGTTTGAAAATTGATTAACTTGCAACATGAAATAACCCTACTAACGTTTGTCTTACATGAGTAGTCAGATCACGATCAAAGACATCGCTAAAGCACTGAATATATCCGCGTCTACGGTATCCAGGGCCTTAAAAGATCATCCCGATATCAGTAGGGAGACCAAAGACGCCGTCAACAACCTGGCAGCCAAACTCAGATACAAGCCTAATGCCGTAGCGCTTTCACTAAAGAACAGCAAGACCAACACAATCGGTGTGATCATCCCCGAAGTGGTTCACTTTTTCTTCTCATCCGTCATTAGTGGAATCGAAGATGTGGCCTACGACGCCGGTTACAATGTGATGGTATGCCAGTCGAACGAAATGTATTCACGCGAAATTATCAATGCCCAGGCGCTCGACTCAAACAGGGTGGAGGGAGCGCTGGTTTCCATCTCCAAGGAGACGCACGACTTTGCTCACCTGCTCTACCTGGAGGAGAATGGTATACCGCTTGTTTTTTTCGACAGGGCACCCGAAGAACTGGATGTAGACAAAGTGATCATTGACGATTTCAGGGCAGCTTACAACGCTACCACACATCTGATTGAGACCGGCTGCAAACGTATTGCACACCTGGCAGCTCCTCAAACATTGGGAATTGGTATTCAAAGACTGGCCGGATACAAAAAAGCGCTCGGAGATCATGGAATCCCCTACCGGGAAGATTGGGTCATCGTGGCCGACTCGTTTGAACTGGCGGGCGATGCCACCCGAAACCTGATGCATCTGCCAACACCTCCAGATGCCATTTTTGCTGTGAACGACATGACAGCAGTAGGCGCCATGAAAACCTTGCAACGCATGTCCATCGCCGTTCCTCAAAAAGTGGCCATCATAGGATTTTCTGCCGGCTTTTTTTCAGATATTACGACACCAACGTTGAGCTCTGTTGACCAGCACGGTTACGAAATGGGTGTAGAAGCAGCTAAACTCCTGCTCGAACGGATCGAAAAACCGGTAGAAGGCAAACACAAAACCCATTACATCGATACTCACCTGGTGATCAGGGAATCGACCAAAAGAAAAAGCTGAAAACAATGATTTTGTTAAAAAAACGGGAAAATTGTTTTTTATTTAATTCTTTTTATACGTTTGTACCGAAAATCATTTGTTTAGTCCTTTTCTAAAATCAGGTCCGTTCGGACTTGACTATCCATTCTATTATATTTCCATTTCGAAAACTGATCTTTTGTAAATCAAAATGTCAGTCGGTTGTCCGTTGTAAAATTTTAGGTTTTACCACTAACATCGGCAGTTTTCATTGATTAAACAAACAATTCATCGTTATGGCAAAAAAACCTATGCTGTCGTTCTGGCAAATCTGGAACATGAGTTTCGGATTCATGGGGGTACAAATCGGTTATTCCCTTCAAAACGGAAATACCAGCAGGATCCTTTCTGCCCTCGGTTCTGATGTCGGACATCTAAGCTATTTCTGGCTGGCTGCACCGCTGGCCGGATTGATCGTTCAGCCAATCATCGGACTGTCCAGCGACAAAACCTGGACCCGGTTGGGAAGACGAATCCCTTTTATTCTGGTGGGAGCCATTGTCTCTGCCCTGGCGATGTTTTTTATGCCAAATTCGGAATTCTTCGCCCACCTGGTTCCGCCCCTGTTTTTTGGTGCAGCCATGTTGCTGCTGATGGACACCTCTTTCAATGTCACCATGCAGCCATTTCGTTCACTTGTTGGCGATATGGTGTCGGAAGAACAGCGTAACATTGGTTTTTCAATGCAGGCATTTTTGATCAATGCCGGCGCTGTAGTTGGATCAATACTACCCTTCCTGCTTACCTGGCTGGGCGTTTCCAATGTACCAAATCCGGGTGAAAAGGTGGCTTCTTCTGTGATTTGGGCTTTTTATATTGGCGGTGGTGCACTGCTGGTGAGTGTCCTTTGGACTAGTTTTACCACCAAGGAATATACTCCTAAGGAGCATGCCCTTTACAACAACCTGAAAATTGGGGAGAAGAAGAAAAGTTCCTTCCTTACCTTATTAAAAGATACCCCCAAGACCATGCTGCAACTTGCTTTCGTGCAGTTTTTCTCCTGGTTTTCGCTCTTCATGATGTGGGTCTATACCACTCCCGCCATTGCCCAAAACGTGTGGAATACCCTACCGGGAGATGCGACCTCTACCGCTTACAACGAAGCAGGGAACTGGGTCGGTATTATTTTTGCGGCCTATAGTGTTTTTGGAGCACTTTTTTCCCTGGTAATGGCTCGTTTGGCGACCCGGTTCGGACGCAAGCCGGTTTACCTTTCAGCACTGGTAGCTGGTGGGTTGGGATTGCTGTCTATTGTCTTTGTCAAAGACCAGTATGGTTTGATCGCCTCCATGGCAGGTGTAGGAATTGCATGGGCTGCCATTCTTGCCATGCCCTATGCGATGCTATCAGCTTCACTTCCGGCAGATAAAATGGGTGTTTACATGGGCATTTTCAATGCCACTATCACCATTCCCCAGATCACTGCCGGTTTACTCGGAGGAGTTCTTTTCTCATTGTTGGGTGGACAAGCCGTGTATATGCTCGGACTTGCCGGTATTTGCATGATCATTGCCGGTGTCTCCGTCATTTTTATCAAAGAACACAAATATTCCAAAGAAATTTAAAGTGAAGATCAAAGCCTGCCTTTTTGACCTCGATGGTGTCATTGTCGATACCGCCAAATACCACTTCATCGCCTGGAAAGAGATGTCGGCGGAACTGGGTTTTGATTTTACAGAAAAGGAGAATGAGTTGTTGAAAGGGGTTAGTCGTATGCACTCATTGGATATCCTTTTAGATATTGGGAAACTTTCCAAAACGGATGATGAAAAACAGGCGCTTGCAGAAAAAAAGAATCAGCGTTACCTCGATTACGTGAAACAAATGAATGAGGAGGAGATCCTACCAGGAGTTACACGGTTTTTAGACGATCTGCGAAGCAACGGCGTTCTTATTGCGCTGGGTTCTGCAAGCAAGAATGCACCTCTGATTCTGGATCGTATCCACCTGAAAGAAAAATTTGATGTGATCGTGGATGGTAATTCTGTTTCAAAAGCCAAGCCTGATCCTGAAGTATTTCTGAAAGGTGCTGAACTTCTTGATGTTAATCCCAAAGAGTGTCTTGTGTTCGAGGATGCACAGGCCGGGATCGAAGCTGCCCTGAATGGCGGGATGAAGGTAATCGGAGTGGGATCGTCAGACAACCTCTCTCTTGCCGACCACTATATTCCGGGCTTTATAAAATTAGACTACGAACTATTATCCAAGTGGTACCAATAAGAAGGTATGAGATATGAGATATGAGTTCCAATTGAAGCGAAGGCTAAAAGCTAACAGCCAACAGCTAACTGCTTAAGATGATTCATTAAAAGGAAATCAAATGAAGGATTACATCGTACATGACGGATGGAAAATCATCGAAGATGGATTTCATCCCGAACACAATAAAATTACCGAAAGCCTCATGAGCCTGGGAAACGGGAGGATGGGGCACCGGGCCAATTTCGAGGAGAGATATAGCGGTCTTACCCTACCGGGAAGTTATGTGGCAGGAGTTTACTATCCTGATAAAACGCGGGTAGGATGGTGGAAAAACGGCTATCCCGAATATTTTGCCAAAGTACTGAATGCCGCAAACTGGATCGGAATTGATATTCGGATCGGATCTATGGTACTGGATCTTCATCAATGTAAGGTATTGTCATTCAGACGCGAACTTGATATGCTTAGCGGTATGCTCAACCGTTCTTTTACTGCTGAGCTTTCCGATGGCAAACAGGTGAAAGTGACAGCACAGCGGTTTGTGAGCATAGCCCACTCCGAAACCGGCGCCATCAGGTATACCATCGAAGCCCTTAATTTCAATGAAAAGGTGACTTTCTCTCCATACATCGATTTTGATGTTGTCAATGCAGACGCCAACTACGATGAGAAGTTCTGGGATGAGGTCAACAAGTCTGTGGCGCTCGGCGAGGGATACATTACTGCTGAAGTAAGAAAAACGCTCTTTCAGGTTTGTACGGGAATGAAATTCAAACTGTTGAAAAACGGAGAGAACATCCGTTTCCATGCCGATCTTGAAGAGCGCCAAAAATATGTTTCAAATATCGTCACTGTTTCAATGGAGCAAGGCGACCGATTTACCATAGAGAAATACGGCGTATGCCTCTCTTCTGAATATTGTTCAAAAAATCAGCTCAATGAAACCGCTGCCCATCATCTCAATGCAGCGTTCAAAAAAGGTTATGACCGGTTGTTACAAGATCACACAGATCTTTGGCAAAAAAAATGGGAAACGAGCGACATCCTCATCAAAGGTGATGTGGCGGCCCAACAGGGGATTCGTTTCAACATCTTCCAGTTGCAACAAACCTATACTGGTGAAGATGAACGCCTGAACATCGGTCCCAAAGGCTTTACAGGTGAAAAGTATGGAGGTTCGACCTATTGGGATACTGAAGCCTTTTGTATTCCATTCTACCTGGCCACGGCGCCTCCGAAAGTTGCGCAGAATCTGCTCTCATACCGGCACAAACACCTCCAAAAAGCAATAGAGAACGGAGAGAGGCTTGGATTTAATCATGGCGCCGCCCTCTATCCCATGGTAACCATGAACGGGGAGGAGTGCCACAACGAGTGGGAGATCACTTTCGAAGAGATCCACCGTAATGGAGCAATTGCCTTTGCTATCTACGACTACATCCGTTATACCGGTGATCATTCGTACCTCTTGCCCAAAGGATTTGAAGTACTACTCGGCGTTTCACGGTTCTGGTCGCAACGGGTCAACTGGTCGGAAGAAAAGCAAAAATATGTGATGCTGGGTGTGACCGGTCCGAATGAATACGAAAACAACGTTAACAACAACTTCCACACCAACTATATTGCTCAGTGGACACTGAAATATACGCTGCAAGTGATTGATATGCTGAAGACAGAGCACCCAAAAGCCTTTACACAGCTCAAATTGAAATGGACCTTCGACGAGGAGAAAGAAACCTTGCGCTGGCGGGATATAGTCGGGAAAATCTATTTCGCCTATGACTCTTCCCGCGATATTTTCCTCCAACAGGACGGCTTTCTCGATAAGGATTTGATGCCTGCATCTGAACTTCCAAAAAACGAAAGGCCACTCAACCAAAATTGGTCGTGGGACCGGATTCTTCGTTCTCCCTACATCAAGCAAGCCGATACCCTGCAAAGTTTTTACCTCTTCGAGAATCAATACGACACTGCAATCATTAAAAGGCATTTCGACTTCTATGAACCTTTGACAGTCCACGAATCTTCACTTTCACCTTGTATCCACACGATATTGGCGGCCAAAATTGGCTACACCACGAAAGCCTACGAACTCTACCTTCGGACCTCTCGTCTTGATCTCGACGACTACAACAACGATACGGAGGACGGCTGCCACATCACTTCCATGGGTGGGACCTGGATGTCCTTTGTACAGGGCTTCGGAGGAATGAGAGTGATCAATGACCATCTGCACTTCGCCCCGATGCTTCCCGATAAATGGGAGGGTTACTCCTTCCGTATCAATTTCAGAAATGCAACCATTAAAATTGAAGTAAACAAGAAGGAGATCATTTTTGAGAACCATTCCTCTCACGAAATTAAATTTTCTGTTTATGGATCGGAACTGGTCATTCCAGCTCAGGGCCAAATCAAAAAAGAACTTAATTGACAAAAAAATGAGAAGTATATTTAGCATGAAGAGCGCTCAGTTGTTGCTGTTCTTCGCCCTATCCTTAAGTATTCAAGCCGCTCCGAAGATGAAGCCGATGCTTGAGCGTGTTGAGCCTGCCTTTTGGTGGGTCGGATTTAAAAACCACGACCTGCAGTTGTTGGTTCACGGCGACCAGATCTCTGCCACAAAACCTGTCATAAGCTACCCAGGTGTTGTGCTGGAATCTGTGGTTACGGTAGAAAATCCGAATTACCTGTTTCTGAACCTGAAAATTGACACAAATACCCTACCGGGAAAGTTCGGCATCGGCTTTATGCTCGATGGCAAGGTCGTTCAAACTTATCAATATGAACTCAAAGCGCGTGAAGCGGGCTCTTCCGCGCGTATCGGGTTCAACAGCTCCGACGTGCTCTACCTCATTATGCCCGACCGCTTTGCCAACGGCGATCCTTCCAACGACAGTAAACCGGAGATGGCAGATAAATTGAACAGGACAGAACAATATGGCAGACATGGCGGTGATATCAAAGGGATGATCGATCACCTCGATTATGTGGCGGATCAGGGATATACTGCCCTTTGGCTCAATCCTGTTTTGGAAAATGATATGCCACAAGCTTCTTACCACGGGTACGCCACAACCGATTTCTACCGCGTCGACCGCCGCTATGGCAGCAACGAAGATTACCGTCAACTGGCGATTGAAGCACACAAGAAAGGGATCAAAATGATCATGGACATGATCTTCAACCATTGCGGAACCGGTCACTGGTGGATGAAAGACCTGCCATCTCACGACTGGCTGAATGCCGATGCGAAAACCATCACCAACCACCGGAAATCGGTTCAGCAAGATCCTTACGGCGCCCAGTGCGACAAGGAGGAGTTCCACGATGGCTGGTTCGTCCCCTCCATGCCTGACCTGAATCAGAAAAATCCATTGATGGCCAGGTATCTGATCCAAAACTCTATCTGGTGGATCGAATATGTCGGACTTTCCGGCATCCGCATGGATACCTACCCCTATCCCGATCCTGAGATGATGGCCGAATGGACACGCGAAGTGATGGTTGAATACCCCGATTTCAACATTGTTGGAGAGGAGTGGAATACCAATCAGGTTCAGGTAGCCTACTGGCAAAAGGGGAAAGTCAATCCCGATGGTTATCGCTCTTACCTGCGCAGTCTGATGGACTTCCCGTTGCAGGATGGCATTGTCAAAGCATTTAACGAAAACGAGGGTTGGAGCGAAGGCCTCAACCGGTTGTACGATGTCCTCGCACTTGACTTCATCTATCCGAATCCCAGAGATCTGGTGGTCTTTGCCGACAACCACGATACGGAACGTTTCTTTACCGCCATTCACGAAGATTTCAGCAAATACAAGATAGCAATGGCCTATCTCATGACCATCCGGGGTATCCCGCAAATCTATTACGGCAGCGATATTCTGATGACTGGCCGCAAGAGTGATGGCGATGGCATGCTCCGCAAAGACTTTCCCGGAGGCTGGGCCGGCGACAAGATCAATGGTTTTACTGGAGAAGGGCTGACAGCCCAGCAAAAGGAGGCGCAGCAATACCTGAAAAGGCTGATCACCTGGCGTAAGGGCAAAGAGGTTATACACACCGGAAAGATGCTGCACTACCTGGTGAAAGAGGGCGTTTATACCTTCTTTCGTTACAACGACAAAGAGAACATCATGGTAATTTTTAACAACAGTGCCGATGAGAAGCCCTTCAAAAGCAATCACTACCGTGAAGGCCTTAAAGGAGCAAACAAAGGTTATGAGGTGATTTCCGGGAAATCGATCGATGATCTTTCAACCCTTAAAATCCCTGCCCATTCGGCCATGATTGTAGAATTAAAATGAAGATTGATTGATAGATAGTAAAAGTGAACGCCGTGAGATGGGGGAAGTGATTCTCCCATTTTCTTTTCCCCCTTCCATTCAATATTTCTGAATTGGCCATTAACCTTTGTTTCGATTGATTATTTTCTTGATTTATATAGAGATATGAAAAGATTATTTATATTTGTCCATGAAATATTAAAATCTAATTTTAATATTTCATGGACAAATAATATATTTTACCACAATATTTTAAAATTCTGTAAATGTCTCGGTCGTGACAATCTCAAGAAGAATTGGTTCTGAAATCAACGATTCACTGGGTTTCTTTCCAGTGGTAGCGATCATTGGTCCGCGCCAGGTGGGCAAAACCACTCTGGCCAAAGCCATTATAGCAGATGTGAGTAAACCAACTCTCTATCTTGACCTTGAGCTGCAGTCTGATTTAAACAAGCTCAACGATGCTGAACTTTTCTTTTCGTACCATACCGACAAACTTGTTGTGATAGATGAAGTTCAAAACAAGAAGGAGCTCTATCCGCTTTTGCGTGCATTGGTTGATACGACAGGTCAACCTGGTCAATTCCTTTTGTTGGGTTCCGCATCCCCGGAACTGATCCGCCATTCTTCTGAATCTTTGGCCGGCAGGATAGCCTACCATCAGCTTTTCCCTTTCGATCTAACTGAAATTCCGGAATCAACCTCCCAAAATGATCTCTGGATGAAAGGAGGATTTCCAAAGTCCCTTTTTGCCCCGGGTAAAGATTTATCGCAAAAATGGATGGAGAATTTTGTCAGTACCTATTTGAACCGTGATTTGTTACAGCTCGGATTAAGTGCCTCACCCATAACGATTCGCAATCTTTGGTCCATGATGGCTTATCTGAATGGTCAATTGTTCAATGCAACTAACCTTGCCAATTCGCTGGATGTGACAACCCCAACTGTGAAGCGGTACATCGATTTTCTGGAAGAGGCATTTTTGCTGAAGAGCCTTCACCCTTTCTCATGGAACATGAAAAAGCGGCTGGTGAAGAGTCCGAAGATTTACCTGACCGACACCGGCATTCTGCACTATTTAACAGGGATAACTGATTTCAACAGTTTATCAGGGAATCCCATCATAGGTAGTTCATGGGAATCATTTGTGGTCAACCAACTGATGGCACTAAAGAAAAATCAGATCGAACTTTATTTTTACCGTACCCACCAGGGTACCGAAGTTGATCTGGTTTTTACCAAAGGGTTAAATGTGGTTGCAACTGCCGAAATCAAATATTCCAACTCCCCGCAACCGAGTAAAGGAAATTATTTGGCCTTCGAAGATCTGAAAGCCCCCATCAACTTTATCATTACCCCTTCTTCTGACGATTATTTGTTTAGGCAAGATATTCGGATTTGCTCCCTGAAAACTTTTATTTCGACTTATTTGCCGCTTCTTTAGGACGTGCGGAGTCCCAAATAGTATCTGTCAAGAGGGATAAACCATAATAAACCGGCGACATGGCGAAATATACTACTTGCATCCAGACGGGGGCGTGGATACAGTCGCAATAGGGCAACCCAATAAAATTACTTGTCATTGTGTTGCGAATCTCCAGAACATGGTAGGCAACAGTTTCGAAAAGAATCAGAAGAACCCAAAATACAGGCACAAAGATCAAAAATCTGAAGATTTTTCTCTTGAATGGCAATTGGTTACAGACTTCTCCGAATCCCAGTAAAGTCAATGTCCAGGCCATCAAGGGCAGGGTATTCATTCCAAAAATTGTTAGGTAATCAAATTTATACCCGTAATAATCTTTGGCAAAATGAACCCAGATTGATGCCATCAGGGTTGCCAAAAGAAGGTGTAGAAAAGCTTCAATCCTGTGTTTCTGAAGCAAGTAGACAAAAATAAATAGCCATGAGCCCAATAAAACCCAATCTGCATAAGCCCTGAAAAGAGAGAATATCAGGATAACAGTGAAGGCTATGGAAAGATCTGTCAGGAGAAGACGATGATCTGATCCGGATGAATATTCAGAGATCATGGCAGTCAAGTTGGTTAATTGGGCTAATCCCTTATCAAATATAGGTTAAAATTGATTACATTGCCTTCAATCAGCCAAATACAAATTCAACACCATGGCTCTATTGACAATCCGGATCTGTTAAAAAAATATCAGGAAGCTATTAAGAACCAATCTCCTGATTAAAACTCAAAAATCCAAAAAGTCATTACCTTTGTTTCCACACGCATTTACCACAGACTTACCAACCAATTATGAGGACAAAAGTAGGATTAATGGGTATCGGACTAGATACCTATTGGGCACAGTTTGACGGACTACTGGACCACCTTACGGGATACCAAAATGAGATCAGCCATAAAATTGCCGGTTTCGGGGCAGAGGTGATCGATGCTGGGATGGTTGACAATCCAATCCGGGCCCGTGAAGCCGCCTCTTTTCTGGCAAGTCAGGAGATAGAAATGCTCTTCCTCTACATTTCAACCTACGCACTCTCATCAACGGTACTGCCTGTTGCACAAAAGGTTAAGGTACCTGTGATCCTGCTCAATCTGCAACCGGTAGCCACCCTCGATTATTCCGCCTTCAACAAATTAAACGACAGGGGTAAAATGACCGGCTTGTGGCTGGAGCACTGTCAGGCTTGTTCAGTTCCCGAAATAGCAGGGGTATTCAACCGTTCCGGAATTAAATACGATATCGTAACCGGATACCTCCAGGATCAAAATTCCTGGAAAGAGATAGAAGAATGGGTCCGGGCGGCCATTGTGGCTGCTAATCTCCGCACCAACAGACTCGGTATTTTGGGTCATTATTACGGCGGGATGCTCGATGTCTATACTGATCTCACCCAACAATCCGCCGTGTTTGGTACACACATCGAAATGGTCGAAATGTGCGAGTTAAAAAGATGGCGGGATGGCGTTACCCCGGATGAAATAGCTGCCAAGATTCAGGAATTTCATACAGCATTTGATGTGACCACCGAATGTGCAGCAGACGAAATCGATCGCGCAGCCCATACTTCGGTTGCCCTCGATAAGCTGGTCGAAGCGCACGGATTGGGATCGATGGCCTACTATTACGAAGGTGAATCAGGCAATGATTATGAAAATATTGTTACCTCAATCATTGCCGGGAATACACTACTCACCGGGAAAAATATCCCGGTGGCAGGAGAATGTGAAGTAAAAAATGCGCAGGCCATGAAGATCATGGCAGAGTTTGGCGCCGGAGGCTCCTTCTCTGAATTTTACCTGATGGACTTCAACGACGATGTGGTAATGCTGGGACACGATGGACCTGCCCATTTCGCTATCGCTGAAGGTCGTGTCAGGTTGGTTCCGCTTCCGATCTACCATGGCAAACCCGGCAAAGGACTCTCCATTCAGATGAGTGTCAAACAGGGACCGGTTACCCTGCTCTCGGTCGTGGAAGGAAAGAATGGGATCTTCTTTCTTGTTGCAGAGGGGGAATCAGTGGCCGGACCAGTTCTCGAAATCGGCAACACCAACAGCCGCTATCGTTTCGCCCTGGGGGCCAAACCCTTTATGAACCAATGGTCGAAACAGGGTCCCGCCCACCATTGTGCCATTGGCGTCGGTCATCTGGCCTCCTCCATCGAAAAGTTGGGGATGATTTTGGGGATTGAGACGGTGAGGATTTGCTGACGACCTGGTGCCATTTATTATAATTTAACTAAATTTGAAATAATCTTGGCTAATCTAAAATCTTATCATGAACGATCTATCTTCCATAGATCACACTTTTATCAGGAAACTAACTGAAATTATCCAAACAAACCTGGGAAATGAGAATTTTGGGGTCAAAGAATTAGCCCGTGAAACCGGTATGAGCAGATTTAACTTAAACCGGAAGCTGCACTCGATATGCTATAAAACAATTAACCAGTTTATCCGCGAAGTAAGGCTGGAGCGGGCGATGGAAATGCTTCTGAAGGAATCGGTTACTGCTTCAGAAGTTGCTTATAAAGTTGGATTTAGCAGTCCGGCCTATTTTAGCACTTGCTTTTCGGAATATTTTGGGTACCCGCCGGGGGAGGTTAAAAAAAGAGCTTTAAACAGTCCTGAAGAAAACGGGAAAGGATTTGTTGTAGAGCCCGTTTCCACCAAACAGGAACCGGTGCAAACAGGAATAAAACAGCCGGGATTGAGTAAACAGGTCCGGTGGGTTATTGTTGTTGCTTCCTTTTGCTTTTTGTTTTTTACGGGTATTATCTATTATTTCAATCCTAAAATCTTCGGTAATTTAAATTTCAGTACAAACGATCGGATAAAAACCAAAGCGAGATCAATTGCTGTTTTACCTTTCATTAATGACAGCAAGGATCAGGAGAATATGTATTTCATTAATGGTGTATTGGAAGCCATCCTGGATAACCTGGCAAAGATCAAAGATCTGGAAGTTCGTCCGAGAACATCGGTTGAGCAATACCGGAACAATGGAACCAAAACAATACCTCAAATTGCCCATGAACTTGGGGTTAATTTCATCATCGAAGGTAGCGGACAGAAAATCGGAGACCAGGTAAGTCTTTACATCCAACTAATTGAAGCCAGTACCGATAAACACCTGTTCTCCATCCGAAAAAACATGAAGCTGGAAGACATCTTTAATCTCCAGAGCGAGGTGGCTTTTAAAGTCGCTTCAGAAATTAAGGCAGTCATAACCGTTGAAGAAAAAGAATTAATAGAAAAACCACCTACGACCAACATAGCTGCCTGGGAAATGTATTCCCGCGGATTTGAATTGCACAATATTGCGGATTTGGAAAACAATATCGAAAATGACAAGCATGCAAAAGAATACTTCAAAAAGGCAATTCAGCTCGATTCCACGTATGCTGAACCTTATGTACAACTTGGATGGATCTGCTGTTACTACGATGAATTGGACTCTGCATTTTCGTATGCAAATAAGGCTTTGCATTTCGATGATAAAAATTCAAATGCGCACTGTTTAAGAGGCTTTGTGTTTTATGTATCACACAAGAATACAAAAGCAGAGGAAGCCTTTAACCTGGCGATACAATATAATCCGAATTGCTCTTTCGCCTTCGATTTTTTAGCTGATATGTATTATAATCAGGGCGATTCGTATAAAGCAATTAAGAATAAATTAAAGGTACTTAAACTTGAAAATAATCCGATTGAGAAGCGTTATAATTTAATTAGTCTATGGGACAGTTTCAATAACGTAGGACTTTATGAAGAAGGGAAAAAATATGCAGAAAAACTAATTGCACTAACCGGTGATTCAACCTATTTTTATTGGACTTTGCTGCAGTTAAATTATAATCTTGGCAAATCTGAATCGGTAGTTAACTATGCGCATAAAATATACAATGCAGATTCACTGAACTTAGGTAAATTGTTAGGCTTTCACAATTCTTATTTCCTTGGAAATACGTATGTGAATTTAAGAAATTACAAGGAGGCCTACCGGATTTTGGAAAAATACACCGCATCGATGAATCAGCAAGGGCGTAAAATTCAACCTTATCACTATTTCGGATATATTTACCTGCAAAATGGCCGGAAGAAGGAAGCGGATTTTCATTCCGAAGGATTTATTAAGGAGATATTACAATTGATGGAACAGAACAAAACAACGAAAAAAGCTCCTCCGAATTTAGGTTTAACTTTTGGTTATGCAGCTATTGGAAAAAAGGCAAAAGCACTTGAACACTTACGGGTAGTCAACAGTTGCGCTCCATCTTTATATACTTGTACACAAATTACCGTGTTTAAAATTAGCCCAATGATCGACTGCATTCGCAACGAACCCGAATACGAAGAATTTCTTAAAAATGCAGAAATCCGATACCAGGAAGAACATGATAAGGTTGAAAAATTATTGAGCGACGAAGGCATCCTGATTTCTTCACAGAAATAATCAATTGTTTTACTTTCCTGAAATTTCGAAAGTCACTCCGGCTTTTCCTTTTTATTATCCCACAGTTCAAGCATCAACTCCGGCGGTTTTTAAACGACCAAATGTGAAAATTGAGGACTTTCAATAAAAATCGAAATAAATCGACAAAAATTGAAAGTTTTTGATTTCTAAATTGATATGTACCTGCTGGTGTTTTAATCGAACTTTACCAGAAACCAACTTCAAGAGTTTTCAGGATGAATCCGGAAATTAATTTCTAAGAGTTGAAAAAAATAGTCTAACCATTTAATTCTTAATCGCATGAAAAACTTATTTTTTCTTACATTTCTGTTCGGACTGGTCTTATCATTCACTTTCAGCGGCTGTAAAAAGGAAGATCCTGCACCTGTAGTTGCAGTAGATGAGTATGCCCTTCTTTCAGGCCATTTAAAATCAGCTAGTTTGGATCTTGATAAAATGCTAAACAGTTTTGTGCTTTTCCCTGCAGCTGAAACGGATGTTGCACCCAAATACATTATGGACCTTCGCTCTGCTGCCGATTATGCAAATGGGCATATTGCAAATGCAGTCAATGTTGAATTTAAAAACATTCTTACGGAAGCAGCAAAAGCTTCAGGGAAACCTATTTTGGTAGTTTGCTACACCGGCCAAATTTCGACATATGCAACAACTTTATTACGATTGTATGGCTACTCTGATGCTTCGGCCCTAAAGTGGGGAATGAGCGGCTGGAATGCCACCTTTGACAAGTGGACAGCCAACTGTAAAGACCTGAAGTCAGATGCAAACTGGAATACCGATGTTGTTACTAGCGCAACTTTTGGAACTCCGAAATTAGCAACAGGCTTAACAACAGGATCGGAAATTCTCAAAAAACGGGTTGAAGATGTCGTTGCAGCAGGTTTCAAAAGTATTGCCCCGGCTGTTGTTTTGGCTAGTCCTGCTGACTATTATATAAACACCTATATTTCCGCAGCTCATTATACCGGCTTTGGACACATCAAAGGAGCCTATCGTATTAATCCCATATTAATTAGTGATGGCACGATAAGCAACCTTGATCCTTCCAGAAAAATTGTTACCCTTTGCTATACAGGTCACACTTCAGGATCTGTTGCCGCATGGCTTAACGTTTTGGGGTATGATTCATATACTTTGCTTTGGGGTTTAAACGGTACTACCTACACCAATACATTCTGGAACACACCGGTAACCAATCATTGGGGTTTCGATTCCAAGACAAGAACATTTACCACTGTTAAGTAGAGTGTGACCTGGAAATAGGTTTATCGAAAAAGCAGATGGGAGTTCACCGTCCGCGGTAGCATGTTCAAAAATATTGGATCATCCTTTCGGACGGAAGGAAACGACCCATGATAAAAGCGTTCCCCCAGTCCCCCAGTCCCCTCGTCTCCCAGTCTGATTATTTTGCTGAAATTATTTGTAATTAATACAATTAATAATTAATTTTATAAAGTTGCGAACCACGGCAACAAACAAATTTACCATAATTTAAACCCTTACATGATGGCAGATTTAAAATTAATTACCAAACTGGGCTGGTTACCCGACTGGCCCGACTTCAGAGACAAAACAGAGGAGGATGATCAAATTTCTCCGCGCCTTTCCAAACTTGGACAAACACAATCGATTAAGAAGATGAAGTCCAGGTTGGCTCACACAACATCTTCCAGTACTGCTTTACCCGTTTCCGTTAGCTTGTCGCAATGGTTTCCACCAGCGAAAAATCAGGGTGACCTTGGGTCCTGTGCCGCGAACGCCGCAGTTAGCATGGTCGAATATTTTGAACAGCGCGCATTTGGTAAAATTACACCACCATCCCGGTTGTTTCTTTACAAGACCGCCCGCAATTTGATGCATCAAACCGGCGACAGCGGCTCATTCCTGCGCAGCATGATGGGCGCCATGGTGCTGTTTGGCGTTCCCCCTGAGGAGTATTGGCCATACGACATTGCCAATTTCGATGTCGAGCCAACCCCCTTTTGTTACGCATTCGCTCAAAATTTCCAGGCCATCAGTTATTACAGGCTGGATCCTCCGGGGACCTCTACTGCTGACCTTTTAATGAGCATTAGGAAGAACCTGGCATCCGGTCTTCCGCTGATGTTTGGTTTTACTGTTTACCAATCCATTGCCCAGTCGATTACCACCCATGGCAAGATACCTTTTCCTGAAAAGGGAGACAAGGTCGATGGCGGACATGCGGTTATTGCCGCGGGTTACAACGATATCCTGAAGATCAAAAATGAAGCGATAGGAGCCAAAGAAACCACGGGAGCGATCCTGATAAGAAATTCGTGGGGCTCAGATTGGGGTGATAATGGCTACGGCTGGTTACCTTACGAATATATTTTGAGAGGATTGGCCATCGACTGGTGGACATTGCTCAAAAACGAGTGGGTGGATACAGGAAACTTTAACCCATGAAAAATGGGTTAAAGTTCAAGGATAAAGGATAAAGTAAAAAGGATAAAGGATAAAGTAAAAAGGATAAAGTAAAAAGGATAAAGTAAAAAGGATAAAGGATAAAGGATAAAGGATAAAGGATAAAGGATAAAGGATAAAGGATAAAGGATAAAGGATAAAGGATAAAGGATAAAGTTAAAAGGATAAAGTGGCATTTGTGTTGGGATGTAGAATTAATACATTGACCATTAACCAAAAAATCAAGCAACAACGAGCGGGGCTCCCTTTATCCTTTTGACTTTATCCTTTATCCTTCAAAGAGTTTTGCTCTTTCGTGGATAGCAACCCGCACGCCGCATAGATATCCTGCCCCCGCGATGCGCGGATGCTGGTAAAAATACCTTTGTCGTTGAGCTGGTTCTTGAAGTGGGTGATGGTCTCCTCGTCGGGACTTACCAGCGGTGTTCCCGGAACCGGATGGAAACGGATCAGGTTGATCCTGCATTTGATGCCATTGAGCAATCGCGCAAGCTCTTTGACATGTATCGGTGTGTCGTTCAGTCCTTTGAAGAGGATGTATTCGAATGAGACACGTCGCTGTCCGCTGAAATCCCATTTCCTGATCTCATCGACCACCTCGGCAATCGGATAGGCAATCTGGACCGGCATCAAACTTTTGCGTTGTTCGTCAAAGGGGGTGTGCAGACTGATGGCAAGGTGCGCCTCGCTCTCATTCAGGAACCTCATCATGGACGGAACGATCCCGATGGAGGAGACGGTGATGCGCCTCGGACTCATCGCGTAACCCCAATCAGATGTTAGGATTTCGATGCTTTTCAGCACCTCGTCCAGGTTGTCGAAGGGTTCGCCCATCCCCATGTAAACGATGTTGGAAACGGCTTCTGCCTCGTCGATGCTTCGAATTTGGTTTACAATCTCGCCGGCCAACAACTGTCCCTGGAAGCCCTGTTTGGCGGTCATGCAGAAAAGGCATCCCATCTTGCAACCCACCTGCGAGGAGACGCACACCGTGACGCGATCGTCGTCCGGAATCATGGCGGTCTCTATAAACTGGTGCTTTCCGGTTACGAAGAGGTACTTCTTGGTCCCATCTGCGCTCACCTGTACTTTTACCGTTGGATTGGTGCCGAAATCATATTTTTCGGCCAGCAACTCCCTGGTTTTCCTGGATAGGTTGCTCATCTCCTCCAATGAGTTGATCTGCTTTTTGTAAAGCCAGTCGGCGATTTGCCCCGCTGTAAATTTTGGCAGCCCCAAATCGACCGTGATCTGGACCAACTCCTTCAATGTCTTACCGAAAAGCGGTTCTTTGATGGTTTCCATCGTCTTAGAAAAATATCTCGGCATAAATCTGACTGTAGGGAACCCCCTTTTGGATCAACAGATCCCGAACCTCTACCACCATCAGCGCCTGTCCGCAAAGATAGTACTTATCCGCTTTGGGAAGCTCAGGCAAACCCTGCAGATAATCCGTTATCCTGCCGGGAAAGTGAACTCCGTTTTTATCCCGGCTGCAACAGCAGATGTAGTTGCTGCCCAACACTTTTTGCAGGTAATCTTCGAAGTAGAACTGGTTGGCATAACTCACCCCATGCAACAGCTTTTTGTTTTGGAATCTGCCCGACCGTATCATGCTGTAAAAGGGGGCGATACCGGTCCCGGTCGCGATCCACCAGGCGGACGACTCATCGCAGGAGAAGCTGCCATAGGGCTCTGAGACATAAATGAGCTCACCCGGTTTCATTTGGGAAAGGTGCGGTGTGAGTACTCCTCCCGGTTTGACATTGAAAAGTACGGAAATATTCTCCTCCCGGTTACCGCTGCAAATACTGTAGATCCGCGGTGCATCCTTTAAGTCCGCGGTTATTTTTACCACCTGACCCGGGTCGAAATCACCCGCTCTTTTCCATGAAATAACAAATACATTGGGCGATATCTCGACATTCCCGGTGATTAGAACCGGCTTTAGGGAGTGTTTATTTTGAATGGATGACTGCATTTAGATAATAAAAGAAATTCTTACACAGAGAATAAACAACCAATAATCAATACTTTAAGATACAACAACATGGTTGCCTTTTTATAAAATTCAGAGGAAGGCACAGAGTTCACGGAGAGTAAAAAATCGCAAGCGATTTTTTACTCCTTCGCGTTACTTTATGTCTCCCTTTGTGACCTTCGTGGTAAAATATTTTAAAATCTTTTTCACCACGAAGGACACAAAGGGTTTTCATTATAAACGTAAGCTAGGGAGCAAATGTTTTAGAAAGTGCAATAATTCTATCCCATTGAATGACAATTTTTTACTTATGAAACCCTCATGAGCAAATATTCACAAAAGAACGATATATATAACTCTGAGGGTTCCATACGGCAATTAAAAAACAAATTATCTACGTATGAATTGAACGGTTCTGAACGCAATTCTCCCAATTTTTGGGTAACTTCGTGCGGGTTTTAAAGTATAAACAGCGTCATTGGGTGAGTCATGATCAATAAGATAGCAGCAGGATTAAGGTGGATATTGGTACAGATCGTTCTGTTACCGGTTTACTTTTACCGTGCTGCCATTTCCCCGCTCACACCCGCCTCTTGCCGTCACATACCGACCTGTTCGCAGTATGCCGTCGATGCCGTTAAAATCCATGGCCCCTTCAAGGGTTTCTTCATGGCCACCAACCGGATTTTACACTGCCATCCCTGGGGGACTTCGGGGTATGATCCGGTGCCACCCAGGAAAACGAAGGGGAGAGGGGACGACTAGGGCGACGGGGATGACGGAAAGGACTAGGACGACTAGGATGACTGGGACGACTAGGAGGACGGTAAGACGGAAATGACTGAGTTGACGGAAAGACTGGGGGACTAAGGGACTAGGAGACTGGAAGATGAGAAAATAAGCAAACCATAAAAACGATCATAATTGTATACGGTCAATTTATTTTCTTGCAATCAGGATAATATAAACCTTATTTTTATAATTAATCTTAGTAGAAAGGTGGATGTTAGGAGACCAGTATCTTATTATCTTATTTTATGATAGTTATGAAATAAGATAATAAGATTAGGCTTCAGTCCAATTCGCAGTTCTACTAAGATAATAAATTGAAAATAAGCTTTATATTATCAAAACTTCATGCTTTTGACAAAACCTGATAGTCCTGCTGGTCCCTATTGTCCTGAAGGTCAATACCAAAATATAATATTAAAATGAGAAAAATTATATTAATCTTTTTCGCCATATTCACCCTGGCCTCCTGCCAGACAACTCCCAAAAAACCATCGGAGAAGATTGTCTTTGCTAGCATTCTGCCACTGCAATATTTTACCGACCAGATCACCGGTAATCTCTATACATCCGTGGTGATGGTCCCGCCGGGCGTCGGTCCCGAAACCTACAATCCTACTCCCCGGCAGATGGGCGAAATGGCCAAAGCAGGCGCCTATTTTGCCAACGGCTTCCTCGGTTTCGAAGATGCCTTCCTCGAGAATTTTAAATCCATCAATCCCGGCCTCGCCTTTATCAATACTTCGACCGGGGTGGAACTGATTCGTGCTGCCGGTCATGACCATGGCGATCACCAGCACGAAAAGGGGGTAGATCCCCATACCTGGTCATCCCCGGATGGGGCCAGGATCATTGCCAAAAACATTTTCGACGGAATGGTGAAAATTGACCCCGCCAACAAGGTGAAATTCCAGGAAAACCTCGACCGGCTGCTGACAAAAATCGATAGTGTCGATAAGGTCGTGAAGACAATTCTGACCGACATTCCCTCCCGGAAATTCATGGTCTTTCACCCTGCGCTGGGATACTTTGCCAGGGAGTACAATCTCGAACAGCTCTCCATTGAATTTGAGGGGAAAATTCCTACTCCAAAGCACATTCAAGGTATTGTAGAAGAGGCCAAATCCCAGAATATCAAATACATCATGATACAGAGGGAGTTTGATGTCGAGAATGCCGAGATCATTGCCAACGAAACCGGCAGCAAGGTGATCCAGATCGATCCGCTGGCTTACGACTGGCCCGGAGAGATGATCTCGCTGGCCCGCAAAATGGCCGCAGCGAAATAGCTGTCCAACCGCCAAAATAGTTGTAAATTTGCGTTCGATACGATGTTTGAAAATCTCACCTACATGGTTCCTTTGATCGATATCCGCCACCTCACGGTAGGGTATGAGGAGAACATTATCCTTTCGGATGTCTCTCTGACCATCCACGACAAGGATTTTATCGGCGTGATCGGTCCAAATGGCGGGGGAAAAACTACACTGCTGAAGGCCATCCTCGGGCTCTTACAGCCTTTCAGGGGAGAGGTGGTCTTTCACGATTGTATGACCGAAGGAAATCATCACCGCATCGGATATCTGCCGCAAATCAACAACATCGACCGCAAATTTCCGATCTCTGTCTCCGAGGTAGTGAAATCCGGACTGATGTCCAAAAAAAGGATCATCAAAAAGTATGCGCAAAAGGATCTGGAATATGCCGGCGAATTGATGAACGAAATGGGCATCTACGAGATCCGCAACAAGGCCATCGGCGAACTCTCCGGCGGTCAGATCCAGCGCACCCTGCTCTGCCGCGCCTTGGTAAATCAGCCCAAACTTCTTGTCCTGGATGAGCCAAACACCTATGTCGATAACCGTTTTGAGCGGGAGCTCTACGAAAAGCTGCGCCGATTTAACGAGAATATCGCCATCCTGCTTGTCTCCCACGACATCGGAACCATCTCCACCTATGTGAAATCGATCGCCTGTGTGAACCACTCGCTGCATTACCATCCCGGGAACAAAATTACCCCCGAACTGATGGAGGCCTATGAATGCCCGATACAGATCATCACACACGGGAAAATTCCCCATACCGTCCTACACCAACACGAATCATGATGGAAAACCTGATGTCACTGCTGGCGATGAATTTCTTCCGCAACGCGCTGATTGCCTCACTTTTGGCCAGCATTACCTGCGGCATCATCGGGACCTACATTGTGTCGCGCCGGATCGTTTTCATCAGCGGCGGTATCACCCACGCCTCCTTCGGAGGAATCGGCATGGGCTATTACATGGGATTTGATCCGATTTTGGGAGCCGTTCTGTTTGGAATATTCTCGGCCCTTGGGATCGAATTCTTTACCAGGAAGGCCGATCTCCGCGAGGACTCAGCCATCGCCATGCTCTGGGCACTGGGTATGGCCCTAGGGATCATCTTTATTTTCCTGACTCCCGGATATGCCCCCAACCTGATGAGTTACCTCTTCGGGAACATCCTCACCGTCTCGCTTACCGATATTCTGTTCCTGACGTTCCTTACGCTGGGGATTGGCGCCTTCTTTATCCTCTTCTACCGGATGATTCTCTTCATCTCCTTCGACGAGGAGTATGCCCTCACCAACAATACGCCGGTCAGGCTTTTCAATATGATCCTGATCTGTTTGGTGGCATTGACCATTGTTCTGAATATCAGGGTAGTAGGAATCATTCTGGTGATGTCGCTGCTCACCATACCGCAGGCCATCTCCAATCTCTTCACCCGCTATTTCCACAAGATGATCTTCCTCTCCATCTTCTTTGGGTTCGTAGGCTCCATCTCCGGACTGGTCTTCTCCTATGTGTACGATATCCCCTCCGGCGCTGCTATCATCTTCGCCCTGGTGCTGATGTACGGCATAGCCAAACTCTTCTTTATCGCCCGAAAATCCTTCACCAAAAAGCAACACGCTTTGTAACTCTTTCGCATTCCCTTTGTGCATTCCTTTGTGTTTTCCTTAGCGTCCTCCTATATAACTCTTTTGTAATCATTTGACTTACAGTGTATTTTATGATGCTTGTTTTAATCGAGTTAATTGTTTTTCCAATTTTCTAATCTTTTCTTCTCTATATTTTTCTTGATTATCTACGATCAATTCTAT
>JAPLDT010000086.1 GCA_026391315.1 Bacteroidia bacterium
GTAGATGCCAAAATGGTCGATGTTGTCGATCCTGACCTTTCCAGAGGAGTGAATAATTTTGTTCTTCTCCCAGATGATGCCCACATGCACAATCTTGCCCTCCTCGTTGTCGAAAAATGCCAGATCACCTGGCAGGGCCTCTTCCACGAATGTGATGTTCTCCCCTATCAAAGCCTGCTGACTGGCATCCCTTGGAATCTGCAGGCCAATCATTTTGTATAAAATCTGTGATAATCCTGAACAGTCAACTCCAAATGGGGAACGACCGCCCCACAGGTATGGGGAGTTAAAATATTTCAGGGCATTTTCTATCAGAACATTTCTCACATTCTTTTTGACCGGCTGAATTCGTTCTCCCTGAATGGAGTAGGAATCGGAACCTATTTTAAAGGTGTTGCTGGCTGGCTTGTAAAATGGGAGGGAACTTCCGGCTACGATCAGAAAATTGCCATAACCCAATTCGGGCAGAACAATGTTAAATGGGTTGGTTGTAACGGTAAGCGGCTGCTGACCCAGTTGCAGGAAGGTTTTTTCAGAAATTTCATTGACCATTTTCTGATCGATCCACCCTTCATAACCATCAAAGAATAGCTGGACCTTGTACCATTTTTTGTTTTCATCAAGGATGCTGTAATGTTCTCCAAAAAGTATTTGGGTACACATTTCGCTGGTTTCACTTGGATCGGTGCGAACCGGAACGATGCTTAGGTTAGAGATTCCGTATCTCATTAAAAAATTACTATTTTTGATTCTTCCCAAAGATAGAAATTTATTGTCTCCTGACTAAACGATTACTCCGGTAAATGAGATGAACAATAATGAAAGAAAACGGTTAAGTCCCAAACAAGGGCACAGAATCTATCTGGCTGCACTTTTTCTGGTTACGACCGTTGCCCTCTACTTTGCGCTTCCCCAGGAAGCACGTTTCCGGTACGAATACCAGAAAGGACGTCCCTGGATGCATGCCACACTTTTTGCTCCGTACAATTTCGCCATCTTGAAATCTGACAGTGAAATCATCCACGAAAAAGACTCTTTACTGAAAGAACAAATACCCTATCTGGTTTATGCCGATTCGGTTACCAAACTGAAAATGGTTACACTTTCCAAAGATATTGATCGCATTAAACCTTCCAAAGCAAATGGCTCCCTGCAACTTACTGCACTGAAGCTTAAATTGTTAGAGATGTATGATCAAATTTATGAAATTGGAATTTTGGATCAAAATTTTATCAATAACTCAAATTTATCAAAAAAAAAGAGTCTCAAGATTTTAAAGAACAACATAGGCAAGGAGACCAAAATCACTTCACTTTTCTCATTAAAAAGCGCCTACAACGAAATTAAAGACAAGCTGGACGAATTAAAAAGTGTATATCCGGAATGGAGATTCTGGCTGGAGAATTTTCAACCTGAAACCTATCTTGTCAGTAACCTGATACTGGATGATGAACGCAACCGGCAGATGGAACAAAAGTTACTCGAAAATCTATCTACCAACCGCGGCATCGTTCAGGAAGGCGAACGAATTATCTCGCAAGGCGATATCGTATCGGCCCAAACATTCAACATTCTGGAATCATTTCGGATCACTTTCGAAAAAAACAGGGGAGAAAATTCCAAATATGTTTTGGTGATTCTCGGAAGAGCAGTGCTGGTAGTTATGTTGCTTCTGACGCTATATCTTTTTTTGCTCAATATCCGTAGAAAGCTGATGCGCTCCAAAAGGGACATCACCTTTATCATGATCACCCTCACAGCAATGATAGTATGTTGCTCCATGGTAATCCGGTTAGGAACTTTCGACATCTATGTGGTACCTTTTACTGCGCTGGCACTTATAATCCGTACCTTTCTGGATACCAGGGTGGCAATTTTCGTCAATATGATAGCTGCGCTCATTGTTGGATTCATGGTCGCCAATGGCTATGAATTTGTGCTCCTCCAGATTATCGTCGGAAGCCTTGCTGTGATCAGTCTGAACAAAATGCAGAGGCGCGAACAGCTCATCTTCACTGCCTTGATCGTATTTATCTCCTACTCTGTTATTTACATTGGAATATCGCTGATCCAGGAGGCTAACTTAAATGCCGTTGAATGGATTAAAATCAGATGGTTTGCCACAAATGCCACCCTGACCCTGATTACCTATCTGCTGATCTATATTCTCGAAAAGTCATTTGGTTTTGTATCAGATGTCACCCTGATTGAACTAACCTACACCAATCACAAATTGCTTAAAAGACTGGCCATGGATGCGCCCGGTACCATGCACCACTCACTTCAGGTAGCCAATCTTTCGGAAATGGCCATTGCAAAGATCGGGGGTAACTCGTTGCTTGTCAGGGCAGGTTCCTTGTACCATGATATTGGTAAAATAATAAATTCTGGATACTTTATTGAAAATCAAATTATTGGAATAAATCCCCACGATGATCTCTCCAGCGAAGAGAGTGCGGCTATCATTATTGACCATGTTGAGCGTGGAGTAGAACTCGCCAGAAAACACAAATTACCTGAACAAATTATCGATTTTATCAAAACACACCACGGAACTACCAAAACAGGCTATTTCTACCAGAAATATCTCAGCGACAATAATTTGGATGAGGAAACTGAGAATATCTTTTCATACAAGGGACCTTTACCTACCACCCGCGAAACGGCAGTAGTGATGCTGGCCGACAGCATCGAAGCTGCTTCCAGAAGTCTCCTTGTCAAAAATTCGGAGAATATTCGCAATTTAGTGGAGAATATTTTCCGCCAAAAGGTTGAATTGGGACAACTGGAATATGCCCCTCTGACCTTCAAGGATATCAGGATTTTAAAAGATTTTTTTCACGAAAAACTGATTAATATTTACCACATCCGGGTCAACTATCCGGAGATAAAAAATTAAAAAAATGCGATTCAGAGGATTTATTTCTATTGCTGTTTTACTCCTTTTCTGCAATATGGCCATACAGGCGCAGGAGAAAAAGGATACCAGTTACAAATTCACTTTGATCAAAGAACTGCCGCATACTTCGGTCAAAGATCAGAACAGAACCGGAACATGCTGGTCATTCGCCAGTTCCTCCTTTATCGAATCCGAATTGCTACGGATTGGAAAACCCGAAGTAGATCTTTCAGAGATGTTCCTGGTAAACCACTGCTACCGGGATAAAGCCGACCGCTACGTCAGGATGCAGGGAAACACCAATTTTGGTGGCGGGGGTTTGCTTCACGACATTCTTTATGTGATGAAAAATTACGGATTGGTCCCTGAATCAAGCTATCCTGGATTAAACTACGGGGAGAAAAAACATGTTCACGGAGAAGTGGATAACCTTCTGAAGAACATGGTTGTCTCTGTGGTTCAAAACAGAAACCGCAAAATTTCACCTGTCTGGTCAACAGCCTTCCAAAAAAGCGCGGATGCCTATTTCGGTGATATTCCCGAAGAATTCAAATATGAAAAGAAGAAATACACTCCTTTGACATTCCTCTCCGATTTCTGTGGAGGTATCAATCCGGATGACTATGTAGAGATCACATCATTCTCGCATCACCCTTTCTACCAGCAATTTATACTGGAGGTGCCGGACAACTGGCTGTGGGCAAAGTTGTACAATGTTCAGCTCAACGATTTGCAGCAAATTGTTGACAACGCTCTTGACAAGGGCTATACAGTAGCCTGGGCTGCCGATGTAAGTGAAAAAGGATTTGCTACTTCTCAAAAGGGTGTTGCGGTCGTACCTGAGGCAAGCAAGGCAGATATGACTGATGCCGAAATTACCAAATGGGAGAAACTTTCAGATGCGGATAAAGATAAGGAGCTCTATAAATTAAGTAAGCCTGGAAAAGAGAAAGTGATCACGCAGGAAATTCGTCAGGCGGCATTTGATTCACAGGAGACCACAGACGATCACGCCATGCACATCATTGGCACAGCCAAAGACCAGAATGGTACCGTCTACTACAAAATCAAGAATTCCTGGGGCCCATACAACAGCTATGACGGATATTTTTATGCATCAGCGCCTTACATTCAATACAAGACAACTGCGATCATGGTGCACAAAGACGCCGTTCCTCAGGAACTCAGAAAAAAGCTTGGATTCTGATATTTTTCAGGCAACCTACAAAAAGAGCGAGTAATATTCTCTGATAACCTTCTATATCTGTCCGAAATTTTAGTATAATGCAAGTTCATTTAATATTGAAAAATGTTATGAAAAAAATGTTTTTATTATTCCTTGTTATTTTCTCTTTTCAGCAGCCAAGCAATGCCCAGGAGAAAACCAATACAATCAATATCCAATTTGATGGTAAAGATTACAAAAACCTTGAACTTACAATCTTAATGTATGGAGGACCAACAAAACGGTTTGCAGGTCAATCA
>JAPLDT010000082.1 GCA_026391315.1 Bacteroidia bacterium
CAAATGCATCCACTACCGATTTGTCGACATTGAGTGCAAGCATTGCCGTTAATACCAGGTACATCAGGCTGATCATTCGTTGCCGGGGCGTTTCCGGACAGTTTTTTACTCCCATAAGGGTTGCGAGTTGATTAGATTAACCTTTTATATTCATAGCGCCCAGCATATTACCATAAACCTGGTTCAACGCTTCCAGATTCTTGTTCATGCGCTCGGTCAGTTGATGGTATTTCTTGGCCTCTTCCAATGTTCCGCTTACCAATTGTTGTAATCCGGCCTGATCGGTGACGCTCTTGGCAGCGCTCTCAGTCAGTTTCTTTACATTTTGCAAATGAAGTTCATAGGAAGAGTTCAGGGAGGCCAGACTGGAATTCATCTTGGAAATCTCTCCTGAATAATGTTTTGAATTTTCGCTGAGCGATGAAAAGTCTTTTTGAACGGAGTCCGTAAAATCCTTGTATGAAGAGGATAGTTTCTCACTTGTGGAAGCCAGTTGCTGATTGATTTTCTTGGTTGAATCGGTGAACGATTCTGCCATCTCTTTGGAAGATGTTGATAGCAGCTTTGAGGAGTGCTCATAGCTGTGAACCAAATCCCCCAGTGAATGTTCGACCGCCTGGGTGGCCTTGTTGTTTACCTCAGAAAAGGTATTCATCGACAGTGAAGCGTTGCCAAGATTGCGCACATACATCTCTGTCGCAAGGGTAGCGCTCGAAATTTCTGAAATACCTTTGGCAGTGTTGGTCAGATCCTGCAAACCTTTTTTAAGTTTGGAGAGCATCTCCGGTGTGATTTCTGCCTTTTCGAGCATTTCATCCAATCCTCCGGTTGCTGATCTGGCGAGAGGCTCAAGATCTTCCTCAAAATCATAATCTGGGTTCAATTGCGGATAGACCTTGGACCATTCCGGGATTTCAACCATAGGTTCAAAAGCCGAAAGAAAGAAGATCAATGCTTCGCATGACATTCCGATCATGAGCATATAACTTCCACCGGTCCAGTGCTCCAGTTTGAAAAGTGCTCCCAACAGTACGACGGATGCGCCGAAGCTGTAGAAGTAATTCATGGTGGACCTCCATTTGTGAGAGTGTGTTAAATCAGTTAATCCCATGGTATATTTGTTTTTCAGTAAGGGTTAAAATTCATCACCAAATGAGGAACGGACACACCTGAAACCGACATACGATTTGGCAGTATCCTGGTATTCGAAGGTGCGGGTTCCAACCTGAATGTAATAAGCTATGTCTTTCCAGGAACCTCCTCTGATCACCTTCCGTTTCATGGTTGGCGGATCGTCGGATACCGCATTGTATTCAAAATTTGGATTCATGTCATGCATGAAATTGTAGGTGGATTCGTCATAGGCAGTAATGGTCCATTCCGCCACATTCCCTGCCATATCGTACAATCCGTAGCCATTTGGCTCATAGGTGGCCACTTTGATGGAAGCCTTTCCACCATCGTCGCTGTAGTTACCACGCATGGGTTTAAAGTTGGCCAGGAAACATCCGGTTTTGGATCGGGTGTAGTAACCACCCCACGGATACATAGAATTATCCAGTCCACCTCTGGCTGCCAGCTCCCATTCTGCTTCTGTTGGAAGGCGGTAGTCCTGAACGGCATAATCTCCCTTGTTGGAGAGACTTGTATTCTTGAAATTGGTTCGCCACATGCAAAATGCCTTTGCCTGCTTCCAGCTGACTCCAACCACAGGGTAATCATCGAATCCGGGATGAGAGAAGTACATTTTTGCCCAGGGTTCGTTGAACGCGTAGGTAAAATCGCGAATCCAGACCAGGGTATCAGGGTAGATGTTGACTGCATCAGTCATAACAAAGCTTGCCCGATTCTGAATTGGGCTGACCTTGCCATTCAGATCAACAACACTGCCATTGTAGGCTTGCTTGGTAAAGTCGTAAGAATTTTGCCGACGGGCTGCCTGCTGAAGGTCTACCCAATAATAATTGTAGTTTAACTTCCTGACATCAAGCTCCTTCTTGCCGAATATCCTTTCGCTTTTGTCGTAATAAAGTTGTTCCAGTTCAGGTATATACTCCGCTTTTCGCCAGTTGAGCATGACATCCCAATCCAAAATGACAGGATCGATGGGATCGCCCCTTCTGGTAGTCGTTGGTTTAAACTCCGGAAATTTCTGAGATAACAAATCCCTGGCGATAGAATCCCGTACCCAATAGACGAACTGACGGTATTCGTTGTTGGTAATTTCGGTATCGTCCATCCAAAAGGTGGCCAGGTCAACCGTTCTCGTTGGTGAAGTAGCACCGGTAATGTCCTGGTCGGAAGGTCCCATGTTGAAGCTTCTGCCAGGAATCAATACCATCCCCTGTGGAGTTGGCTCGAGGTATTTACCCCGTTTCTGCACCCCCACCAATTCACCGTTGCCGGAATTGTGACATCCGGAAACCAGCAGCATGACTGACACGCTACCATAAGCAAACAATCGTTTTATCGTTCGACTCATATTTTGTGAACCAATTTTTTCCATTCCAAAGTTATAAAAACCTTACACTTTTGGTTTTTTGACCTCTATTTTTATTTATAAGAACAGCGTAAGAGACAAAAAGTTCATGAGAACCAGAGTTATAGCGAGACAAAACAGAGGTACTCAAGTCGTATGAATAGCCTATTTTTAATCCGTTAAGCATCTCAAAGCCCAGAAATAGTACCGCAGCATCTTTGATTCTGTATCCGATTCCTCCCCAAAATCGCTTATTGTACCGAAGCAACAGATCCAGATCCAGTTGGGAAGTTGAACCTGCTGATTTAAGTAAGAACGATGGTTGAACGAGAAAACGATCGTCGTTCATTTCAAGGTTATAGCCGCCAGTAAAATAATAATGTCTTCTCAGCGAATAATGGCCTTTCTCCTCGAACGCAAATGAGGGCTGGTTGATATGAGTTGACGACAGAGCCAGATAATATTTTTTATGCCTGTAAAAAAAACCCGCTCCAAAATCTGCCAAAACCCCATTTACCTCTTGTTTGGGCAGGGATGGATCAGATCCATCGATTAGATCCCCACCCTGGGAAGCTGACCAGCCCGGACTTAAATTTTTGTTCATCAAGCCAGCAGAAATTCCACAGCCCAACATGCCCTGCCCGATTTGAAAACGATAGGCGTAGTTTAAGCTGAAAGAGACATTTTTTTCATATCCAATGGCGTCTTTCACTACCGTGAAGCCTATCCCGTCTGCATTTCCAAGCAATTTGACGGAACCCTCCGTCTGAAAAACTGTTGTTACAGGCGCCCCGGGAAACCCAACCCATTGTTGTCTGTTTAGGAGCGTAAGGTTGATCTCACCGGAATTTCCTGCAACTCCCGGATTAATCATCAAGTGGTTAAACATGTGCTGACTAATCTGCGGATCCTGCTGTGCACTTGCGGCGAATGTACATATATTTAATAAAACCCACAAAAATCCG
>JAPLDT010000097.1 GCA_026391315.1 Bacteroidia bacterium
AAGCGGAATGATGAACTCCGGATTTACTGAACCTTCGTCCGTACTAATTGCTGCAATAGCCACACTTCTAATTGCAGGATCAATTGGAATTTACTTCGGGATTGTGGCGCATTGGACCCTGTTTGTCATCATGTTGACAGGCGCATTTTCAATTGTATATTATACTCCACTGCTCACAAAATTAATGTTGGGAGAGCTGTTTTCGGGATTAACGCTCGGAACACTGGTTGTATTGGGTACGTTTATTGCCCTCACTGCCACACCTGGTCAACCTTTGAATACTTTGCTTCCACTTGAAGTAATCATGGTCTCTATTCCCCCTGGCATTTTAACTGCTTTGCTACTCTTGCTCAACCAGTTTCCTGATTCAGAGGCCGACAAGCAAGGTGGCAGAAAACATTTGGTAATCAAACTGGGGTATAGAAATGCGGCATATGTATATGCGGCAGGAGCTGTAGCCACTTTTGCCATCATCCTGGTACTTCCTCTGGCGGGTGTTTCCTCTTATTGGCTCTATCTCGGACTGCTTCCCCTACCTATCATTTTCATTGCCACAAAAACAACGTTGAAGTTCTACAACAACGTCGACAAACTGATTCCGGCTTTGGGCGCAAATATTGTAACAGTCCTGTTGACAGATGCACTGCTCGCCCTGGCAATTTTTATTACACTTTTTTAACCCTTCATGATAATTCCAATACGCAGGCTCCCCGACTGGATGAAAACCCCGCTCCCTTCAGGAAAAGAATACATCACCCTGAAGAACCTGGCTGCCAAACAGCAGTTAAATACCATTTGTGTGAGCGGTAATTGTCCGAACAAGGCAGAGTGCTGGGGGGCATCGACAGCCAGTTTCATGATCCTGGGTGAAAAATGTACCCGAAACTGCCGGTTCTGCGATGTAAAGAACATGATTCCTGATCCTGTTGACATGGAGGAGCCACTTCGGCTAGCCGAGACCATTAGGACGTTAAAGATCAGGCATTGTGTGATCACCTCGGTTACGCGCGATGATCTTCCGGATGGAGGGGCCGATTTTTGGGCATTGACAATTAAAACAATCAAAGAGATAAATCCGGGTATTACCATGGAAACCCTGATCCCGGATTTTTACGCCAATGCAGGGTTAATCAACAAGATTGTTGTTGCCAAACCTGAAGTCATCTCCCACAACATGGAAACTGTCAGGAGGCTTACGCCGAAAGTCAGGGATATAGCCAGGTATGACAGGAGCCTAAAGGTTCTGGAAATCATTGCGGCATCCGGGATTGTTCCAAAATCAGGCATCATGGTTGGTTTGGGAGAAACCGAAGAGGAGGTGTTTGAAACAATGGATGATCTTCTTCATGCCGGCTGCAGGGTATTGACCATAGGACAGTATCTGCAACCATCCTCACATCACCTGCAGATGGTGGAGTATATAAAACCGGAAATATTTATCAAATACCGGGAGGCTGCTCTTAGGAAGGGATTCAGCATGGTAGAAAGCAGCCCCCTTGTCCGTTCCTCCTACCATGCGGAAAAACATATATATGCTTAGAAGCTGTTTAAATTTCTTACACAGAGAATTTATTACTCCTTAATTAAACTAAAAATGGCTTTGAAATTCTCGCTTTAGTTAAAACACTCTTGAGGAAACAACGAGTTACACAGAGAGAAAAATCGCAAGCGATTTTCCAACTCTGTGTAACTCCGGGGTTTCTCTCATGAAAACACCTAATTGCAGAAATTTCTATAAACCTTATATTTTCGATTAATAGACAATTATTCTCTGTGTAATATTTTTAAACAGTCTCTTAATATTTAAAAAAATGAATCATACTCAATTTTCAGTGACCCAACCAACAAAATTGCGCCACAAAAAAAAATCCTATTATTCACGCATGAAAAAAATTGCCCACAGTAAAATACTGGATATTATAAACTTAACTGAATCCACCTACATTGTCAGGCTTGAAAAAAACAATTTTGAATTCAAGGCCGGGCAGTATCTTGTTTTGAACATCCCCGGAGAAAACATGGCGCGTGAATATTCAATTTACAGCAAGGAGGATGCCCCTTATATCGATTTGCTTATCAAGGAGGTTACCAATGGCAAGCTCTCGAAAGAGCTCAAATACATTAAAATTGGGACAAAAGTGGAAATCTCCGGTCCCTTCGGTTTTTTTATACTGAGGGACCGTGAGTTAAACCTGGCTAACCATTTTATATTTGTGGCTACCGGTACCGGCATCTCACCCTTCCACAGTATGGTATTATCCAATCCGAGACTTGACTTCGAAGTGATTCACGGGATAAAATATAACGCCGAAGCATATGACGCTACTGACTATCCTACTGACAATTACAAGGCTTGCACCTCACAGGAACGTGGTGTCAATTTCTCTGGTCGGGTCACAAATTACCTCAGGGAGAAAGGAGTCCGGAAAAACTCGATCTATTACATCTGTGGAAATTCCGGGATGGTAAATGAAGTATCGGGATATCTGGAGCTGGAAGGAATCAGTCCGGAAAATATACGAACAGAGGTATTTTTCTAACCCGGATGGCCAATCCTTACCATATGTTTTCAAAATATGAGCCCAAAGCATGTGAGCGTTGCAACAAAAACCATATTTGCACCGGAACATCAAATTGTCAATGCTTTGAGGTCGAGATAACAGACAAGTTGCTGGATTACCTGGCATGCCATTACGAGGATTGCCTTTGCAGGGATTGTCTGAAAGATATGGTGAAAAATTCTCCTTAGAAATCCACAATTTCAATGAACACCGGTCAAAAAAGGGTTTTTTATTGATGATATTGAGCTTTTTACTGATTTTTCGTATAATCTCTCGTTGGAGCGCTATCTTTGATTGATTATTGGGAGGATACGAAGAAAGATGAACAAATCATTAAAAATAGAGGTAATTGAATTTCTGCTTTTTGGAATAATCTGGATTGGAATATTTTCAATTCCTTTCTTCAATCAATGGGGCTATGCGTCGCTCGACTGGGATAAATTACTCTCGGAATGGTTGCGCATCTTTGGATTTTTCATGGTATTTCTGATAAATATTTTCCTTCTTATCCCGAAATACCTGATCACTAAAAAATACAAAACCTATATTCTTTCGGCTATTTCAATGATTATTATTATTTCTGTAGCCGGACTGTTTTTAAATTCCCTTCTCTTCCCTGCCCCCCTAATGATGCCTCCAATGAATCTTGGTTCAGGTATTCCCATGGAACTGAGCTCAGGTATGCCAGCTCCCATGGGCTTCAAACCAGAACGCGTAACAGATTACAACTCCATGTCGCTGGTGATCGTAGCCAATTTGATCATCTCATTTTTAGTAGTCGGAAGTAGCACAACCTTTAAAGTAATCGGACAATGGCTGATCTCTGATGACCGGCGGAAAGATCTTGAAAAGGAACAACTCAAGACAGAACTTGCCTTTCTGCGTCATCAGGTGAGTCCGCATTTCTTCATGAATACCCTTAACAACATCCATTCGCTCATAGATCTGAATACCGAAGATGCCAAAGATGCTGTTATACGGCTCTCCACCATGATGCGGTATCTACTTTATGAAACATCACAGGGACATACAAGCCTGAAAAAGGAGATAGGCTTCATCGAAAGTTACATTTCGCTGATGCAACTACGCTTTTCCAAACATGTAAA
>JAPLDT010000084.1 GCA_026391315.1 Bacteroidia bacterium
AATGTAAATATACCAAAAAACTTACTGAAAAGTAATCATTCCAAATCTGTTTTTTTTTGGATGACCTAAAGAGTTAAATCTACCCCCAATTCAGTAGAGCGATTAAAAAAAATACTATTTTAGCCGGTAAGATGGTCGTCTGCAGTTGCAGTATATCGAATGATCAGGAGACCTTACAATTCAACTAAATAATTACAAAGAATATGAAGAACCTATCGCTGTTGCTCATCCTGGTTGTCGTTGCACTGGCAGCCTGTAAGACCCAAAAAATTGCTCCTAAACCGCAACCTGTGGCCCAGGAAAAATCCACACCAGCTGTAGTTGCAGCACCTACACCGGCTCCCAAAGCCAATACGGGTAAACCGGCCACAGTAGCCTCCAAAGAGGAGCGTTTCTCGGCAGCATCTGGTGAAGTTGCTGATTATGGCACCAATAAATTCTTCGTGATTATGGGTAGTTTTTCTATATTGGAAAATGCAAAACGTCTGAAGGAGACACTTACTACAGAAAATTTTCATCCTGTTATTTTGCTGAACGATAGTGGAATGTACCGGGTTTGCGGCAACAGCTATGCAGAAGAATCTGCTGCTCGTGCAAGAATTGCCGAAGTAAGATCATCCTTCCCAAAATACAGTGATATTTGGTTGTTGATCAGGAAACAATAATAGGGGTTATGTCTCAGTCCAGTTGGTCAGATGGTGAGGATCTCTTTTTCCTTGGCCAGTAGCATCGCTTCAATCTTTTTGGTATAGCTGTCAGTGAGTTCCTGGATCTCATCGACAGCTATTTTCTCTTCATCTTCTGAGATTTCTTTTCCCTTTAAGAGCTTTTTAAGGAAATCGTTGCCATCTTTCCGGGCTGAACGGACACTAACCTTTGCTGTCTCGCTCTCCTTGTGTGCATCTTTGACCAGATTGCGTCTGCGTTCTTCTGTTGGAATGGGTACATTGATGCGGATGATTTCTCCGTTATTTTCCGGATTAAATCCCAGATTGGAGTTGATGATGGCACGTTCAATGGTGTGAATCATCTTCTTCTCCCAAGGTTGAATGGCAATGGTTCGGGCATCCGGGGTACTGATGTTGGCTACCTGGGGTAGCGGGGTCATTGATCCATAATAATCCACCAGAACTCCTTCAATCATTCTGGGGGAGGCTTTTCCTGCCCTGATATGCGCCAGTTCGTGGTCGAGATGCGTCAAAGCATGCTCCATCCTTTCGGTGGTATCATCCATTAACATTTGAATTTCCTCATTCATTTGTATATGATTTTGCGTTTATGATGCTACTCATTGTAGACATAGGTGCCGATGGGTTCGCCATGAACCACTTTCAACAGGTTGCCCTTTTTATCCATGTTGAAGACAATGATCGGAAGGTTGTTCTCTTTGCAAAGTGTTGTGGCAGTAAGATCCATGACACGTAAATCTTTCGAGTAGATTTCGTCAAAGGATATTTTGTCAAACTTCATGGCAGCTGGATTTTTTTCAGGATCTGCGGTGTAAATGCCATCCACCCTTGTACCTTTTAACATGACATCGGCACCTACTTCAATGGCACGCAGCGAGGCGGCTGTATCCGTGGTAAAAAACGGATTACCGGTTCCGGCGGCAAAAATGGCTACTTCGCCTTTTTCAAGTGCTTTGATAGCCAATTCTTTGGTATAAAATTCACCGATAGGCTGCATGGCAATTGCCGTCAGTACCCTGGCCTTTATCTGCAGTGATTCAAGGGCTGAGGCAAGTGCTAAGCTGTTGACCACAGTTGCCAGCATACCCATCTGATCCCCTTTGCAGCGATCGAATCCTTTGGCGGTACCGCTCAAACCCCTGAAAATATTGCCACCACCGATAACGATGCCAACCTCAATTCCGATTGAGATAATCTCTTTGATTTGAAGAGCATAATCATAAAGGACCTCCTGATCGATGCCGTGTTGAAGTTTTCCAAGCAGAGATTCTCCCGAAAGCTTTAAAACTACCCTGTTATATTTTATCATTTGGGCTAAATTCTAACCTGTATGTATTTATTCATGTACATTGGTCCCCAAGTTTAGGGATGCTCAATCCAATACAAATTTATATTAAAAATAATTGATAACAAACCTTATTCCGATACACCAGGGTGGTATCAAAAAAAACCTCCCGAAGGAGGTTTTAATATCAGGGGGAATACTTTGATCAGACGTTTAATGTAAAGCGTTTGATCTCAGTTACTTTAAGATCTTTATCAACGCCTCCAAGATATTGACGGATTGTCATCTTGTTGTCCTTAACAAAGTCCTGGTTTAATAGTGTACTCTCTTTGAAAAATTTGTTCAATGCGCCCTGTGCAATTTTGTCAAGCATGTTTTCAGGTTTGCCTTCCAAACGGAATTTTTCTTTGGCAATCTTCAACTCTTGCTCAACAATTTCGGGAGCCACATCATTGTTATCGATGGCAACCGGACTCATGGCGGCTATTTGCATGGCGATGTCTTTTCCAACCCGTGCATCAACAACCTTGTTGAAACCAACCAGCGTAGCCAGTTTGTTTCCGGGGTGGATGTAAGGAACGACAAATGCTGCTGCAACAGACTCGTAGAAAGGTAATTCAATCTTTTCTCCGATAATACCTGTCTGCTCCATCACTTGTTCACCGATGGTACGTCCATCAAGAACCAATGCTTTCACTGCATCCAGACTGTTGCTTTTGTGGGCAAGTGCCTGATCAAGAATTTTATGGGTAAGCGCAACGAAGTTTTCATTTTTTGCAACGAAATCCGTTTCACAATTCAGGGAGATGATCGCTCCAAAACTTTGGTCAGCAGATACTTTAGCCAGAACAACACCTTCAGAAGATTCCCTGTCGGCACGTTTGCTGGCAACAAGTTTGCCTTTTTCGCGGATGATCTCCACCGCACGATCAAAGTTTCCTTCGGCATCAGCCAAAGCATTTTTGCAATCCATCATTCCTGCGCCGGTTGCTTTGCGTAATTTGACTACATCTGCAGTACTAATTTCCATCTCAGAATAAATATTTGAAATAATTACTTTGCCTCTTCAGGGAGATCTTTCTCTTCTTCCTCTTCTTCCTCTTCAGCTGCTTCCTCGTCTACAAGTATTGCATCGAGCTCCTCTTCAAGGATTTCCTCATTGTCGTCGGCCTCTACCTCTTCATCGTCTTCAACAATGATTTTGGCTACAGTCTTGCGACCTTTCTTCAAGGTAGAAATAGGTTTTTCGTCTTTTTCCTCGCCATCGCGTTCAACTTTACGGTCTGAGAGACCATCTTTGATTGCGTCGCACATCACGCCAACGATCAGATCGATGGATTGTGAAGCGTCGTCATTGGCTGGAATAACGAAATCGATGCCATTTGGATCTGAGTTGGTATCTACCATCCCGAAAATTGGGATGCTCAGACGCTGGGCTTCGCGAACAGCGATCTTCTCTTTCATCACGTCGATGATAAAGAGTGCTGCAGGTAAGCGGGTCAGGTCAACGATAGAACCAAGAATCTTCTCCAGTTTAGCCCTTTGACGGGTGATCTGAAGTTTTTCACGTTTGGAAAGGTTGTCCCAGCTTGAATCTTTGATCATCTTGTCGATGGTCGACATCTTCTTAACAGCCTTGCGGATGGTTGGGAAGTTGGTAAGCATACCACCTGGCCAACGTTCAACCACGTAGGGCATATTTACTGCTGATACTTTCTCGGCTACGATGGTCTTCGCCTGTTTTTTGGTCGCAACGAACATGACCTTGCGGCCCGAACGGGCGATTTGCTTGAGAGCATCGGCGGCTTCGTCAATCTTTACAATTGTTTTTTGCAGGTCGATGATGTGGATCCCGTTCTTCTCCATGAAGATGTAAGGAGCCATGTTTGGATTCCATTTGCGTTTGAGGTGTCCAAAGTGAACGCCTGCATCCAGCAACTGCTTAAATTCTGTTCTTGGCATAATAAATTGTTTACTTTCTGTTCAGTCAATCCCCCGGTAGTCCACAAAGGGAGTCCGGAAAATTTAGATGCTAAACCTGTTATTAAAAATAAAAAGTGCTTATATCGATTAACGTTTCGAGAATTGGAATCTCTTGCGTGCTTTTGGTTGCCCTGGTTTCTTACGTTCCACTTCGCGTGGGTCACGGGTTAAAAATCCGGCTGCTTTTAGTTTTGGACGGAAATCAGCATTAATTTTCAACAGTGCACGAGAGATACCGAGACGAAGTGCTTCGGCCTGACCTGTCAGACCGCCACCGTCCAGATTTACTTTGATATCGTATTGACCGGCTACTTCACAAAGGTGCAAAGGTTGCTGAACAACATATTGCAGCGTTCCTACCGGGAAGTACTCGTTCAATTCTCTTTTGTTGATGGTAATATTTCCTTTGCCTTCAGTAAGATATACACGGGCAACAGCAGTTTTTCTTCTGCCTAAAGCGTTAATAACTTCCATGATACTTATCTAATATTGTCAAGGTTAATAACTTTTGGTTGCTGTGCGGCGTTATCGTGCTCAGCTCCAACATAAACATGCAAATTGGTGAACAGCTTGGCTCCAAGACTATTCTTCGGCAACATACCTTTAACGGCTTTTTCGACCATACGGGCAGGATGTTTGGTCATTAGTTCTTCAGCAGTTTGAAAACGCTGACCGCCCGGATACCCCGTGTGGCGGATATAAACTTTGCCTTTCATCTTATTTCCGGTCAGACGAACTTTCTCAGCATTGATAACGATAACATTGTCACCGCAATCTACGTGAGGAGTATAGCCCGGTTTGTGTTTGCCTCTGAGTACCAATGCAATCTTACTTGACAATCTACCCAGGATCTGGTCTGTGGCATCTACCACTACCCATTCTTTTTGTACCGTTGCTTTGTTGAGCGATACGGTTTTGTAACTTAAAGTGTCCACTTTCGGTTCAATTTATAATGTGATACAATCCATTTTTTGTCGGTTCACCTGTCGAATCAGCGCTTTATCAGTTTACCGAATTCCACTATTCGATAAATTTTGCTAAGGTTGATACCGCCTCCAATCCGTACAACGACAAATTAGGATAAAATCGGGACTGCAAAAGTAGCGTATTTTTTGAAAACAACAACTCCTTTGGAAAAATAAGTAGTACAATATCAGGAGTTAAAGCATCTTTTGATGAGAAAGAGAACCTAAAGCGCTTTTTTACTGCACAAAATGGAAAGGTTTACCGACAGGAAAAGCGCAGCAGCATTGGAAATTTTTCGTGTCGTAGGGTTGTAGAAGTTGTCACTAACAAACCCGAAACTGCTCTGATTGAATATTTTGCGTTCGAAGCGATAGGAGAGTACCAACAGGCGATTTACATCGACGGCAGCTACTTGTCCGGTTGCACCATTTTGATAGAGAGGCATTCCTAGTGGCGTGAAGAAGCGGTTTCCCTGCCAGTAGCCGGAAGCAAAAGTACCGTAATCTGTGTTCAATGCGGCCTGAACAAAAAATCCGATCCCGCTTCTTCCAGGGAGTGCAGTTTCAGATTGGGGATAGGTGGATTGCAGAAAGGAACACTCCAAACGGCCTGATTTGACCAGTGATCCACCTGTTTCGTATTCATATTTAAGTCCTTCCGACACAACAATATGCGTTTGTGCAAGACCTGTTGCGGCATCAATTTCACCTCCTTCATGCAATCCGTTGAAGACAATAGGCATTGAAAGCTTCCGTTTTTCAGTCTGAAACAAAGTGATCCTTCCGGCAGTTCCAAAAACAAACCGCTCTTTGTAGGGATCACCCTTGAATATCATCTTTTGCCAATCGATCCAAAAATCGGCAATCCATCTGTTTCGGTTAATCTTTAGCTGAATTCCCGCTTCCGGTTTGTCTTTATAAAGGTGTTCACTATCCATCACCGGTTCTGCTAACCCATGATTTTGATCCTGATCTAAATTTCCCATGCGAAAAGTGATGTTTTTGGTCGGCATATAAACGGCAGAAAACCATGGAAATAATTTATAGTCTTCCCGTCCGTTGTATGCCAGAACCTGACCACCCAACTCCAACCGAAATTTATTATCCGGGTAATAGAGCACTTTGGGACGGATCCACATCCCCGTTAGGGTATACCCGTCTATGTATTTACTCTTGAATTCGTTGTCTTTGAAGAAATTGAGGTTGTTGATCTCTACCAGCAGTTTCCCTTTCAAAGTGGAATCAGAATGTGCATAGTTTACATTAAGTCCCGGACCTTCCTGCGAAAATACCCCGAAGGAGAGCAAGACAAGTAGAAAGACGCCAATTATTTTTTGTCCGAATCCGGAAGTTAAACGTTTTATGGTGTTGATAATGTTAATCATTGGTTTTGAGGTGTTTAATTACATATTGGTCGTATAGAAAAAGCAGGAGCGCCGCACCAATTCCAATTCCGGTAATGACCATCCAAATGGAGGAAGGGTGATATTTATCCCATAAAAATTGGGTAAACTGATCGTTGCTCATCCCCATCTTTCGTGCAGCAGCATAAAGGTAATCATTTTGGGAAAAATGTTCGCTGATAGTGGGAAGTTGCAAATTAAGGGATACCGCTTCACGCTGCGCAAAGGTAATTTTGTCTGACAGGTTCTGGTACACATTTCCAGAAACGAAACCGGCAAAAAATGATCCAATGGCCACCGGAATAAAGGAACAACCCATGTACAGTGCGGTCTTGTTTGGTGGCGCTATCCGGCCAATGTATTCGGTGATTTTGGGAGAACTGGACATCTCCCCAAATGAGAAAAGCATCAGAAAAAGTATCATCAGCATTCCGTTCTGTGTGGAGAAACACAGACCCATGGCGACAGAAGCAATGAGAATCCCGGTTGTCATCACCTTCAGGGGTTTGTAACGCATGGCAATGGATGAAACAATGATCTGGAAGATGATGATGAAGCCTGCATCTGCATTGATCATCAGTTCCGCGGGAATAGTGCCGTCGGCAGATCCAATTTTGCTTGCAAGCCAGGGCCACACACTTTGCAGAAAATTGAACACCGGATGGGTATTTCCCCATTGGTCGATAAAAACGGGCAAAGAGAGGAAAAGTTGATAATACATTGTCCAGAAACCTGCAATGATTAAGAGAAACAGTAAAAACCGCCGGTCAGAAAGTGCCTCAAGAATATTCCCAAATAGCCTTTTTAGCTCATCCTTTAGGCTTAGGTTTTGGGAGTCTCCTTTTTCCCTGCTGGGTTCTTTAAACAGAAAAATCAGCACGACGAAATTGAACGCGATCACGGCGGCAGAAGCATAGAAAACATATTCCCATGAATATTTCCGGAAGAAACTGGTAACAAACGGACCCACAAAAGCGCCAATATTGACCATCATGTAAAAGATCCCGAATCCAATGGAGGAGGTCTCACTGTTGGTAGTTTTGGCCACCGTAGCCGAGATGATGGGCTTGAAAAGCGCAGCTCCAATGGCCAGAAAAAGATACAGAACAAAAACCATCGAGTAGGTGTGAAACATTGGCATCATCAGAAATGCCAGTGTATAAAGGCTGTAGGCAATGAAAAGCGTTTTGCGGTAGCCGATCCTATCCGCGATGGCACCGGTAATAAGCGGCAAAAAGTAGAGGATTGCCGTTCCGATTCCCATCATCATCCCTTTCTGGGTCTGGCTGAATCCCAATCCTCCCTGGTCGGTTGATCCGGTCAGATAGAGGGCAAAAAGCATGTAGAACCCGTAAAAGGCCCACCGCTCAAACAATTCCATGGCATTGGCATACCAGAAATTGGTGGGGAATTTTCTAAAAACTGTTGTTGGATTCATCCGTAGTTTTATATTAGAAAGGGTCAAATGTAAAAAAAAATGATTCACATTTTTGAAGGGTCTCGGTGACCGCTATTCTTTCATCCGGAATTTTGATTATTCAGTTTATCTTTGTCTGCTCATATTATGATAGTATGGAAAGTAGACAAAAACCCGATTGGCTGAAAATTAAACTTCCTACCGGGAACAATTATAAACAGGTAAAACAGATTGTCGAGGGAAATCATCTCCACACGATCTGCGCAAGCGGTAAATGTCCCAACATGGGCGAATGCTGGGGTGCCGGTACTGCAACCTTCATGATTTTGGGAGAGATTTGTACACGTTCCTGTAAATTCTGCGCCACCCTATCGGGGAAGCCACTGATGCCTGATGTGGATGAACCGGCCAAAGTGGCTGAATCAATTCGGTTGATGGGATTGAAACATGTGGTGATTACTTCCGTCGATCGTGATGATCTGCCCGATGGCGGTGCCGCTCACTGGGCCGCAACGATCAATCAGATCCAAAAGGTTAATCCGGAGACTACCATTGAGGTATTAATTCCTGATTTTGACGGGAAGCCGGAGCAGATAAAGTTGATCGCATTGGTAAAGCCGGATATCATCTCTCACAACATCGAAACTGTCGAGCGGCTTACTCCGCTGGTCAGGAGCCGTGCAAAATACAGGACCAGCCTGAAGGTGGTTGAACTGATTGGATCTTTTGGACTAGTTTCCAAATCCGGGATCATGGTTGGTTTGGGTGAAACAACTGATGAAGTATTAAAATGCATGGACGACTTGAGGCAGGTAGACTGTGAAGTTTTAACCATTGGCCAATACCTCCAACCAACCAGGAAGCATCTGGAGGTGGTCGAATACCTGCATCCCGACCAGTTTGCCTATTTCAAAAGAGAGGGGCTTGCCCGTGGATTTAGGGTGGTTGAGAGCGCTCCCCTTGTTCGATCATCCTACCATGCCGAAAAACATCTGATTGAAAAGAGCTAAAACGAATTATTTGCCAATGAAACGAGCATGGGCTAAGTCCACAAAAGTCGATGTAAATCCACTTGCGAGTTCCATACGTACGATCAGATATTCAATTATTTACTAATATTATTTACGTGTGAAAACCTTGCAATTCCTCGATCTTGGACTATCCGAATATGGCATAACGTGGGACAAGCAGGAGTCGTTGATGAAAGAGATCATTGACTTGAAGCTACTTAATCAGAGCCTTGCAGAGCCTGAGCGGACAGTCACACCCGGATATCTTCTTTTTGTCGAACATCCGCCGGTATATACGCTCGGGAAAAGTGGCGAGACACACAATCTTTTGCTGAACAGTGCTCAGCTGGCAGATAAGCAGATTAGTTTCTACAAAACCAACAGAGGAGGAGACATCACATTTCACGGTCCCGGACAGCTGGTTGGTTATCCAATTCTGGATCTGGAAAACTTTGCCATGGGATTGAGACAGTATATATATAGTATAGAGGAGGTGATTATTCATGCACTTGCTCAATTCGGAATCACCAGTTCACGCGATCCTCAAGCCACCGGTGTATGGCTGGACGTTGGAGAACCGACAGCACGCAAAATCTGTGCCATTGGAGTTAAGAGTTCCCGGCACGTGACCATGCATGGCTTCGCATTGAATGTAAATACCGATATGGATTACTATCGTTACATCCATCCATGCGGAATTATCGACAAAGGAGTAACCTCCATGGCAAAGGAGTTGGGTAAAACTGTCAGTATGGAAGAGGTAAAGAAAGGGGTATTGGCTGCTTTTCTGGAAATTTTCGATGCAAAAGTTAATTTTTAACTACCGTGAAGGCTGTTCGATCTACAGTTCACTTATCAAAATATGCATAATTGATTTTGTATATAATTGATTTTTAAATTAATAAACAGCCTATTCCTTTTCCCTCAAAAAAAAGCCACTAAGGTATTGCACAGATAAAAAAGTCTCTATCTTTGCACCCACGTTTAAGGGCAGGAAATGGGATTAGATTCATTAAGTTTTTAGGCGAAGTTCATTGAGATGGGCATTTGAA
>JAPLDT010000042.1 GCA_026391315.1 Bacteroidia bacterium
ACCAGACTTATTAATGATGTCAATGCATCATGGTTTTGACGGTTTTTACTGCATGGGGCAATGCTTAAATTTACATAGCTTCTTCCAGTTATTCTATTTGGGGCCATATTCCCATATACTGAGGGACTTATTACCTTATTAGGCAAATTCCACTTTCATCATTCGTTGTATTCCGCCCGATCCCAACATGCATGTTTCTGGCAGTTTCTGTGCGCGGGCGATTATCCCAGAACTTTGCCATTTTTCTACTAAGGTTACCTGAAAAAAATAAGGTTTTCAAACCCGTGAATTTTCCTGTGATTAAAATACAAGCAACTTTGCAGATCTAACCTTAGATAAATTTAAACAGTCTCTTCTAAGTTCTCATAGTTCACTCTTCACTGTTCATTGTTCAATTTCAATTAAAAAGCAACGGTACAAATTCAGACAAATAAACCCTCCAGTTGGTCCAGGTGTGGCCTCCTTCGCTTTCCCGGTAGGTATATTTCATTCCCAAACCGTCCAGCTTGGCGCGGTATTCGGTTACATTTTTGTAGAGGAAATCGGCTTTCCCGATGCCTATCCAGTATAGTTTGTATCCGTTTTTTAGTTGGGTTTTCAGGGTACTATCGATGTTTTCGTAAACCTTTGAAGTGACTTTTTCGTTGGGGACTATTGCGGCGGAAAAGAGTCCTACATAATCGAAAGTATTGGGATAATACCTCGAAATGTGGAGCGAGTGAAAGCCACCCATGGAGAGTCCGGCGATAGCCCTTCCCGATTTTTCTGCTTTGATGCGGTAATTGCCCTCAACAAATTTGATCACATCCGTGAAAGTCCCTTCAAAGGTTCCATCCATTGTATTGGGCAGTTGAAAGGTAGGTTTGTACATGCCCAGGCTCGATTCGCCGGGGGCAGCTTCCTGTGCAACATTTCCGTTGGTCATGACAACCAGCATTGGTTTGGCTTTTCCCAGTGCGATGAGGTTGTCGAGAATTTGCGAGGTACGGCCAAGGGCCATCCAGGCCTCTTCGTCACCACCCATTCCGTGTAGCAGGTAGAGAACAGGGTATTTTTCCTTGCCTGTTTCGTAGCCGGGAGGTGTATAGATCGTGATCCGGCGTACACTTTTGTTGCCGGGCGAATCGTACCAGCGGCGGGCTACTGTGCCGTGCAGGACCGGATTTACTTTGTACAAATCGGCTTTGCCTCCACCAACCAAAAAGACATTGAAAACAGAAGCCACATCGCGGATCACATAAACATTGTTCGGGTCGGTGGTTTTTAAGCCATCCACGTTAAAGGAGTAACTGTATAAATCGGATGGCAATACGGCGGTTGTATAACTCCAGGTTCCCTTTTCATCCCTGGTCATGGCTTCGGAGCCAGGAACCCACCCCTGTGCCGGCATCCAGTCGCCCGAAATTTTAACCACTTTGGCATCGGGCGCCTGAAACCTGAAAGTAACAGTCTTATCCTCTTTTACTTCTGGAGAAACAATACCCGGGGCACCCCATAATGCCTGTTGGGCGACTGAATTAATGCTACCCAACATAAGCAGGAAAATGAAAACTATCAGAAGATTTCTCATTTTTAGATTTGTTTGTTTTGGTTTTTATTGGTATCATTGCGTCATACCGACACAATAATAATCTTTTTCTTCGGTAATTCAAAAAACGAAAAAGGATTAAAGTTTTTTTTGTTGTAAAACATCAAATTGTCGTGAATCAAAAACCTAATGTTTACCAGGATCTTTTTCTGAACCATCTTTCGCTCGACTGTGTGGTCTTTGGTTTTCACGACTCACAGCTGAAAGTTTTGCTCTTGCGGATGAAGAGAACCAAAGATTGGGCGCTGCCCGGAGGGTTTGTGAAACCTGACGAAACGTTCGAAGTGGCGGCATCCAGGGTACTGAAAGAGCGAACAGGTTTGGGCGATATTTTTTTGAAGCAGTTTAAAATTTTCAGCGATCCGCTTCGCTCTCAAAATAATCCCATAGTCAGCGACCTTGAAGAAGAGAAGGACAAAGGCTGCATAGAGTGGTTTCACCAACGGTTTATCTCTGTGGGTTTTTATGCCCTGGTGGATTTTTCAAAGGCGGAACCGACACCCGATTTTTTCTCCGACCAGTGTAGCTGGAAAGCGCTTGATGAGGTGGATGCGCTGATGCTGGACCACACCCAGATCCTGACCAAGGCACTCGAAACGTTGCGTCTGCAACTGAATTACCAACCCATTGGCTACAACCTTCTCCCTGATAAATTCACCATGCCGGAACTTCAAAAGTTGTACGAAACCATCCTGGGGAAGGAGCTGGATCGCAGGAACTTTCAGCGCAGGATGCTCTCCTATGGGATTCTCAACAAATTGGAAGAGCGCAAAACCGGCGGGGCACATAAATCACCCTTTCTTTACGAATTTAATCTCGGAAACTACCAGAAAGCGTTGCAAGTCGGTTTGTACGGGGGGTGGTAAATATTATGCAATTCTGGTTAATTGTGATAGTATAATATTATTTATTATCTTGCTATCCACGTCAGATCCTCCTGGATCCGGTTAATTGATAGAAATATCCAAACTATACTTATTCGATATGAAGATTCAATTGAAAATTGTGAATGAGCGGTTCCTTATCACTCTTTTGCGCGTGGCCATTGGATGGCATTTTTTGTTCGAAGGATGGAGCAAAATATTGATCCAAAACTGGAGTTCCTCCGGCTATCTCCTGAACACCTCAGGCTTCTTCTCTCCTTTTTACCATTGGCTGGCCTCAGCGCCGGTTCTGATGCATATTACTGACTTTCTCAATGTCTACGGTTTGATTCTGATCGGTCTGGCACTCTTCATCGGACTCTTTAGTCGCGCAGCTACACTTGCCGGAGCCCTGTTGCTTACACTTTACTATTTTGCCTATCCCCCTTACGGGAATCTGTTGACGAGCGGGGATGCGCATCTCTTCATTGTCGACAAACTGTTTATCGAGGCTGCCGCGTTACTTTTCCTCTTTGTTTACAAGGAGCAGGGCTTCAGCCTGGATGAGCAGATTCGCTTGTGGCGCAGCAAGAGGAGTACTCCTTCCACAGAGCCGGAAGGCGTTCGGTCGCGCAGGGAGGCCTTGAAGAATCTGGCCACTTTGCCGGTTCTTGGGGTCATGGGTCTGGGAGCAGCCCACCACCTTCGTTCCTACGGTGCCGATGTGATGACGGGTGCGACCATACAGGTAAAGCGGACTGCGCTCAACGAACTCAAAGGGGAGCTGCCAAAAGGGAAGATCGGAAAGCACGAGATCAGCAGACTGATCGCCGGAGGAAACCTGATAGGCGGCTGGGCCCACTCCCGCGACCTGATCTACGTCTCCACGCTCTTCAAGGCCTACAATACCGAACAGAAAGTTTACGAAACGCTTATCCTGGCTGAGCAGGCAGGGATCAATACCATCAATATCGGCTTTGCCTCCAATCCTTTGCTGGCGAAATACAAAAAAATAACTGGCAGCAAAATCAAGGTGATTTCCCAGGTGAATCCGCAATTGAATAACAAGGAACTTGCGAAAATAGGTCCAAATACTGACCCCAAATTGTATTATGAATTCATCGACAAAGCGATCGATTTTGGTGTTGACATCGTGCAGGTGCAGGGCAACTGGTGCGACTGGCTGGTGCGGGATAACAAATTGGAGGTGATAGAAAAAATGCTTGGCCACATACGCAAGCAGGGCTACACCGCAGGGCTTGCAGCCCATTCAGTGGAATCGCTGATTGCCTGCCGCGACCAGGGTATCATCCCCGATTACTACATGAAGACTATGCATCACGATCAATATTGGTCGGCACATCCGAGGGAGTTTCGCTTCCCGTTTGAGGTTGACGGAAAGGAGTACCTCGATCACAACCGCTTCCACAACAACATGTTCTGCCTCTTCCCCGAGCGGACCGTCGATTTTGTCAGCAAGGCCACGGTACCGGTAATGGGATTTAAAATTCTGGCAGCAGGAGCCATTGAACCCAAAGATGGGTTCAAGTGGGCCTACAACAACGGCGCCGATTTTATCTGTGTAGGGATGTTCGATTTCCAGGTGGTCAGCAATGTGAATACCGCCATTGATGTATTGGGGGATCTGAAGCGGGAGCGGAAGTGGTATGGGTAAAAATATTCACCACGAAGGACACAAGGGAAAACACAAAGGGCACAACGAGCTAATTTATTGGCTATTAGGTTTGTGACCTTTATGAATCCTTAGGGTCCTTCGTGGTGAATATTTTCTCGTCTCAGGAAACTTTATTGTTTATAATGCGTTAATAATAAATCACATAACAATTATAAAAATTGGAAAACAAAATAGTATTACGCTCCCTTGGAAACACCGGTAAAATGGTAACCCCTATCGGGCTGGGTTGCTGGCAGTTTAGCAAACAGAAAAACCTGGCCGGGAAATTCTGGCCTACGCTGGAGGATGATCTGATCGGGAAAGTGGTGTCACTCTCCCTCGAAGGAGGTATTAACTGGTTCGATACCGCCGAAATCTATGGGAACGGAGCCTCTGAAAGGGCCCTGGCCAAGGCCTTGCTGGCAGTAGGAAAGAGACCGGGAGAGGTTTTCATCGCTTCCAAATGGTGGCCGTTGTTCCGCTTTGCCTCAAATATCCCAAAAACCATTGATGAGCGCATCAAAGCGCTATCCCCCTTTCCAATAGACCTTTACCAGGTTCACCAACCCTGGGGATTCTCCAACGAAAAGGCCGAAGTGAGTGGTATGGCCGATCTTTACGACAGAAAGTTGATCAAATGCATCGGAGTGAGTAACTTCTCCGCAAAACAGATGGAGAACAGTTGGGAAACGCTCAATATGCGGAGAATTCCGCTGGCCTCCAACCAGGTATCCTACAGCTTGCTCGACAGGCGCATTGAAACGAACGGAGTGATGAAGTTGGCCAAAAAGCTGGGCATTTCGATCATTGCATACTCCCCGCTGGCCCAGGGAGTTGTGACGGGTAAGTTCCACGACAATCCCGATCTGCTCAAAAATATCGGATTCAGAAAATACAGCTCACAATTCAAACCCACCGGACTGGCAAAGAGCCTTCAGGTAGTGAAACTGGTAAAAGAGCTGGCAGTCAAATACAATGTCACTTCGGCGCAAATAGCCCTCAACTGGCTGATTCATTTCCATGGGAATACGGTGCTAGCCATTCCGGGAGCCACCAAAGAGGTTCATGTGAAGGAAAACACCGGGGCGATGACCTTCAGGCTAGGCGATGAGGACATGCACAGGCTCGACAAAGTGAGCGCGGTATATAAGTGACCGATTAGAAAAGTTGACCTTCAGGTTCCATGTTGATGCGCAACCAAAGCAACGCTACGGGGCTAATAAATTGAGGATGCAGTTCTGAATACTATTTTGCTTTGACGATTTCAGTTTCTGAAAAGGAGGTAAGCCGCTACCAAAATTACTGCTATGGTCAAAAGGATCCAGATTACTTTCATTTCGAAAGTAAGCATCTTGTCACATTCGATGATTCGGTGCATTGCCTTTTTGTTTTTGGGATCCAGCAGAAGGGCTCTTTCGTAGTAGGTTTTTGCCGGCCTCAAAAGTTCAATTTTGAAAAAATCGTCGGCTTGCTGAATCATTTCAGCCAATTTACGATCAGCAGGAGTCAAAGGTGTTTCTAAAGTTGTATGTTGCATAACCCAGGCTTGATGATTTATTCAAATATAGCAATTATTTGGCTGTATTCCAAGCAGAAAGGAATCAATTTTGCACCCAATTGACGGGGTCACTCTGAGTCACCCCGTCAATTGACAAAACAACCAGGTATTTCATTGAGTTTTAGGGAGAATTTTCGATGAAGGATTGAATAAACAGATCAGATACTTATCTTTAGGGAATTGGATCTGGTGAGATTAGTTCGTCATTTTGGTGTTTGCATAAAGTTTTGTGGCGAATGAATACGATCTCCGCTGGTTTTTCCTCCATTTTGCGTCATATCTATGATAAAGGTTTGAATAATTAGAATTTGACCTATATCCTGATTGATTATTAATTGGTCTTTCTTGCAGGAAGAAAACGCTTAAAAATATTGATAATGAAACAATTGACGTCGATTATTCTGGTTGCTGTTTTTGCCGTATCAATCCTAAGTTGTGGCTCTGGCAACAAATCCAAACAAATTAAAGAGTACAAATACACGGAGGAGAAGGCAGCCGTTGCAGGTGTTTTGCAAAAAAAGGTGGGACCCTGGATCAAAGAGGGAATGACTTGCTATGGTATCGTCATCCTTGCCGATAAGGATGGTATCCCAAAGAAAGTAAAAGAGATTGAAGCCAGGGTCGTATCGATCCAACCCGACAAAATCAAAATGAAAGCAATGGAAGATTTGGTGCTTGCTCCTGTTGAGGGGTGCACCAAAATAGGCATGAAAAAAGGTGAAACTTGGGACGAACTGGAGGGAGACCTGTTTCAGACAAGAGCGGAGGCAATCAAACATATTGATACCAAATATCCCGAAACACAAGTTATTATTAAGTGAACGACAGGCAGCTGATTGAAAAAATATTGGCTCATAACGATCAGGCATTTAGTATTTTAGTCGAAAAACACAAGAAGATGGTCTATGGGACCATCTTTCGTATTGTCCGTAACAAAAGCGATGCCGAAGATCTTTTTCAGGAAGTTTTCCTGAAAGTATACAGTTCTGCCTATCAACTTCGCAACCTGGAGGATCTTTCTGGTTGGCTGTTTAAAATTGCTTACAACAAATCCATCAGCTTTCTTAGAAAGAAGAATCCGGCGAAAGCCAACTCCGAACAGGCTAAAAAATCGCCTCTACAGATGATATTGGCACACATTAACTACGCCGAAAAAGAGACCCAGGATTGGAAAATGGAACAGGATGAGGCCAGGGTCATGCTCTTCTCCGCCATTGACCGATTGCCTGAAATGCAAAAGAAAGTTCTGCTGATGCACAAATTTGAGGATTATTCGCACAACGAAATATGTCTCAAATTGAACCTTTCTCAGGCTGCTGTTGAATCGCTCATCTATCGGGCGATGTTTTCACTTCGTAAATTTTGCCATGCTCACTTTACCAAACATTTAAAATAAAAGGATATGACTAAGAATCAGCAAATATTCAAATGGCTGAATATTTTTTTATTGATCATCAATGTATCGGCTTTTGTCACTTTTTTGCTCATGAACCGGCAAAACAGCTCCCTCCACGATACGAAGTTCAGCTCTGACCAGTTTTTACAAACAGAACTGGAGTTAACTCCGGATCAATACAAGAAAGTATCTGCATTAAACAACGATGTATTCCGCCTTTACCAGGTTTTTCTGGATAAAAAATGCGAATTGAACTTCCAGCTGGTGGATGAACTTGCCACCGAAAAGCCCTCAGACGAAAAAATGGATTCCTTGTCGAACCGGATCGGACAGCTGGATGCTGCCCTGAAGAAGCAAACAGTGCGGCATTTTAAGAATGTCAAAAGTGTCTGTACGGAGGAGCAGAAACTCATGCTCGATGAGCTTTTGAAAGAGATGCTGGACGCCGGCGATCAATGCAAGGTATGCAACAAAATCAATTGTGCCCGGCGCGATCGGCTGATCAAAAAGTAAATAATCAGAAAATAGTTGAATTGTCCGCAAGATTTTTAACCCTGATGCGTCTTAATAATTATGAACTGCAAACAATCCTACAAATACCTTCATTCGGAAATTGACGGAGACGAATTTGTCCATCATCTCAAGGAGTGCAAATCTTGTTCTGAGTTGTTCGGAAAGATCAGTGAAACCATCTCCATTTTGGACGAGGATGTTGACATTCCAATGGGTTTGACTGAGAATGTGATGAAGGGTATCAGCAGGATGGAAGTTCCGCAGGGAAGGGCCTCAATCGACCTGAATAAATATTTGCAGCTGGCTGCCGTAGTAGCTGTGGGTATCTTCCTCGGAGTCATGCTTGGGAGTCGTGCAGATAAACAAATTTTCCTGTCGAAAAAGTATAAGAAAGAAAAAGCCTTGATAGAATACCGCGAAAGTCATCATTTAAGCGAGCAGGATAACATTTACAGTTTCTGATTATGAAGGAACAAAAACTGACCTAATACTTTTTGGAAATCATTTTATGAGCAAAAAACCTAAACCAACCAACTGGCCCCGCCCGGTGATCCAATGGGGAGTCATATTTGCAATCCTTGTGATTGCCCTCATCCCTAGGTTCAATACCAATTTTATTCCGGATTTTGAAGCCTATTGTCCCTTTGGAGGAATACAAGCGCTAGGCAGTTACCTGCTCAACCAGGCGTTGTCGTGTACCATGACGAGCGCTCAAATAGCGATGGGTATCATTATGATACTGGCGGTCTTTGTTTTCAGCAAGCTGTTTTGTGCCTACATCTGTCCAGTCGGAACCATCAGTGAGTGGCTGTTTAAACTGGGTGACAAACTGAACGTCAACATCACCATCAAAGGAGTTGCCGATAAGGCGTTGCGTTCACTGAAATACATTCTGCTTTTTATTACTGTCTTTTTTACTTTTAAGTCGAACGAGCTGTTTTGCAAAAAATTTGATCCCTATTATGCAATAACCACAGGTTTTAGCATCGATGTCGTTGTGCTCTATGCCTCCATTGCCATCGTTCTTGTCATTTTGGGATCGGTTTTTATCCGTCTGTTTTGGTGTAAATACATCTGTCCGCTGGGAGCCATTTCGAACATATTTAAATACACCGGGTTCTTCCTCCTCGTGTTGGTTGGCTACGTCCTGTTGCTCAAACTTGGCCTGAACATCCATTATGCCTGGCCGTTGGCGATTGCCTGTATCGGAGGTTATGCCATCGAACTGACCGGCTTCGCGACCAAAACCTTTCCACTTCTCAAAATTACCAGGAACGAAAATAGCTGTATTGACTGCCAGCTCTGTTCGCTTAAATGCCCTCAGGCCATTGATGTGGCAAGTATGAAGGTGGTCAGGGAAGCTGATTGTAACCTTTGTGTGGAGTGTATTTCGGTGTGCCCTGTTAAAGATACCCTCCAAATTAACAATAAACCAAGCTTTCGCTGGATACCTGCGATTGCCACAGTAGTGCTGGTTGTTGCTGGAATATTTATTGGATCTTTGTGGGAATTGCCTACCATCGACCAACAATGGTATGGGAAAGAGGTGATGGCTAAGGCTGAGATTTTCACCCAATCAGGATTGAAAAATGTCAAATGCTATGGCAGTTCTATGGCTTTTGCGGCTAAAATGAGACCGGTAAATGGTGTTTTGGGAGTCGCTACTTACGTCAAGACCCACAAGGTCAAGATTTATTTTGATCCTCAGAAGCTTACCTCGACAAAGATCCAGGAGATGCTTTTCACTCCTTCCAAAGCAATTTTAAAACCGCTAAAACAAGGGGTTGAAGAGGTGAAAGAGGTGACCGTTTATCTGGATAATTTCTTCGATCCATTCGATTTCAGTTACCTGACCCGCCTTCTGATGGATAGAACTGCGGCTGTTGGATTGGTCACCGAGTATGCATGTCCGGTATTGGTTAAGATCTACCTGCCTGGGGACTATGATATATCAGAAAGCGAACTGATCTCGGTTTTGGAATCGAAAACATTGTCATTCATGGTGGCAGAACAGGAAAAGACGGTTGAGCTGGGATACAAAGTCAACAAAGCGCCTGTTTTCAAGACTATTTCAAAGGATGAATATTCCAATATTCTGTTCCGGCCCTATATCGTTCAGTTCAATGGTTTTACAAAATATGACTCTTCAGCAGTGAAAACGCTCAAGTTTCCGATGGGGAAAAACAAGGAGAACAGGGCAAAGCTGAACTATCTGGTTAGTCACCTGTCGAACAACAGAGGAATCATTGAATTTCGTACCTTGTTGAACGAAAAGAATGAGGAATTGGTGGCCGTTTCTTATGTAGATTCTTTGACCAATGCGCAAACGGTTTTCCAAACTTTAAACAATGATACCCTGATTTTTAACAATCGTGACGGCTCAAAGGGGAGGATGGAAAATACCTTTAAGTTTGAGGAGTAGTAGAAAATAGTGGACAGAAAGTGAATTAGTTTTATAGCTCATTTTCGTTATGGCTCAAATGTCTGTTATTCCCAGTAGATTTAATGATCTACGAATGAACGTTTCTGATTTGTTTACTTATAGTTGATATTAATGGTTTAAAATAAGCTCATGTCAAACAAACTAATCATTATCCTATTTTTAATTGTTTGCGCACTTGGTCTGAGTGAAGCAAATGCCCAGGAGAAAGTTACGGTTAGAGGGAAAATTACCGATGCCGATAATCAGGCTCCGATTCTGTATGCCAATATAACCTTCCCGGAATTGGCCTTAGGTACAACTACCAATGAAAATGGTGAATTTGTTATTCATTCTGTTCCGGTTGGTACCTATAGGTTCTCAGTAACCAATATTGGGTACAAGGAGTATTCGCTTTCTATTAGCTTGAAGCAGGATATTACAATGAATATTAAGCTTGAGCAACAGTCTTTGGGACTGAAAGAAGTAACTGTAACTGCCGAGCAGTCAACCAGTGGAACGACTTCTTCAAAAATAAAAAGTGAAGCCATCAACCATGTTCAGGCCTCCAGTTTGAAGGACGTCATGCAACTGGTGCCGGGAAATCTTTTGTTGAATCCGAATTTGGGAAACCCCGGAAAATTAAGTATTCGAGAGATTGGGGAAGACATTAACAGTGCTTTGGGTACTGCTGTAATCGTTGACGATATTCCGGTGACGAACGACGGAAATATGCAAAAGGCCATGGAAACCGGTAGCAGTATGGCAACCTATTCTGGAAGCGGTCTCGATACCCGGAGCATATCGGTTGACAATATCGAATCCATAACGGTTGATGTGGGTATCCCATCGGCTGAACATGGGAACCTGACTTCAGGAGCAGTAAGGATTAAAACCAAATCGGGAGGTTCTCCATTTAATGTAAAAGTTAAAGCCGACCCAAAAACGAAGCAGGCATTTATCAGTAAAGGATACCTGCTTGGCAACGACAAGGGGGTTGTCAATGTGGATATGGATGCTGCACATTCGTACGCAGAAATCTATAAAAAGACCAATTTATATGATCGCTACAATCTGTCAACCAAATACTCTCAGACGTTTTTCAGGGAAAAGAACCCGTTAAATATTGAAGGGAAATTAGATTTTTCATACAATATTGACGGAAATGAATGGGATCCTGATATGATAGCACAGGAAAAAGCTTATTCGAAAGAAACCGGGATCATGGGAAAATTGTCGGCATCGTGGATGCTCGACAAATCATTCCTGTCCAGTTTGTCCTTAGACCTCAGTTACAGCATGGACTGGCAAACCGGATTTGAAAAAAAGCTGGAAAGCAGTTCGAGTGGCCCCTCTTTCTATTCAACGGCTACAACCAATGGCGAAAACCAGATTTACTTCGCTCCATCAAGTTATTATTCGGAAGTTACTTATGACGGGAAACCTTATAATATCTATGCCAAACTGAAGGGTACCTCATTCAATAAAACCGGGATCTTTACCCACAAAGGTTTGTTTGGGGCTGAATGGCGCACGACAGGGAACAGCGGTGCTGGACGTCTCTATGATACGTCCAGGCCAGCCAGTGGTTTAGGTACCCGTCCACGCCCGTTTACCGATATTCCCGCTTTAAACCAGTTCTCGTTATTCGCTGAAGATAAAATAACAACCAATATCGGTTCAACCGGATTGGAAATGACTTTGGGTTTAAGGATGGACAATATTCAGCCTAACGGTCCATTCGCTACAAATGGCAGTATTGGCGTCGACCCGAGAATCAATGTAAAATACAATGTACTGAACCGCAAGAACAACAAACTGTTTAAAGATTTCAGTTTAAGATTCGGCTATGGAAAAACGACCAAAGCCCCTACTTTAATCCATTTATATCCCGACCGGGAGTATAGCGATGTGATCAGTTTTAACTATTACCCCAATTTGATTGTATCAACAACCAATGTTGTGGACACCAAAAATTATGACCTGAAGCCCACGAAAAGTAACAAATACGAAGCCGGGTTGGATTTTCAAATCGGGCAGGTAAAAACCAGATTAACAGGATTCTATGAGGAGCATAGGGGTGGCTTTATAAATGATCAGGTTTATTATCCAATGAATTACAGACGTTACAATGTGCTGGCAGCAGGCTTAAGCCCATATTATGTACAAAATGATGGTGTGTACTATAAAGATGCCAGTGGAATTGCGGTAAAAGTTGGTTATACCAATGATGTAAAGTTCTCATCTTATGAGCAATACCGTAACGCTTCGACCAGAATAAAAAGAGGTTTGGAATATACCATTGATTTTGGCAAGATCAAAGCACTGCAGACTTCGTTTATGGTTACCGGTGCCTGGTTGAAGACAGAATCGTACACTGAAGATGCTCCTTATTGGCAACGCATTGGTTATACCAGCTATGCAAGTGGTGTCAGCAAAGATGAATCCTTTGCAGTTAAGTTTAAGAATCAATTTGGTTATGGAACAGTTTCCGAAAGGTTGAATACAAACATCAGCATCATCAACCACATCCCAAAACTGAAGATGATTGTTTCGCTGACCACCCAAATTATTTGGTATGAAAAGGACTGGCGGAAAATTTATTCAGACGATAAGTTTTATTCACTCTCCGAATTAAGAAGCTATTTGGGGAATTCCAATTTATTCAGCGCGGAACAGGAAGAAACGTATAATTACAGACTTCCGGTAAGTTACAAGATGTACGACAATGTGGAACATCTCTATGCTCCCGGTGATTTTGCCCAGTCGTTGCACCAGTTGACTATAGATAAAGAGTTAAAATTCCGGTTTGGTGAAAATAGTTGGCCTGCACTTTTCTTGTGTAACCTTAACATCTCGAAGGATATTACCAAACAGATCAAACTGGCCTTCTACGCGAATAACTTCCTGAATATCAGACCAAGGCATTTGAATGACAGGGAGGGTTCTTACAATCGGCGCAACCAGGTGCCATTCTTTGGGGCAGATCTCACATTCCAATTTTAAAATAAATTGTTATGAAACGAATTAAAAATATAGCGTTTTTGTTAGGATTTTTGTATTGCTCATGTGGCAAATATTCTATCCCTGAAACATACCAGGTAACTTTTAAAGTAAATTATCCCGTACTTTTTGATGGAGGGAAAAGTGTTAACAATGTTACAGTAAAAATCACGAATGTTCAAACCGGGCGAGAGTATACTCAAACCACGAACAACGCTGGAACTGCACTTTTCGATGTAAGGGGAGGAAACTATAACATCATGGTCTCTTTTTCTGAAGATAGGGATGTGAACATTGATGGGTTCATGTTTAAGAAAACGGTACTGTTTAACGGCACTGTTAACAGCCAGTCTATTACCGCAAGCGGAAACGAATTAGCTATACCCTTGCAATATTCGATAGTCAAAGAAGGTTTTATAATAAAGGAACTTTATACATCAGGAAGTAAAACCCCGGCAGGTAAGTCTTATGGTGCGGATAAGTTTTATGAGATCTACAACAATTCAGATAAAATTTTGTATTCCGACGGACTTTGTTTTGGGGCAGTATATCCTACTCCAACCAACAAACCAACTCCTTATGTCGATGCCAATGGAAAATTGCTTGACCGAATCCCGGTATGGAGTTTTGTAGTCATCGTGCCCGGCTCGGGTAAGGAGCATCCTATTCAACCGGGTAAGTCGTTTGTGGTTGCCCTATCTGGCTTGAACCACAAGGCTGATCCAAACGGAAATCCCAATTCGATAGACTTATCCCGTGCTGACTGGGAAATGTACGTTGACAAAGGTATGTATGCCGATGTGCCGTCGGTACCCAATATTTTAATGCAAAGGATTACAGCGGGGACAGCAATGACTTTGGATGTTGCCGGCCAGGTAAGTATCCTGTTCCGACTGCCTGCAGGTGATTTGCAAACCATTTTTACGGATACGAATAATTATCTTAAAGTGGTTGGAAGTTCTTTCAGTTGTTTTATGGTGCCTAAATCATGGGTTATCGATGGAGTAGAAAATGCCCGTTTAAGCCCGGAGGGAGTATACAAACGTTTGCATGATGAAATTGATGTCAGTTACATTCAGCACCGGGGATCTGGTGAGAAAGTCTCGATTACCAGAAAAGTTAGCGAGGTAGTCAATGGACGTACCATCTATAAAGACACCAACAACTCTGCGGAGGATTTTTTAACGAACCAGGATCCAACACCCGGAATAATTGCTAAAAACTAAACGAAGATGAAGAAACGGCTTACTATACCAGTTTATATGCTACTGATTGTTTTCAGTAGCAATACATTGATGGCAGTTAATTCTGGCAGCGATACCCTAAAATGCAGCTCCTTATCGGCCGAAAAGTTGTTAAACCTGAAAACAGTTTGGTCTGAATCGAGCAATGCCGCCTCATTGGCCTTTTTCGATTTTGACGGGCATTTTGGCGAGGCGTATTTTGGATTTCATAATGCGAATGGCGATTACCGCTTGTTTCAAGCTCATGATCAGTCCAATCAATACGGGTTTTATTCCAATGGCTACATGAAACAAGGTGACTGGAAATTCTATGGTAATTTCAACTATTACAACGCCCAGGAAAAAGACATCAAGTGGGTTGATATGATTGAGCCATACAACGGGAATCCATATTCCGTCGGCGATTCAATCGGTGGTAATTATTGGAAAGAGTATTTTAAAATGCAGGGGAAAGTGGCCTTTAGCTTAAACAAACTGATTTCACTGGGTTTCGATGTGAGATACGATGCAGGTGTAGGGACCAAAAGGAAAGATCCACGACCAACAAATACCATTACCAATTTCGATATCCGCCCGGGGGTTGTACTAAACTTTGATAAAATAAAGCTTGGGGCCAACTTCAGGTACCAGGGGGAAAAAGAAGATCTTGATTTTAATTTGGTCACCGGTAATCATTACAGCATTTTCTATTTCAAAGGTTTGGGAGTTTATACATCAGAAGCTTCAACAGCAGTTGGATTGAATGATAGTTATACCGAATCGAATTTGTACGGAGGAAGCGTTCAAATTGCCTTTCATACAAGACTTTTCAAAAACTACACTTCGGTTAATTTCGATAAGAAAGTTACCGATATCCAACGCGGAGCCTCCGATCCTCTGCAAATAGCCTTGGTGGATAATTATATCACCGATGTTAATTCTGTTTTTCTTTTCGGATCGAACGAAAAAAAAATAAACAGACTCGAATTAAGCTATCTCAAACAGAAGATTTATGGACTGGAACCTGTTGTTGAACCCAAACTTCAACAGGTAACCTACCAGTGGTCGACCGTTGCCAAATACACGCTTTACTGGAACGAGGCAAGCGAGTACAATGTGAATTACTCGTACTACAATCTTTTTGATGCAGGTAGCATTAACTGGGGGGCAAAAATCAACGGTAAAGTTCGCTCAGACAAAACCACCTACTATTTTGTACCCGAATACAACAAGCTAGAGTATAATCAGTTTGCTGTGGATGCATTGCTCGAAAAAGGGTTCGTGTGTAAAAAATGGGAAAGCCTCTTCTCCGTCAATGGAGGATACCGCAAAAGTTTCGGCAACATATTGGAAGTTGTTACTGATAAAAAACTTTTGGAGAGTGTCAGGATGGATTTTATAAATAAGGACTTTAACTACAATACTTCAGGGCTTTGGCAAGTTGGCGCTAATGCCAAGGTAGGAAGAGAAGTTTCAATAAATCATTCTCCTATCCAGGTTTTTTTGGAAGCAGGTTATAAAATGGTGGTTTCCGACCTTCCGGGTAATCCGAAATGGAAAATTGCAGAGGTGAAATTAGGGATGAATTTTTAATTTTTTTTGATGAATAATGTAATAGAGTGTAGAAACCTTACGCATTACTACGGTAAAAAGATGGTTTACGAAAACCTGAATATTCATGTCATGGACGGTAGTATCCTCGGTTTGCTGGGTAAAAATGGTGCAGGAAAAACAACAACGATCAATATCTTAAATGGCTTTCTCCAGCCCCGAAGCGGCGAATGCCTTATCTACGGTGAAAATTCCCAACATCTGACTCCCGCCACAAAAGCGAGGATTGGATTCCTGATTGAAGGGCATATCCAGTATACATTCATGAATATTCACCAGATCGAAAAATTTTATTCGGGTTTTTATCCCAATTGGAAGCCGGCGCCATACTGGGAGCTGATGTCCAAATTAAAAGTTTCCCCAACCCAGAAGATCTCAACCATGTCGTGCGGACAGCGTTCGCAGGTGGCGCTGGGACTTATCCTTGCGCAGAACCCCGACCTGCTGATCCTCGACGACTTTTCGATGGGGCTGGATCCGGGCTACCGTCGACTCTTCATAGATTACCTTCGCGAATATGCCAAATCGGAGAACAAAACCATTTTTACCACATCACATATCATCCAGGACATGGAACGTCTCATCGATGATGTGCTAATCATGGACTACAACAGGGTGTTGGCGCAATGTCCAATCAGTGAATTTATGACCACCTTCAAACGTTTTGACTTCGAGCTTGAGAATGATCAGGTAAATCTGAAAAAGGAGCCATTTGTCAGGAATCTGGAAATGGTTAAAAATAAGGTTGAGTTGTATACCTATGAATCAAAAGAGTTTGTACAAAAATTCCTTGAAAACAATAGCGTTGGTCACAAAGGGTTCAAGCAGGTAAAGATGGAGTTGGAAGATGCATTTATTGGATTAACAGGAAAATATTAGATTATGTGGAAATCAATTGTATACAAGGAGTGGTTAAAGATCAGGTGGTTCCTGATTGGTTTTACCACACTGGGAATTGTGGGAATCGGATACCTGTTTCTCAAAGTGCAGCATGGATTTACCTTCAACGGCGGAAGCGGTTTCTGGTACAACATCCTGTTTATGGGATTTCAGTTTTTCGGCTATTTTAAATACTTCCCGCTTTTTGGCGGGTTATTGATCGGTGTGGCCCAGTATTTTCCTGAGACCATCAACAAAAGGATCAAGCTAACCTTTCACCTTCCCCTGAAAGAGAACAATGTGCTTTTGATGATGCATGCCTTTGGCGTTGTCTGTCTATTAATCTCTTTTTTGCTTCTGCTGGGCATGTTCGTTACCATGAGCAATTTCTATTTTCCATCTCAAATGGTATATGATTCTGTTGTCTCGGTAATTCCCTGGTTTCTCGCCGGACTGGTTGCCTACTTCTTCGTGGCGCTGATCGTTTTAGAACCGGTCTGGATGTACCGTTTTTTTTATACGCTGGTAGCAGGATTCTTTGCAGATATATATATAAAATCGCCGGTGATTGCGGCATACGGGCCAGCTATTCCGGGATTGTTTGTTTTAACAATCCTGATGAGTGTTGCTCTCTTGTTCTCGGCTTACCGTTTTAGAAAGGGGGAAATGTAAGATGGAAAAGTTTAGCAGAATTATATTGGTACTGGTAGCCATACTGATCTTGGCCATTACGCTTCCTATGCTTTATTGGATGGCCTTCGAAAAACCGATCAAAAAACCGAATGTTTTTTACAGTTGTACTGACGATGATTTTTTCATTCAACGTGCCGGAACACCCATCATATTTGAAGATAGCAAGGGGAACAAATATACCCGTGAAAAGTTTGAGCAAAAGTTGCCTATGATGAATTTTCAACAGTTGATGGTATCCGGTCTGATGCCCGATTCGATCAAGGGCAAGGCCATTGATATACACGAAGTCGGACGCAACAGGTCGTTTATCCGGATCAAACCGGAGGATATGAACTGTCCTAAGCCAAAACTTTTCCCAATGTTTGAATCCCAGTCGGGCAGGGCCAGCCTTGAGCTGCCAAATGATTATTTCAGGATAACCTGGAGGGTTGAGTTTATTGATGCAGGAAGCAATAAAATTTTGGAAGAGAAAAGCCAGCTATTTTCAGCGGCTTTGTACCACAAGGGTTTCGCTTTCCCGGCTATTAAAATTGAGGGGATACCAACGACCAGGAAATCCTGCGACGAAGGTTACCTGATCGTTGATTCATCCAATCAACTTTTTCATGTTAAAATGATCAAAGGTCAACCCTTTGTGAAAAAAATTAGCCTTCCTGAAGGGTTGAAGTTTAAGCACATCGCATGTGTGGATTTTAAGGACAAGAAGTACTACGCCTACTTAATTTCAGATAAGGATGGGATCTACATTCTTACCCAGGATGAGTATGAACTGATTAAATTTCCTGTAACAGAGTATGATGCCGGAAATTGTGAACTAAAAATCTTCGGGGACCTCTTCAATTACAATGTGACTGTGGATGCCGAAGGCCATACTGACGTAATTATTCTCAATAAGGAGTACAAAAAGGTAGATAGTTACCACGAAAGCTGGCCCAAACTTTCAGATCGAACGGAGGGTAAAATATTCGGATATCTGTTCCCTGTAGAACTGTTGATGGAAGACCGCAACAGTAAATACATTAATTTTTACTGGAAGGGTTCGGGAGGCAAGGGTTGGATCATCCTGAACCTCTTGTTGGTAGCTGTGCATTTTTTGATATTGCGCCAACGAGAGGCCAAATTAAAGGGTCATACAGTGGATCTGGCTTTGGTAGCAGTCACAGGTATTTATGGTTTTCTGGCCGTACACCTTTTTCAGAACAAGTTTTTCGACTAACATACTGCTTCAAAACTATCCTGACGGGGTGACTCTGAGTCACCCCGTCAGAAGAAATGTAACCGCATCAAATTTCTATCAAAAGAAACGCTATTTTTGAGCAATTCCGTATAATAAGGAAACTATACTCATAACAAAATAGCCACAATGTACTATAAAGCTATCCTACTCTTTTTTACACTGCTGTTCGCATTCTCATCCTTTGCGCAAACCTCCGAAGCGAAGGATATACTGGTTCCAAAAAGAACGCCGGAGCCTTTCCTCTTTTCCGTGACGACCCTTACCAGGGAGGATCTAAAATGGAGCATGGACTATTCGGCCAGTTATGGTGAAAGGGTAACCGGTCCTTTTGGTTATGAAGGCATCGGTCAGAATTTTGCCATCAAAGGTTACCTGGGGAAACAGTTTACACTTTATGCCAATGCTGCCCTAGGTTTCTCAGGGAAAGACCATGTCGCCAGTATGCAGCACGCAGAGGTTTTGCACGATTTTGTAGGTGGCAGGAAGAACCTGGGTTTGCGCCTTGGTGCAGGGGTTGGTGCAACAAGAGACTATAGCAATGTGAAATCGCTGATGACCAGAATTACCCTCTCTTATGATGCCACACGCTGGAAAGCGGGCGGAAATCTCCTTTTGGAAAAGGCTTTTGGCAATAACAGGGATGCAATTGACGTCATAACCAGCTTTGGATTCCACTACCAATTGAAGGGCAATCTTTACGGTGGTTTTGAAACAGTTGGCGAGGACCTGGAAGGATTTTGGGATCCGAAAGAGGCTGAAGGGGGTGCGAAACTTCTCATCGGACCCTCCCTGAACATGACCTCTAAAAATTCAAAGATATTCTTTTCTGTTTCCGGAGGGCCAGTCTTCTATGCTACCCGCAACGAGCTTTCCAACACCGGCGCAATAAGGGACCTCCCTTCCCAACCGGGAATGACCATCAGGGCCAGGGTGGTATTCAATCTGACAGAATAGATTACTCATGTTTTTCACTTTGGTAACCCCAGCCTCTCCACTCGGATTTCATCTTCTCCCTCTCTTCGTGGGTCATTTGCATCCATTTTCCCGCTAAGTCGTGGCCGCGGCCATGGCAACGGCACCTGTGACCGCCTGTGAACCCTCCAAAAAGGATCTTTGCGAGGACCAGAATTCCAAGGGCCTGCCAGAAGGTAATGGCACTAATTCCAAACACCGACGGAAGGATATTGTTCCAAAGCAGCATTACTATACTTCCGAAAACAAATACTCCTGCTGCAACAGCAATAGGGATGAAAATGGCTGCTTTAATCCAGAAGCCTCTCCCTCTCTCTTTTCCACAACATCTCATAATTTTTATTTTTTAATTGTTAATACTCTTTGTAAATGTTTTGAAGCCGTTCGCGCAGGTACGCAACTGCGTAACGTTTTCGTGAGATGATCGTTTTAATGCTTTCCCCGGTTTTGTCGGCGATCTCCTGGAGTGTCTGATCTTCCAATTCGTTCCACACAAAAACATCTCTTTGTTTTTCAGGTAATTCACTCAAAGCGGCAAAGAGGGATTCCCTAACAAACTCCTTTTCAAGCTCAGCTGCAGGATCTGTGCTGTCCAAAAGCAAAGCTTCAGGATAGACCATCTCCCCCTCCTCATCTTCGTAGGCAAAATCTGCCAGTGATTGAGGAGTTTTTTTTCGGTTTTTGTCCACAATCCGGTTTTTGCTAACACGATAAAGCCATGAACTGAGCTGAACAATGGGTTCTGTTTCGATGATGGAACTAAGCTGGTACCAGACATCCTGCAGAATATCTTCGGCGTCTTCATCGTTTTTTACGCGGCTGCGTATAAAACGGAGCAAACGCTTTCCATACTCTTGCACGGCATTTTGAATACTCTGCTGTCGCTGCGCCATCGGTATAGCAATTAATTCGTCCATATTGAGGTAGACGAATAAGCGGGAAAATTACTTTAAAAAGGGGATGTTTTTTAATAAACTGATGGAGTGACCCTGAGTCATAATCCATAGTAAAGCTAATAATTGTTTGTGACTATTAATTCTCTTTTTTTTGGTTTAAACTATCAATATTATAATTTTCAAATATGATTGCAATGGCAATTTTTAACAGAATGGTAAATACCAATGAACCAAGAGAGAATATCATCACAGCAGTCCTAATTTCTGTCATTGAAGGTGTGTAAACATAAATCTGTCCTAATACATCAGGAGTAAATCCAGGGATGATCAGGGCTATTCCTTTTTCTACATAGACGCTGGCATAAATGAGAACTGCGCCAATATTTAAAGTTATAAAATTTTTCCTGGTAGCTGGAATCAGGAAAAGAACAAAAGCAATGCACCCCATGATAATAGATGACCAGCTATAGACCACCAGCTCTTTGTTGTCGCCAATGCCAAGCAGCAAATATTTCCAATAGAGAACATGCTCTGTCCCTGAATAAAACTCCTTAAAAAGTTCGGCAACCGAAAAGAAAAGATAAATAAACATAGAGTAAACCATCAATTCAGCGATGGTCCATATGGCCTCATCTTTAATTTCGAACTTCGTTATTTTCCTGAGTATTTGAAATAAAATCAAGAGAATAGCCGGACCGGAACAAAATGCGGAAGCTAAAAACCTTGGTGCAAGTAAGGCACTGTTCCAGAACGGGCGTGCAGGCAAAGCATTGTAAAGAAAAGCAGTTACCGTATGAATGGAAACAGCCATTGGGATGCTGAATAAGACAAGCCATAACACAAATGTCTTATTGTACTGTTTTTTGTAGAAAGTGCAATAGAGCAAATAAGTTACAACGACTGAATTTATTATCAGATAAATGTTAAGCGCGAAAAAGTCCCATGAAAGCAACGAGTATGGGAAGTTCATCGTCCCAACGATTGGTAACATGTGCCAGAACCTGAGTGGTCTGCCAATATCTACTACGATAAAGGAGATACACATAATGACCGCACAGACTGCCAGCAGTTCTCCAAATATTACGATTTCTTTAATTGGTTTCCAATTGTAAATATAAGCCGGGATAACCAACATAACAGCAGCGGCAGCTATTCCGACCAGAAAGGTAAAATTCCCTATGTAGAACGCCCATGATACCGAATCTCTCATATGAGTTTTAATCAGTCCGTCACTTAGCTGAGCAGAATATCCAAATCCTCCCCAAATAATCAGTAACACCAGAAAAGTCAGCCAGGCGTAATATGTTTTACTTCCCCGGAGGGTTATCTTTCCACAATCGATTATAAAATGAAAAAAATTCATATTAGAATTTGTTAATTTTTTATCTATTTGAAACTATGATAAACTTTTAGATTCCGAAGAAATAATAAAATTTTGGTTGAGTGTTTAGTTCTTGTTTCAAAACGAGAACCCGCTTATTTGCAAGAATGTACCTGACTTCGCTTTCGGGATCCAAAAGGTTTCCAAATTTTCTTGCTCCTACCGGACAAATTTCAACACACGCCGGGTATTTGCCCTCTCTTGTTCTCTGAACGCAAAATGTGCATTTTTCTACAACACCTTTCATCCTTGGCCTATTTCCCAAATAGTGCATTTCTGTATTTATTTCTTCTGCCGGTACATTGGGCTCGCCCCAGTTAAAATGCCTTGCACCGTAAGGACAGGCTGCCATGCAATATCTGCAACCAATGCACCAGTTGTAATCAATTACAACTATTCCGTCAGGTTCCTGCCAGGTTGCCTTAGCCGGACACACCTTTATACATTGAGGGTTTCTACATTGCTGACAACCAATTGGTACATAAAAATGATCTTTGTCAGGTACTGTTTCCGGATTATATTGTACAGTAGAATACGCAAAATCTATCCCCTTTTCCTTTTCCATTTGAAGAACCTGTATCCAGTGAATTTGTGGATTCCTCGACTGGTTGTTCTCTTTCACACAAGCATACACACACCTTCTGCATCCTATGCATCGGGATAAATCAAGCGCGTAACCAAATAAAGTCTCTTCAAGGGCTGGTTTGGCTGATAGATGAAAATCCTTGTGGTACTTTTCTTTGTATTCGATTACCAAATTCTTAATTAAATCATCAACCTCCTTTTTCGTCAATGTTCTAAAGTTCTTTTGAAGGAATTCATCAACTTTCTTCATATTACAACCAGAAAGAGCAAGTGCTGAAAATGTTGCTAATGACAGATTTTTTAAAAATATCCTTCTAGAATTTTCCTTTTTCATTTCAGTTATAATATCGATTCATAATGTTATTTAATATCTATCTGCCGCATTGGTGGCGGTTCCGGTTTTAACTCTTTGAATTTTGGAGAGTGAGGATTGTGACAATGAACACAAAGCAGATATTCTCTTTTCCCGTTCCATTCGCCTGTCCTCTTTCCATGGACACCAACTTTCCAATCACGTAATTTCTCTCCATGACACTGACCGCAAAGTTTATACGACTCCTTGAAATCCAATAATTTTCCACTTGCGAGCTTTAGAGAGTCTCTGTTATTAACATCATGGCAGTCTAGACACCACCGGTTTTCCTTGTCATGATTAAAAATTGCTGATATATCATCATGCCATTTTACCAACTCCCTTTTCACTGGATTGGGTGGGAAACTTTTATGACAATCAGTACAAGGGAAAATCCCATCGCTGAAAGGGGGCGCTTCAACCGCATATTCATTCGTTTTTTCAGGTTTTTTACTTGAGTTTTTTAAGGCAGATACTTTATGTGTTTCATTGCCGTCTGATTTTTTATCGTCGCAACTGAGTATCAGGAAGCAAAAAAGCATCAATATAATAACCGGAATTTTTATGTTTTTGTAATTTTTGTCTTTCATCTGTTTATAATTTTGTTTTTTAGTTGCCAGATGGAACTCTCAATAATCATCCTCCTGTGTGTGAAAGATTTTCTCATGGTCGTTTCATAATTAGTTTACTTTTCAATTATAATTAAAAACCGGCTTATCAGAGTGTCTGATACACAGTATTTTTAAATTATGTATTTACCTAAAAGGTTGTTTTTTGATATAGTAATCTTAGAAACACGTCATATCAATAGCATAAGCTAAAGAAAAGCACCTTATTTGTTGTAACGAAATCGGATAGTTAGTATTGCCGCATAAATATAACGCAATAATGATCTAAACTTAACAAAAAAATTAAATTAAATAGTCGATCCTTATAAATTCAATTTTACTGTTGAAAATTCAAAGAATAAGAGTTGCTGAAAAATTGAGAGGTAAGGTTGATACAAACTGAACAATAGGTAGTTAGTTGTCGTACGTCATGATAAACCCACTGCCATGGATGTTGCGGATCTCGACTGATGGATCGTCTTTGAAGAACTTCCGCAATTTGGTGATGAAGACATCCATACTACGAGTGGTAAAATAGCCATCGTCGCCCCAGATTCTTTTGAGGGCCACCTCGCGCGGTAGCAGCTCATCTCGGTGTTCGCAGAGCAACAAAAGCAGCGCCGCCTCCTTCGGGCTGAGCAGCTGTTTGGTTTCGCCCAGCCTGATTTCGCGCAGCTTCGAATCAAAGAGGTATTTGCCGATGGTATAGAGATGATTGGTATTTCCCTGTTCACCCTCGGCACGTTTCAGCAGCACGGCAATCTTGTATATCAGCACGTCAGCATCGAAGGGTTTGACAATATAATCATCTGCCCCCAGTTTATATCCCTCCAGAACATCCTCCTTTAAAGATTTAGCTGTCAGGTAGATAATTGGGATGCGCGCATCCATCGACCGGATCTCCCTGCCAATGGTGAACCCATCCACATTGGGAAGCATCACATCGAGCAAACAAAGATCGTAGGAGCCTTCCCGAAAGGAACTTACAGCATGTTTCCCATCCGAAAGCCAGGTGATGGTAAAATTGCAAATCTCGAGGTAGGATTTCAGAACGGCCCCAAAACTGAGATCGTCTTCCACAAAGAATATGGATTTAGGGTGGCTCATCGGCGGTTGTTTAGAAATGGGATAAACACCACAAACTTGCTCCCTTTGCCGGGTTCACTGAAAACCTTAATGGTTCCGTTGTTGGCATCCAAAATGGCTTTGATGTAACTCAATCCAAGTCCGAATCCCTTGATGGTGTGAATGTTGCCGGATGTAAGCCGGTAAAATTTATCAAAAATCCTCGCCTGCACGGCCTTTGTCATGCCCATTCCCTTGTCTTCGACAGTGAGCAGGATTCCATCGGATGAGTTGGCTGTAGAAACGGTGATCTGGGGCGCCTCAGGCGAATATTTGTTGGCATTGTCAAGCAAATTGCAGACCAGGTTGGTGAAGTGGATGGGATCGATGGTGACAACCGGATTGACCGCCTCAAGCCGCGTCTCAATCCTTCCTCCGCGTTGCTCGACCTGCAAAATGATGCCATCAATTGCACCCTCGATCAATGGATGTACATCAGTAGCCTGGAAGTTGAACTCAAACTCTTTCCGGTCGAGCCGGGCAATCTGCAGGATGCGTTCTACCTGCTCGTTCATCCGCTGGTTCTCCTTCTTGATCATCCCAGCAAAGAAACGGACCTTCTCCTCCTCACCGATCACCTTTTGGTTGGCAATCGAATCGGCCGCTATCGAGATGGTGGCAATGGGGGTCTTGAACTCATGCGTCATGTTGTTGATGAAATCAGATTTCATCTCAGATATTCTTTTCTGTTTAAGAATCAGGTAGATACTTAGCAGGAAGGTGAGGAAGATGATGAGTGTAAAAGATACGGAGAGTCCCAAAAGCAGGGTCGTTTTGCGTCCGATAAAGAGGTCCCTAGCGGGGAAGTGGACGGCAAAATCAAGCTTTTTTCTGAAAATATCGTCAGGGAAGAGGTTGACTTTATACCATCGCTTGCTGGCATTGGCAGTTGATGTCTGTTCCGGAATAGAATCACCTCCTACCACGGATATTTCGAAATCGATGGGAATGGCCCGGTCAATAAGCTCCTCTTTGAGCAATTTTCTCAATTGCACCTCATCGATGTGGCGGCCTGTCTCCCACCCGTTGTACTCTATTCTGATCTGGTTGGAGAGTTGTTTGAGTTGTTTTATTTTTTGTCCGACGGCTGGATCAATGGATGGAATGTCAACTTTAAAAGTCGAATCATAATGTTTCCCATAGCTATTTTCTGTGATGGTCTTTGCCTTCCCGGTCAATTTTCTGATTTTATTTCCTGCAACCACAACATAGCTAAATTGATTGGAATGCTGCGATTTGGATGTCGTAACGCTGATGGTGCCATGCACGCTGTCCCTTTTGACGATTACGTCGAGGTTCTCAAACTCCTTTGGTGGCGGTGGCGGGGGAGGAGGGGGGAATGGTATTTGTTTGTTCCAGTTAATCGTATCACCTTCGGCAAAACCCCGGATAACTTTCAGATCCTGACCGGTTTCCAAACGCCTCACCGCTTTGTTCATGGCCTCATTGACCGACCGGTCGAAGAGTTCGTTCCGAACGGCAACCGAATTGTTGAACCAATAGAACTGCACCGCTACGATTCCGAGCAGCGAGATTCCCATGAGGATAGCCAATCCGATAATGATGCGTCTGTTCACTTCAACCTTCTATTTATATTGTATCAAGATGTTAGCAATGAAATTGATCTACAACTGATAATCCAAAATTAGGCAATAAAATAACCCCATTTTCAACTTTAACTTCACCTTAACACTTTTTAAATCAACCTTAACCCTCTTCGGGAATAAAAACCACTAACATTGAATCGTCAAAAATTTAATTTTTTACTTAAAAAGGGCTAACATGAAAATCGTATTTTTTTTAGGATTATTCCTGACAGCAACGCTCTTTTCCTACGGTCAGACAGCCAAGAGCACCACGGCCAGCAAGAGTGACCAGAAGAAGGAGCAACATGTAAAGGTTATGGTCAGCCAGAATGGCAAGGTGACAAAGATCGATACCACCTTCAATTTTGCTGATGATAAATTGATCCAGCTAAAAGTGGATTCCCTCCTTAAAAAGCTGGAAGTTGTAAATGGTAAGGCCGGAGAATCCAATGTAATCATCATGCGAGGCATGGGTTCGAGCGGCGGTAACCGTACATACAGTGTAATGTACAACAATTCCGATTCCAATGGAGTTAAGAGCGAGAAAAAGATTGTCATGATTGGCAAGGGCGGAGGCACCTATACCTTTGACTCAGATGGCGACATGATGTTACCCCCGCCACCCCCGCCACCTCCACCCCCTTTTCACGTAAATGGCTTCAGAATGACCAGGAGTGATCCTTTCGCCATGGATCCAAACAACAAGGATATCATTTCCTACGACAAGAAGGATATCGGCAAAGGTCTGGAAAAGATCACGATTGTTCGTAAGAAGCGTACTCCTACAGCTGATGAAAAGAAGGTTGAGATGAAAGTTGAGGTCACCGAAGACGATAAAAAATAGCGTTCAAACAAGTTGGGATCTGGTTGGCAGATCATGGAAGGAAGATGCTTTAAACGGCATCTTCTTTTTTGTAATTACAAATCCGCGCCAGCGCAGGCAATAACCGGCAGGGTCATTATTTGAACAACCTTATTTTTGAAGGCAACCTTAGTAGAAAACGAAATAACCAGCTGACCTTAACCTTATTATCTTATTCTTTATGCCCTAGCTTCAGCATCCGGTGGCTAATCCAAAATGCACCACTTAATAAGGTTAATTCAATCAACTATTAGTCTGTTTAAAATTTATTTTTTTGCCCGTAGGGCATTAATATCAATAGAAAAAAATAACGAAGAAATCTATTGTCCGTTAGGACATTAACAGATAATAGATTAATTCCCTACGGGAAATCTGGTTTAATGATGTACTCTTTCTATTGACATTTATCTCCTACGGAGAAGATTTGAACAGTCTCTTACTTTCTATTAAGGTTAAAGACAAGAAAAATAAGGTTTTAAAATCCAAACATTCCAATTTTTGAGGAAGTTAATAATTTCTTCCGAACACCCCTAATTACGAATCCGATACAGCGGAGAACTCTACGCCAGCGAGGTACCTCACAATGGATCAGTAAATAGATTACATTTGATGGGTGTAAGATATAATTGTGATAAGATGAGAAATATATTTCTAATCCTTAGCTTGTTGATTGTTCATTACTCCTTTGGGCAAACAGGGAATGGAACAGGAAGCAAAATGAGCAGACAGGATGCCCAGGAATTTCTTGCCCATCACAACCAGGTAAGGGCAGAAGTTGGCGCTCCGGGTTTGGTTTGGAGTAAAGAGTTGGCAGCATATTCTCAGGAGTGGGCCGACCATCTGGCCCAAAATGGCTGCAAAATGGAACATCATAAAAAACCAAGCCTCAAGGGAGAACCTGTCGGGGAGAATCTTTTCTGGGGAAGTTCATCCACCTATTATCATCCAATTGACGCTTCAATTTCATGGTACAGTGAGAAGAAGATTTACAGATATGGAAAATTTGGGAAAGGGAACTGGCATGAAATCGGACATTATACCCAAATGATTTGGAAAAATACCAAAGAAGTTGGGGTTGGTGTTTCAGTCTGCAGGGATGGTGGGATTATTGTCGTGGCCAACTACTATCCTGCGGGGAATTATATTGATCAATTTCCTTATTAACAGACACTTTCATGAAATTGATGTCGGATCCAAAATGGGAAAGAATTAATTTGGAGTTACCATTAATACAAAAAAATGAACAGACTAACTTTAATCCTCCTAATTACTGTTTTGATTGTTTCTTGTAAACAGGAAAAATCAACAAACCATATAATTCTTTCGGGTAAAATTGAAAAACCAAGCACCGATTCGTTAAGCATTAAAGACAATGTTCAAAAAGTGCTACATGTCATGAAACTAAACGATGATTTTACTTTTAACGACACTTTAGAAATCACAGAAGGCTATTACTCTTTGAATAGTGGCACAGAGAGTACTCAACTTTATTTGAAACCTGGTTTTGATATTCACCTGACATTTAATACAGATAAATTTGATGAATCCATTGCTTATGCAGGCAAGGGTGCCCCTGAAAATAACTATTTAGCAAAGAAATTCCTTCTGGTTGAGAGTTTGGGAAAATTTAAAGACTACCAATATTATGGACAACTTGAAGAAAATGACTATTTAAAATTGACAGATTCACTTTACAATTTAAATATGACTCTTTTCAATGAGAATAGCCAGCGCTTTGATAAAGAATTCATTTATTTAGAAATAAGCACACTTAAGTATCAGAAACTTCGCGAACAGGCTCTATATGAGACTACCAGACGTATGATTACGGGCATAAACGATTTTAAAGTTTCATCAGATTATTATCCTCGCTTATTCAAAGAAATAGATCTATCCAATGAAAAGCTACTAAAAATTTCAGATTATATCTATTTTGTTGATTCATATATCTGGCAAATCACAAACAATCAACTAAACGGTAATGATTCAATTGATTTTCAATTGTCTTATCTCGAAACCATTGAAAAGGGAATAGCCAATAAAAAACTAAGGCAAGAATTATCGTATATAGTTGGAAAATACAGACTCGACCGCTCAAAAAAGTTGGACAAAGTATTTGAGAAGATAAAGGCTAATATTGAGAACATTGACTATATCAATGAAATTGAGCCAAAATATCAAACATTAAAAAAAATAGAGAAGGGTGCTTTATCTCCATCGTTTCAGCTGCATGATATAAATGAAAAAAAAATTGCATTGGAAGATTTAAAAGGGCAGATTGTTTATATCGATATTTGGTCTACAACCTGTCTGCCATGTATGGCGGAAATTCCTCATTTAAAAAAACTAGAGGAGAGCTTCATAGGCAAGAATATTAAGTTTGTAAGTATAAATGTAATTGACTCAAAAGAACATTGGCAGGAAACGGTAAAAGAAAAGGAAATGGGAGGGATTCAATTATTCGCACCGGACACTAAAGTTCCATTTTTTAAAGATTACTTAGTTCGAGGCATACCTCGATTCATCTTAATAGATAAAAATGGAAGGATAATTGATTCAAGTGCCAAACGACCTTCTGACCCCAAATTGAAAGAACAAATAGACAAACTAATATAAGTACTAATGGTAACAAAAACTAAATGTTAATAGCGGTTAGCGTGGCAAGCGAGCAACGGTTTTCCGCAAAAACTTTAGTGGTGCGTGGACAGGACACTGCCGCAAATCCTCTAATGCATATAGTTCAGACCGGTAACCTTACTTTGGTAAAGAGTTGGTATTGTGATTAATTTGGTATCTTTGGATATGATTATCAAAGACGAAATACTAAAGCAGAAGAGTAGTTTTACCTTGTTGTGCAAGAAACACAATGTGAGGTATTTGTATGCTTTTGGTTCTGCAACCACGGATCATTTTGATAAGCTTTCGAGTGATATTGACCTACTTGTTGAGATTGATGATCCTGACCCGATTGAAAGAGGTGAAAAGCTGCTTTCGCTTTGGGATACTTTCGAGCAATTCTTTCAAAGACGTGTTGACTTGCTCACCGAATCATCCATACGGAATCCTTATTTAAGAAAGAGTATTGATTCAACCAAAATCCTGATATATGACGGAAAAGGGTCAGAAATATTTGTCTGATATACTTCATTCAATTGACCTAATTGAATGAAGTATATCAGAACTTCTCAAAAATCCCCAATCCAAATAACGCAAAATCATACTTAACAGGATCCATCCTGTCCATTTGCCGCAAGTTAAAATCCAGCTCTGCCAGGGCTTTCGCATCATTTTGCGTTCTTGTCAACAGTCCAAGTTTGCGGGCAACATTTCCCGAGTGAAGGTCAAGCGGACAGGAGAGCTGGCTGGGTGAGATGGATTTCCATAGACCAAAATCGACACCGCACCCATCGTTTCGGACCATCCACCTCAGGAACATATTGATTCTTTTTGCCGCTGAGCCATTCGCCGGATCCGACACATGTTTGGTGGTCCTTTCCGGGTAGGGCAAGGAGAAAAACAGCTCTTTAAACTTGCTAATTGCCGACTGCGTGGAGGTTTCAGTGACTGATCCGGCAAAAACAGCCTCAAGTCCTCCTTTGTTGAGGTAGATGTTTTTCAGCGACTTGATGAAATAGACCAGGTCGGTGTGGTTAAAAGTGCGGTGGACAAAGCCGGCGAGTTGCTCAAGATCGGAGGCCTGATGGTTCATCACAAAATCATAGGGCGAGTTTCCCATCAAATCCATAAGCTTGTGGCCGTTCCGCACGATCATCTTTCTGTTTCCCCAGGCGATGGAAGCGGCGAGAAAACCGGAAATTTCGACGTCCTCTTTCCGATCATAGCGGTGCGGGATGGCAATGGGATCAGATTCAATAAACCCGGGATGGTTGTATTGGGCAACTTTCTCTTCAAGGAACTCTTTAATATCAGGGATCAAATTTTCCAAACTAATCCAATTTATCGGCTAAAGATAGTGAACAAATAGTTGTCACTGAATATGCTTCTCTCAGCCAAAGGCTAATCGCCAATGGCTAAAAGCTATTAGCGATTGGCTGTTGGCTTTTAGCTATTTGATGAGTAATCTCATCTATTTCCTGATGTTTATTGTGCAATTTTGAACTACTAAGCTTTCAACAATGTGAAGGAAATACTGTTTGAAGGCCATATGTAGCTGCTTTCCAAAATCGAAAATTTCACCACAGTCCCTCATGAACAACCAAATCAAAAACCCCGAGCTCTCCTCCCGTTTCAAGGCCTTGTGGAGGTTGATCGGCAACTCACCCTTGCTGGTTATCCGCTTGAAATACAGAGGTGAGCAGCGGGTCATCTATGCCAAAGTAGAGCAGTACAACATCACCGGAAGCATCAAGGACAGGATGGCGCTTTATACCTTGCAAAAATCCTACGAGACGGGATTGATCAAGCCGGGAGATACCATAGTTGAAGCTACCAGTGGCAACACCGGGATCTCTTTTGCCGCCATTGGCAGGACCTTCGGTCACAAAGTGAAAATAGTTATGCCCGACTGGTTGAGCAAAGAGAGAATAGACATCATCCATAGCCTTGGGGCAGAAATTATACCGGTTTCCCGCGAACAGGGCGGTTTTTTGGGAAGTATTCGCATATCTGAGGAGATTGCGGCTTCTCAGCCAAACATCTTCCTTCCCAGGCAATTTGCCAACCCATTCAATGCTGAAGCCCACGAGAAATCTACGGGTACCGAACTCTGGTGCCAGTTTCAGTCAAACGGAATAACCCCTGACGCTTTTGTTGCTGGTGTTGGCACAGGTGGAACGGTAATGGGTGTGGGCAAATATTTGAGGTCCCAAAATCCGAATATAAAAATCCATCCGCTGGAACCTTCCAACTCTCCAACTTTATCAACGGGTTACAAGGTGAGTCAGCATAGAATTCAGGGTATTTCCGACGAGTTTATTCCAGCCCTGCTGGATTTAAGTCAGCTGGATGAAGTCGTGGCCGTCGATGATGGCGATTCGATTATCATGGCGCAAAAACTGGCGTCAGAAATCGGTCTGGCTGTCGGGATTTCATCGGGGGCCAACTTCCTTGGCGCTTTGCAACTTCAGAATAAGATGGGGAAAGATGCCGTTGTGGCTACTGTTTTTTCCGACAGCAACAAGAAATACCTCAGTACAGATCTCTTACGCTCAGAACCGGTAAAGGATGGTTTCCTCTCAACGGATGTTGAACTGATTGATTACACTGTCTTTAACAGGGTTTGCAATGTTTGTTTGGAGGTGTAACACTGTATGGTTATTCTATTCTGATTTAATAATCCCGCTTCGTTCACCGATCCCGTTCTCATTGATGGCCTCAATGGCAAAATAGTAAGGCTTTTCGTTGTCCATGGTTTTAAGCCAATATTCGTTGGCGCCATACACCATGATGCAGTTGTAAAGCTTATCAGGATCGGTGCCCATGTAAACATTGTAGGCATAGGCATTGTCGTTGGCGTGCCACTTTAGCCAGGCGCTGCGCTTGTCTTTTGGGGTTCTCAAAACCACAAGATTTTTGACTTTCCCGGGTTTTTCTCCATGGCCATTCCCAAATACCCTGAATCCGCTGATGGCAAATTTCCCGGTAGGGACGTGGATGTTGACCAGTTTCACGAAGCGAACTTCGACCGGGCTGCCCAATTCAATGTAGTCGTGCGGAACATCTTTCTGATTGTCGCTTTTGTCGGCCAGAACCACCCATTTTTTTCCCTCTTTGGAGCCCAGGATCTTGTACTGGTGAAACAATCCGGGTACTTTACCCAAAATATCGGCGTCCTGATCGGCGTAGTTGATCTGAATGGCCTGGACTGTTGAAACTGCTCCCAGATCGGTCTGGATCCATTCATCTTTGTTGCCTGATGCCGCGCTCCAATAGGTTTTGATATTTTCGTCGACTGCGTTGTTAGGGCCGTAGGCGCCAAAAGTGGAGGAAACAGTCTCCGGTTTCATGTAGTTCAAAAGCATCCAGCCTGAAAACCGGCCCTGCAGATGATTTTCATTTTTATCCGGAAGCAGGGTTGGATAGTCGCCGAAAGCCTGGTTGCAATAGATGACCCCGTCTTTGTCGAATCCGGCCGGCCAGATGCCGATGCGGCGCTCAAAATTGTTTTTTACAGAGATAGCAATGGTGGAGACATGCCAGTAGTTATCCCATCGGTCCTGAAACGTAGATCCATGTCCGGCCCCGTTGGCAAATCCTCCCGGTTTGTAACTAAAGGGCATCGATTGCGGTGTAAAAGGCCCCAGGGGAGAGTCGCCTACCACCACGCCGTCGGCGTAACCGCTAAATTCTGTGCCGGGAGCGCCGTATTGCAGGTAATATTTCCCTTGGTGTTTGGTCATCCACGAACCCTCAATAAACGGATCCAGGAAAGTATCGTCCAAATGTTCGCCGAAGCGCTGCCAACCATACCTCCATGGCTCGAGGAGATACATCTCTTTGCGCGTTCCAACGGGCTGCATGGTTTTCCTGTTGAGCTCGATGCCATAAAGCGGATAGCGGTTGCTGCTTCCATTGTACATGTAAAACTTCCCATCATCATCGGTGAAGAATGCCGGATCCCAACCTCCGATTTCGAGGGAATCGACCAGCGGTTTCCATCTGTTGCTTTTGGGATCGGTGCTCATCCACAAGGTGAAGTTTTTTTCGTAGGTAGAGCCGAAAACCAGCATGGTATCACTAATAATACCAACCGCAGGAGCGCATAGTTCATCATATCCGGCATTCCACGGACGTAAAAATTTTTTGGAGTTGAAATTCCAGTCCAACAGGTCGCTGCTCCACCAGTATCCCGACTGGTTGGTGGAAAAAAGATAGTATTCATCCTTGTAACGAACGATGACAGGATCGGCTGTTGCCCTGTGACGCCCTTCCTCACTGAAATTTGGGATGGGGGTAAAGCCGTAATCGATGTTGACAGGATTGCAATAGGTTTTCTGTTGAGCATGGGACTCCCATATACCTCCGGGTATCGAAAGCAAAATTAATAGTGCGTACAGCATGTGCAGTATTTTCATTAAGGAATAATTTTGAATCCTCTATATAAGTCTTTTCCTGCCACTAAGACACCAAGGTCACCAAGGTTCACTAAGAGTTATAACAAAGCAACACCAAGAAGATTGCCAATGAAACAACATGGATAAAGATATTTCAAAATATCAGCAGTTTTATTGTTTGAGCCTGAACCCTTTTATGTTTGTTGCATTCGAGTCACCGCCTACATAGACCTTAAAATCGCCGGGTTCGCTGCCGAAGCTCATGTCGCGACGGTAGAAGCGCAGCTCTTTTTCAGTCAGGGTAAATTCTACCTTCCGGGTTTCCCCTTTTTTCAGGAAGACCTTCTGAAAACCTTTCAGCTCTTTCAGCGGACGGGTCACACTGCCTACCAAATCCTGAACGTACAACTGCACCACCTCTGCGCCGTCATAATTCCCGGAGTTGGTTAGGTCGACATATATTGTCAATTTACCCTCCTTTGAAAGGGTTTCGCTGCTTAGTTTCAGGTTACTGTAACCGAACCTGGTATAACTCATCCCAAAGCCAAACGGGAAAAGCGGTTCATTGGGTGAGTCGATGTAGCGGGAACGGTATTTTTGTTCCAGCCCCTCTTTTTCATAGGGTCTGCCTGTATTTTTCATGCTGTAAAAGATGGGCACCTGTCCCAGGTTACGGGGAAAAGTTACCGGTAATTTCCCGGAAGGATTGTACATCCCCGTCAGTACATCGGCAATGGCTTTCCCTCCTGAAGTTCCTGCATACCAGGTTTCTAGGATCGCATCCACAAGTATCGTTTCCCTTTCCAGCGCCAACGGACGACCGTTCATCAGCACCATGACAACCGGTTTATTGGTTTTCCTGATCTCCTGAAGAAGTTTGGTCTGTATCTCAGGTAGATCAATACTTGTACGACTTGCTGCCTCACCAGTCCACCCACAGGGTTCTCCCAGGACCAACACCACGACATCGGCTTGCTCCGCAATTTTCAGGGCTTCGGCAAAACCAGATGTGTCGTTGCCCGAGAAGTCGCATCCTTTTGCGTAACTCACCTTTCCGCCTGACGATTTCTTCAGGTTGTCCAACAAGCTTGAAACGCCTTCGGTTGTTCCGGCGGCATGCCACGAACCAAGCAGATCTTCTGTTGAGTCGGCAAGCGGGCCAATGACAGCCAGCGATTTGCCCGGGGCTAGCGGCAATACCTGTTTGTCGTTTTTCAACAATACCATCGACTTGCAAGCCACATCGTAGGCTGCTTTCCGGTTTTCTTCAGAAAAAACTACCTGTTTTTCACGATTTTTGTCACAATACCGGTAGGGATCGTCGAACAATCCCAGCATGAATTTAATTTTCAGGATATTGCGAACGGCCTTGTTGATGGTCGCTTCTGAAACTTTACCTTCTGAAATCAGTTGTTTCAGGTATTTCAGGTAGACCGAGCCTTGCATGTCCATTTCGACTCCGGCATTCACGGCCAATCCGGCTGCTTCTTTTTCGTTGGCCACTATTCCATGAGGCACCATTTCATTGATGGAGGTATAATCGGTAACTACAAAACCCTTAAATCCCCACTCTTTTCGTAGAATATCTTTGAGTAAAAACGGATTTCCGGAGGAAGGAACGCCATCCAGTTCATTGAAGGAGGTCATGATGCTCAAAGCGCCTGCATCAACAGCGGCTTTGTAAGGCGGCAGATATACTTCTCGCAGCGTGCGTTCCGACATATCGACCGTGCTGTAATCGCGGCCGGCCTGAGGCGCTCCGTAGGCCGCATAATGTTTCACGCAGGCCAGTACGGTGGATGGATCTGACAAATCGTTGTCCTGAAAACCATGAACCCGGGCCTCTGCAACCCGACATCCCAGGAAGGGATCTTCGCCTGCTCCCTCCGAAATACGTCCCCATCGGGGATCACGGGCAATATCGACCATTGGGGCAAATACCCATTGCAACCCGCTGGCAGCCGCTTCCGTGGCGGCGATCCTGGCGCTTTTTTCAATTGCCTCCATATCCCATGAAGCAGCCTCGCCCAACGAAATCGGAAAAATGGTTTTATGTCCGTGAATCACATCGAAGCCAAACAGTAACGGAATACCGAGGCGTGTTTGTTCGATGGCAATTTCTTGAAGTTTTCTTGTATAAGCCACCGTATGAGCGTTAAAAATGTTCCCGCATCTCCCGGCTTTGATCTCTTCCAAATCGTTAACTGCCATTCTTGGCCCGGTTTGATCGGCTCCGCTGGTAAGCAGTACCATCTGCCCAATTTTTTCGTCCAGGGTCATCAGCGCCACGACTGAATCGGCCCTGTGTTCACAATTTTTCGCTTTTGTCTTCACCGTTTGAATGGACGCAATACTGTTCAATACTACCAGAAACAGTCCGATGGAAAGAAATAATCTTCGCATTTTGGTTGAGTTTTAGAAAGTAAATCCTAGTCTGGTTAATCCGTTCTGCACATCTTTGTCCTGCATAAACAGCTTCCAAAGCAGTTGAGTACGGTAATTTTCGATCATGACAACAATCGGTCCCTGATCTATGGCAAGGTAGCGGGGCGGATACCAGTTTGCTGTTTCACTGAAAGCATCATAAAAGCCGTAAGGGCCCCATAGTTTGTCTCCCAGCTTTTCATAAAAATAGCGGGCGGCATGCATGCTTTCTTTCGGAGTATAGGGGAAAGAGGCCAGCGCGGCAGTCGGTGAGATCACCCCATTGTCGTTCGATGGCATGTGCGCATCATAGCCTTTTACCGAGTAGCTGGCGCTCAATCCCCAGCAGGCAGGTCCGTATCCCTTGAATTTCCTGGGATTTTCGACACAATAGCGATAGTCGATCAGCACATGGTTGCGGGTTTCATCCCAATAGTTGGCATAACGGTCCTTCAGGTTGCGGGGATCGAGCCCCAAATAGGAATAGTGCGACCAAAAGAGCGGACCTCCGTATTCGGGCGCTCCGTTGTGTTTCAATTTCAGGGTATAGCCGTATTTGGTCGTTTCGCCACGGATGTTACCACCACGTGCCCAGCATTGGTGATAAGCTTCCGGCGATAGCGGGTAAGTTGGCGAACTTGCTCCCAGCACGTAAGCGATGAGGCATTCGTTGTATCCTTCGATTGCAAAATTCATTTCCCAGTTATAGGTTGGCGACCAATGCCAGTACAAGGCCGGTTTTCCGTTCTGGTACCAGTTCCATTCTACTTCACGGCACAGTTTGTCTATTTTTTCGGCGAGGCTTTTTTCTTTGGGGATATCGGTTTTCAGGTAGTTTTTTGCACAGATGAGCCCCTGAACAAGATAAGCTGTTTCCACAATGTCACCCCCATTGTCTTTCCCTCCGAAGGGCTTTACTTTTCCGGTTTCGCCAAACAGCCAGTGAGGCCATGCGCCATGAAAACGATCAGCCTTTTCGAGGAACCCGGTAATTCTGGCCAGGCGTTCCACCCCTGCATCCCGGGTAATAAAATGACGTTCAACGGCAACCAGAACAGCCATTATGCCAAACCCGGAACCTCCGGAGGTGACCACGTTCTTGTCGTTTTCAGGATAAACATCATCGGTATGAAACCTCTCCCGGGCCATTCCCGAATTGGGTTCGGCACCGTCCCAGAAATACCTGAAAGTTTGGTGTTGAATTAAGGTCAGCAGCGAATCGTCTGAAACAGGGGTGATCTTATTGGATCCTTTTTTCAGCCTGGCGCCACTGTTAGCGAAGGATATGATTCCCATCCCTATGAAAAGGACAAATATCGAGTATTTTAATAGTCTGTTCATTGTATTTGATATGTAAATCCAAGTTTGGTTAAACCTGCCTGCACTTCAGGACAAGACATGAAGAGTTTCCACAACAAGCCGGTCCTGTAGTTTTCAATCATTCCGATTTGTGGTCCCTGGTCGATAGCCAGATAGGAACTGGCAAACCAGCTGTCATTCAGGCTAAATGCGTCAACCATACCATATTGCCCCCAGATTTTATCTCCCATTTTGTAGTAAAAAAAATTTAATGCCTGAAGTGATTCTTCAGGAGTAAAAGGCAAGGAGGAGATGGCGGCCGTTGGAGCGATGACCCCCACATCGTTCGATGGGGAACTGGCAGTGTAACCGTTCTGAATATCACTGGCGGTGAGTCCCCAGCAAGATTTGCTGTATCCAAAATAGCTCTTTGGATTGGCTTTGCAGTATTCGTAATTGATCCTCGAATGATTGACAACCTGCGTCTGGTAATTGGCATAAGCATCTGTTAATCCTTTGGGATTTAAACCGAGAAATGAATATTGTTCGAAAAAAAGCGGCCCGCCATAGGCTTCTCCAAGCGGCAACTGATAGCCATAATAGCTGTTGTTGTTCTTGATGGCCCCATTTCGGGCGAAACCATTGTCGTACACCGCTTTTGTGATGGAATGGGCATTGGACGAAGCAGCAAGTACGTATGTGATAAGACATTCATTCCATCCCTGAATCGGCATGTTCATGATCCAGTTTTTCGTTGGGCTCCAGTGCCAATAGAGCTTATTGCTCCCGTCGCGTGTAAAAAAGTCCCATTCTACGGCATCCCAAAGGGCGGTAATATCCTTTCTCAGTGCAGTTTCATCGCTTCCAGGTCCGTTAAAATACTGGCGAACTGTCAGCAATCCCATCATGAGGTAGGAGGTCTCGACTAGGTCTGCGCCATCGTCGTTGGCAGAGAAGGGAATGGTAATTCCGGTGGCACCGTTTAACCAGTGAGGATAGGCTCCATGGTACCTTTGCGCCTTGTTCTTCAAAAAATCGATAGTCTTTTGCATTCGTGCCAAACCCTCCTCTTTGGTAATAAACTTCCGCTGGATAGCGACAGGCAGCGCCATGATCCCAAAACCGGTTCCACCGGTAGTAACCACGTCTCCGGAACTGTTCCTTTCACGCGCCATGCCCGAAACCGAATGACCAAACTCCCAGAAATACCTGAAAGTCTGCTTCTGGACAAGTGTTAAAAGGGAATCCGTCGAAATAACAGGGAATTTATCGGTCGAATCGATGGTTGTCAAAAACTCGACAGCCAAAGGTGATACCAGGGAGTTGCCGGTATTTGATTTTAATGTGTACGAAACAGCCAGTGTGTAACCTGAAAGGAAATTTAGCGGGGCGGCAGGTCTAATAATCAGGGTACTATCGGCATTTTCAAAGGAGAAATCCAATGGTGCAAGAGATGATTTTTTATCGGTCAGGGATACAGCGCCAGCAACCGAAGTGTGCTGAACAGGAGCTGTGAATGAAATTTTTATCACCGGAAGCGTATTGATCCCTTTATAGCTTAAACCTGAGGATAACCCATTTACTTTAAGCGAATTATAATTGAATACAACATTGGTAGGAACAACTTCATTGCTTCCATCCTTCCTGCAGTTAAAAAGCAAAATTGACATCAATAGACAAAGAGGCCACCAAAGCATTTTAATATGCTTCCCGATGCAAAGGGTGAAACTGCAGTTGGGTGAATATTTTGTCATTGGGTAATGCATGGAAGCGGTATGGATCAAATCAGTTAAAAGGCTGCCCGGTTTACCCAGGCAGCCTCTCATCCTGTCAAAGTTATCCCACTAAGTTAATGTTTAATCATGAGCCGATTGGGACAACCCTCAATAGTTTCACTTCTCGGCATTGTAAATCGTTTTGATTTCGGCCTGAGTAAGCGCTTTGTTGAAGATCCGTAGTTCATCCATCAGGCTTAGGTCGGAAAGATGGTTCCATTCGGTAAAGCGGGGAGCGCCTGACATGATGGAAAGGATATCGCATCCACTCCAGTTGATAGCTGTTAACGCAGATTCACGCGCTAGTTCACCATTGATATAGATGGTACTCTTTGCCCCTGAAACTGTAAAAGCGAGGTGTATCCAGGTTCCCGTGGTGGGGTCGGCAAGACCACCGTCATTCCAACTTTCGCCGGTTCCGGTTCCAACGTTTACTTTAAACTGTTGGGAGGTGGCGCTGCCTTCCCTGAAAAACCTGAAGCCATTTGTTCGTAAATTCTGAATAGCCGGATAGCCGGAGTTGGTTTTGTCTTCAGGCCCAATGGTCAGGATACCAGCCCTATCGGGATTCGCATTTACCTTCATCCAGAAAACAGCGCTTACTTCGGATGTTTTCACAAGATTGGTTGTGGGGAATGTCAGATAGGATCCAGTTGCTCCTGCATAGGCTTTACCTTTTTTTCCGTCGGCGAAAGTGGGTGACCCAATTTTAGTTGCCGCGGTATTGGAGTTCATCTCTTTGAAGTTGCCTTCGAAAGGCATGTAGAATACTTCTCCACTGTATTTTGCCACATAGGGGGAATCATACTGAATGATGTTCTGGATTTCAGTTGAAGTGAGCGCCTTGTTAAAGATCCGCATCTCATCGTAATAACTGTTGTCCGCTTTATGGTCCCAGTAGGCAAAGTTTGGTTGCCCTGAGGCGATGGACATCAAATCACAACCGGTCCAGTCGATGGTGCCTGCAGGTACCGTTGTTGTGGCCACACCGTTGATGTAGACAATACAGGATGCCTGGGATATGGTAAATGCAAGATGTACCCAATCATTTGCCGGTGCGTTGATGACGCCTCCGTCATTCCATACTTCACCAGAGCCGACACCCACATTAAGTTTGAAACGCTGAGAGGTAGCGCTCCCTTCGCGGAAGAACCTTAAACCCTTTGTGCGGTCTTCACCTGACGGACTGATGGAGATAATTCCTGACCTGTCGGGCGATGCATTTAATTTATACCAGAATGCTGCCGTAAATTCACTGTTCTTCAAACTTGCTACCGGGAAAGTCAGGTATGAATCAGTGGCACCTGCATAAGCATTCAATCCTTTAAGGCTCTTTCCGGCAAAACCGGGAGTACCGACAACGGTAGCTGCCTTGAAGCTGAGCTTCTCAACATAATCGCCATCAAAAGGCATGTAGAAAATCTCTCCGGGGAAGACGGCGGTGTATGGGGGCTTTTTCTCAAATTTTACCACACCATTTGTCACCTTTCCCGCAAGGTCGGTAGCCATTACTGTCAGGGTATGCAAGCCCGTAGATACTTTGTTGTACGAAAACTCCTTAATGGCACGTCGATAGTCTTTGAATGTTGAGTAACTGGCAATTTCTGCTCCATCCATCAACAGTGAAATGGATTTTATTTCAATATCGTCGGTCACTTCAAATTGGATATTGATGGTCGCCAGAAGTTCCGGCACCTCTATTTTTACACCTTCGGTCGGGTACTTAATGGTTACTACCGGAGCCGATGCATCGGCCCCCGGTTCAATCCTGGTTAATGGGTCGATACCTTTGTTGCAGGAAATGGCCACAACCAGAAAGAACAATGCGGTTGCTATGTATTTGAATAGTTTCATTTTTTTTCCTTTTAGATATTATTTAGCAGTCTTTAAGGCCGGCAATAAATCGACCTGATTTTGAGGATAGGGAAGGAAAGCCTTGTCGGTAGTGAAACTCCTTCCATCATAGCTTAACTCCGAATTTTTTCCAAGCCGTACCATGTCGTAGAATCTTGTGCCCCACTCCATGGCCAGTTCAGCAAACTTCTCTTCCATCACTTTGGCATTGTCGACGGTTGAGAGCTGAGGCATTCCTGCCCTTGCCCTTACCAAATTTACTGCCTGTAAAGCAGATATGGATGAGCCTGTGGCCCCCTGGGTCAATGCCTCGGCATGCATCAGCAAGATCTCCGCATAACGGATACAGGTGAAATTCTTGTTGGTCCCATAATCGGTACGACCGGGGGTAAGTTGGTCGGAGGGCAAATACTGTTTGCCACTGGTGAACATTGCACGTGCGTAATCGTTGATAACATCTCCCGATCTGGTTTTGTTGGAGACCCAGGCCGGTAAGGTTGCGTATTTATTGTCTTTTTTAATTTCGGCAATACCACGATTGGTAAAAAGAACGCTTGTTTCCAAACGAACCGTTTCACCCCTGTCGAGCATAAACTTGATGTATTTCATGCTGGGTTCCCAGAATCCCCATCCATCGCCTGCTCCTGCCACTTTGGGTGTCCATCCCGATGGCCCAAAGAAAGCAAAGAGATAGCTCTTGTTGTCACCGGCTCCCAGTCCAAAGTCTGAGTACTGCAGTTCGAGAAGGTTTTCTTTGTTTAATTTCCCTTTGATTTTAAACAGGCCATAAAAATCGGGTTCCAATGCAAATTTTCCGGATCCGATGATCTGCGAGGTTGCATCTGCTACTCCCTGGTAGTTTTTTAATTCCAGGTTGGCCAGCGCCTTCAGTGCAAGGGCGGTATATTTTGTCACCCCACCGCGGATATCACTGCGCTCATTCGGGTTCAGACCCGGCAACATTGGAATAGCCTCATCCATTTGGGCTGAGATGTGCTTCATCACCTCATCTTTGGTGACAGGTTTTGAAACCAGCAATTCAGAGGGATCAGATGTTAAAGGTATGTACACATTTCCCCAAACCCGCGAAAGGTTGAGAAGGTACCAAGCCCGGATTGTTTTCGCTTCTGCTGCATACTGGTCTGCGAGCGCTTTGTTAGATGCAAATTCCTTGTATTTTGCAGTTTGCTCAATGGTTGAGTTGGCCATAAAAACATCGGCATAATAGTTCTGCCAAAGCGAATTGTACATCCAGTAATCTTTGTTGTAATTGTATTTGTCTGTTTCGGCGAAATCCTGCTGGTCGCCTAGCCCACCGGCATTCACATCGTCACCACGGACAGCGATCAGCGGAAAATCTTCCCATTGTGTCCCATAGAACCTTGAATACAATCCAAGTAGTGGCAGATTCATGTTCTCAGATTTCGTGTAATCCGTCTCTTTCGTAAAAGCCCTGTTTTCAGCGGGCTCGTCTAAACGCTTGTTGCAGCTTGCAAGAACCAACAGCGCAAAGACCGGGAAAATGAGTTTCGTATAAATATATATTCGTTTCATGATATAATTATTTTAGGTCGTTAGAATTTAATATTCAGCCCTATGGTATATACAGAAGGGATCGGATACATCTGTGTATCTATTCCGTTGGCAACTTCGGGGTTGAACCCGTTGTATTTAAATACGGTCAATGGACGATCGGCAGTAAGGGAAATTTTTGTCTCTGGTACCTGTGTTCCAAACAGATGTTTCCCTCTGATATTGTATGCCAATTGAATATTCTGGATCCTGAAAAATGATCCGTCTTCCACAAAATAATCACTCATTTTTTGGTTCCATCCTTTTCTTAATCCGGCAGAGGAGGGATATTTATTGGAAGTACCTTCTCCATGCCAACGGTTTAGGGCAAGGTCGGCATCCAGGTTTCCATCTGCTGTCCAAATTAGTTCCCCACGTTTGCGGTTCAGGATTTTATTTCCGGTCTGTCCCATCAAATTGGCGGTGAATTCAAAATTCTGATAGGAAATACCCAGCGTGGCGCCATACATCAGGGTTGGGAAATAAGAGCCCAACACCACCCTGTCATCATCGTTGATCACTTTGTCGCCGTTCTGGTCTTTGTATTTCAGGTCGCCTGGCACCAGTCCGTTTGCGACAGCTATAGGATCAGCGTTTATTTCTGCCTGATTCTGGTAAACCCCGATTACCTGACGGCCATAGAATGCGAGCAGGGGCTGACCAACGATGGACCGTTGACGGAATTCGGCTGAACCGCCATCAATATAGGGTTGTCCGTACAGGTCGCGGACTTCGTTTTTGAGGGTTGAAATATTGGCGCCAATCTGGTACTTGATTTTATTGGATAGCTTGTCATTCCAGTTCAATGACAATTCAAATCCTTTGTTTCTGATGATACCTACATTCTTAAGGACACTGCCTCCGACTGCAGGAATATTCACATTGATGGCTGCATTCTTGGTATCCCTGATATAATAATCGGCATCGACCGAGAGTCTGTTGTTAAATAGTCTGGAGGTTAGACCAACATTGGTCTCTTCCGTTACCTCCCATTTAAGCGAAGAGTATGTGCTTGAAGTGGTTGTGCCTGATACCAATACACCGTTGACTGCCGTTGTGACCACATTGGTAACAATTGCCCCATCGCTCGCCTGGATATGGTCGTTTCCGAGCTGGCCCCAACTGGCGCGTAACTTTAGGAAATTGATGGGTTTAAGTTCCTTCATGAATTTCTCTTCCGAGATCACCCATCCGGCGCCAATTGTTGGGAAATAGCCCCATTTTTGCTGATACTTGGAACTTCCATCCGCTCTCATGGTTGCATACAGAAGATACCTGTCATTGTAGTTGTAGGAGATCCTGCCAAAATAAGAGAGGCCATATTGTCTGGTACCATCGTCATTGACCCCTGTTACCGGGATTGTTGCAGATTGATTGATGTACCATGATTGTTGGTGGTCGATCGGGAAATTAAGACCCTGGGCGCTCAGACTGGAGAACGACTCATCCCGGTAGGAGGTACCAGCCATCACAACCAGGTTGTGTTTGCCAAATTTATCAGTGTAAGTCAGCACGTTGTCCCAGATTTGATCGGAATATTCAGAGGTTTTCTTCATAATCGAGGCATCTGGCCTTTGAAAACCGTTGCTGATGTAATAAGGTAGGTTGATATTCCGCTCGTTGAGAGAGGAGAAAGCATGATTATAGGTCGATTTGAAGGAGAGTTTTTGCGGAACGATATCGATCTTCAAATAGAAATTGGTCATCAACTTTTTTATATTTAATCGATTGTTGGTGAATTCAAGGGTTGGGAAAGGATTCTGCCCACTCCTGTAGCCGATGTCCTGTGCGCTTGCATAGTTGACGGGTGTCGCAACCGTGTTGTTTTCGTCGTAAACAGGCAGGATTGGTACTGCAAAATAGGCAAGGTTCCAGGCATTCGACTCTTGTCCATATTTGACGCCATTGCTGAGGATCATATTTCCGCCCATGGTCAGCCAATCGTTGGCCTTAAAATCTACTTTTGTGCGGAGGTTGAATCGCTCATAGTCATTTTTCATTTTCAGGATTCCCTCCTGGCTGAAATAGTTTGTTCCGAGGGAGTAGGAGGCACGCTGGTTACCACCCGAAACGCCAAAATTGTGGTTTTGGATGGCCGCCGGACGAAGAATTTCCTTGAACCAATCGGTGTTGACATCCGGCACATTTGGATTGATGCGGCTTCTACCAAAGCGTTGCATGGCATTTAAAACAAAGCCTGCATCCGCGGCAGAACCGGATTCCAGGGCCATGGTGGCAAATTGTTCGGAATTGGCCATCTTTAAAACATTCTGGGCTACTTGTGTACCATAATAGCCATCATAGCTGATTTCGGTTTTCTGGTTGTAACTTCCTCCTTTGGTCTCGATCAATACAACACCGTTAGCGGCCCTTACTCCATAAATAGCTGCTGCCGATGCATCCTTCAAAACGGAAATGGAGGCAATGTCGGATGGGTTTAGGAAATCAATGTTGTCGAAGAACATTCCATCGACAACATAAAGCGGAGCTTCGTTGTTGCTGCCGGGATAAGATCCGATACCGCGTACCCGGATGGTCGGGGAATCACCAGGGGCGCCTGAACTTACTACCTGCAATCCGGCCACTTTCCCTTGAAGTGCCTGCATGGCCTGGCTGGAGGGTGTTTTGGCCAGTTCTTCGGATTTTAAGGTAGAAATGGAAGATGTCAGGTCTTTGACCTTCTGGGTACCATAACCTACTACCACTACCTCGTCTACTTTAACCGATTGGTCCTGCAGGACAACATCAATCGTTGTACGGCTCTGAACCGGAATTTCCCTCGATTGATAGCCGATGAAGCTATATACCAGTGTTGCCTGAGGTGAGCTTTCCAGGCTGTATGCCCCGTTGAAATCGGTAACAGTTCCCGTGGTAGTTCCTTTTACTATAATACTAACGCCAGGTATTCCCTGGCCTGTGGCATCTGTCAACTTGCCTTTTACAATCAAACGATTTTGGGCAAATAGTGACGAAACCATAAAAGCCAAACTTAGAAGCAAAATTACTCTCTTCATTTCGAATGTGGTTTTAATTAGTTTTTCAGACCGAAGTTAGGGTGCGTCAGGTTAATTTGGACTATTTCCAGATACACTTTAAATTCTTAACCCATTTTGATGAATCATGAATAACTCATTGTTTATACGCCAAAAATATTTAGTACACATTAAAATACTGTGCTGTAATTAGATGAATTGCTTCATTTTGTACAAAATTGGACAAAATATTTTTATGGAAAACTTGGAAAAGTGAATAAGGAATCCGTAAATTGCACATTACTTAACTACAGGCATATTGCTTAAAACCAGTTTCAATGCGAAGATGATACCCCTATTTGTAAAATTTAATTCAAGATCTTTCGCAACCCAGGTTGTAATGGCAATTTTATTGACCTTTTCTTCATCCATGGCAGGAAGGGCCGGCAATGTTCTGCCTCAGGTCAGAAATTTCACCAAAAACGTATACAGGGCGTCGAGTCAAAACTGGTCGGTGGCGCAGGATCATGGTGGCATCATCTATTTTGCCAATAGTATCGGGCTACTCGAATTTGATGGTGCAACCTGGACATTACACCCTTCACCCAATGGAAATATTATCAGGGCGGTGGCTGTGGATGCCTACAACCGGATTTTTACCAGTGGCTATCAGGAGTTGGGTTTTTGGGAGCGCGACCGATACGGCCGTCTTGAATATACCTCCCTCAACGACATGGCAAAGACTTTTTTTACCCCTAATATAGAGTTCTGGAATATCTATATCAATGGTGGAAAAGTTATATTTCAAGCTTTTACGCAACTTCTGGTCTATGAAGAGGGCAAAATTACACAACTCAAATTTAAGAGTTTCACCAATTCATTTTCTCTGGTCAATGGAAAGATGTTGTACAATGTAATGGATAATGGTATTTATGAAATGCAAAACGGTGCAGAAAAACCATTTTTAGTCGGACCCTTTTTCCAACGTAAAATAATCAGGTTTATTCTCCCTTTCGAAAAGGATGTTTTGTTGATAGGTACCGCGTCGCACGGCCTTTTCCTGCTCAAGGACGGAAAAATTTCGGAGTGGAATTCCCCGCTCAACGGATATTTTATAAAGAACCAGATTAATCAGGCCAGTCAGACTTTGTCAGGGGATATAGTTATTGGTACGATCCTGGACGGCATTTCAATTCTGGATCATTCAGGCAATCTTAAATGGAGTTATAACACCTCCAACGGAATGCAGAACAATACTGTACTTGGCCTTTTTGTTGATAAGAGTGACAACATCTGGATTGCATTGGACCATGGTATCGACATGATTTCCATGAAACAGAACTCAGGCTTTTCTACTTTCGAGGTCAACAATGCCGGGGCGGTCTATGCTGCTGCTCAATTCGAAGGGAATACCTATCTTGGAACAAACCAGGGGCTTTTTGTAAGTACCCCGGATCTGACAAAACCAGGTTTTAAGCTGGTCCAGGAAACGCAAGGCCAGGTATGGGACCTTAAAGTAGTCGGGCAGAATCTTGTGATTGGACATAATTCCGGGACATTTGTCCTGAGGGACGGACAAATAAAAAAGATTTCGGATGTATCAGGTGCCTTCTCGTTGGAGGCTGACCCGATGGAACCCGGCAGCTATCTTCAATGCACATATTCCAACCTTGTAAAATACAAGTCGGTCAACAACCAGTTGGTGCTGGTGAAGGTGCTGTTTAACTTCAACGACCTGATTCGTTTTATTGAGTTCGATAACCAGGGCAACTTGTGGGCAAGCCATTTCTACAAAGGGGTTTACCATCTGAAATTCAACAACAACCGCGACTCGGTAAAAGTTCTGCACCAATACAATGGGGATTCTATCTTTTCTGCCTATAACCAGGTAAATGTATGCAAGATAGAAAATCGTGTTGTTTTTGCGACCGGGAAAAGAATTTATACTTATAACGATCTGGATGATAAAATCATCCCCTTTATCAAGCTTAACGAACAACTGGGAAAATATGCAACGGCAACCCGGATTTTAAAGGCAGGCGATCAAAAATACTGGTTTTTAACAGGAAACTTTATCGGATACCTGAAAATTGAGGGTACAGATGTAGAAGTGATCAAAGAGTTTCCCAACGAACTTTTTAAAGATCAGTTGATCCATAAGTTCGAGAATATTTTTCCCATCGGCAATGGAGAGGGGCTCCTTTGTCTTGAAAATGGGTATGCGCTGTTGAGAACCCCTGCGCACACCCTGCAAAATCATTTCCAGGAGGTGCAACCCATTGCTTCTCAGATAGTAGTAAGCGACAACAGTGGGAAAAGGATCCCCGTCGACCTATCGCAAAAGGAAGTTGTTATGCCTTTTAACAGGAACAATCTGTCGATGCAGTTTGCTTTTCCCTTCTATTCGACCGACAAAATTAGTTTTCAGTGGAAAATTGAGGAACTGACCTCTGATTGGTCCGCTAAAAATGAATCGCCCACGCTGTTTATTGAGCGTCTGCCTACCGGTAAGTTCAGATTGAAAGTTAAAGCTACCGACGCCTGGGGCAATGAAAGCAGAATTTATGCCATACAGCTGACTGTACAGTCGCCCTGGTATTTCTCGATAGCTGCAATTGTCCTGTATATCATTATTTTACTGTTCTCCCTTGCGCTCTTCAGACACAAAATGATTGCTAAAATACACGAGAAGGAACGGCTCAAACATGAAGAGAAAGAGCGGGAACTTATCAGGCTTAAAAATGAGAAATTGGAGGCAGAAGTTGCATACAAAAGCAAGGAACTGGCAAATTCCACCATGTCTATCATCAACAAAAATGAATTTCTTTTGGATATTAAAGACGTGATATCCAATCAGAAAATTCAGTTGGGCACAAGATTCCCGGAAAAATACTTTAATGAAATTATACGAAAGATAGATAACAACATCTCCAGCCATAATGATTGGAAGATCTTTGACACCAACTTTGAACAAGCCCATGAGGAGTTTACCAAGAAATTAAAGATGAGCTTTCCCGAGCTAACCCCCAAAGACCTCCGGCTTTGCGCCTTTCTCAGAATGAACCTCTCCTCCAAGGAGATTGCCCCTTTGCTCGGTATTTCTATCAGGGGGGTTGAGAACCATCGTTACAGGCTCAGGTGTAAGATGAACCTCCAGCATGATGAAAATCTTATCGAGATAATTTTAAATATTTGATCAGGGAAGGTACTCCATTGGTTTCAAATCTTTAAACTGCAATTACTGCAATTTTTTTAAAACGTCAAAATCAGGAGATCCTTCAAACAAGGCAAGAGCTAATCCTTTGGGATATCAGTTAGGAAAGAGTTTGGCAAAAAGCTAAAGAAGGGTTAACTAGAGTTGGCTCCCAAAGACCTCCAGTTAGTCGCCTTTCCCTGGATGACCCTCTAATCCAAAGAAATTGCCTCCTCTGCTCGGTATTTCTATTAGAGGGGTTGAGAATCATCGCAAGAGGCTCTGATGCCAGATGCACCTTCACCTCGATGAAAATCTCTCTGGATGATTTTTGGTATTTGATCCACAATAATTTTTAGATCTATTGGAACAAGAGCGTAAATTCACGTACTGCTAAAATGGCATTAGTTTATGATGGACTGACTCCAATTACTCATTTATTGAAACGGGTCTTAGTTTGTATTTTCCTAATCTTAAAATGCATAGAAATATCTTGCACATCATTTCCAACCGGTATTCATCAGCCAGGTAAAAACAATGGGCTACATTGTTCCGAATGTTGTCTCCTTTGCTGGTGAATACCATTTTGAATAAGGCCAAATCATTGTCATTGAATTCCTTTTTTACAATTTCCGAATCCAATAAATTTTCCAACAGCATCTCCCTGATTTCATCTTTTTTGAGTTTACTTGAACTTCCTCCTACTAAACGAACAAAATCCCTCAAAGCACCTTCAAATTTGAGGGTCAATGAATCGATGGAAAGGATATAATTGGAGTATGGATTCTCGGAACCCAATAAAAAAGAGGCTTCCAACTGCATAAAAAAGTGGTGTAATGCCGGAGCCATCAAATCGAGCCAATTGTATGAGTCATCTTCTTCTTTGGATCTCAATTTCATTTTAGGCAATTTTTGCCCATACCAAGAGTTACGAAACAAATAGCCATACAATTGGGCATAGGATATTTTTAGATTGTATACACCTGTTTGCAGTGTCCTGATTAATACAGGCAATACAGAGATCCCCAAGGAGAATTGATAATCGATGTATTTTTCACGTTCTAATCCTTCTTCATTAGTCAATGTCTTCACATTTCCGTTGATATCAAAAACACAACTTGTGGCAAAACGATGAAAAGAAACGTTGTAATTTTTGGTTGCTTGTGCTATTATAGTGTCAATGTCAGGGAATAAAACAGAATGAATCGCAAAATAGGCAAATATTTGGTCAGAATCCCAAGAGAGGATGGTTACTAGATTTTTATTGATCTCTTCATTTAATTGACGGTGAATTTCACTATCTAAGGGTACTTGAAACTTTGACAATTCAGTCAATGATTTTACCCTGGTGTACTCCTTTTCAAATTCCATAAACTTCTCATTGTTCCTTGCATTTTTGTAATATTCCATTATTTTACCCAAAATCGTGGGCTTGATAAAATCAGCATCATCCAGATGCTGTTGCAGAATGAAATCTTCATTTTCAGCCAGCTTTTGGTAATAATGAGATGTACTCAATCTGTTGCTATTGCAAACTTTTACAGCACTTTCCAGTATTCCCTTTTTCAAGAGATAGTCTTTTTCTATTAACAGACTCAGCCAGGCCTTACTTAGTTCCGGGAAAAATTTCAGTTCTTGTAATTTGAAAAGGGAGCTATGGATAAACTCGTTGATGATGTAATACTTATCATTTATTGTAATATCCTCATTATAAATTAATTTCATTAATTCTGCCTTTGTTTCATTGACCTGGTATTTTGAATTTTCAGTCAACCTCAGAATAGCCTGAACAGATGGAAGAAATCTATCCTGGAAATCATTTTCTAATTTTAAATAGATCAACTGTTTATAGGCAGTTATTGCATTTATTCCAAAATCCTGGTGTTTTTTTATTTCATAGAGTAAATGGTTGTATCTACTTAGTAGAAATGAATTCTTAACCTCAGTAGCCCTTCTGATAAGATAAACTATAGCCTCTTGCGAGAAGTCTTTGATCGAAGGATAACCTATCTCATTCCCCTCTTTGTCAACGGTGATAAAACTTGACTTTAAATTGCCCCCATTTAGAACAAACCGTAAACATAGCTGTTCCGTTGCCAACACTTGATTCCATTCATGCGAAAACACCTCCTTAAGGGGCGTAATCTGATCAGATATGCCCCAGTTATCTAGGGTAGTAATTGCATCCAGTTGCTGATAGAAAGTTACTATTTCTTTCGGAATTTGATCCATTTTCAGTTATCTTGTTTGGCAATAAGTTTTATAATGTTCCTCTATTGATATTTTAAAACCTATATATAGTTTTCGATCAAAATTGATATTGAATATCAATATGTTTCTTAGGTTAACCAAATAGATTTATTGGTATTTTAAAATGATTTCCCTGATGGTATCCCATAACACCTGAATGTTGTAACTGACCTACTACTATTGCAGGGTGTGTATCATATCTGGCGGCATATTCCGCAATGTCACTATCATTGAACATTTTCTTTGAAACGAGCTTCTCAAATGCGACTTGCGGGAATAAATATCTTTGGGCAAATTGGTTTGCTTCCTGTTCTTTTTCCTTGTCGATTGGACTTCCTTCCAAATCTTCGAGAAAGATCTCCTTTTTACCATGTTTCATTATATGACCTGCCTCATGGTAAAAGTCAAACCAGAATCTATCGTTGGTTTTATAACGTCCGGTTAACTGGATTATAGGGTTTTTCCCTTTCCACCAGGTTGCACCACTGATTGGAGCTTTGGGTAAACAGGGTGTATAAAAAACTGCAACGCCACACCTGAAACAAATATGATGCAATTGATCTTGGAAATTTTCGGGTTGACGGGTTACCAATAATTTTATATCGTCCAGAGCGTTGTTAAACAAGGATCTGTCGAATTCCGGTAGTTTCTCATTCATAGATTTGAGTTCACCAATCCGTATCCAAGCTGAAATAGCATGAGGGCTTAGGGTATTAGCCAGGGATATCTTAAATGCTGTTGTAACGGCTTCTTTTAAATAAATATCCTCCCATTGGAGTGGGGAAGCAATGCCAAAGAACTTAAGCAAGGCATTAACCTGATCCGATCTATTCCTGGTGTCGGGTAACCATTTCATCTTCTTAAGCTCCCTGATCGGAAACAGCTCCAACCAGCCATAACATGTTTCAAGGAATTCCTGTTGTTCAATATTGGCAAGTTCGATTCGGTAATCATTTTCGCGTGCCATCCAAAAACTGACTGGAATTCCCAATACCCGTTCAAGCGAAACAGCAGTTTTCAGGGTAATTGGTTCACGTCCTTTTATCATGTCGTTTAATTTCTCTTTTGGACGACCAATTCTTTCTGCCAATTCGGCTTGAGACATGCCAATGGTATCAATCGTTTCCTGAATTGTGTCACCAGGGGGTGAGAGTAATTCCTTCTTTAGTTTTAAATCCGTGTTCATTGATTGTCGTTTAGTTTTGAATCAAATTCAATCCATTGATTCAAGGGCCTAGTGGTAGTCTTCAGTTCCTAAAATCTCAATATCAGTTATTCTAATGCAATCAAGGCTATGGTCCTCCTTAACTGGGACAGGATCATGATCGGGTACAAATATTATCCTGTGGTTACCTGAAATATCTACTGCAAACTCGCCCTTTCTGTTTCCTTTCAGTTCATGGCAGTTGGCAGCTGGGATTGATTTGAGAACTTCAAGGTTATCTGATGCTATAAGTTCTTTCATCCGTTGAGATACTTTTTTGGCCATGGTGCCAAACTCCTTTTGAATTTCTTTTGCCTCGTTTAAACTTTTTCTTAATCTATTTGATTGATAGGATATTTTCACTGCAAATATAAATATTATTAACGAAAAAGGTTAATACAAATGAAATATTTTATTGAAATTCTCCATTTTGAATCTGTTTACTCAAATTCCCCATTCAACAGCACTTCAAACTCGGTTTTGAACATGAGAAATTATCAATAGAACTCAAGAATTTATGCAAGATACTAAATTATGATAATTGAATATTACCCAATATTATGATTCTGAAAATTATATCTATTAAAGGATGTAGTCATCGGCTTTAAATTTGATTCATAATTCTGACGATTGAGATCCGGTCTGAATCTTTTCGCAATTTTTATGTCTGAATATTTTCTGATCTATTTCACTAACTTTGGATTATGATCCATGTGGATCGCCCAAATTCAAACCATGAAAATTACAAACGGAACAAAGATCCTCATCACTGGCGGAGCATCAGGTATCGGCAAACTGATGGGGCAAATCGTCCTTCAAAAAGGGGCAGAGCTGATCATCTGGGATATCAACCAGGAAGGAATTGACGAAACCCTGGCTGCTTTTTCCTCTTATGGCAAAGTAACCGGTTACCTTGTCGATGTTTCAGTTCTGGAACAGATCGTCTCTACGGCAGAACTGGTCAGGCAAAAACATGGAGCGATTGACCTGTTGATCAACAATGCCGGCATCGTGGTTGGGAAATATTTTCACCAGCACACCATTGCGGAGATCACCAAAACCATGGAGATCAATGCGAATGCACCAATGTTGGTTGCGCTGCAGTTTCTGCCAGATATGGTGGCTCGAAAATCTGGTCATATCTGCAACATTGCATCATCAGCAGGACTTATCTCTAATCCCAAAATGTCGGTATACGTTGCCAGCAAGTGGGCGGCAGTCGGTTGGTCCGACAGTGTCAGGATTGAGATGCAGCAGCTGAAAACCAATGTAGGGATCACCACCGTGACGCCATACTATATCAATACCGGCATGTTCGATGGAGTCCGTTCTTCCTTGATTCCGATCCTGAATCCTGAAAAGGCGGCCATAAAGATTATTCGTGGCATTGAACGAAATAAATTCTTTGTCAAAATGCCGTTGATCATTCATTTTGTCAGATTGTGTCAGGGGTTGATGCCCATCCCTGTCTTCGACTTTGTTGTTGGAAGGGTGCTGGGTATTTACAAAACAATGGATCAATTCAAGGGACGGAAAAATTAGCAACAAACTACCATGGAAGATACATCACGAGTCAAAATCGAATCGCTGGTATCGGCCCAGCGGATTTTTTTTAAAACGCATGCCACTAGGGATTTGGAATTCAGAATAGGGAACCTGAAGAAATTCAGAACTGCCATTTTGAAAAATGAGGCCAAAATTTCTGATGCCTTGTGGCTCGATCTGCACAAATCCCCGGAAGAAGCTTATCTGACCGAGACCAGTATCGTTCTTGGGGAGATAGAGAGCCACCTGAAACACCTGCGCTCATGGGCCAGACCGAAACGCGTTCCTACACCGCTTCCCATCCTGCCATCTTCCAGCCGTATCCTTTATGAACCATTGGGAACCTCTTTGATCATTGCCCCATGGAACTATCCCTTCCAATTGTTACTCAATCCGTTGGTGGGAGCCATCTCATCCGGATGTTGTGTCCTGCTCAAGCCATCTCCCTATACACCACACATCGCCAAAGTAATGGAAGAGTTGGTGACCGAAATTTTCGATCCGGCATACATTGCCATGGTTCAGGGCGGGAGAGAGGTCAACCAAATGCTGCTCGAACAACGGTTTGATGTGATATTTTTCACAGGTAGTCCGGCGCTTGGCAAAATTGTGATGCAGGCTGCAGCTCAATTTTTGACTCCGGTGGTTTTGGAATTGGGGGGCAAGAGTCCCTGCATCGTGGATGCCGCTGCAAACGTCAAGCTGGCGGCCAGAAGAATTGCCTGGGGAAAATGCATCAATGCCGGACAGACCTGCATTGCCCCTGATTACCTGTTTGTCCACCATTCGGTGAAGGATCTGCTGGTAAAGGAGTTTGCCATTGCCGTAGAGGAGATGTACGGAAAAGAGATCAAGGAGAGCAGGTATTTCCCGAGAATAGTGAATGCCAAGGCAATTGAACGACTCCAAAAATTGATGCTGCACGGGAAAATAAGTTACGGGGGAGAGGTCGATGCTTCTCAGAAATTCATTGCCCCAACCATTATCGAAGATGTTCAGCCCGATTTCCCTATCATGCAGGAAGAGATTTTTGGCCCAGTGTTACCGGTCATGACTTTTGACAAGATCGGCACAGTGGTGGATTTTATTAATTCAAACGAGAAACCGCTGGCGTTCTATTATTTTGGACCAGGCAAGGTTGCCCGTGAGATTCTGATCAAAACCACTTCGGGAGGCGGATGCATCAACGACACCCTGATGCACATTGCCAACCATCACCTGCCTTTCGGCGGAGTCGGCAACAGTGGCATGGGAAATTACCATGGAAAGTTCAGTTTTCAGGCCTTCAGTCATTCCCGGGCAATCGTATCATCTGTTACATGGATTGATCTGCCTTTTAAATATGCCCCATTCAAATTCTTTAAGTGGGTGAAAAAAATTCTGTGACCATGGGAATTCGTTTCTGGTATGGGAAATTGTCGGATAAACCGAATATTTGCGTATGTTTATTCACAAATCGAGATTCTGAATGATGGATTTTGGAGATTATTTTTGTTTCGGTATCGAAGGTATTCAATTGGGCATACCTCTATATACTATTGACCGTGTAATCAGGTCAGTTGCGGTAAATCAGCTGCCAAATTCACCACCAATAGTTCATGGTTTGATCGATTATTACGGAACCATTGTGCCGGTCATTAACCTCCGGCATCGCCTGACCTTAAACGAAAAACCAATCTCTCCGAATCAGTTATTTTTGATAGTCAATACAACGGCACGAAAGCTGGCGCTTGTAGTTGATTCTGCTGATGGGGTTATCTCGTTTTCAGACAATGAGTTGATTTCTTCGGGCCAGCTCAATTCAGGCATTGAGGCATCAGGAGTATACAGAACAGAAGATGGGATCTTGTTAATTTACGATCCCGAGAAATTTTTGACTTCCGAAGAGGTGGTTCAGATCGATAGATCCATACAATCAGAACAAATAAGACAAATAAGTAATGCACCATCCGAAACTGCGTGAAATAAGTGCCCTGATTGATGAAATCCTAGGGTTAAATTTTCCGAAGAACCGATGGGGCGATTTGGAACGCGGTTTACTTTCTGCTTCGAAGGAGTTGGGGTTGGGCGAATCGATCGATACTTTGGCCATGTTACTGGCTGACCGTAATGTAGATCCCAAATTTTTGGATGTTTTGGCCAACCATTTAACGGTTGGTGAGACCTATTTTTTCAGGGAAAAACATTCGCTGGATGTTTTTCAAAAACAAATTATTCCTGAATTACTGGCTGAACGGTTTGGAAAAGATCAGCACATCAACATCTGGAGTGCAGGTTGTTGTTCAGGTGAAGAGCCTTATACACTGGCCATGCTCCTGATGGAAACAATACCAGATCTTTCCAAATGGAATATTTCCATCCTTGCAACAGATCTCAATCCACGGTTTTTGAAAAAAGCAAAAGAGGGAATCTATAGTTCCTGGTCATTTAGAGAAACGCCAAAAGAGGTGCAATTACGTTATTTTAAGAAAGTAGGGTCCGCCGGTTGGCAGATAGATGAAACTATCAGGAAAATGGTGGATTTCAAACAAATCAATTTAGCAGAACCTGATTTTTCCGCTCAACTCTACCTGTATCCGGATCGTGATGTAATTTTTTGCCGAAATGTTTTGATGTACTTTTCTCCTGAACTTATTCGTCGGGTTGGCCTGAATTTTTATGATGCGTTAAGGCCCCAGGGATGGTTTATTACCAGTCCTGTAGAACTTAGTGATGAGCTCTTTGATGAATTTAGCAAAGTGCAGTATGACAGATGTATCGTTTACCGAAAAACCATACACAAGCAAGTCTTGCACAAGCCTATATCCCATTCGCACAAGGCTGCTGAAAAACGTGAACGTTTGGTTTTCACGCTTAAGGCCAGGAAAACAGTGGCCGATATACCTTCAAAGACTAAACATTCCAATCCAATCACCGGAGTACAGCCTTATGAATTGGCAGAGCATTTGTTCCGCAAAGGACAATATGCCGAGTGTGCAACTTTATGTCGTTCAGAATTGTTGAAGGCAGGGCAAAAGCATAACTGGCAACGGCTCCTTTCGAGATCTTTCGCGAATATGGGTCAACTCGAAGAGTCGCTGCGGGTCTGCCATGAAATGTTGAACTTTAACCGGCTGGACGCCGATACCTACTACCTTATGGCCACTATTCTGGCTGAAAAGAGAGAGTTGGCTGAAGCTGTAAAAGTACTTAATCAGGGATTTTATATTGACCCGGATCATCTGATGTCGCATCTGCTGATGGCTGGAATATTGCGCAGGATGTCAAAGGATACAACGGCAGCCATTCACCTGGAAAAGATAAAAAAAATTCTTAACGGTTTGGATGCCGAGGTGATTTTGAATGAAACGGAAGGACTGACAGTTGGGAGGATACTTGAAATGGTCGAATCGCAATTTATTAGCGAAAGGTAAAATAAATTGAAGGTATATGAGAACCAATGAAGAAATATTAGCGGCACGTGCGAAGCTAATCTCCGGGACAAAGTCCGTTCGGAATGAATCCTCCGTACATGAACTATCTGTAGTTGAGTTCATGCTTGTTCCTGAAAGATATGCCGTTGAAGAACAATTTATTGGCGAGGTTTTGCTGCTTAAGGAACTGACACCTATTCCGGGTGTCCCCAACTATGTTGCAGGAATCGCCAATATCAGAGGTAGGATCGTATCCATACTCAATCTGAAAATATTGCTGGGAATAACAACAAAAGGAATTACAGAGTTGAATCGAATTATTATATTGAAATACAACAAGATGGAATTTGGGATTCTTGCCGATTCCATTTTGGGAAGCAGAAGTATTTCATCGGGGCAACTTGCCCGGAAGCCTGTTACCCTTCAGGGGGATGCATCCAGGTATGTGAAAGGGATTACTGCTGACGGCCTGGTCATACTGGACTGCGTGCAGTTACTCTCAGACAAGTCGATTACGATAAACCAAAAACAGAAATGAGCATGATACCAAAATCAACAATCGAGATGAATATAAGTATCAATCATGCGAATCGAAGATCGACGAAGTCAATTCCATTTGACCTTTAAAAAACAAATTATTAACAAATGAAATAATCAGTCATTCATTTTACAAGAAGGAGGAAGCGATGGCACTTTTATCTAATTTTAATACCCGCACAAAACTCATGCTAAGTTTTGGGGTCATTTTTCTGGTCATCTTGACCATTATTGTCCAGTCCTATTTCAGTGTTACAGGAATTCGTAATTCGGGAGAAAAGCTGGCCCAGACACTATACCTGTCTAAGGACTTGACTCAGTTGCATTCTGATGAAAACAGGATAAGGAGTTTGGTACTTGAATTGATGATTATCAAGGACGAAAAACACAGTGCTGAAACCAGGGAAGAGCTGCTGCAACAGGTTAAATTGGATGATAACCGGATAAAAGCGATTAAAGTAAGTATGATGGCATTTCCCACTGAATTGAAGATTTTTCAAGACATTACGGATGGAATAGCTACCTACAGAAAGAACCGGCAACTAGAACTTGAAATGATAGCTTCGCGGAAGCAGGACGAAGCCATTGATTTCGATAATCGAATTCAGGAACCTTTGTACGCTAAAATCATGGATGATTTTCTCCTTATCGAGTTGAATCTTGACAAGGAGGTATCCAACATAGGGATTAACAATTCAAATGTTGCAAGTAGCATCATCATCAAAATACTGATTGGAGGTGGTATATTGATCCTGGTTTCATTGTTGCTTGGGTTATGGATTCGCGGCATGTTAACCCGCATATTCAAAGAAATCAATGAAGGGGTAAATATACTGGGGACATCAGCAGCTGAAATTCTGACCACTGTCACAGAAGTGTCGACCGGTGCGACTGAAACGGCAACATCCGTATCTGAAACAACTGTAACAATTGAAGAGATTCGTCAAACAGCTTTGATTGCTGCACAGAAAGCCCAGGAAGTACTCGAGAGTTCCCATCGGGCTTCGGAAGCAGCCGAGAACGGCAAGGAAGCCGTACAGCAAACGGTTGAAGGGATGAACCGTATCAACGATCAGATGAAATTGATTTCAGACAGTGTGAATAAGTTATCAGATCAGAGCCGAACTATCGGGGAGATCACAACCACAGTGAATGACATCGCCGATCAATCCAATCTTTTGGCTGTGAATGCCGCAATTGAGTCGGCGAGGGCTGGCGAACAGGGTCGTGGATTTGGGGTTGTTGCACAGGAGATTCGCATGCTTGCTGAACAATCAAAAAAGGCAACGGCCCAGGTAAGGGAAATTCTCAACGATATTCAAAAAGGAATGAACCTAACGGTGATCGCAACCGAACATGGATCCAAAGCGGTTGAAAGTGGAAATAGATTGGCGTTAAGAAGCGGGGAAATTATTGAAATATTGGCGGATACCGTTAATGATGCAGTGAAGTCAGTCATTCAGATTTCTGCTTCCAGCCAGCAACAGATGGCCGGCATGGATCAAATCGTTCCGGCGATGGAGAACATCAAACAGGCCAGCGAACAAAACGTGATCGGCACCAGACAAACGCAAACGGCAGCCCACAACCTGAACCAATTGGGGCACAACCTGAAGGATGTAATGGAAAAATATAAATTCTGATAATACTGTGGCTAAATCCCAGGAAGATTTTCTACGCGAATTGCTGGCCGATTTTAAGATTGAGGCCGCTGAACATCAGCATGTTATTGCCGAATGCATGCTAATGCTCGAGAAGCAACCGCCACCTGTAGAATATCAGAAAATTATTGAAACCACCTTTAGGGAGTTTCATAGTCTGAAAGGGGCGGCACGTGCAGTAAACCAAGGTGATATCGAGCGACTGTGCCAGGCGATGGAAGGGGTATTTCACCAACTCAAGGAGGGTCGTGCCCTGCTTACACCACCACTTTTCGACCTTCTGTTTAGCGGAGCGGATGTATTGAAAACGTTGGTTACGGGTCAGGGGCAGGGGAGTCGGACAAATAATCTGCCTCAATTATTAAAAGCAATTGAAAATCAGGTTGATGTGATTAATTTGGATCAACAATCAGCAACAAGTGAGCATGCTTTCACTCTGCAACAAGTTGAAACGACAGCTTTGGATGTTGAAAGTAAGGTTACGGTTTCTACCACACAATACGAACCAGTCTCCAATGAACAGCAGACGCAGAAGGAAACTGTCCGCATAGCCACATCAAAATTGAACAGCATACTCAGACAGTCAGAGGAGTTTATATCAGCCAGGGCGGAATTTGATTATTATATCAGGGAGATGGATCGGCTCAATCACCCTGAATTTCATTTGTTGCGAAGAGATTTGGTTAAGTTCAACCATACGTTTTCACGTATGGTGGATGAATTGGTTCATGACATCAAGAACACATTACTTTTTCCATTTTCTTCGTTGACAGACATTGTGCCAATGATTGTACGTGATCTTGGCAGGGAATTTGGCAAAGAGATTGAACTTGCGATTACCGGCGCTGAAACCGAGATAGACCGAAGAATTCTTGAAGAGATGAAAAATCCGCTGATCCATTTGATCCGTAATTGCATAGACCACGGCATTGAAAAACCTGATGTAAGAATAAAGAATGGAAAGCCGTCCCGTGGAACCATAAAGATTTCCATTTCGCAGGAATCCGGCCGTAAAGTAGATATTGTCCTTTCCGATGACGGTGCAGGAATAGATCGGGAAAAACTCAGGGAATCAGCCTTGAAAAATTCTGTTGTATCTATCCAGAATCTTGATCAAATGAATGATCAGGAGATTCTTAACCTTATTTTCAGGTCGGGGGTCACAACCAGTCCAATGATCACTGACCTCAGCGGGCGGGGTCTGGGTATGGCGATTGTTGCAGCAAAAGTTGAGGGTCTGGGCGGATCAGTTACAATTGAATCTGAAGCAGGACAAGGAACGAGCTTCGTTATTTCGCTTCCATTAAGCATATCTACTTTCAGGGGGGTAGTCGTAAGGGTATTCAGCCAGTTATTTGTGGTACCGACTTCAGCAATTGAACGGGTCATTCGTATCAATACCCATGATATTATATACGCAGAATCCAAACCATTCTTGTCGCTGAACGGTGAAAATATTGCTTTGATTAAGTTGGCAGATACCTTGGGTTTGACTGAACGAAGGCAAAAACAAACAAATGAGTTCAATTTTCCTGTGTTAATCGTGACAATGGCGCATCGCAAAATTGGCTTTTTGGTTGACGAAGTTCTGGCTGAGCAGGAGGGTGTTGTTAAAGATCTTGGCCCTCAGTTGGTTCATGTGCGCAACCTGGCAGGTGCAACAGTTTTGGGAAGTGGACAAGTGATTCCCATACTTCATGTTCCTGAACTTATTGAGTCAGTGCTGGGCATGCATCAGACCGCGGGCACGCTTCATCAGGCGGCAGAACCGGATGATTCGACTGAAAAGCAGATAAAGATTCTTGTTGCGGAAGATTCAATTACCTCAAGAATGTTGCTCAGGAACATTCTTGAAACAGCCGGATTTCAGGTTAAAACTGCAGTTGATGGGCTGGAGGCTTTTCAAATACTTCAAAACGATCCTTTCGATTTGGTTGTTACGGATGTGGAAATGCCCGGAATGAATGGCTTTGAACTGACTTCGAAAATAAGAATGGATGCCAGGTTCATGGCTATTCCGGTTGTTTTGGTAACGGCGCTTAGTTCTGACTGGGACCGTCAGCGCGGCTTGGAAGCAGGCGCCAATGCATATATCGTCAAGAGCAACTTTGAGCAAAGCAACCTGGTTGAGACCATTCATCGCTTAATTTAGCAATTAAATTGGCCGGTATGGAGAAGAAAAGAATTAATGTCCTGATTGTTGAAGATAGTCTAACGGCACAAAACTTGCTGAAGGGAATACTGGCAAGCGATCCTGGGTTTAAGGTATTGGGCATTGTTGGAAACGGAAAGCAAGCTGTTGAAGCCGTTTCCAGGTTGAATCCTGATGTCGTCAGTATGGACATTTACATGCCTGTGATGGACGGATTGGAAGCGACACGCCGGATTATGGAGAAAACGCCGGTTCCTATTGTCATTGTAAGCAGCTATTACCAAACGTCCGATATGGCCTTATCATTCAGTATCCTGAAAGCCGGGGCTCTCACTATTCTGCCCCGTCCAGTTGGCCCAATGCATCCGGATTATCTCCAGTCGAGCCGAAGTTACCTAAATACGCTGAAAATGATGGCTGGTATTAAAGTAACTAACCAACGGTCAAAACAGGTGCCGCGACCCTCCATCATTCGTTCGGAACCTTTAAAAACAGCACCAAATAATCATGGTCGTACTAAAAAACGGGCAATCGTGGCCATAGGTGCTTCGGCTGGAGGCCCTATGGCGTTGCAGACCATTCTGAGTCAAATTCCCGATGATTTTTCATTACCTATCCTCATTGTTCAACATATTGATGCTAGTTTTGCTGAAGGTTTCTGCAATTGGTTAAATTCTACCTCTGGAGTACCGGTACAAATTGCTTCCCATGGTGAGAAGCTATTGCCCGGACATGCTTATCTTCCTCCAGGGGATGCACATCTGGGGCTTATTGAAGAGGGAATCATTGGGGTGAGCTACGATCCTCCTGAGTCCAATCTTCGACCCTCGGTAAATTATCTATTTCGAAGTGTGCGCCGGGTGTACGGGGGCAAATCGATCGCAATATTGCTATCAGGAATGGGAACAGACGGTGCAGTGGAATTGAAACTGCTCAAAGATGTAGGTGCACTCACAATTGCCCAGGACGAGTTAAGTTCACTGGTCCATGGTATGCCTGGGGAAGCAATCCTGCTGGAAGCTGTTTGTTTGGTCTCTTCATTGGATGAAATTGTAAGTCAAATTATTAAAAATTAAAAAATTTTCATATGAAAAATATCTATAATTCTTACACCATCTCGTTGGGGGAGAGCCACATTCTGGCCGTAGAGGATTCAATGGTACAGGCAAAATTGCTACAGCATTTTTTCGATAACAACAACATCAATGCAAAACTTTTTAACAATGCCATTGATGCTTATAAATCCGCTTGTGAAAATCCGCCTGTACTGATTGTCAGTGATATCATAATGCCTGGAATGGATGGTTATGAGTTTTGTTCCAAGGTGAAAAGCAATCCCGATCTAAGCCATATTCCGGTAATTCTGCTCACTTCTCTCCATGACCCCCTCGACATCGTCAAAGGATTGCAGGCAGGTGCGGATAATTTTATCACAAAACCCTACGATGAACAGTACTTACTTTCGAGGGTTCATTATCTGCTTGCAAATAGCGACATGCGCAGGTCGGGCGCCGGTGACATGGCCATGGAAATAGTTTTTCAGGGAAGCAAATACCTGATTAACTCAGACAAAAGGCAAATTCTGAACCTGTTGCTATCAGTTTATGAAGCCGCCATTAATCAAAATAGGGAATTGATTGAGGCCAAACAGCAACTCGAAGCCATGAACATTGATCTGAAAGCTGCCAATGAGGAGCTGGATGCATTTGCGCGAACTGTTTCTCACGATCTTCAATCGCCATTGGCTGGTATCATCGGTTTCGTTCAGCTAATTTTCGATGACGGTTCAGTCAAATTGGATGAAGAAATAAGGGAAAACTTGCACTGGGTGCTTCAGTCTGCCTATAGAATGTCAGAACTAATCGTCGACTTGTTGAATTATTCCCGATCCGGCAGGGCCAGTATCAATTGCGAGCCACTCAATCTAAGTGATATGACGAATGAGTTGGTAACTGACTATCGTGTGCGGAATCAGGGAAATGCTTTTCACTTTGAATCAGAAGAAAATCTTAATGTCAATGCAGACAAAGCTTTGATGCAGATTGCATTAACAAATCTTCTCAGCAACGCTATCAAATACTCGGGCAATGCCGAACATCCGGAAATTATTTTTGGGAGTAAGCTTCTCTATGGCCAAAGGGTATTCTTCGTAAAAGACAATGGAGTAGGGTTCGATATGGCAAGGGCGGATAAACTGTTTGACCCTTTTGTAAGATTGCACACAAGTGTCGATTTTAATGGTACCGGTATTGGCTTAAGCACCGTAAAGCGGATCTTTAACAGACATGGAGGTGATGTTTGGGCCGAATCGGAACCTGGAAAGGGTGCAACATTCTTCTTTAACATCGACAGAAAAGGTTGTGAGGAGAAGAACTCGAACCTTTAAATCAGAAAATATACCCTCAAGGTTTTCAAAACCTTGAGGGTATTAAAACCAAAATTATACTACCTCCCGATAGACCCCTACTATTTTTTCGGCCACATTGCTCAAATTATATTCCTGACTGACAATCTGCTGCAATATTTTGGCTTCGTTTTCGTAAAAAAATCGATGTTCCAAAAACGAATTTAGTTTATCAAGCAAATTTAGAGCGTTGGGCGCTGAAGCTTCAAGATCCACAAAGTTAGCGTACTGCATCCGTTTGAGATTTCTAACTGTCACGATAGGACCTAGGTGGTTGTGTTTAATTGACAATATCGGAACGCCATACACCAGGCTTTCTATGGCAACCCTTCCAACTCCCATCACCAAATCCGCATCGGGATAATGATCACCCACCTCCCTGGCGTACCCTTCAATATGAACCGATCTGTGTAAAGATGAAAAGTTCGATTGCTTAATAATTTTGGTTATGCGGGGCAAACAAAGACCATCCCCAACCACATGCAGGTGCGAACGCGGATATTTTTCCAACAGCCGGGGCCATACTTCAGTCAAAATCATGGTAAGAAGCCTCGTATGGTGGCAATCCATACGGCTGATGTAATAGAGTGAGAAACTCTCCGGATCAACAAACCGGTCGACACAAGCAGCAGGCAGCTGAACACCGTTGGGGATTAGTACAACTTTTTTCTGCGACCTCAAAAAGTTGGAAATACAAGAGACACAACTCTCCCTGATAGCAATGGCCTTATCGATGTTTCTTCTGGCATATTCCGACCTTAGATCGGTCAGAACTGAACCGTGAATGGTAGCCACAACCGGGATTTTCATCCATCTGGCAGCCATCGTACCAATTAAAATTGGCAACCTTTGGTGCGCATGAATCACCTCAATGTTTTCGGTTTTGATCAATTTAATCAGTCGGTAAAGGTGAAATGGAATTTTTAGGTCCGAAAAATTAACGGCAATGTGCTGCACTCCGGGACGAAGTCTAAGCTGCTGCTTGCCGGTCATCGACATAAGCCAGACAGAATGACCTGCATCAGCGAGGGCATTGGCCAATTCACTGACATGGTTCTCTGCCCCGCCGTAATGAAACCGTTTGATGAGAAGTAACACCCTCATTGTTTCAAAAAAGAATGTCTTTGTTAATGTTCAGACAACTTTTGGAATGGTCTTTGGAATAGTCGAATATGAGATCGCCGTTTTTCTTCATGACGGTGATGCTGTTGAGCGGAAACCAAATGAAAGCCTTACCCACTTTCGCCCCGGAAATAAAATCGATACGGGCATCCCCTTCAGGCGTCATGACCATCTTCATGTTTGCATCGCTGCTTACCTTCATCTTGTCCAGTGACATAAACTGGTTGTCGACTGTGCGCAGGGTAATGATGCCGTTGGCATTTTTGATAAATTCAACAATACCAAAGCTCTTGTAAAGATTGGGACTCTTGCCCTTAAAAGTGGGATTGTATTTGTCGAGCGCCTCCTGCACATACTTGCCGGATAGCTTTGATTCGAAATCGGACAGCATCAAAAATGCGGCAAACAGTCCGGCAGCCCCTTTGTCACATCCGCTCTGAATCATCTTGTCATTCTTCTCTTTGAGCAGGGCTGAAATATCGTATGCAGCCACATCGTTCACGGCTGCAGAACGTTTGATCATTCCCGGCAGGGTACTGAAACCACCCGTTGCGAGCAGATTATTTTTCTCATCCAGCAAAAGCAAATTTTTCCAGTACATATTTTGCTGAGGCAAATATTCTGTACCCAGAAGTTTGCCGTTGGTGTCGAGATGCACCTGATAATAGATATTTTCGCGGGTCTTTGTCTCCTCAAAAAATACCGGAGTAAGCCAGTTGATGGCCCCTCCCGGTTTCATGGAGAGCAAAAACAGGGATTGATCCGGCTTTTCCGATTGAATGGATTTGGTATCGGCCTGGAATTTCCCGGAGAAATTCCCTGATATAACAAAATTCCCGGCAGGATCCTTAACGATACCGGTAACATATTCGGCGCCACTGCCCTCCAGTATCTTTACCCAATTGACTTTGGCCTCCTGGTTAAAGGATGCGACAAAGAGGTCGCGACCGCCAGTCGGATTAACCGGCGCCTTTCCTAGCGTGAAAGCCTTGTCGAACCATCCTGTTAAGATTAAATTTCCCTGCCCATCTGCGACACTGGAAGAACCGTCCCCGGGATAGCCACCGTGCTGGTTAACATTTTCCCAGATTTTATCGGCCAGCAAATCTGCGGGATTAATACCGGGCATTGGAATGATTTCGCCCGATTTACCCACAAATTGAGGCATACATCTTCCGATAGGCGCTCCGATAAAAGTACCGTCACAAATGGTGTAACGCTTTTGATGGGAGAAGACACAATCACCGGGAACCTCAACAGGGAAAAGCACGGCCGTACTCATGTGACCGGGGAAAAGAATGCCAACGACATCAAGCTTGCCGATGTTGTACACCAGCCAGGAGAAAAGTGCGGCACGATCTTCGCAGTCACAAAAGGGATAATAGAAAAGTTCATCCGGAAAGAACCACTTTTCATAACCAAACTGAGCCTGATCCGTTTTATAGGCAAATGCTTTTTGGGTGAATTCAAGCAAACCGGAGGTTAACTCAACCTGATTTTTCCCTTTGAAATTCTTGCCAAAATAGGTATAAAGTGTCTCACTGAGTCTCGGATTCATAGGGGCTCCCATGTAAACTGAAAAATCGGTCTGCGGATAGGTGGCATAAAAGGCCATCTCATTTTGCGGCACACTTACCTCCATTTCGGGGTACTCCTCAGAAAATCTCAGTTTTTTTGTGACATATTTCTCGATGAAGTTGAGCGGTTTGGTTACGGCAAGGCTGATCCTCTTCTTGGCATCTCCGTACTCCTCATCGTAAGTCAGAACTGAACCGACCTCCTCTCCAAAGTTGGAGATGAAATAGTACTCCTGGTTGTTAAATTTCAGAAACTGACATCCAAAAACACTGTTGGTGGAGGGGACCAGCAGATACAACTTATCGGCTGATTCGGAATAAGCTAATCTGGTTTGGTATCCCGAAACCGTCATCAAAAACCAATTGTAGAGAATTTTTGTATTGTTGTTTTTCGCGGCTATTCTTCCCGAAAATTGGCTGATCAATTGATACACTCCCCAGTCATTCAGGTTAAGTTGTTCTTTCAAAACATTGATTTGCAGGAGTAAATCTCCATAGTTTGTATCCGCCATTTTACGCCAGAAACGGGCGACCTCATTCTGCCCTGGCTTCCCGAGTGCAAAATCGAGTAAACGAGGATCGGCTTTAATCACCAGATTCTGACCAAAGAAGTCGATGGGAACCTCAATCCTTCTGACTGTCTTATCCGGAATCGGCACCAACTGCGGACGTTCCTGCTCAGCTTTGGGTGGTGCAATGGGTGGGAGCTCTTTTACAACGACCTTTACTGGAACAGGAGGTGCCTTCGGAGCTTCATATTTGATAGGAGCCGGTGGTTTGGGCGCCTCAATGGGTTTATTTGCCTTGAAGGCATTGTAATTGGTCCACTCCTTTTCGAGGTATTTTGCAAACTCTTCGTTTCGTTTTTTAACAAAATCGTTGTACTCCTGCTGCAGTTTTTGCATTCCTTCTTGCTGCTCTTTTACATAGGCATTGTACTGCTGTTGCTGCTGTTTAAGGTACTCTTCGAAAGTTTGGGCCCCTACCGGGAAGGTGCAGGCCAGCATCAGAACCAGGATCAAAACTACATTCTTCTTCATGGTACCGAAATTTTGTAGGTTAGAAACGAAATTAACAGCCAATAAGATAAACTAACCGACAAACTGCTTCGCATTGAAACAGTCTGCCGGATAATAAATCAACAATCTATAAAACAGTGCAATAAATTTATTTTGAACCTTTATCCATCTCTTTGTTGAACTCATTTTTGAATTTTTCATATTCAAAATCAAGCCTCAACTTCTCGTCACCGGAGATTTTTTTCTGAATGCCTTGCAGGATCTCCTCACCGTTCAACTCCTGCGCAATGTAGCACTTAAATGTGTTTTGCTTGGTTTTGGTCAGCTTTTCGCAGATGGTTGATACGCCGGAAAGTTGTTGTTCAACAACCTGACGGGTTAAACCTTCGAAACGGGTTTTGGCTTGTTCAACATTGTCAATTGCTTTTGAGCTGTAGTAGTTGTCTACCACACTCTTGATAGTAACATTCAATGTGGCAGCCAGTTGTTCCCTTGAGTTGGCCTGGGCTTTTTTCTTGGCCAGCATTTGATCCTGGCTTTCGCCCGATGCGGTGGCTCTGATCAGACCTTTTTTGTTATAGAATTCAGGACCGTTGCAGGGAAGATCAACTATTTCTTCACCTTTGGGAACAACCTGTTTGGCCTTACATCCTGACATACAAATCATTAATGCGAAGCAGGAGATTCCAATTACCATTGTAAAAATTCTTCTTGTTTTCATTTTTCTTAAGCTTAAAGTGTTTGTAATCATTTTTATACATCTGTTAAAATCTGTTATATTGAGTTAGCCTATTGCCTTTTAGCCGTTAGCTTTTAGCTGCTGCACCATATCCTTTCTCCATTCTCCATTTTCAATGCATTCTGCATCCTTTTCTTATCGCCGATCTCCCCTTCGACAAGCTCAGTGACCGATAGCTTTGTAACTTAACAGTCGACCCTTCGACCCTTCGACAGGCTCAGGGGAGTCCAGGCTCAGGGAGCAATATTTGGGCGTTTCACATTCCTATTCTCCGTTTCCCCGTTTCTCTCTACCTTTCTCTAAGCTCCATGCCCTCTGCCATCACCACCCGGTGGTATAGTCTAGCCGGTAAATTCTGATAGCTGAGCTCTTGCCGGTTTTAACCGAATTGTAGAGGATAGATCCGTTCAACTGTTTGAACGGTTTTGCTGCATTTGAAATTTTGGAAATTGGCAGATCGTTGGGAATCGTTACCCTCAGGTCGTGCTGACCCTTACCGCTGAAAGTATCCGTAACCGGAAGGTCGAGGATGATGCCTCCCTCTTTCCACTCCAGTTTAAGGTTGGTTACGGCACAGGGGCTGTCAAATTTCGATTTGATGGGGATGACAATAACCGCGTTGGTTACTTTGTCTCCGACCACATCACCTCCCTGGATCCGGATATTGCCGCTGATCATCAGTTCGGCTTTGGTCTCTGCAATGTCAAAATAGAACATCTTTTCGGGCCTGTTGTTGCCAATCGTGTAGGTCACCTTGACATTGTTTCCTGGTTCATCATAGCATTCGTCGAAGCGGTAGGCAATTTCACAGACATCGATTCCGAGACGGCGATCTTCGATTTTAGCGCATTGCGAGTTGATGACCGGCACTTTGGCGCACCTGACGATTTTATCGCCAATCTTCAGACTAAACCTTACTTTCCCAAGTTCGCTTCCCGCATCGGCCAGATAGGTCGATGCCAGCAAGGCTTTGCATTTTTCGATGCCGACCTGACATTTGCTTTTGCGTTCATCGATGAAGATCTGTTCCAGTTTTGAGAGCTGGCTTTGACATTGTATCAGCTCTTCGATTGTGGTGTAGGTGTCGAGTAAAACCAGCACTTTGTTCATCTCATCTGTCAGCTGTTGATCTTTTTGCCTGAAATCCTGAACCAGATCGTCCAGATCGAATTGGCTGAAAGGATATTTGACAAAATACTGGTACTTCTGTGCCTTGGCCTTTTTATCAACCAGTTTTTCCCAGTAAAAAGCCACAACGTTGGAGGCTGAGACGCCCTGCAGGTAGTCGCGTTTTCCGGATTGGGTGGTAATGACATTCGAAAAACTCTGGTAAAGGGCATTCAGTTTGTCGGCGGTAATTTCAGTGGTTTTTGAAACAGAGGTGGAGGAGATGAAATCTGCCACTGCTGTGGTGATCTGCGCCTTCACATTCACCATGGCATTCTCTTTGGCATCTTCAATGGCCACCCCGTTCCCAATTCCAACGATGAAATTTTTCTCCATACTCATGGTCCAGTCTGGCTTTTTGCCACTCTTTTCCTGAACCGAATATTGGGCAATCAGCGCCATCGGAAAAAGGATGGCGATCAGCACGAACAGTGTTTGCTTTCTCATAAGGAAAAGTTATTTGGTAATCGGCAGATTTCTGAATTTAAAGAAGTTGTCGTTGATGTAAAAACGCAGGTATTTGATCTCGTTAATCTTCGGAAATTCGCAGATCACCTCCGTATTTACCTCAGGAAGGATGGTCACATCGAGGTAGTTGTTACTCTCGCGGGAGCCTATTTTCATGGTAGTGATCCGTTTTTCATCTCCATTGTTGTCGATCAGCATGGTCTCGTACAAACGGTACATCTTTTGAATAAAATCCTCGGGATTTTTGTTGATCAATTCAAAATAGACGAAAATTTTATCCCCAATCCTTTTGGCGATTTTAAATCGCAGGAAAATCTTGTTTCCAAGATCAATGGTCTGACCTTCCGTGTATTCAGGCTCCTTCTCAATCTTCGCTTTCTCCTCCACTGTGAATACAATTGGCATTTTTCTGCCAATCTCACTGGCGGCTTCGTTGCATTTATCGAAGCACTCCTTGCAAACGGGAGGAACCGAATTCAGGATGCCCAAAGAGCCTCTCCAGTTGTATTGGTCGGCAAGGCTTTTAGCCCTCGAAATAGCCAGATCGCAATGGGCATTGAAATATTCAACAATCCCCTCTTTGGCCTTTTCGACCATGGCCTTGTACTTGCCGTTGCGGATATTGACCTGCTGAAAAGCGTTGTTGTAGGCTGCCTGCTCAGTTTTTCCGGCACCTTTCAGTGTTTGTGAAGCGCTGGCATAAACGTTGCCGGTATAGCGGTCAGCAATGTTCAGAACCAGTTCCATGTTGTAGGTAAAAGTTGGAGGAGCGGTTGGTGCAACATCACTGCTGAGAACCAACAACTGTGGAAAGATGATAAAAAGCGGACCATTGTCCAGCGCACTCATTCCATTCAAAGCAATGATTTGGCGCATTTTACCCAACAACATCTCCTGTGTTCCCATCGGTAGTTTCTTCAAATCATCGGGAATGGTTGGCGCTATGGCAATCCTGGCAAAGTCATCGCTGGCGCCCGAGCTGTTCTGAGCAACCAATCGTACTGTTCCCATCAGGCTAATTGCCACGAACAGAACGAGGATTAAACTATTTTTTCTCATGAGTATCCGATTTAGGTTTATTTTTCACCGATAATCAGCCACGCTTCACCCAAACCCCGCTGATAGATTTTGCACTGAATGTTAAAGGGAGGGCCGGCCAGGTATCTGCTCAGGTTAGAGATGTATCTTCTGGTATCCATGGCGACCTCACGTCCATTGAGATTGAACATCATCGGGATACGAACCTGCTCGAAACGAAGCATCGTCGCGGTAGCGTCAATTGTAGAGAATCTTCCGTTTACCGTATTGGCTATCAGCCAGTTTTCAATGTGAAAATCGAGCTGGTCATTGGTACCGTTCACATCAAACTCCTGTTCCAGATCAACTCCTGCGTTGTCCCATACGCGAATGACCAGAGCGACCTCACGACCATTGGTGAACATGTCGTTGAAGAAGTTCTGTAGCTGACCATTGAAAGCATCCATGTGGCTAAGGACCGCCTCTTCGAGCAACAGGTCAACATTGGCTGCTGAGGAGGGTTTTCCTGTTCCTGCTGCTGCTGCTACCTGTTTGTTGGTATAAGCATCAAGCCCCCTAAGGTTAAAAGTGATGTAATTACTTGGACCCTGGCGTTTAACATTGAAATCGATGTCCATGATAATATCCGCTTTTGCGGTACGTTTCAGTATGTCGATGGGAGTTTCAGCTACTGCAGCCCCACCTTTTGAAGTGAGCATGGCCAGTTCGGCGCTTTGGGTATCGATGCTCTTGAGGGTCTGCTCCAGATCTTTCAATGGGAATCCCCGATCGGTCATGATGGCACCCATCTTGGTAATCACCATTCGAATTTCATCGCTGCTTTGCATGCATTTTTTATAGTCCGGCAGAACCTGATCTTTCCCATTGGCATTGACTGTCATGATATATCCGTGAGACACACAAAATACGTCGCTGGGAACGATCATGATAACCGGCTTTTTTGCCTGGGCAAAAAGGAGTAGAGAGATGACTCCCAAAAAGAGAGTTAGAAGGATTTTTTTCATCTGTTTATAATTTTGTTTTTTAATTGTCAGATGGAACTCGCCAATAATCATTTGTTTGTGTGAAAAGCAATTCTCATGGCTCGTTTCATATTGTTTAATTTTATATGTATCAATCAATTGTTTACTTCTGGCATGATCTAGAACCCTGCATCCAGTCTCTTAACAACTCCTTTGTCCTGCAGGTACTTGCGCAATTCGTTGAAATTGATCGAGGCGCTTACAGCTACTTTGTAACCATGGCTCATTTTGATATTGTCGGATCCTCCCGGGGTTCCATCCGTGGTGAGGTTGACAAAACTGAGGTACATGCCGCCATCTTTGAAGAATTCATCGAAGAAATCCATGTTCTTTTCGTACCCGTCAACCGGTAAGAGAGATGGAGTGGGCGCTGCGCCATTCCCGGCAGGAACTCCCCTGAAAATGACTGCTGCTACCGAAGTTCGCTTGGCATCGTAGATGGCATTGTCGACTTTTTTCCCATAACCCCAGACTTTCAGTAGTTTGGTCCCATCCTGACCGACACCCAGACAAGCCAATTCATAATTGTACTGGCTGTCGTACATCGCTTTCCGCTCTTTGCGAGTCTGACCAACAACAATGGTAAAGGCCAGGAATAGCGCAATTATAGTTAAAGTACTCTTTTTCATATTTTTAAATGATTGATGAATTAAAATTCTATGCGCAGACCACCCATGATGGAGACCCCAGAGCGACCTTTAAACTCAGTGTCCCAGGTCTTTCCGGTAAGTGTACTTTTGGCATCGCTCTGATTTTTCACTGAGATATCCCCAAATGGCATATAATAATTGGCGCTCCCAACCAGATAGATGTTGTGCGTCAGGTTAATGCCAAGCATTGCCCCTGCTTTAATGATACTGGTGCTTATGTCCTTGTAAGTTTTGTCCTTGGTTTGTTCGATCCCGTATTGAACGTTGGGCGTAAGTTCAACGATCCGGGCTAGCCTTAATCCTTTCCCCAATCCGATGGAGTATCTTAAAAAGTTGTATTTGCTTTCCGGGAAAGTCGTTGAGGTCGATTTTTTTCCGGAATCATAGCCTGCATCGATCATCAGGTACAAGCCTGTTACATTGGTAAACGGACCGGTCCTAAACATTAAACTACCACTCATTCCGCCGATACCACCACTCTCAAAACCCGCTACCAAAGAGAGTCCGAAGTCCAGCTTTTGTTGCAGGATCATTCCTTCCTGGATGGTTCCGCCATAGGTCTGATAGAAACTGCTCATTGGACTTGCTCCTGTGGCAACCATCTTATTGTTGGCAATTTTGCTTGTTGACCTGACAACTGCCTGCCGGACAGGAGAAACTGTCCCTTTGGATTCATCAAATTTGTACTGGTAAACAAAGAACTGCTGATCACATTTTAAGGCCTCTTTTTTGCCAATTTTTGCACGGATTGGATGAAGCTTCTCTACTTTGACCTTCACCCTGAAATCTTCCAAATCTTTATCCAGCAGGAAGGTTGCACCTTCATACATATGGTTTGCCAGATCACTCTTCAGCTGATCCAATGATTTTGGTTTTTTGTTGTTGGTCAAAGTCTCACTGACAGAAGCTGATTGGAATGATTTGCTGTAAGCATCAGCAAATTTGAAGGTAAGCGTATCGAACGCAGCTACTTTCATCTGTTTGGCTGCTGCATCGTCATCCTCGTATGGCCAGACATTGTAGAAATTGGCTACAACATCAGGGGTGAAAATCAACTGGTAGAAAAAGAAATCGTACTGACAATCCCAGCCCCGTATTTTTCCATCGTCCTTGGATTTTACATCATTTGGAACCAAAATCAGAACATACGTTTTATTGACAAGATTCTGACCTGCGTCTTTCAAAAAAGCGTCCCCGCGTTTTGCAGCCACTGCCATCTTTACGTCCTGGTCGGTAGCATTGTAGAGTCCGCACTGATGAACATACTCCAGGTTCATCATTCCATTCTCCTGCCTGTTGAACCATTTTGCCACCATTTTCCGTCCAACACCTTCTTTGGAGAGCATTTCCCGCAGATAAGAGCGTTTCTTATCGTAGGTCAGCATTTTAAAATCCTGTCCGAGGGGAAGTACAAGAGTGTTCAGGTTGTGGTTAAAATATTTATCCGAGAACTTTATATTCATAGCCGCATCAGCAGGAGCTGAATTTACTCCGGCCACTGAACCCATAAAGAAAGTCAGGGAGATCCGCGAATAAGTTTCAGCTACTTTTTCCTTCACAGGTTTCGCAGCCTGTTGGGCGTTTGATTTACAAACCACGCCGACCGACACCAACAGAATGGTGACGAACATAAATAGATTTTTCATGAGGTAACGAATTTGGTTAATTATCTGATTTTATGCACATTGAATTCAAAGAAATCTCAAGTATTCCGAAAATTCCGAACGACAATTACTTCTTCTTAAGACATTTGCTACACAAAAGCTGGTTTAGAGCCGTTAACTAGGTTGATTAAAAGATATCTTGCTGTAGTTCTGCACAAAGAACTTCAGATATTGCAGAAGATCCTGATCTTCAATGATTTTTCGGTAGTTTGGCGAAGAGGCCAGACAATAGTGGAAGTCAACCCCTTTTAATGTATTAAATACCTCTTTGTGCTTAAGGATGGTTCCAAAATATCCCAGTCCTTCCTCTTTATTTGGAAGACTCCGAACCACAACAAGTTGTATCTCATCATTTAATCTGATCTCTTCAACGTCAAAATCGATCGATGTATAGTAATCGATGTTAAAATTAGCCAGGTCAAAAATCAGGCGGTTGACATCAATTTTGGCGCTCTTCGGGAAAGAGAGCACAAAATAGTGGAACAGCTCTTCATCATAGGAATATTTTCCTCCAAAAGCATCATCCTTCCGGATAGCGGGTTTTTCGGGCAGTTTGCTTAGGGAGGCTGAATCCATCTTTGAGATCATCTTCTCCAATTCGGCAAGGCTATTTTGGCGGACCAAATCGCGGATCTTTACAACCACCGGTTTTGCCGGCGATGTGGGATAATCGGTAAGATATTGATCCAGCATTTTCGAAAACTCATCCTGTGAAGCGTTTTTCCCTTTGGCAATCAAGTCAATAAATTTCACCTTGGGCAGCAAAAGACTGTCCGGCTGAAGCGCCAACACCTCTGTTGCCAATTGCCCGGCAGCATTGAAATCCCCGCTCTTGTACAAGGTAAGGGCTTCACCATATTTAAGCTCTCTCTGCTGTTTTCTGACCTCCATCTCATGCAGGAAATCAGGATTCAGTAAAAACTTCGCATAATTCGATTCAGGATACTTTTGGGTGATTTTATTCTTGAAAATCTCCTCCTTGTACTTCATCTTATGGAATTCGATCCATACCGGTAGCTCATAAATACTTTCAGGGTACCTGACATTCAGCTCTTCATACATGGCAATGGCATGGATATTATCATTCAGCACACCCTCATAAATTCTCCCGGCCGCAAAATAAGCCGACTTGATCCGATCGTGCGAAGCACGCATTAAAGAGTCTGTCAATGGCAGATTCTGAAGGTAATATTCGACCGTTTTGGGATTAGACTCTTTCTGTTTTTGCGTCTCTTTTTTCTGCACATCAGTAGCATCAGCCAGCTCATTTTCGCCCGGATTTAAAGAAATTTTATTCTTTCGTCTCCAGTTGTCCTCCAGTTTCCTTTTGCCCCAGATTTGTTGGAAATCGGTTTTGCCAAGCCCCGCCGTAACCGGATTGTAAAAATACCAGGAGCTGTTGTTCGACTGGTTATCGACATTTGAACGGTACTGCTGGCCTCTGAAATAATTTGCACTGTTCTGTTCCTTTTGCAAGTCTGCCTGCTTTTTGCTCTCCTCCTCAGCCAATTTGGCAATCTCCTTGTTGATAAAGCTCAGTCGGTCTTTTTCGTTCATCAGGGCAACCTTCTGCAAACTGTCTTCTCTCCCAATCACGTCGAGGTTCTTTACCAAGGCCGACAATCCGTTGGTTTTTGAGACAATTTCATCGTAACCGGGATAATCTGCCCTGACGACAGCCAGTGCACTGTCGTAATAACAGGATGCCATCCGGTAGTTACTCTCTTCCAGCGAAAGGCGCGCAACTTTCAAACTGGAAAGCGCCCGCTGGTTGTTGTTGTCAAGGCTATAGGTTACGGAAGTTCTAAAATATTTCAAAGCCTCTTCCCTACGTTGTGACTTGAGCGCCACTTCACCTTTGGCATAATAAATGCGGTCGAGGTATGGACGGTTGTTCCCGTTTCTGATCATTTTGGCAAGAGCCAGATCGACCTCTTCCAGATTGCTGCTGGCATATTCCAGCAGTGATATTTTCGCTTCAAAGGCCATTCTGATGGGTGGCTTCGATTTTACAACACGGTGGAATGCTGCCACAGCCTCGTCGTTCTGCCCCAGGGTCAGGTAGAGCTGAGCCAGGATAAAATTGTATCTCCCCTTCTCTTTTCTGGTCAAATCCATCTTCAAGGCCTGATTCAACTGAAAGACCGCCTCTTTCCAATCTTTGGTGGTGATGAAATAGTCGGCCTTCACTACCGTAAGATCCTTTTTGACCTCTACCGGCAGACTGCCATCCCGCTCAAGCAATTTTAAAATTTGAAGTGCCTTGTCGAATTCACCTGTCTCAATATAACATCTTGACAACCAAAGAAAAGCCGGATTTCTGGTTGGCTGATTGGAGAAATTGTGCAATATGTAATTGAAACTCTCCTGCGCCCTGTGAAAATCGCGCTGGTAGTAGGCAGCCTGACCCATCAGCAGATAGGTATCATCTATCCACTTGTTGTATTCAGCCTTGTAGGCAAATGCCGTGTATGCCTCGGAGGTGTTGGTTTTTCGTTTTGGACTCTTGGTAATCGAATGGGTAGCAATCAGCTTCAGACACTTCTGCACAGCATATTCCATTTGCGAAATAGCCACCTGCGAGGCTGCAGGATTGGTTTCCGGAAAAACCGGTAACAGATGGGTATAGTCCTCAATGACCTGACGATCCATCCGCATCAAACCCTCCTTTACACTCTCCCTTGCATTAAAATAGATGTTGTAATGGGAGTTTAATTGGTGGTAAAACCGGGATATGGCAGTATTGTTCTGTGTGGAGCATCCAACAGAAAACAGTAGAACCAGCAGATAAAAAAACTGATTTAAAGCGTGTCCCTTCAAGCGATTTTGGATAAATGTATCACACAAATTAACTCAAAATTGCTGAAAAAATCACTTCCGCTTGACGGTTACTTTCCTGGTAGGTTCAAAATAAATATTCCGACGTTCCAATTGTTCGATCAGCTCATCTGCCAATTGTTCGAAGGCAAGTCCCGAAGCGCTCTCCTCGTCGCACGCAGCAGGCAATCCATTGTCGCCACCTTCCCTGATACGCATTACGATGGGAATCTGACCCAGCAAAGGAAGATCCATCGAAGCTGCCAACTCTTTCCCGCCGTCCTTGCCGAAAATGTAATACTTGTTTTCGGGAAGCTCGGCCGGAGTAAACCAGGCCATATTTTCGATGATACCCAATACAGGTACATTGATCGACTTGCTGTTGAACATGGATACGCCTTTCACAACATCTGCCAGGGCAACATCCTGAGGTGTGGTAACGATAACCGCGCCGGTGACGGCAACCGTCTGAACCAGGGTGAGGTGAATGTCGCTGGTTCCAGGTGGCAGGTCGACCAGCAAAAAGTCGAGTTCTCCCCAGTTTCCTTCCATGATAAGCTGCTTCAACGCATTGGAAGCAACAGGGCCTCGCCAGATAAGGGCATCCTGCTTGTTGGCAAAGAAACCAATGGAGAGGAATTTAACGCCAAATTTCTCAATGGGAACGATCCGGTCGCGACCATCGATCTTTTCGAAATAGGGACGTGCATCCTCTTCCCTAGCCAACGTAACGGCTAGGTTGACTGCCATGGTTGACTTGCCAACACCGCCCTTGCCGGATGCGATGGCTATAATATTTTTTACACCCGGCAGCACAGGCGGACTCATCCTGTTGGCGCTTTTGGGAGTTATTGTTACCTCAAAGTCGCTGCCATATTCGCGACGTATCTCATCCTTGCACGCTTCCGAAACGGGAACAATGGAAGGATCATCCTCCTTCTGGAATATCAAAGAAAAAGTGATTTTCTTTCCTGCGACACGGATCTCCTGAACCATCTCCAGGTCAACAATGCTCTTATCAGTGCCGGGGAAATGAATTCTCCGGAGGGTGTCGGATATATTTTTGGGTATTAAGGCCATATAATTGAATTACAAATTACAAATTACAGATTAAAGATTACGAAACATTATTGCATTGAGATTGTGTTACTTATGCACAACATTAATTACGATAAGAGACTTACTGACTTTTACGTTCCATCAAATACTTTGGTTACGAATGGTTTCTTTTATTGTTGCATCTGTTTGAATTCCCCTTTTCGGCTATCGCTGGAAGGCTTATTCCAACTCTTTCATCGGATCCCAAAAGTATTTTTCAAAGTCGACTACAGCATCATCTTCCACAATGATCCCTTCGTTCTCTAACAGTTCTTGCATGGCGGAAGGGGGATGAAAATGGACTTTACCCGTCAGCAATCCATTTCTGTTGACCACCCGGTGCGCCGGAACGAAAGGTTCCTGCTGGTGCGAATTGTTGAGCGCCCAGCCAACCACCCGAGCCGATAATCCGGTGCCCAGGTAGCGCGCAATGGCCCCGTAATTCGTCACCCTGCCGGGAGGAATCAAACGGGTTGTTTCGTAGACCTTTTCGTAAAAATCGTTCATAAGGTTCAAAATATTACACAGAGTTGCACAGAGTAAAACACAGAGTTGCACAGAGACTTTTTATCTACACGCAGTATAGTTAGGATCTTTAGGACTATCAGAAGTTTCTGAGAGAACGGTTGGTATTTTCACATTTTCCAATTTTCCAATTTTCACATTGCTTCTCTGATCTCTGCCAAAACTCCTGTACTCGTCCCACTCAATTTCAAGATCAGGTTCGATCAGGTTTTCGAAATGCGGAACAAATTTCAGGTATTTGATGGTAAGTCCCCGACTGAGCCATTGTTGTTCGTAATAAGTTTTGATCCCCATGATTTCATCCGCATACGCTGAAGCATACAAATCATCAGTTTCTGCATCCACCTTGAAGCCGTTCAAATGGACCAGTGCTCTTGTATATTGGTATAGAAAATTGCTGTCTGTTTTGAGGTGAACGATACCACCTGGCTTCATCACTTTGCGGTAATGGGCCAGAAGCTTTGTAGAGGTAAGTCGCTTGCGCCCTTTTTTCATCTGGGGATCAGGAAAGGTAATCCAGATTTCACTAACCTCATCCGGTCCAAAAAAAGAGGGGAGCAATTCGACGTAGGTTCGAATGAATCCAACATTTGTCAATCCTCTTTCGTGTGCGGCTGACGCACCGGTCCAGATTCTGGATCCTTTGATGTCGATGCCAATGAAGTTCTTTTCTGGAAAGTTTTCTGCCAGTCCGACGGTGTATTCTCCTTTCCCGCAACCCAGTTCGAGAACTACCGGAAAATCATTGCCAAAAAATTGACTGCTCCATTTGCCTTGAAGTTTATATGGACCCCGAAGCAACTCCGCATAGGGAACCTCCACCACATTCGGCAGCGCGTGCACCTCTTCAAATTTGGAGAGCTTGTTTTTACTCATGGAATGCTAATGTGAAAATTGGAAAATTGGAAAATGTGGAAATTGAATTAGCCCAAAATCAAGATCAAAGCATCTCATAACTCATAACTTATCGCTCATATCTCTTTAATTGGCCTTATCGAGGGTTATGCCAAAATCCCGTATCCCTCTTAAAACGCCATCTTCTGTTCGCATACCTTGTCTTACTTCAAAACGATAGTAGCCGGCTGAAGGGAAGATCGTTGTCTGTTTGTAGGGATATTTCATGTCGTAGATGTCGCCCAGGCCATAGCCCAACCACTTCCCGTCGGGATTGGCAAGCGAGAGTTCGATGGTATCATTGAGGACTTTACCTTTCGGGGGAGTAATCTTGACAAACAACCAGAGGTTACTGTACTGATATCTGCCGTCGTTTCTAACATTCAGATAAAGGTTGTAAATCTTCGATGAGTCGGGCACCGTCATGTCGAATCTCAGAATGGAATCCTGGTGCCATTTGGATCCGCTCAGGGATTTGTAATCGCTGAAAACAATCTTTCTGTTGCAGGAGAAAATCACAACTGCAACAAAAGAGAGAAGCAGAACAGCCTTACTCGTCCGGAGTATCTTGTGAAGTCTCATTGTCGGGATTAGAATTGTTTTTACGTGTCAGAATTGGTTTGTGACGCTTCTTTCTCCTCAGTTTGTTAGAACCTTGGTCGAACCTGTCGAGCGACTCCTGACCTGTCGAATTCTGGTAAGTTGGAACTGCATCATCAGGTATTTCAATGATATCCCCGGTCAGATCAGGAATACGCTTGCCACTTTTGTTCAACCGAAGGATCTCTTTCACCTTCTCCACAGATACACCGATGACGCCACCACCCTGGTAGTTTTCTCTCACATACCAGAAAATACCTTTGAAGATATCTGCCTTCAGGTAGTTGAAATTCCCCTTTTCGGTTTCAATCTGGACATTGTTGGGAGGGAAATCCAATTGCGCATCGATGTAACAATCCAGTTCATAGTTCAGGCAGCATTTGAGTTTACTGCACTGTCCGGCGAGCTTTTGCGGATTCAGTGAGATCTCCTGGTACCGGGCTGCATTGGTTGTGACCGACACAAAATTGGAGATCCAGGAGCTGCAGCACAATTCGCGGCCACACGGGCCAATGCCGCCAATCCTGCCTGCTTCCTGACGGGCGCCAATCTGCCGCATCTCAATACGTATCCGGAAGGTATCGGCATATACTTTGATGAGCTGGCGAAAGTCAACACGCTCATCCGCAATATAATAAAAAATAGCTTTGGTCTTGTCTCCCTGGAATTCCACATCGCCGATTTTCATGTTCAGGCGTAGGTCTTCGGCAATTTTCCGGGCTTTCAACATGGTTTCATGCTCCATTTGGATCGCCTCTTCCCATTTCTGAATATCGACAGGTTTGGCCAAACGGTATATTTTACGGAGTTCACCATCCACGAAAGTGGGTTTATGCCGTTTCATCTGCTTGAGAACAAGGTCGCCAACGAGTGAAACAACGCCAATATCGTGACCCGGACTAGCCTCAACAGCGACAATATCCCCCGGTTTCAGGGGCAGTTCATTCACGTTTTTGAAATAATCCTTGCGGGTATTTTTAAACCGGATCTCAATTATATCGTTTGGATTGAGGGTATTGGGAACATCGGAAAGCCAGTTGTATACATTCAATTTTGCACAGCTACGTGTTTGCGCCGAACCTGGGCATCCGCGTGCGGTTTTTTGTATAGTGTTCATGAATTATCTAAGTTATCTAATTGATTGTCTGCATGGTTCAAAAAGAATCAGCACACAAGTATATATTGAAATTTGATTGAAAATTATATCTGCAACCTACAAAATCAAACCAAAACTAACTACCTGAATTTAGGTGTTTAAATCCGCAGTTTCGTCCAATTTGTAATTTGTAATCTGTAATCTGTAATTTTCTTCCTTCTGTACAAAAATAATGAAATTTAACGGAGCGAATCACATGGACTGCTGCGAAAACTATCATACCCCCAAAATAAGGAATATAATTGAACTGCCTAACAGGGATTAGAGCCTGATCAGCTTGGAAATTTTGAGCGCCATATCGGTGAAAACGGCTTTGGCATTTCCGTTGGATGCAATGTCCTTCAAAGATTTTTCGAACTCGGAAAAGAGGTGGATTACGTTCTTGTCGTGGATGAAAGGAGCAAATTTATTGGAGAACTTCTCCTCATCCTCACTCATGGTAACCAGAACCGGTTGCTTGAAGTTCGACATAAAATTTTCGCGGGTAAAATCGCTGCAATATCTCAGAAAACTTAGCTGTCTAACCCTGCCAATGGAGGAAATTTCGTCAGACCACGCGAGCAACTCCTGTAAATTACGACTATATCCCGACCTCATCAACGAAGTATAAAGCCTGTAGTTGTACAACCTGATCTCATCTTCGCGCAACATCTCTTCCGCAAGGATATAATTTCCGTTGGACATACGGGCAACAACAGAGGGATTGTTATCTCCCAGATCAGGATGGCTGGCCAGGGCCAGGGCAAGGTCCTGCTCGTCAATTCGCGGAATCCGAATGGTCTGGCAACGCGACCGGATGGTGCTGATCAGTCGCTGTTCCTCCTCCGTTACAAGAATGAATAGTGTATTGGCCGGAGGTTCTTCAAGCACTTTCAGGATTTTATTGGCACATGTCAGGTGCATGGTCTCAGGTAGCCAGATCAGCGAGACTTTGTAGTCTGCTTCATAGGATTTCCTGTTCAGCTTTTGGATGATTTCGGCAGCCTCATCCACATAGATCATCCCCTGCTTGTTCTCCTCTGCGATAAGCTGGTTCCACCTTTCGTAGATGGGGTAGGGATTGGCCAAAAAATAGCTTCTCCACTTTGGAAGGTAGTCGCTGCTGGTGGGTTTGGAGATGGCGGATGTTTTGACGACAGGGATGGTAAAATGGAGGTCCGGATGAATCAACTTTTTGAATTTCAGGCACGAACTGCAGACACCGCAAGAGTCGTTCTCCGTCTTGTTGCGGCAATTCAGGTACTGCGCAAAAGCCAAAGCCATCCCAAGCTTCCCGTTACCGGGAGGCCCAACCAGCAGAATGGCATGGGGAACACGCTGCTCCTTTGCCAACTGAATAAACAGCTCCTTCGTTGAACGCTGTCCAATGACATCTCTAAATTGCATAGTACTTTTGAGTCTTTGGGGTCTGCCCCTCAAAAGTAAAAAAAATTGATCATCGGGTATCCCGACAACAAAAACTCCTGATGAATTAGTAATAAATTAACACACGAAAGAGGCTTATCCAACAGATATCCACTATCTTTGGGCTTCTTAAAAAATTTAATTACAACGATATGCAGACGATTGAAACTTATGACTTTTCAGGCAAAAAAGCCTTAATCAGAGTTGACTTCAATGTTCCGCTCAACGAACAATTCGAAATTACCGACGATACCCGCATGACAGCTGCCCTCCCAACCATCAACACCATTTTGGGTAAAGGTGGGGCTGTGATCATCATGTCTCACCTGGGTCGCCCGAAAAAGGGCCCTGAGGACAAATTTTCCATGAGACATCTTGTGCCTCACCTCAGTAAAATACTGGGTGGTATGGCTGTTAAAATGGCTCCGGACTGCATCGGTGAAGCTACCCAGGCAATGGCATCTGCGCTTAAAGCCGGCGAAGTATTGGTTTTGGAGAACCTGCGCTTTCATCCTGAAGAGGAGGGTGGCGACGAAGAGTTCGCCCGTCAGATCTCACTTCTGGGCGACTGCTGGGTCAATGATGCTTTCGGAACTGCCCACAGGGCCCATGCCTCAACTGCGGTTATTGCAAAATTCTTCCCCAACGACAAAATGTTTGGTCTGCTGGTAGCCAGTGAAGTAGAGAGCCTGGATAAGGTACTCAAAGCGCCAAAGCGTCCTTTCACAGCCATCATGGGAGGTTCCAAAGTTTCCTCCAAAATTACCATCATCGAAAACCTTCTGAATTCTGTCGATCACCTGATCATCGGCGGCGGAATGACCTACACTTTCGTGAAGGCCCAGGGCGGGAAAATTGGTGGTTCCATCTGTGAAGACGATTATGTAGAGCTTGCCAAGAGCCTGTTGCTGAAAGCCAAAGACAAAGGGGTACAATTCCACTTTGCGGTCGACGTGGTCGAAGCGGATGCATTTGCCGAGACAGCCAACACAAAAGTAGTCTCTTCTTATGCCATCGACGACAACTGGTCGGGGTTGGACATCGGTCCTGAAACCATCAAAAATTTCAGCAAAGTCATCAGCGAATCCAACACGATTCTTTGGAATGGTCCGGTTGGCGTATTCGAAATGGACAAATTTGCCGTTGGGACAAGGGCCATCGGAGATGCCATCGTTAAGGCCACCGCAAAGGGAGCATTCTCACTGGTTGGCGGTGGCGACTCTGTAGCAGCTGTCAACAAATTCGACATTGCCGACAAGGTTTCCTACATCTCAACAGCCGGAGGCGCCATGCTCGAATACCTTGAAGGCCGTGTACTTCCGGGTATTGCTGCAGTACAGGAATAAAGTTTGAAATGTTTATGTTGTTTAAAATGTTTGAAAAGTTGCCGGTCCCTGAACGTAGTCGAAGGGTCGAAGGGTTAAGTCGGCGAAGTAATCAAGTAAAATGTTTTTTTAGCTTACAGCCAATCGCTAATAGCTTTTCTTCACATAGTTTTTCGGGTGCAGAGCATATCTGCACCCGATTTTTTTTAGATTTGTAGTCAGGTACTAACTACACAACTAAAAATCAGATGCCAAAAAATAATGAAATCGAGTGGCAGGTTATTCTTAATCCTCATGCAGGCGGAGGGAAAGGGGCAGATGACCGGACAAAAATCGAGCAGCTTTTGAAAAAATCCGGAATTACCTACACGCTTAACCTCTCGGAATATCCAAGCCATGCCATCGAGTTAGCCAGAGAGCTCGTCACGCGCGGAGCCACCCATCTGATGGTTGCAGGGGGCGATGGTACCCTCAATGAGATCGTCAACGGTATATTTCTTGCTGAGAAGCAGTCTCACCACGAAATTATACTTGGGATGATTCCCGTTGGTACCGGCAACGATTGGACCAGGACCTTTGGAATCCCGGACCATTACCAGAAAGCCATCGACATCATCCTGGCCGGAAAATCTGTCAAACAGGATGTTGGTGAGATTACCTGCCGGGTGGATGGACAGGCAAGCAAACGGTACTTCGTCAACATTGCCGGATTTGGTTTTGACGCGCTTGTGGCCAAAAATGCCAACGAACTAAAATCCAAAGGAGTAAAGGGCATCAGGGTGTACATTCAAAGTCTGGGGTCAGGCTACTTCAACTTCAAAAGCAGACAGACGAAATTTATAATCGATGGCGCCACCCTGGAAGTTAACCTCTTCACCGCCAGTATTGGATTGGGCAAATTCAATGGCGGAGGGATGATGCAGGTCCCGGAAGCCAACCCGCTGCAAGGGCTTTTTCACATCACGGTGATCCGTAAAATCGGGATCTGGGGAATTCTAACCAATTTCAAGGGACTTTACTCCGGAAAATTCATCTCTGACAGACGCGTATCAACCCATACTGGGAAAACCATCGAAATCAGTTCCGCTACTCCCCTACCGGGAGAGTCTGATGGCGAGAATCTGGGAAGTGGCACCTTTAAAATAGAGATGATGGCTCATCGTCTACGTGTGATCTATGGGTCGGATAGGTTTTTGGGGAATCTTTCGAATCTTAAAGACCAGTCCTAAATCTACTTAACAATTCTTTTTGTTGTTTTTTTCAAGTTTTCTAAGATCCTTTTCTCTTCACTTTTTAGTCGTCGCTTAACTATACTTGTATCCTCTGATGGAGGGAGCATCTCCGGACGAACACCTCTGTCAATCAGCATATTACGTACAGCTGAATTGTTTTCAATATGTTCATTTTCAATAGGATTTACCCCTTTTAAATCCTTTTCAATAACATTGTGACCAGTCAGTTCAACCGCAAAATCCTTGGCTTTTATGGTAAGGGTCGGCAAGAAATCAGCCAATGGTTTTCTTTCATCTACACCTAGTTTTCTTTTCATTTCCAGGGTTGTGAGGCCTCCAAACAATGCCTTGTCTCCTTGTGACCGTATAATTGCAAAGCCCTTCTCATCCACACCGCGTTCGTAAATGATTGTTGAAAAATTTTTCTCCGCTTGAGATAGTTTATCCCGAGCTATGATTCTTTCCACATCCAGTAACCGATGTTCAATGATCTCTTGCTTTCTTGTCTGAACGGCGAAATAAGTTTGAGCAAAGGCAATTTCGACCTTTTCAGCGTCCCCATTTTGTGCAATTAAATAGCATGCATATCGTGTTAATGCCATATCATCTATCTGACGTTGAGCACCTTTAGCCATGCCGATCAATTTGTTGACGTCAACAAATTGATCGGTGATTTTCACCCCTGAATTCTTGCAGGCCTCCTTTGCCTTATCAATTACTTTGAAAAAATTACGCCATTCTGAGTAACCCAGAATCTCCTGCAATTCCCTTGCACTCCAGCATTCGATCCCTTTGAATTCGTAAACTGCATTTTCAAATTGCTCAAACAATTGCTGAATTTGTTCTTTCTTCATTTGGAATTTTTTAGGCTGTTATTACTTTGGATATCAGAAAAAGCAAGCATTCGGACTATGTCATCTCTCTTAATTGGACAGGCAGACCAGAAAAATATTGCTTCCTATTAAAGTTACCCAAAATTTTCGACTTTCCGAAATGATCAGGAAGTTTATTTTGGAGATATGGTATTTTGTTACCGGAGAATCAACATATCGCCACCTTCTTCAACCCCTTCAAATACCCATCATCCACCCATGTCCCCAGTCCAATAGCATCCGGGATTGTCACGACTCCCCGGTTGTCATAGGTTATTCCGCCGGAAACCGGATCTTCCGTGAACATCAACGGTGTGTCAAAGTCGAAGTAGACGACATGATCACTGGCGAGCGCCAGATGGGCGGCAGCGGTAAATCCCAGGCGGGATTCTAGGAAGCCTCCTACCTGGAGGTGCATACCAGCCTGTTCGGCCAGTTGAATGATCTTCAGTGCATTGAAAATCCCGGATGATTTCCCGAGTTTGATGTTCAACTGATCGCAGGCCTGCAAATCAATCAGCCTTTGGGCATCGTGGTGGTCGGAGCAGGATTCATCGGCCATGATCTGGATGGGACTCTGCTTTCTGACTTTGGGCAGTTCCATGAAATTCCAGCGTGGAATAGGTTCTTCACAATGCTGGATGTTGTAAGGCCCAAGTGCGCGCAAAATAGCAATTGCTGTCTCCGTGTTCCAGCCCTGGTTCGCATCTATCCGCATTGGAATCTCCCTGCCGACAGCCTCCCTGATGAGATGAATCCTCTCGAAGTCTTTTGCAAACGATTCTCCTAGTTTCACTTTGATGGCCTGAAATCCATGGTGTTTGATCCACAAGGCATCATGTACCATCTTGCGCTTGTCGCCCAGGCTAACGGTATAATCGGTCACCAATACTTTGTTGTTTTTACCCCCTAGAAAAGCATACAGCGGAAGTTCTGCCTGTTGGGAGGCAAGATCGTACAAGGCCATATCGAACGCACTTTTGATGCTGGAGTTTCCATAAATGACCTGATTCATCATGCTCGTGCAGACTTCAATATTTGTCGGATCCTGCCCGATCAGCACCCTGGCAAGATATTGCCCAACCACCACACAGGTATCCATGCTCTCACCATTGATCGACATAAAAGGACTGCACTCCCCGAAACCACTCAATCCGCTATCCGTTCTGATGACAACCACCACGTTGCTGGCATAATTGAATTTACCCAAAGAGATGATGAAAGGCTCTTTGAGCTTGATGGGCATTTGGTAGAGTTCAATCCTTTTGATCTTCATGGCGGGTAATTAACTATAGATGTTTTAATCAATGATTTCTGCATTGCAACTGGCAAAATTTTAGAAAAGGTTCAGTTTGCTTCGTCGTTCCTCCTACCAATGACGGTGCATTTATCAGCATTTGTTGGGTATAGTGCTCTCATCATAAACCCATGTATGAAAAATGCACCGTCATTGCGAGTCACCACCCAAATTTTTTGGGCACAATGTGAAGATGACAGAAAATATTTGTGCATAATGAAGCTGTTAAATACATTTTTGCACCTATTTGATATTCAGTATATTACAAAATCTGTCATTGGTAGCGTAGCGAAGCAATCTGTAATCATTTCTCCTCCCCAGCTGAAAAAGTCGTCCACGGCTGGCTTGGCCGGTTCGCCAGCATCCCTTCCAGCCAGTAATACTGAGGATGATCTTTCAGAAAATTGGCGCCATCGAAAGCCCTTCCACAGGCCGAACCCCACCTGGCGGAGAACGACATGTTTTTGGCCATGGTCGCATCGACTACCTTCCCGTCGAGGGTACCTTCCGGACTGTAGGGAATGGATGGGCCGAACGGCTGCGCATCGATCTCCCAGTGGCCACAAAGGGTGCGTCCTCCCGGATTGTTCTTCTTCAGGTAGCTGTCGTAGTGGTCGGCCTCGAAGGCTTTGGCCAGTTTCAGGTTGATTTTGCCCTCATATTTTTTCATGAGCTCTTTCCATCTAACCCGGCGGGCAATGGAGGAGTATTTGATGTTTGTCTCGTCTTTTTTGGTTTCGAACCGCAGCAGCTTCAGATTTTCAGCTACATTGGATCCGATAAAATAGCCCTCCTTCTTCTTCTCAAACGCGACCTGTTTCAAACCCAGTTCCAATCTGGCAATTTCGTTGGTGTTGATATCCCCCAGCAGCCAGGCATTGGCATACCCGCCATTGTTGCCGCGTTTCATTATTTCGCACCATTGCTCAATGGTGGAAGCATCCTGGGTAGCTCTGCGCATCCGCGAAAACTCCGGGGTACCCTTTGGATTGAAAGGGAAAAAATCCCCAATGGTTGTTTCAGAACCGACCAGACCTGCATCGGTGATGAAAAAATCAGTTTCGCTGTGAATAAAGCCTGCCACCGATTGCATCAGGATCCTATTCCCCTTTTCAGGAAGGATGTCCAGGATGATGTTGCAAAGCGGACTGTAGTAATAATCCATGGTATTGTGGCCCAATACAATCTTGCCGTCTGCAGTCATGTTTCCGGTTGCAATGAAGGAGCTGCATGACTCTTTGGGCTGCTGGTTCCAATGCACCCACACAGAATCTTTGACAGTGGGCCACCAATAACCCATCAGTTCAGCGTAACCGTTAAGCCCGACCATTTCATTGCGGGAGGTGGGAACTCCGGCCGACTTCATTCCTTCCACAATCCCGTCCAGCTCTTCCATGTTTTCCGGATCCACTTTCGTGGTCAGCACCTCCCCTGCTTTTTGCATATACCACGACCAATCCATTGCTGTCTGGTATTCCCATCTTGCACGCAAAAGGCGGAGGTTTTCTTTGATTTCAGGCGCCATCAGAAATCCATGCTGATAGCCGCGTTCCCTGGGGCTCCCCTCAATGTGGAGGTAGATCCATCCGTTTTTTTCGTGGCGGTTGGCCTTTTTCAAAAAACCGGGCTGTTCCGCAACATTCTGACTTTGAAGGCCGGTGGCCCAAAAGAGAAGGGAACAGAGGAAAAGAATTGTCAGTTTATTCACAGTGTTATCATTTTTAGGTAGTTCAAAGATAAAGCTATATGAATATCAACACTCTTCTAAAGCCATATTTTTTTGATTTTCAGAAAGGTCGTACAGTAGAAAAATGTTTCCCAACGGGCAATATCATTTAGAGACTGTTTAAAAATATTGACAGAATTGTTGAACCCACTTCGGGGTTCCTGTTTCCACTCGATCCTTAACCCCCGGTTGCACCGGGGGCTATTCACATTTAACTCCTTCGGAGTTTTTATTTTGCAAAATCCTGAAGATTTTTCTTCCTTACCCCACAGGGGTTAAATGTGAATAACCGCGGGTGGAACCCGTGGTTGAACGAACGTGTAAGACATCAACCCCGAAGTGGGTTGAATAATTTGCATCATGTAACAAAATCGAAACAGTTTCTTAGTTAAGGATATAGATCTGATACCTTTCGTGCTCTTTGTGGTGAAATTTAAGACTTAACCATCAAGGTCGCGAAGGGTTGCACAATGGGCTCTAAGTATTTCGTTCAATTAATAGCAATGCCCGTATGACAAATGATGATGGCTTTTATTCTAACTTTGGAGCCTTACCATGAAGAAAATCCTTGTCATAGTTTTTTTATTACTTGTCATCCGGATGTTTACATTCGGAGCACAACCTGCGATTCCCATTGAAAAGTCAAAGAAAATCGCCTTGACATTTGATGCCTGCATGACCACCGGAATGTTGAAACGTATTGCCGCCGGCTCAGATCAGCAACTGTACAACGCTGAAATTGTAGAATTTCTGAAGCAGGAGAAAATCCAGGCTACTATTTTTATCACAGGACTTTGGGCTGAAAAATATCCGGAGACGGTCAAAGCGCTGGCAGCTGATCCCCTTTTTGAGATTGGCAACCACTCTTTCAGCCACAGGGCTTTTGCCGATAGCTGTTTCTCTCTTCCCGCTTTGCCGCAAAACGAAAAAGAGAAGGACCTGCAAATGTCGCAGGAGATACTGACCCGCTTAACCGGAAAAACCCCTGTGTTCTTCAGGTTCCCCGGAGGTTGTGCCAGTGCTGCCGATCAGCTCCTGGTAAGAAAAAAGGGACTTCGTGTCGTAAGATGGAGTTTTGCCAGCGGGGATGCATTCAACAGTAACACGGAAGCCATCGTTCAAAACGTGCTGAACCTTGCCAGGTCGGGTTCAATTGTCGTTTTTCACCTGTCGGGTGGAAGGTATGCGCCAAAGAGTGCCGAAGCGCTGAAAATGATCGTGCCAGAGTTGCGAAAACGCGGATTCGAATTTGTAAAAGTCTCCGCACTCCCGCAATACAAATAACCTGTTTTCGGGCCGCTTTTTCGAATTTTTTCCTATTTTTGGAAAAGATTGTTTACCGGGATTCTTGAATACTGATTAACAAAATGCTGGTACAATTTTGCTGACTGATGCCCTTTCAATTTGATGTTTAACTTAAATTTAAAAAAAATGAAAAAATTTATTGCAATTTTGATGTTAGTCTGCTTCAGTACCACAATGATTTTTGCCCAAACGGCCAAACCTGCAGCCAAAAAACCTGCTACTGAAACCAAAGCGGCAAAGGCTGCCACTCCTGCAAAAGATGCTACCGCTGCAGCTGTCGGCACACCTGCAAAAGCCGCCGTTCCAACAAAAAAAGATGGTACGCCCGATATGCGATACAAGGTGAACAAAGATGCTGCCACAGCAGGTCCAACCAAAAAGGATGGAACTCCCGACATGAGGTACAAGGCAAACAAAGATGCTGCCGCAAAGAAAAAATAGTTTGAACTGCCCTTCAGAAAATAGACCCTCAAGGTTTTGAAAACCTTGAGGGTCTTAAAGCAACTACAAAAGGAAATTCAGCTTGTCTTTCTCGCTCAACTCCACCGGAACCAGCCCTTTTTTAAAGATTCGGACCGGTCTTTCACCGATAAGCCGTAGCTCACCGGCTTCCATTCGTAGCATCGTACCCTCCCTCAAACCGACCACATAAGTTTCCGGATTGATCTCAAGAAATTCCTCAATTCGTTGTTCCCTGGTTTCGCCACCGTGACCTTCCGGGTTTTTGTCGAGGTAGTGCGGATTGATTTGAAACGGCACCAGGTTGAGGCAATCGAAGCCTTTCGGATCGATGATGGGCATATCATTGGTGGTGCGCAAGGTTGGGCAGGCAACATTCGCCCCCGCACTCCAGCCGATAAAGGGAACTCCGGCCATCACCCGCTCTCTGATCAATGGAAACAAACCACTGTCGTTCATCATTCGCACAAGCTGCCAGGTATTTCCGCCGCCTACAACAATGGCTTCCGCTTCATTGACAGCCTTGGCATAATCTTTCGCATGGTGGATACTGGTAAGCGGATGGTTCAATGCTGCAAAGCGCTCCTTAACCTTGGTTTCGTAAGTATCGAACGAAAAAGTAACTGCGGCGAAGGGAATAAAGAGCGTCTTAAGCGGTTGATTCCCAAGAAATTTTTCGATCTCCGGCATCGGATAACTCAGGTAGGGTTCTCCGGGCATGGTGGAGTTGCTGATCAATAATAATCTCATAAATAGTAGGATTAATTTCTACGAATTTACATCGGATTTTCGAGTTTGAAATGTATAACCTTCGACCCCTCAGGGACCGGGTGGTTTTGCCAAACATTAGCGCTTTGCCCTTCACCCCTCGGCTTCGCTCGGGGACCCGATTTGCTTCGCACATTGCCCTTCGGCTACGCTCAGGGACCAGAATGGCGACCGCCTCCGTTCTTCGACCCTGAGCGGAGCCGAAGGGTAAGTTTTTTGGAGCGACCCCGGTCCCCGAGCGGAGCCGAGGGGTCAACGTTATAGCTACTCCAATCCTAGCCGAGGGATCAACGGCGTAGCTACTCCAATCATGGTCGAGGGCATCGCTTCGCTCAAGGATTGTCTCTTCTTTCAATAGTAAACTTCATCCTTCAGTCTCCCAGTCCCTTATCCTCTTCATCGTCGTCCCAGTCCTTCTCCGTCTCCCAATCCCTTGGTCCAACATTCCTTCTTCTCCGTTTCAATTTAATGATCTCAGCTCTTTTTTCGCCCCCTCTCCCCCTCGTCCCCTCACCCCCTCTTTTTCCCTCGTTTTTCACCGAATTTTTAATCATCTTAGTCCAAAAAGTGTATAAAATGTGCCAAAAAGTTCATTTTTATTCACAATGAGGTCGAAAAAGGAGTTTTGAAATAGGGCTTCCCTTCATACATCTGGATAAATAGATACTTTTACCCCCGCTAAAAATTTTCAAGGTAAAATATGGGAAAAAAGTACAGTCCGGTCAAAATACAAAAGATATTGATTGCCAATAGGGGTGAGATTGCGGTGCGAATTATGCGCTCATGCCGCGAAATGGGCATCGAAACAGTGGCAGTTTACAGCGATTCCGACCGTTCCTCCTTACATGTGCGCTATGCGACAGAGGCTTATCACATTGGGCCGAGCGCCTCTTCAGAAAGTTACCTCAGAATAGATAAAATTCTGGATGTTGCACTGAAATCGGGCGCCGACGCGATTCATCCCGGCTACGGATTTCTTTCCGAAAACGCTGATTTTGCGCGTAAATGCAAGGAAGCCGGCATCAAATTCATCGGCCCTTCCGCCGAGTCCATCGAAGCGATGGGCGATAAGATAAGCGCCAGAAAAAGAATGATTGCCGCGGGTGTACCGGTTGTGCCTGGAACGACAGAAAAGATTGTCGATGAAGACGAAGCCATCCATATTATTCGCGGTATTGGCCTTCCAGTGATGATCAAAGCCTCTGCCGGTGGCGGTGGAAAAGGAATGCGGTTGGTCAGGAAAGAGGAAGATATCAAACCATCTATCCGGAGCGCCAAATCAGAGGCAAAAACTGCATTTGGAGATGATGCCCTCTACATTGAGAAATACATTGAATCTCCCCACCACATCGAATTCCAGGTATTGGCAGACCAATATGGCGATGCGGTACACCTTTTTGAACGGGAGTGCTCTGTTCAGCGTCGTCACCAAAAGGTGATCGAAGAGACCCCTTCTCCCATCATGACCCCCGAAGTGAGGGAGCGTATGGGCGCCTGTGCTGTGGCTGCTACCAAGGCTGCTAATTACGAAGGCGCCGGCACCATTGAATTCATCGTGGATGATCAGCTCAATTTTTATTTTCTGGAGATGAATACCCGCCTGCAGGTTGAACATCCGATCACCGAAAGGGTAGTTGGCGTCGACCTTGTCAGGGAACAGATCCTTGTTGCGGAAGGCCATCCGCTTCCATTCAGACAGAAAGATCTTAAAATGAACGGACATTCTATGGAGTGCCGGATCTATGCGGAGGATACAGACAACAATTTTATGCCCAATCCTGGTAAGATCACCCATATCACGGAACCCATGGGATTGGGTGTCCGTTGCGATGGCTATATTCACGAAGGTTATACCATCCCGATTTATTACGATCCCATGATCAGCAAACTGATCATTTGGGGACGAACACGCGAGGAGGTGATCGAAAGGATGAGAAGAGCCTTGTTCGAATACAAAATTTCGGGTGTAAAAACCTCCATCAAATATCTGCTCAAGATCATGGAGACTCCTGATTTCAGGAACGGAACCTACAACACCCATTTCATCGAGAAAAATGTGGAGTTTCTGAACAGCAAAGTCAAATGCGACGAACATTTTGAAGACATTGCCCTGATTGCCGCTTTCATCGAACATTCATCCAGACTGCAAAAGGTCAAACAGATCGTTCCACACGAAAGGATACTTGGCGTCAAAGGCTGGAAACACAGAGGCCGGAGGGCGAGTATGCAGCGCTTGTGAAAAAGGAAGATTGAAACGGTGAAGAAGGAGGGGAAGACTTGGCGAGGGGGAGAGTGGGAGAACGCTACTTTGAACTTTTGGACCAGAATTATTGAAACGGAGAGACACCGAAGAAGGAAAATCATTTTTCTTAATTTGTGTTATTTGTGAAATTTGTGGTAGGGAGGGGTTTGATATAAAATCCGGAATCCCGAATCGAAAATATTATGATTCTTAATTAATTATGGTGCAGCTTGAATTAAAAGTGAATGGCCGAGACGCCATCGTCAAAGAGATTAGCAGAAATGGTTCTCTTGTGACGATTTCGGTTGACGATAAAATCTATGAAGTTGATATTGATAAGGTGAGCGGGGAGGAGTATTCTATCCTATCCGAAGGAAAATCATACAATGTGGAGGTGATTCCTACGGATGACCCTAAGGTTTACCGTGTCAACACGATCTATTTTGGATTCGATGTAAGTGTAAACGATGCGGAAGCCCGTTACATGCAAAAACGAAAGAAAAATGAGGGCGATAGCACTACCGACACCATTAAATCCCCAATGCCCGGCAAAGTGGTAAAGGTATTGGTGCAAAAAGGCGATCACGTTGAAAAGGGTCAAACTGTTGTAGTGTTGTCTGCCATGAAAATGGAGAGCGAATACAAGGCCGGTTGTGATGGAATCGTCTCAAAGGTTGCCGTGAAAGAGGGCGATACAGTCGACGGCAATCAGCTGTTGATCGTTATCGGAAAAGACGTAAAGAAGAAATAAATTCAGAACAAAAGAGATGATAGATAAATACGCAGAACTGGGAAAAAGAAATCTCGAAGCAGAATTGGGTGGCGGTCAGGACCGCATTAACAAGCAGCATGCGGCTGGCCGGAAGACTGCCAGGGAAAGGATACTCGACCTCGTAGATCACGAATCATTTGTAGAATTCGACAAGTTTGTGGTGCACAGGACCCACGACTTCGACATGGAAAAGACAATCATCTCCGGCGACGGAGTGGTAACAGGATATGGCAAAATCGATGGCAGGCTAGTCTATATTTTTGCCCAGGATTTCACGGTTTTTGGTGGTACCATGAGCCGCACCAATGCGGATAAAATTGTCAAGATCATGGATCTGGCCATGAACATGGGGGCGCCGGTCATCGGATTGAACGACTCAGGTGGCGCGCGGATCCAGGAAGGGGTTCAAAGTTTGGCCGGATATGCCGATATTTTCTACCGCAACGTGATGAGTTCGGGTGTCATTCCACAGATCTCGGCCATTTTGGGTCCCTGCGCCGGGGGTGCTGTCTATTCTCCAGCCATCACCGATTTCATCGTCATGGTGAAAGAGTCCAGCTACATGTTCGTAACCGGACCCGATGTGGTAAAGGAGGTGACGCACGAAGAGGTGACCAAGGAAGAGCTTGGCGGCTCGGTCACCCATGGGAGCAAAAGCGGGGTTACGCACCTCACCGCCGATGACGATGAGCACGCGATGCTGATGATCCGCGAGCTTTTCGGCTACCTTCCCTCCAACAACATGGAAGATCCGCCGTTTGTCCCGACCCTCGACGAGAGCAACCGCGAGGAGCCGGAGTTGGATCAGCTGATTCCCGCCGATCCCAACAAACCCTACGACATGCATGAGCTGATCACCCTGGTGGTCGACAACAAGAATTTTTTCGAGATTCAGCCCGGTTACGCGCCAAACATTCTCGTTGGTTTTGCCCGCCTGGGCGGACGCAGCGTGGGCATCGTGGCCAACCAGCCCGCCTATCTGGCTGGTGTCCTTGATATCAACTCTTCGGTAAAAGCGGCCCGTTTCGTCCGCTTCTGCGACGCCTTCAACATCCCGTTGATCACTTTCGTGGATGTGCCCGGCTTCCTGCCCGGTACGGTTCAGGAGTTCGGTGGTATCATCCGGCACGGGGCCAAACTGCTTTACGCATTCGCGGAAGCCACCGTCCCGAAAATTACCATGATTACACGAAAAGCATATGGTGGGGCCTACGACGTGATGAGCAGCAAGCACATTGGGGCCGATATCAACTATGCCTATCCATCCGCCGAGATTGCCGTGATGGGCGCCGACGGCGCCGTGCGGATCATCAACAAGGACAAACTGGATGCCGAGCAACGCGCCGCGGCAGTCGAGAACTACCGTGATACCTTCTCCAATCCGTACAAAGCCGCAGAGTTGGGCTACATCGATGATGTCATCTATCCCCGCCAGACCCGTGCCAAGCTGATCCAGGCCCTTGAGATGACCCAAAACAAACACAAAACCAATCCGCTGAAAAAGCACGGGAATATACCACTATAAAAAAACGAGCCAATCCCCTCGCTTGCAACGAGGGGTAAATTGCTGTGAGTTTATAACTCGTTATCACACAGCTAATGTCCCATTAATTGATCTTCTGATCGCAGCAAAATCGTTACAAATGACAAACTATCAACAATGGCGTTTTTGTATTGACTCCGTGTAAAAACATCTACCCAATCGACAATTGTAAAGGTCAGAAAATAAGTGGCATACTGATCCTTGATAAAATAATTCTCTGATGACATAATTGATTTAGCAGTTAAATCGTTAGAGAGCACGAATCCTCCTCGTTTGCAACGAGGGGTAAATTGTCATGAGTTTGTAACTCGGTATCAAACAGCTAATTTCACATTAACAAGTCCTTTGATCACAGCATAATCGTTGGAAACGATAAACCATGGCCCCCTCGTTGCAAACGAGGGGGAGGGGCTTACCAGTTCAGCAACCCTATCCCGATGGTAATCGGATCCATCACCGGACCGCGACCATCTTTGAAGAAAGGTGTAAAGTAGTAAGTGCCGTAAATATTGAATCCCTTGTAGCCTAACCTTACGGTAGAACCGCCCCTGAAAGGGTTGATGTTGAAGTCGCTGTGATCCCTGTTTTTGGTGCCGTTGATCTCTACTTTGGTGTGCGATCCCATTTTTAGACCGCCAATAACTCCCATTGAAATCCACAGGCCGGAGCCGTTTGGTACATGAAATTCGAGCAAGAGCGGAACAGTCAGGTATCCTGTCGATAATTTTGATTTCTGGAGATTTGGGTCACCGATGGGAATGGGCACGATATATCCATCTACATTTCTGATAGTGAAACCATTGCTGAAGCGGTAGTCGTTAAAATTTAACCCCAAACCGGTTACCAGGCCAATGTCCCTGTGATTTTTTTGAAGTCCGATGCCGTATTTTAATAGATTGATGTTTACTTCCAACGATTTGTTGTGGTTGATGTCCATGTAGTTGGAGCCGTGATAAGAGGAAAAGCCAGGGATGGTATAACCGGCATAATCAACATTTGCAAAAGTATTGACTCCCATCTCAAGATAAGACCAGTGTCCTTTGAATTTGGGCGAATGGCCTGTCCATTTTTTGAAACCCTGGTCATCCAGTTGGTCAAAGTCAACTTTGGCGCCATGTTTTCCATCGGTGACCACCATCGTCTTGCGACCAACGCGGATTTTTACCGAGTCATTCATTCCTTCGGTAATTTTGACGGTGCTATCGCCAATTTTCACATCGGTCTTGGATCCGTTTTCTATGACGGTCACCATGTTTTTGCCAAGTACATTGACCCGAACAGTGTCCTGCGCCCCCCGGGAATTCACCCCGAATGCCAGGGCTAGAATGAGTAATAGAGAAATTGTTTTCATAGAATTTTATAGTTTGAAATGTTTGAAATGTTTGAAATGTTTGAAATGTTTGAAATGTTTGAAATGTTTGAAATTACGCTGTATCAATATTATTTCATTCCGTCCGAAAATATCAATAGGGTTTTCCCAAAATGCTACCGCGGACGGTTATTGTGGGGCTTTCATTTACCCGGGGTTCCGCTCCTTCGTCGCTTTACCCCGGGCTACAAATATGCCGTCCCGCACCTGCGGGACTGGATTTGCGTTGGCTCAACATGGTGGTCAGGAAATTTAGGATAGTGCGACTGCCAATTTTCACATTTTCACATTTTCCAATTTCCACATTGGTTCCGTCTCTCCGTCCCTCCGTCATTTTCCGTCTCTCCGTCTCTCCGTCATTTTCCCTTAGGACGAACACACCCTCCCAAAAGTTACAGCTACCTGTTCACCGGGATCGAGAAAGCCAGCAATTGGGTGCTAAACGAGATGGTTTTCAGGCGACCGTCGCTCCCTTTTCTACCTGTCAGGCGTTTCCCGGGTAACCTGGAGAAGAGGTGCAGTCCGGCTATGGTAAACTCCTCGCGGGTAATAAACTCAGTGGGATCGTTGGTTTTCAACTCCTGATACTTGTCTTTGAGGAATTCTGACAGAGGCATTTCCGTGGACGCTGCGTACAAGGCTTTTTGTTCCAAAATGGTTATAAGGTCGACAAACGTCGGTGGGGGTGGCTCAAGTGTGCCGGATCTCGGTTCCATCTTTTGAATGGTTTCAGCATACCGGGGTTCCAGAGTGCCCAAATCTTCAACCTTCACATCTTGCTTTTTCAATACCGGCTTTGCAGTTTCCTGCACTTTCTTTTGCTTTTTTCCCGGCACTGCAGGGAGGGATTTGTTTCCGGATGCTTCTGACTCCGGTACTTTGTCGCGCCTCTTTGGGAGCGTTGTTTCTGCAGTTTGAAGCGATGCAGGTTGGTTCTTTCTTAATACAGGGGAAAAGATGAGAAGTGCCAGCAAGGCGATAGCCGCGACAGCCGCCGCCTGCGTCCACCCCGACATCCATATCGTCTTTTTCATCAGGCGGTTCTTTCCCGGAAAGGTTATCTTCTTGTCGGGGACAAGCCTGCACTGTTCAAATTCTTTCACCAATTTCTGCCTTTCTGGATTTTTGTCAACCCAGTTTCGGAATTGACTCAACTCTTCATCGCTCATTTCGCCTTCCATGGCAGCGATGGCAGATTGCTCAAAATGAACCGGATCATCGTACACCTCTTTTTTGAGGAGATTTTTGCCGGGATAAACCAGGTCTGAATCTGCCTTTAAGAATGGCGAAAATTCTTCCGTTTCATCGGCCAGATCAGGGTGTCCAATTTTAAAGAGGCGCACCATCTCCATTTGCTCCGGATCGAGATTTCCCTCGAGATAATCAAGGAACCAGCTTTCGTAGTTGTCTCTGGTGATTTTCATCCCAATTTTGTGTTATGTAAAAGCGTTCGTTTCATAGGAGTGCGTCAATGGTACCGATATAATCTTTCAGAAAAATCCTGGCACGGTAGATGTAAACTTTAACCTGAGCCTCGGAGAGCCCGGTGATTTCACCGATCTCCCGGTAGGAGTAACCTTCGTAATCGCGCAGAAGGAGAACAGATTTCTGCACTTCGGTCAGTCTGTCAATTGCCTGGTGCATCAACTCCTGCAGGTCGCTGTAGCCTTGCTCTTCTGCCCTGTCCGGCAGTTTTTTTGATTCAACCAACGTCTCGTTTTTCCGTTTCCGGATGTTGTCGACCATGGTGTGATGCGCGGTTGTAAAGAGCCACGACTTCACTTTGAGCGGATCGACCTGATCCCTGTGTATCCAAAGCTTTTCATAACAATCCTGTACAATGTCCTGTGCAGACATGGCGTGCCCCAAATTCTTCAGGGTATAGCGGTACAATGCATCCGCCCAGTCGTCAACAGCCCGGTTGTATTCGGCAATAGTCATTGTCAGGTTATCCTTTTTGCGAATAAGACGATTAAGTTAGCCAAAAGTTACAGCGGCACGAAATTTGTAGTAAAAAGAGTTAAATATCCTGAAATTGCCTTAACGGGGATTAAAATTTTCGTCAACAGCAGCGGCTGTTTCTTTAATATCGTATTTTTGTCGCATAAGTTAAAACAGAGAATGATGAAGACAGTTAAAATAGGTAGGTTAATGCTTTGGTCTATTATAGTATTGGCTACATTATCACAATGCAGAAAAGAGGCAGTTGTGCCTACACCGGTCGATCCAGTAGTGCAAGAAGTAAAGAACTTTGTATGGTCAGGCATGCACGATTACTATTTATGGAACCTTCAAGTTCCGAATCTGACCAATACCAATTACCAGATGCTGACGACTTCCAGCGCCAATTACCAGCGGAACAAGGACAGTTTGAATGCCTATCTGGATAAGTTTACGGATCCCACTAAGCTTTTCAACGATTTGTTGTACCAGTACAAGGTTGTTGACAAGTGGTCTTTTATCGAGAAGGATTATACCATTATTGACAACTGGATTGCCGGCATCTCCAAGACAATGGGTTACGATTTCCAGCTATATTACCTGAACAGTACTTCAACCGATATTATCGGGGTTGTGCGTTATGTGCTGAAAGGTTCTCCGGCAGATCTTGCCGGTGTGCAACGGGGAGACATTTTCGCAAAGGTTGACGGTGTCCAGTTGACGGACGCTAACTATACGGCCAACTTGATTAACAAGGAATCCTTTACACTCACCTTTGCCAAGGTTGTCAGTGGCATTATTACACCCACCGGTAAAACGGCATCCATGACAGCGGTTCAATTACAGGAGGATCCGGTATTTCTGAGTAAAGTGATAGATGTCAACGGAAGCAAAGTGGGTTATCTGGTATACAATGGCTTTACCTCAGATTTTGACCTGGAACTGAACAGTGCTTTTCAGCAATTCAAAACAGCAGGCGTTTCCATGCTTATTCTTGATCTTCGTTACAATGGCGGAGGTTCAGTTCAGACTGCCATCTACCTGGCCAGCATGATTTACACCACCAATACCGCAACATTGTTTACCAAGAGTGTTTACAACGGGATCTTGACGCCATACATCACAACCACCTACGGAGCCAGCTATTTTAACAGCAATTTCACCGATAAAATCAACACAACGGCCATCAATGCCTTGAACCTGAAAGATATCTACTTCATTGTTTCGGGCGAGACCGCCTCGGCCAGTGAACTGCTGATCAATGGTCTTAAACCTTACATGAATGTCAAATCCATCGGTACCAATACTTACGGGAAATATGTTGCTTCTTTGACGCTAAAGGATTATGATGCAAACAACAACCTGGTTACTACCCACAAATATGCCATGCAGCCAATTGTGGCCAAATATGCCAATTCATTGGGTGTATCTGATTTCGTAACCGGTTTGACACCCGATATTACCCTTAAAGAGGATATTGGCAACATGCTTCAGTTAGGCGATGAAAATGAGACGCTCTTAAAAGCAGCGCTGGACAACATCAAGGGATTAAAATCGCTGAGTCTTACACCTCCAAGTAGTCTGGCCAATTCAAGGTCGCTCATTGCGAGAAAGGATTTGGTACAGTTCTCCAGAGACATGTATGTTGATCCACAAAAATTGGTAAAACGGAACAGATAAGAATCATATTTAGTTATGAGTTATGAGTGATAGCAAGTGCAACACTTCACTATTGAAGCAAACAATGCACGATTATTTGTATTTTTGAAAAAAAAATTGAATTATGAACACGCAACCCATTACTATAGATCTTCCTTCTGATATTCTTCTTGCATTGAACGAAACAGAAGCCGAGCTAAAACAAGGAATAAAGACTTCGTTGGCTATGAGATTATATAGATTGCAAAAACTTACAATTGGAAAAGCAGCTCAATTATCAGGACTTTCAAGATTTGAATTTGAAACATTGCTCTCTGAGAATGAGATACCGATTTCAAATCTTACAATAGACGATGTAATTGATGATAGCTTAAAGCTTAAATAGAATGAAAAATGGACTTGTAATCGCAGATTCAGGCCCAATATTTTCATTGGCACTTATTGATAAACTTGATATTTTATATGGACTATTTGATAATATAAGGATTCCCCAGGCAGTCTGGAAGGAAATAACATACGATGAAACAAAACAGGATTACCTGAAGCTCTATAACTTTTTCAAGGACAAGACTTGTCAAATATCAGGATTAAATGAATTGACCTTTGTGATGGATTTTGGAGAATCTGAATCGTTAATCCTGTACAAAGAGTTACAAGCTGATTTTCTGCTGATTGACGATAAAAAGGCAAGAAAAATAGCTGAGAACTTAGATATTAATTGTATTGGGTTAATTGGTCTGCTTTCGATTGCGAAAGATAAAGGATTGATTGGAAAGTTAAGACCAATTTTTGAAACATTCTTGCAAAACAAGCGTTTTTATTCAGTCGACCTGCTAAATGCTATATTGATGGCTAAAGGAGAAGAAATAATAAGCTACAAAACATAACAAACTGTCAGATTCCCTGTTCATTTAATTCCCAAAGATGATGTTTGGATTTCAAGTGTTTCATTTACAGAAAGTAACAGCATATATGCAGTTCATCACTCATCACTTATAACTCATAACTGGTCTCAACTGCTTAATAAACGAATAAATGATCTTGGAATGACCGATAAACAATTGAAGCTCGATGAGCGTTACCTTCGGATGGCGGCTGTCTGGGCCGAAAATTCCTATTGCATACGTAGGCAGGTAGGCGCCCTTCTGATAAAAAATAAAATGATCATCTCGGATGGGTACAATGGTACACCATCAGGATTTGAAAACATATGTGAAGACGAAAACAACAAGACGAAGCCTTATGTGCTTCATGCGGAGGCTAATGCCATTACAAAAGTCGCCAAATCGCACAACAGCAGCGATGGGGCAACACTCTACGTTACCTCTTCTCCCTGCATCGAGTGTGCCAAATTGATTATCCAGGCCGGAATTGTAAGGGTCGTCTTTTCGGAAAATTACCACCTGAACGATGGGATCGAGCTGCTGGAACGGGCGAAGATTGAGGTGGTGCAGATTGCAATGTCTCAAATGTAGTTTAAAAAGTTTGAAGGGTTTAAAATTTGTTTGAAGGGTTAACATTTCAAACATCACCCTTCGACTTCGCTCAGGGACCGGTAACTTTTCAAACATTTCAAACAACATAAACATTTCAAACCTGATTATAGTGCTTAAATAAATAAAGTGAACATTTCAAGATTAAATTAAAAATAGCATTCAATTCGTTAAATGGAAAACAATAACAACAATAGATTATCAACCTGGATGCCCGTTTTTTTGGCAGTAACACTCATATTCGGTGTCTGGTTGGGGATAAAATTGCAAAACAGAAAAATTGGAGCAATGGTACCAACCCAGTTAAGCAACAACAGTAAGCTGGATGTGGTCATGAAATTAATTGAAGGAAATTATGTTGATGCGGTAGATTCAAAGAAAATCGTTGAAGATGCGATTCCTGAGATGCTCAAACAGTTGGATCCGCATACCACTTATATTGCTGCCAGGGATATGCAGGGGGTTACCGAAGAGATGACCGGAAATTTTGGCGGCATTGGCGTTCAGTTCTCCATTCAGAATGATACGGTAATGGTTATTGATGTTGTTTCGGGTGGCCCCTCTCAGAAATTGGGCATCCGGGCCGGTGACAGAATTGTCAGGGTAGGGGATTCTACCATGGTGGGCAAGAATGTCAAAAACGAACTTGTATTCAAGAAATTGCGCGGGCCCAAAGGCACCAAAGTTAATGTGAGCATCTGGCGCAAGGGATTGCCCGGTTTGCTGAGTTTCAACATTACCAGGGGTGATATTCCAATCAATAGCGTTGATGTCTCATACCTGATCGACAACAAGACCGGATATGTGAAAATTGGCCGTTTTGCAGAGCATACCTATGATGAGTTTATGGGTGCCATGGCCAAATTGGAAAGTGGCGGAGCAGAGCAGGTCATCATTGACCTTCGGGGCAATCCTGGAGGCTATTTAAGCGCAGTTATCCGGATGGTGAGTGAATTGCTCGATAAAGGTGAACTCATCGTTTATACGGCGGGGAGAACGCAACCAAAAAGGGAATTTGATGCGGAGAACCGCGGAAAGTTCTTCGGAAAGAGGGTGGTGATACTTGTCGATGAATATTCTGCATCGGCCAGTGAGATCTTTGCCGGAGCGGTTCAGGACAACGACCGGGGAACCATCATCGGCAGACGGACTTTTGGCAAAGGACTTGTCCAGGAGCAGATCCCATTCTACGATGGTTCGGCCATTCGTCTGACAGTGGCCAGGTACTACACCCCTTCGGGAAGATGCATTCAAAAGTCTTACAAGAAAGGAACGGATGATTATTATGCCGACCTGACCAGACGCTTTGTCCACGGGGAAATGGAACAAAAGGATAGCATCCACATGGCCGACACGGCCAGATATTTTACCCGCCTGAAAAGGGTGGTCTTTGGCGGGGGCGGGATCATGCCCGACATCTTTGTTCCGGCCGACACTTCAGGAAACTCTGCCTATCTCTTTAAGCTTATGCAGAAGGGGCTGGTTTACCAATATGCTTTCGACTATGCAGATAAGCACCGTGCGGAGTTGTCTAAACTTAAAACAGGAGCTGAATTTTCAGATCTTTTGCGAAAACGGGCCATCTTTGGTGAGTTTTTACAGTACGCTGTTAAAAACGGAGTTGCCAACAATGAAACAGGCATCAAAACTTCGGGCAAGATCATTGAGACCCAATTGATGGCATACATTGCCAGGAACATCATCGGGGAAGAGGGCTTTTACAGCATCATTAGCAACATTGACTATACGTTGCAGGATGCGTTAAAGACTATCAACAGCAAGGATAAGATGGTCAGTGTAAAGTAAAAAGAAAAGGATGATCTCGCTCATCCTTTTCTTTTTACTTTACCAGACCTTCCAATTTTTTGTAGGCATCGTTGACACCAGTGACATATTCTTGTTTTAGTTTCAGATAAAATCCTTTGACCAGTTTGGGGTTATCTTTACCGTCAGGATTGTTGATTTTGTCAATCGTGGTGTTGTGCAGGAGAACGATTTCATCAATCACTGCCATTGCTTCCATCTCTTTGCCATTGAAGGTCTGAACAAAATCGATACAATCACCGATCATCTGAGAAGATAAGAACTCTATCTCCTTCTTTAACTGTCTGATACTTGCCATAACTTATGATTGAATTGGTTTAAAAAAGTTTTGTTTTTTGCGGAGCATTGTTGCCGCCCTTCTTCTTCTTGAGTAATTTCTCTGCCTCCACGTCAGCATCGATAATCTTTTTTCTGAAACCGGCTGGATCAGGAAGTATCCAGGTATCCTTGTTATCCCAGTTTGAGCGTACTTTAATGACATTGAGGTTATAGCAAACTTCTTCAGGTTCAAGCTTTTCTTTGAGGTTACCTGAATCCCAAACTCCGTTTTTGTTTCTGTCGAAGATAGCCTTCATCAGGTATTTTCGTGGTTCGAGGAAGGGGATGGTGATCTCCTCATCCTTGTCGATTTTTATATTCTTTACCACTTTTTCATCAGCGGCATTCTCCAGAATCTGGATAATGGTTGGACCCTTTACGTTCTTTATGGAGAAAATTATTTTGCCGTAGTGCTCCTCTTCCTGTGTTTTGAACTCGGTTTTGAGTGCCTTGCCATACATTCCATAGATGGTATGCAGCGCAGTCGAATCGATGGTAAGTTTGTAATTGGTCCCAAATTCCCAGGGATAAGAGAACAGGAACCTGCGGTGATTCGAGGGATCCGGCTTAATTTTTGGCGCAATTTTGTAATAGGTGGTATCATTCTTCACAAACAGCCTGACCTTTGCTGTATCGAAGGATAAGATAGGCTCAGGTGACTCTATTTGTACATCCCGGTAGGTATCCAAAACATTGCCCAGATTGGTTGTCAAAGTCACATATTTTTGTTCAGTGACTATTTTTCTACGCTCTTTACGCTTGTTCTTGTCAGATTTATTTAATTGATCTTCCGATAGATACAGTTTTATGGTGTCTTTCTTGGTAAAAAAATGTCCGAGGCTGTCCTGCTGAAGAAAGGAGAGCTTAAGGGCAAGTGTATCCCTTTTGTAAACCAGGGAATCTGTAAGCCATATTTTCAGGGTATCAGCTTTTCTACTCTTTTCAATCAGATTCCAGGGGCCTTTCGGATGGACATTAAGCACTTCTACATTGAAGGTATCTGCAGTCGAGCCGGTGAAGATAAGATCGACGGTTTTGCGGTTGAGGCGTTCGTATTTGTCGAGATTCAGTTCAAATCCCTTCTCGAAGAAAAGCGAGAAATTGATCGGATCGGGATAAAACCTGGTTTTCCCAAGAACCACCAGCGTATCTGAACCTGTGATTACCGTATCCCGTTTGGGTTGAAATTCGGCTGTAGGTTCAATTCTGGAACCCAGAAACGCAATAGAATCTACACCGGAAGTGTATTTGAGGTTGTTATCAATATCGCTCAAGGCATACATCTGGTAACTGGCAGCCGGCAGATTGGTTACGGCAAAGAATCCCTGCGAATTGGTTTTTCCCACGAAATCGGGACGTGTCTTGTGTACAAGGGTATCAGAAGTGCCTTTGTAAAGAAGGATAAAGCAGTTTTTTGAGGGCTCGAGGGTGAAAGCATCCCTGACGAAGCCAACGAGACGTAACGAGTCAAGAGTCGGGCCTGTAGAGAAGGCCAATCGCAAATTTTTGTATTTGTTTCTTTCGTTGTTATCGACTATTCCGTCTTTGAAATCGAGTGAATAGGTAGTGTTGGGTTTAAGTTTTTCGTTCAGGTCGACGATGATTGTTTTGCCTTTGGTTTTGAAGAGTGGCTTCTTGGTTGTTGGGGGCGAGACGATAAATTTGGTATTTAGTTCATCCGGTACAACAAATTCATTGAAGGTGATTCTAACCTTGTTGTCTTTAAAATTCACCTGATTAGCTTCAGGAGTGCTTTTAACAATGACGGGAGGCAATTTATCTTTTGGCCCGCCTTTGGGCATTCCCATGTTGGCACACGAGTAAACCAGCAGCAAAGGGATCAAAACTGAAGCAACAATATGTACAACTCTTTTTACCACAGTTTGTCTTTAATTTACATTTTCTTGGTTTCAAGGCAAGCCGATCTCCATCCCCGGGCTTACACCGCCGGGGAAATGGTTTGGACAATTACTGGTATCTGGTGTATTTGATATTCAGCTGAATAGGGCGAGAACTATTTCCTCCCTTGAGCACTACCCGGTAAGGAGATCCGTTCCGATCCGCGTTGACCAGATAGAAACTGGTATTAACGATCTCACCTTTAAGTATCTGCTCGAGATGCCTGGTGATGTTGAAAGTGTAACTCGCGGTTGTAGGATCGTAGATTCCTCCGTAATAGCTGCTGGACAACTGACTGTCTTTCGGGAACAACTCGGTGCCAGTACTGTCCATGTATTTCAAATAGATGCTCGAAGGCATCTTGTACCGCCTTGGATCAGTTATCAGGGTATCAACAAAAAAGGTGATGGATGCCTTGGTGATCGCATACATGGTCGAATCCTTCCATTTGTTTAAGGATGGAATGTTGATCTTAATTTTCGTACCTCCGGTGGGTTGAAGGTAGGTTAAGGAATCCTGAATAAGCTCCTGGTTCAAATGTGCCGAGAAGGCGCTGTTTCGGTAATCGTGTGAAAATGCCACAACGTTCGCAGAATTGGAGGTGACATTGTAGGAAAAAAAGAGCGAATCTTTTTTAGCCGTATGGTAGTAGAGTCCAATACCAGATCCAGATGCAGAGAGACCGATCAAGGTACCCTTTCTGCCGGCAGAGGCGGCTTCCACATACAATCCCTTGAAATTTTTCAGGAATACTTCATTTGAGATCATCTGGAGTGAGTCCAGCTTCAGCAACCGGTTACCAAGGGCAGGATCAAGTTTGAAGCGCACATACTGGATTGTTGTATCTGTCTTCGCAGAGTCTGTCTTAAATTTTGGAATAAAACTTACCGATCCCAGTGGTGTGATCGAAGCCAGTGACTTCAAGTTAAATGAAGACATGTACTTGGCGTCGTATTCAAGGTCACCGGTCAACTCATAAACTTTCAAATTCTGCACCGTAGCAGTATCTCCGTAAATCCGCTTGTAGGTTAACCTCAGAATCAGCGAATCCAAAGTAGCGGTAGCGCCATAATTGGGATTGGAAGCGAGTCTGTATTGTGCTGCAAAGGCGCCATCGGTCCTACCGAATAGCGGATCATTGAAACTACCAATATAGTCATAAGCGGGACGATCGACCCTGATCTTCTCGTCTGTAAAAGTAAAAGACTTGATGGTGCCTGATTCCGTATAGTTCCTTGAGTAAACAGCAGAACTTCCGGGGATTAGATTTTTTCCAAGACTTTCGTCACCTTTCTTGCAACCGGTGAACAGGAGAGACATTATAATGAAAGCCCAAACGAGGGCAAAAGCTTCAAAATATCGATTTTTCAATTGAATCAACTTTTTAGTAAACCGGCGCAAATTATAAAATTTTATTGTAAAAATCGAAATAGGAATCGATGTAACTATCTTTTGGCTGATAGTCGAGATACTGCATTCCTGAAGCCTTTATATGCTGCTCAATAACGGGATTAATCACTTCACTTCCTTTGATGGCTGCATCCGAATAAGCAAGCGCAAGCTTGGTATAATTCTCGAATGTAGGTTCATTGATAACAGAGATGTCGCTCAGGTCGATACCGTCTTCGGCGATCTTTCTGGCCATCTCCTGGTTGAGAGGATTCACAAAATGATCATCATAGACTGAATAGACGATGCGGGTATCGGCAAACAATGGATTGTCCTTGTACGTTTTCTTGACAAAGAGCGGAACCATGCCGGTGAACCAGCCATGGCAATGGATAATATCCGGTGACCAGCGTAGTTTGATCACTGTCTCCAAAACGCCTCTGGCAAAGAAAATAGCACGTTCATCGTTGTCCTCGAACTCAACATCATTTTCGTCTTTCAACGAATATTTTCTTTGGAAATAATCTTCATTGTCGATAAAGTACACTTGCATTCTGGCTGCCTGGATCGATGCAACCTTGATTATCAGCGGATGATCGTTGTCATTGATGATCAAATTCATACCCGATAAACGGATCACTTCATGTAACTGGTTTCTTCTTTCATTGACATTTCCAAAACGCGGCATGAAGGTACGGATCTCTTTCCCCCGTTCCTGTATTCCCTGAGGCAGATATCGTCCAATCTCTGCAATCTCTGATTCAGGCAGATAAGGGGTGATTTCCTGTGAGATAAATAGAACCTTCTTTTTTTCCATTTCTTTAACTTAAAATGTTTTGCAAAAATATATAAAATTTCCGCAACTTTCAACCAATTTTAGGAAGACAAAAGTTAAACTAAGTGAATAAGAAAGAAGTGACTAAAGTGACTAAAGTGAACTAGAGTGACTAAAGTACTTTTGGACTCCCGACTTTGGTTGCTTAACTTTAGTCACTTTAGCTCACTTTAGTCACTTTTATTTTCCTTAACTTTGTATGTAGATTCAGACGATAAAATGGAGCTTTTCAGGACAATATTGGAGTTGCAACAAGCGCTTACTGCAGACAGAAGCGCTGGACTTACCATCGGTTTTGTGCCCACCATGGGCGCTTTACACCCGGGACATCTATCACTGGTGAACAGGGCCGGAGTGGAGAATGATCGGGTAGTCGTCTCTATTTTTGTCAATCCTACCCAGTTCAACGACCCCAGCGATCTTAGAAACTACCCCAGAACGCTGGATGCAGATATGGCATTGCTCTCGACCTGTCGGTGTGAATATGTTTTTGCACCTTCGGTAGATGAGATCTATCCGGTGCCGGATATCCGGAAATTTGACTTTGGTTCATTGGAGTCGGTCATGGAAGGTCATTTCAGACCTGGTCATTTTAATGGTGTTGCGCAAGTGGTGAGCAAATTGTTTGACTTGGTCAAACCAGATAAGGCCTATTTTGGACTGAAAGATTTTCAACAATATTCGATCATTAAAAATATGTGTTCGATGCTGAAGCTACCTGTCGGGATTGTGGCTTGCGACATTGTCAGGGAAGCCGACGGACTTGCAATGAGTTCCAGAAATACCCTGCTTACGCCCGAACACAGGGCCATCGTGCCACAAATTTATAGTACTTTGCAAAATGCTTTGAAGGAAGCCGGCCAATTTAGGCCTGAAGAGGTTCGGAAGCATGTAATCGATAGAATAAATTCGTTAGGACTGCTACAGGTTGAATACTTCGAAATTGTAGACGAATTAACGCTCAAAGCCATCTCCTCCTGGGAGCAGAAGGGAACAAAGGTGGGATGTATAGCCGTTTTCGCCGGTAAAGTCCGTTTGATTGACAACATAGTTTTTGCTAAATAAAAATATCAAAGATGTTTATAGAAGTTTGCAAGTCGAAAATACACAGGGTAACGGTTACCGGAGCCGACCTTCAGTATGTCGGGAGTATTACCATTGATGAGGAGTTGATGAATGCCGCCAACCTGATCGAGAATGAGAAGGTGCAGATTGTCAACATCAACAATGGGGAGAGATTTGAAACCTACGTCATTCGCGGGCGAAGAAAATCCGGCGACATCATTCTCAATGGCCCCGCGGCCCGCAAAGTCGTAGTGGGTGATGTGATCATCATCGTCTCCTATGCCACCATGGATTTTGAGGAGGCAAAAACCTTTGAACCATGGATTATTTTTCCGGATACTGAAACCAACAGATTGGTTTAAATTGGCAAAGCTAAAAACATCGTTTGTCTGCCAAAATTGCGGATATGCCTCACCCAAATGGATCGGACATTGCTCCTCCTGTGGCGAGTGGAACAGTTTTCAGGAAGAGGTATCCCTGCCGGCTAAAAGCCAATCCTCTTTTTCAGCCGCTGCAACTTCCTCCAGGCCTGTTACCCTCAATGAGATAGATCTTTTGGAACTTCCGCGGATAGATACCGGCAACGCCGAGTTCAACAGGGTATTGGGTGGCGGAATGGTACCCGGCGGATTGATCCTGCTGGGAGGTGAGCCGGGCATTGGAAAATCGACCCTCGTCATGCAGATTGCGCTACAGTTGCACCGCAGAAAAGTTCTTTATATCTCTGGAGAAGAGAGTTTGCAGCAGTTGAAAATGAGGGCTGAGCGGTTGGAAGGAGAGAATCCCACCTGCCTTTTCTTGTGCGAAACAGTTCTGGAATCTGTCCTTTTGCACATAGATAGGGAATCCCCTGACCTTGTGATCATCGACTCCATTCAAACAGTCAGCAGTGAGGCCATTGAGTCGACAGCAGGCAGTGTTACCCAGATCAGGGAGTGTACGATTGCCATCATGAAGCTGGCTAAGTCCAGAAATATCGCTGTAATTCTGATCGGCCATATCAACAAGGAGGGAAGTCTTGCAGGGCCCAAAGTACTGGAGCACATTGTTGATACCGTATTGCAGTTCGAAGGTGACAGAAACCATCTTTACAGGATTGTCAGATCTGTTAAAAACAGGTTTGGCTCCACTTCGGAGCTCGGAATCTATGAGATGCAGCAATCTGGACTGCGCGAGGTCAGCAATCCTTCGGAAATGTTACTCTCGTCACACAACGAAGGGCTTAGCGGGACCTCTACTGCTGCTGCCATCGAGGGGATGCGCTCATTTTTGATCGAGGTACAGGCGCTGGTAGGTTCTGCAGCATATGGCACACCTCAACGTTCGGCAACCGGATTCGACTTGCGAAGGATGAACATGTTGCTGGCAGTTCTTGAGAAGAGGGCCGGATTCAAACTAATGGTCAAGGATGTCTTTCTCAATATTGCCGGAGGATTGAAGGTAGATGATCCGGCCATGGATTTGGCAGTGATATGTGCCATTCTCTCCTCCAATTTTGATGTAGCCATCGACAAAGGCATCGCCTTTTCAGGTGAGATTGGATTAACGGGCGAGATAAGACCCGTTGGCAGGGTAGAGCAACGCATTGCAGAAGCCCAGAAACTTGGATTTAAAGAGATTTACATCTCGAAATACAACAAGGGGGTTGACTTCTCCCGTTTCGAAATTAAGATCCACCAGATCGAACGTGTGGAGAAACTGGTCAGGGTTTTGTTCGGAAAAAGTTGAAAGTGAAAAACGGGGAACCCGTTTTTCACTTTCAACTTTTTAGTATTCCCAGAGATCCTGTTCGTAATCGAAGATGGCGTTTTTGATCCTATCCGATTCTTTGGCAGCATATTCGTCAGTCGCATAATCAAGGACGGCACGGTTGTTGTAAGTATTCTCCTCTTTGATGATGTAGCCGTCGAATTGTCTGATCAGGAAGAGGTCATCGAAACTGAAGCTTCTTGCACCATTCCGGGCGTTGAGTGACTCATTCTTGGCAAGAAGCGTTCTGATTTCGGGATAGAAAACCCAAAAGAGCTTTTTCCTGAGTGTCACTTCCTGATTCACATCTTCATCACGGAAGTAGAGACGGACAGGACAAATGCCGAGTATTCGGACCTGAAGGGTTGATTTTTGTTTGTCAAAATACCAAATCTCCTTAATGATCAATTGTTTTACCTCTTCTGTATTCATTTCCTGTTGGACTTTAACATCTTCCATTTGCCCGGTATCGAAATTTCTCCGTTGGACCGTTTTGGTTGCGGCGCCAAATTGAGCCTTGACCTGATCATAGCTAATGGGAACGGCAAACTCATTTTCATCGTTGGCAGGAGGATCAAATGCGGGAAAGGCATTGTCCTTGATTCCTTTCAACAGGAGGTTAATAAGGTTATATCGGCCTTGAATTTCAACAGTTGGAAAATAGAATGGCTGGTTCATTTTCTCGCGCATGTCGATCATTCGCCAAACGGTCTTGGACCACGCTACATCTGCTTCCCTCACACCAGGTAAGGGTGCTGGTTTGCGTTCGAAGTTGCTCTTCTTCTCATATAAGCCGGCATTCCTGTTAATGACCATATTCTCAATGCCTTGACCCATCAGGGTACTGAAGGATGATGCCCCGATAAAAAAAATCAATAAGAAAAACAATTTGCGTCTCATGGCTTAATTAATTTTAAAACTGATCGCGGATAAGTTTCTTGTCAGTCCGTCTTCACCTTTGGCAACGATGTTGTCGATGTAAAGTCGGCTACCGCGGGTCAGTCCATTAAACAAATCTCTTTGTTCCTGAGTAAATCGTGCGCCATTGGCAGGTTTGTCCACGACAAATCCCCCCTTTGAAGAAGTAGATACAACAAAGGAGAGTACCTGAAATTTCATTTCAAAATCAAAGTCAGGAATATCTGCAAACACTCCGGGTTCAACCATCAGTTCATTTTTGGTTATCATGCCAGAATTTTTGCCGGCAACAGTTGCTATGGGATTGGGAACACGTTTCACCCTGAACTCAGCAGTACCCATCTGTTTGACAACCTTATCAACAGTTGCACTCACAGTAATATAGGCTTTTTCTGTAAGCTTCTCGGGATATGCAAAAAATCCGCTTGCCGTTTTTTCAATCCGTCCGTTTTTCATAACCACACTGATATCCCTGGAAGAGATTCCGGGTACGGAAATAGAAACCGGATTGGGCAGGCCAAGGTAAAGAATATTCATCTTGGTCGGAGAAACAGTCATGGAAGGTTTTGCAACCTGGTACTCCTGTTGGAACGGATATTGAACGATTTGTCCGTTGGGATTTTTGAAATTGATAATCCCTTTCCAGACAAAGGTCCCTTCCGCCCCGGCATTTGCCTTGTACAATCCGGCGTTTTCCCCCGGGATTATAGGCAGTTTACTGCCGTTGACAATAATATCCGGTACTGCTGTGGTATCGATGGCGGAGATGAAAACCTTCGCCTCGTACACATCCCCCTGAAGGACGTAATTGGATTTCGCGATTACCTGGGCCTTCAGGTTGTTGAATTTGAAAGAAGAGGCATCAATCTTGGTGTAATAATAGCTGATAACATCCGATTCGGTCTTCCGGATATCACTTTGCAATTTTGACATCAACGTAACCACGGCGATCAATGGGTATCCCTGAAATTTGTTGCTCTCCCAGGTAGGTGTCCTTCCCTCTGTACCCTTTGGATCCGAAGTGTCCAGACTCTTGGTAATGGAGTTAATCAAAGAGGTCTGGCCTGGGTCTATATTGGAAAGCAAAAAGGAACGATAATTTTCCAATGCTTTTTTTAACAAAGTGCCATTTCCCTTTGTCATCATCACCTCTTCGGCATATTGAAGGTCTTCCTTGTTGATAATACTATCGATTCTTCCTTCAGGGCCATCCGCCTTTTTGACAATCATTTCCTTGAAATGGGTAATGTAATTGTACAAGGTATCGGTACGCTCTTTGATCTTTAAAACGGTACGATTCAATTCCCCCACTTTTTCGGGATTCTCCCGGGCTGCACTGCTGAAGTCGTTGTATACGCTTCGATTTTGGCTATTGACGTTCTCTATAGTTTCCATGATTCCCTTGTCAACCAACACAAATGCATCCACTACCGATTTGTCGACATTGAGTGCAAGCATTGCCGTTAATACCAGGTACATCAGGCTGATCATTCGTTGCCGGGGCGTTTCCGGACAGTTTTTTACTCCCATAAGGGTTGCGAGTTGATTAGATTAAC
>JAPLDT010000043.1 GCA_026391315.1 Bacteroidia bacterium
TAAGAGAAAACTGTATGTCAGTAAAGATTCGTTTGGCTAGGCATGGCCGCAAACAACATGCCTACTATCACATTGTGGTAGCAAACAGCAGGGCGCCACGAGATGGCAGGTTTATTGAAAGGATCGGTTCTTACAATCCAAACACTAATCCTGCCACCATCGATCTTGACTTTGACAAAGCCTTAGATTGGCTTTTCAAGGGCGCACAGCCAACAGACACTACCCGTTCAATCCTTTCTCACCAAGGGGTTATGATGAAAAAGCACCTTCTCGAAGGAGCTAAAAAAGGAGCTTTCAGTGAAGCCGATGCAGAAGTTAAATTTGAAGCGTGGATGAAGGAGAAATCCACTAAAATCCAGGCATCCAAAGAGAAACTGACCAGTTCACAAGTGGAAGAGAAAAAGGCAAGGTTCAAAGCCGAAGCCAAAGTAAACGAAGCGCGTTTGGCCGAAATTGCAAAACGCAATGCTGCAGCAGCTGCCGCTAAATTACCTGCCCCTGCTCCTATCACTGCTCCTGTTGAGGAAAAGGAAGTAGTTGTTGAGGCAGTTGCAGAAGAGGAAGTTGTTGAAGCAATTGCAGAGCCAGTTGCAGAAGAAGCTGCTCCTGAAACCAAAGTTGAGACTGCTGAAGAGAACACCGAAGCATAAACAACATTTGATCCCGCCTGACGGGAAAAAGAATTAAAGCGATGGTGCACAACCATCGCTTTTTTATTTGCTATTTTTGTAATAACCAATTGAAAAATCCGGCATGACACCATTCGATAAAAATGATTTTCTTCCCATTGGATCCATCGTTAAACCCCATGGGTTAAAGGGAGAAATTGTCCTGGAAATCGAAGAAGGATACGAAGATGCCCTGGAAGATTCGGAATATCTTCTTGTAGAGGTGGATGGTGGCCTGGTACCATTTTTTATCAGTGAAGAGGGAATTCATTTCCGCACCACAACATCACTATCCCTGTCGTTTGATGATCTTGATTCTGTGGAAAAAGTCAGGCCCTATTGCGGTTGTAAAATATACATGCACAGGGATGTTGACAAAGAGCAGAAATCCAGTGAAGAGTTCAACGAGTTGATAGGCGTGACCGTATTTGATGAAGAACGGGGGAAACTTGGAAAAATATCCAGGGTTGATGACTTTTCCGGGAATGTAGTGCTGACAGTTTTGTACAAATCACGCGAAATTCTGGTTCCTCTTTCTGACGAGCTGATTATTCGTTTTGACGAGGAGAAGAAGGAGCTGCATTTGGATTGCCCGGAGGGATTGATACAACTGTATTTGGAATAAGAAATAGATTGCTACGTCCTCTCTCCAACCAATGACAGATTTTTTATACTGTCCTAAATGGATTGTGTGAGGTTAAAAAATATGAATATTTGAGTAATCGATCTGTTGTATATTTAACAGATTATCAGCAGATTGCTTCGTAGTTCCTCCTCGCAATGACGGTACATTATTGAGGCAGCGGGTGGTGAAGGAAGGCGGCTCGCCGCCTTCCTTCACCCTAATCTCAACGAAAAACGTCATTGCGATCCGCCGGCTGGCGGAGAAGCAATCTGACGCCTTTCTGTCAAACAAGAAAATAACGTTCTGATATTAATTGCCAATCAAAATAATACCTACTTCATTATGAAAAATTTACGAATTGTTCTCTCCGTTCTTTTCTGTTTGGTATCTGCCCAAATAGTTTGGGCCCAAAAGACTGTCAGATACGATCTTCCGGCATTTACCGAGATTTCTTTGAAAAATGATGCAAAGCTGATCCTGAAACAGGACTCTGTTCAGTCTGTCACTGTCAAAGCCAAGGAAGAGACCATTGCCAAACTGATTGTAGAGATCAGCAACCGCGCCCTGATCATTCGTTATCCCGGCAATGCCTGGTTCGATTCGAAATGGTCTCCAGGCGAGGTGATTATATCAGTCTCAACACCTCAAATTGATAAACTTTCCCAAGCCGGATCCGGCTCGATAGTGGCGGAGCAACTTATCACATCCAGGATACTCGATCTTTATGTCGGTGGAAGCGGATTCATTAAACTTTCAAACCTGAAAACAGAAAAAATAGCCGCCATTGTGGCGGGATCTGGTCATGTTCAATTGGCCGGGGAGGGCATCGTTTCTGAATTCAAGATGACCGTCACAGGATCCGGTGGGGTAAAAGCATCCGGACTCAAAACCAAAGATGTCAATGTTCTTTTATCAGGTTCAGGAAGTTGTGCGGTAAATGCACTGGAGAAACTTACCTGCAAAATTGCAGGATCCGGTGGGGTCACCTATCTGGGGAATCCGGCCATCGAATCATCCATTGTGGGTTCGGGGACAGTGAAGGAGGCAAAATAGGCTTTAACGCTATGACCGGATAATTTGGATCTCCCCGCCAACACCCAGTTTCAGGATGGAGGAGGGAGAATTTTTGCTTCGGTCGTCCTGACGGTATTGCACAACATAATCAACAGCAGACTGAATCTCCTCTACGATCTCGTCAAAACTTTGAGGAGCCGGTTTCCCTGAAATGTTGGCCGATGTGGAGACGATGGGTCTTCGAAAACGTTGAATCAAATGTTCGGTAAAGGTCTCGGTGGTCACCCTGATGCCTATCGATCCATCGGAGGCGATCAGATTGGGGGCCAAATTTTTAGCTCCGGGATAGATGATGGTCAATGGTTTATCCGTTACTTCAATCAACTGCCAGGCTACCTCGGGTACCTCCCTGACGTATGAGTTCAACATATTTGGATTTTCAATCAACACCAGCATGCTCTTAACATCTTCGCGCTGCTTTATACCGAAAATCCGTTTCACAGCTTCCGGATTGGTTGCGTCACATCCCAAACCCCAAACCGTATCAGTCGGATAGAGGATCACTCCTCCCTGACGGAGCACTTCCAGTGCTTTTTTAAGATCGTCGTTTGCATACATAAAGCAGAATATCAGTGGGTTTGTAATGATGTGCGACCCTGAGCCTGTCGAAGGGTCCTTTATCAAAATAACAGTTAAACCTCGGTCCCTGAGCTTGTCGAAGGGTATATAATTCAGGTGTAATAATCATAAAAAAATAGATCTCCACCCTTCGACAGGCTCAGGGACCGGCAATATTGTAGTTATTCATCAACCCTTCGACAGGCTCAGGGTCCATGAAAGTAGCATCGAATCAACAATCTTTACCTGACCTCAATAAAATGCTTGTTCTCAAAGGGTCTGTAATGGAATAACTTTTCGAACCAATAGAGAACAAAATACCTGAGAGTGAATTTCTTCTTTTTCTCCGAGAGTTCCGGATGCCAGTTGAGTTGCTCCAGCCTCTTCCTCATCACGGCAGGATGAGTCTCTTTGAAACGGGTCAGACTGTCGATTGATTGGGCATAGTCGTATTCGGCAGATGTCTGGTTGATTGTTTTGATGTGTTTGGAGTCGGCAGACCAATATTGCTTACTTCCCTCCAGCTTCTCTTTCATCTTTTTTGGCGGACGAACCCATCCGTAATGGTACATGGAGGCATCAACGAATTTACCGGTCAGCTTTCGGGCATCCTTCCAGCGGAATCCCTGGGCGTCGTTCCACGAACGTATGTTTTTGTCGTTGCGGATGATGCGAATCTCAGCACGGTACCATCTGCGCGAATCGGCCAGATAATCATAGGTCCCATAGAAATGGCTGTAGTGGAAAATCAGTCCATCGACAGCTTTGTTCGAAAGATTCTCTTCCATGGCAGTACGGATGACGGGCAGGTATTTTTCGTGGACCACCTCATCGCCCTGAATGTAAAAACACCAGTCGTACTCAGCCGGGATCGCATCAAAAGCTTTGTTGGTCTCAGAGGCCAGTACCCTTCCCTTCTCCTTGAGTGCGGGATCCCAAACCGTGTTGATGATCTGAATCTTTTCGGATCCGATGGATTGAATCAATTCCAGGGTACTATCTTCACAGTCGCCTACTGCCACTACAAAATGATCGCAAAGCGGCAGAATCGAGGTAATGGCTTCCACAACCGGATAGTCGAACCTCACTCCATTTTTCACAAAACTAAATCCGCAGACTTTCAAGGTAAAATATTTGGTTGGAAGTAAATAACAAAGCTATTGGCTTTTAGCTATTGGCATTTAGCCTTTAGACAGTGAATTTGGGTAATTGGCCAAAATTTATGGTAGCGAAATAGTCATCCAAAGTCTCAGCCCTTCTGATTTCTACCACCTCTCCATTCGTACGCCGCAGCAACTCGACCGAGCGTAATTTACCGTTGTAATTGAAACCCATGGCATGACCGTGCGCTCCGGTATCGTGGATAACCACCAAATCCCCTGGCATCATTTTAGGTAAAACCCTGTTAATGGCAAATTTGTCGTTGTTTTCGCAAAGGGAGCCTGTTACGTCGTACATGAATTTAGAGGGATTCTCTTCATTTGAAAGGACAGTAATATGGTGATAGGATCCATAAAGGGCAGGCCGCATCAGATTGGCCATGGAGGCATCGAGTCCTGCATATTTCTTGTAGGTATTTTTGATGTGTAGTACCCTGGAAACCAAAAATCCAAAAGGTCCGGTGATGGCCCTACCTGATTCAAAATAGATTTTCAGCGGATCAAGGCCACTGGCAACAATGTACTGCTCATATCCCTTTTTGATTCCACTGCTCATTCTATCGAGATCAACAGCTACCTGATCTGGCTTGTAAGGGATACCAATTCCACCGCCCAGATTAGCAAACTCGAAACGGATACCCAATGTATGATGCAATTCGACGATCAATTCAAACAGGATGGTGGCAGTTTCGACGAAATAATCCGGGTTCAGTTCATTGGAAGCGACCATGGTATGAATGCCAAATCGCGTAATCCCCTTGTCGCGTAAAATTCTGTATCCTTCGAAAATCTGTTCACGTGTAAAACCATATTTTGCCTCTTCGGGATGACCGATGATGGCGTTTCCCTCTTTGAGAGCACCGGGATTGTATCTGAAACAGACCAACTCAGGCAAACCGACCTGCTCTTCGAGGTATTTGATGTGACCAAAGTCATCGAGGTTGATGATTGCACCAAGTTCAATGGCCTTCTTGTATTCGTAGGCCGGCGTGTCGTTCGAAGTAAACATGATCTCTTCTCCGCGCATCCCAACCCTCTCGGCAAGAACCAATTCTGCCATCGAACTGCAGTCGATGCCAAATCCTTCCTGGCGTAAAATCTTCATTAAAAATGGGTTCGGAGCCGATTTTATTGCATAAAACTCTTTAAACCCTGTATTCCAGGAGAATGCCTGAACAAATTTTTGGGCATATTCACGCATCCCCCTTTCATCATAAATATGAAACGGAGTAGGAAATTTTTCTGCAATTGCTGCTACTTCTTCTTTTGAAAATGGTATTATCTTCTCGTTCATCGTAAAAAATTGAATCCGCAAATTTACAAAAAAACACCAAGAGGCACTATTTAAAATTATTCTAGAAAAGAAATAATTGTTAATTGTTATAATCCCGCGGTCGCGGGATTATAACAATTAACTCACCTGAACAGTTCCCGACTAAGTATCCCTGAGGCAATTTCACGAACCTCACCTGTCAGGCGGATGTTCCAATCCTCATCCACCTCAAGTTTCAGAATTCCACCAGGCATTTTAACCGAAATGGCCCGATCGGTAAGCCCCTTTTTAACCATAACCGCAGCAATTGCACTCGAAGAGCTACCTGAGGCCTGCGTAAAGCCGGCACCCCGTTCCCAGATCAGCGCCTCCACTATATCTCTGGAAATAACTTTGACGAACTGTACATTGATCCGGTTGGGAAACATGGGATGGTTTTCGATCAGTGTTCCAACCTGTTTGATTTCTTCCTCATCGAGCTTTTCCCTTAGAACAACACAATGCGGATTACCAACTGAAACGCAATGGAAACGGTATTCGTTCCCGGCAATGGAGACGGGTTCGTTGAAACACTCCTCCTTTGAAAAAGTGACCGGTATTTCAGCGGACCTGAAATTGGCTCTTCCAATGTCTACCCTAATCACAAAGGCTTTTCCATCGACCAGTTCAAGGATATGTGCCGTTACGACTCCCCCCAGCGTATCGATGGTAAATTGATGCTTTCCTGTAAATCCATAGTCAAAGAGATATTTGGCAAAAATCCGGAGTCCGTTTCCACTTTTTTCGGCTTCGGAACCGTCCGGATTGAAGATACGAAGTCCAAAATCGGCTTTCACGGTAGGTACTTTGAGCAAAATTCCATCAGAGCCAATGCCTAAGTGGATGTTGCACAACTGGATGATTCGCTCTTTGGTAAGTTCAAAATCGATCGCTGTCTGATCAAATACAATGTATTCGTTTCCAAGTCCATGCGATTTAACAAAGAAATTCGTCTCCATAACTGGCGGATTGTAGGGTTTGCCGTAAAAGTACCCAAAAATTTATTTTGTATCTTTGCAAAGCAATATTGTTAACATTAAAAATTATTGCTAGCAGAGGCGGACTATCATTAAAAATATCACGCAAAGACCGCAAAGTAAGACGCAAAGAGCGCAAAGTGTTATCGATTTTTTTTTTGCGTTCTTCGCTGAGTCTTTGCGAACTTTGCGAGAATTTTTGATATATTATTTAAATTTTCATCAAGATAATGGCAAGAATCAACGAAAATTACCTGAAACTGAAAGCTGGTTATCTATTCCCCGAAATTGGACGGCGCGTACGCGAATTTGCAAAGGCAAATCCCGATAAAGAGATCATCAAAATGGGCATCGGGGATGTTACGCAACCCCTTACACCAACTGTGATCAAGGCATTTCATGAAGGAGTTGAGGAGATGGCCTCAGCCGCCACCTTCAAAGGCTACGGTCCAGAACAGGGTTATGAGTTCTTGCGCGAGGCGATCGCCAAACACGATTATCATGCCCGTGGCGTTCAAATCTCACCAGATGAGATATTTGTCTCCGACGGATCGAAGTGCGACACCGGAAATATTCAGGAAGTCTTTGGAAGTGAGAACAAGATAGCGATTTGCGATCCGGTTTATCCGGTCTATGCCGATACTACCGTGATGTCCGGTAAGACAGGACTCTGCCAGTCGAACGGGTATTTTGACGGTATTGTCTACATGCCTTGCAACGAAGGGAATGGATTTCTTCCCGAACTCCCTTCAGAAAGACCTGATCTCATCTTCCTATGCTTCCCCAACAATCCTACCGGGACAGTCGCCTCCAAAGAGGTACTGAAGAAATGGGTAGATTATGCCATGAAGAACAAATGCATTATTTTATATGATGCTGCCTATGAAGCATTTATAACAGACCCAACGATTCCCCACTCTATTTTTGAGATTGAAGGAGCCAAATCTGTGGCCATTGAATTCAGAAGTTTCTCCAAAACGGCTGGTTTTACCGGAACGCGTTGTGCTTTTACTGTTATTCCGGACGAGTTGATGGCCTACGATGAGGCTGGTAAGCCACATCAGGTAAAACACTTGTGGATGCGCAGGCATACCACCAAATTCAACGGTGTCTCGTACCCCGTCCAAAAGGCGGCGGCAGCCATCTATTCGGCAGAGGGGGCAAAAGAGGTCAAAGCAGTAATTGAATATTACCTCGAAAACGCCCGCATCATGATAGAGAGCCTGAAGTCACAAGGCTTTACTGTCTTTGGAGGAATTAATGCACCTTATGTTTGGGTGAAAACAAAAAACGGGCTTACCTCCTGGGAATTTTTTGACATTTTGCTCAACGAGGCAAATGTGGTTGGAACACCGGGATCGGGCTTCGGACCTTCCGGTGAAGGATATTTTCGCTTCTCTGCTTTTGCAGAAAGGGAAAATGTGCTGAAAGCAATGGAGCGGTTGAAGAAATTGGAAAATTGGAAAATGTGAAAATTGGAAAATGAGACCAGGGCCAGGACGAAGCTGAAGGGAAGACCGGGAGAATTAGAAAATTTAGCTTTCGAATTTTTAACAATTATTTCGTTCTATTAAATGAAATACGGGTTAAACGCCATCAAAACTTAAGTACTTTAGTCACTTTAGTTCACTCTGGCTAACTTTAGGCACTTACTGAAGAATGAAGTTTAAAAAGTGGTTATTTCTTGCCGTTTTAACTTGCGGTATTTCCGTAAGCGGTTATTCACAGGTATACTTTCCGGAGGATATGGTCAAGGTTGCTGCTCAAGTGCGGGATGACCTGACCGGTTTGGTAATCCCTTATGTGAATGTAATTAACCAGCGGGTCAGGGGTGGTACCATGACAGACAAAGAGGGCAAATTTACCTTGCAAGCCGATCCAACTGATACCATTACCTTCAGATCAATCGGATATATCGACAAAAAGGTGCCCGTCAGTGAAATAGTTGGTCATGAAGACGCCATTGTAACCATGGCTCCTGTCAGGTACCAGTTGGAGGGAGTTGAAATAACCGGGCAGAGTCAGAAGGTAAATATGTCCGGTTTACTCGATCATGCGAAGAACATGAGTAAAATACCGGTAGAACTTAGGACTGAATTTACAACAAGGCCTACAGTATTGACCGCCATTTTCCATCCAACTTCCTTCCTGTATTACAAATACAATAAGGAAGAAAAATCGAAACGTAATACATTGGTAGCCATCCGGACAGAAAGGGAATGGCAGCTATTTTCGCTGGTTTACAACAAAGAAATTGCAGAGAGACTAACGGGATTGCAGGGGAATGAACTCGATAATTTTATGGTCTATTTCAATGCATACAGCTATCTTCTCTTCAGCGCCACCACATACGAAGTTGAAAAAAGGGTGAAGGAGGTTTTTGCAGACTACAAGGTGAAGATGGCTATACCGAAAGATAGTATAAAATAACATCAGGTTGCTTCGCTGCGCTCGCAATGACGGTGGTTCTATTGAACTAAGGATGTTGTGGGTGGTTCTATTGAAATGTAAGTATTGAATGAAGTACCGTCATTGCGAGTCACCACCCAAATTTTTTGGGCACAATGTGAAGATGACAGAAAATATTTGTGCATAATGAAGCTGTTAAATACATTTTTGCACCTATTTGACATTCAGTATATTACAAAATCTGTCATTGGTAGCGTAGCGAAGCAACCTCAACCCATAACTCTAAACTAACTTGCCATGCAACTGCCAACATTTTCTGATATCCTTGCTGCTCATGAGCTGATTAAGCCCTATATCCACCGTACTCCTGTACTGACCAGCAAAAGTATTAATACTTTGATGGGCTGCGAACTCTTTTTCAAATGTGAGAATTTCCAAAAAGTGGGCGCCTTTAAGTTTCGGGGTGCAACGAATGCTGTTTTCTCCCTTAGTGAGGAAGAGGCGGCCTCAGGCGTAGGAACCCATTCTTCGGGAAATCATGCTGCAGCTTTAGCCCTGGCTGCAAAAATCAGGGGTATTAAGGCCCATATAGTCATGCCATCGAACGCCCCTGATGTGAAGAAGATCGCGGTAGCGGGTTATGGTGGCAACATTACTTATTGCGAGCCAACCCTTCAAGCCAGAGAGGAGACCTTAAAAAGGCTGTCCGACGAGATCGGTTTGACCGTTGTCCATCCCTACAACAATTTCAAGGTCATTAGCGGTCAGGGTACTGCTGCACTGGAACTGTTGGAGGAGGTAAAACTACTCGATATAGTCATGTGTCCGGTAGGCGGAGGAGGTTTATTGTCAGGTACTGCTATCTCAACCAAAACCATTCTTCCTTCCTGCAAAGTAGTAGCTGCCGAACCAAAAAATGCGGATGATGCTTTTCGTTCTTTCAGGGACGGATTCATTCATCCTTCAATAAATCCAAAAACGATAGCCGATGGACTCTTGACCTCCCTTGGGGAGCTGAATTTTTCAATCGTGCAGAAGAATGTTGACGAAATCCTCACCGCTTCCGAAGAGTCAATTGTTGCTGCCATGCGGATGATTTGGGAAAGGATGAAGATCATCATTGAACCCTCCAGTGCAGTTCCGTTGGCAGTCGTTATGGAGAACAAGGACAAATTTGCCGGACTAAAAACAGGAATTATCCTCTCGGGAGGTAATGTAGATTTGACAAAGCTACCCTTTTAAAGGCAATAAGGATAAAGGATAAAGTAAAAAGGATAAAGTGGCATTTGAACTGAAATGAGCATTATCTCGCTGATCTCTTGTTGGACTTTTAGAAGGCTCTATTTGACAGCTAATCAAGCACAAAACCCGGGGCTCACTTTATCCTTTTGACTTTATCCTTTTGACTTTATCCTTTATCCTTTAAATGAAAGGGTTTTACCTGAATTTAATGCCCAGCGTAACATTGACCGCATTCTTCCAGTTTAATTGCTGCATATTTGCATCCACCGAGTTATTGAGGTTCGCTGAATAGCGAACATCGAGTGTTACAAAACCTAAAACATCAACACCACCGCCGAATTGCAAATCGAAATTACTTTTCTGTCTGGTAAAGTAAGGTAATGGATTGGACTCATTCAGGAAAAAAGAGCCTTGAGGCCCAGCCATCACATGTGCACTGATAATGCCCAGATTCAGTAGTCTTAACCCAACCATCACCGGCACCTTCACGGTATTAACCTTTGTCTCAATAGGAGCAGCGCTAGAAACGGAATAAGTCTCTTTGTGAGTTGCATAATAAAATTCGGGTTGCAGGTACAATACCCTGCCAAACTGGAAGAAGATACCAAACTGTGAGTTGGAATCAAATTGGGTCTTAATGGAATTTTGATCAATGGTTGGAGTAGCCAGATCCAAACCAATTTTAGGACCAAACCAAAAATTTCGTTTCGATTTTGAATCATCATTTTGTGAGGAAACAGAGCCAGAGATGAGCAAAAGTGCAAATAGCACCAGAATTAAGTTCTTTTTCATAAACGTCGTTTTAAGATAGATTAAAAATAAAGGTAATTTTTAACACTTTGTACACGTAAATAACAAATTATAGACCATTTTGTTCCCGCTAATTTTTAAGGCACCTGACAGAAAGGCCATATTTGAGGTTAACAAAACTTTTGGTTATGGTTCCATTTCCATAATACATGTATCTATAATTGGCAACATTGGTTAATGCTGGGGTTGTACTCCACCAGTTACCATAGTTTCCTATATTACTGTATATTCCGGAGTCGGTACGATAACCGCCAGGTAACGCAGTAAAACCTGACAAATTGCTTGCCAGCGCATTTGGGACCGTCCAGTTGAGCACGCCTATCTCCTTCAGTTTTCCTCCTGCGACCGACTCTCCGCCAAGGAAAGTTGATAAAGTTGTCCATTCTGCATCTGAAGGCACATGCCATCCTGTAGGACACAACTTACCCGAACTTGCGGCATACCAGTTGTATAATGCGCCGTATCTGTTCTTGTTAGCTATCTCATCGTCATTGTACCAGCAGTATCCTGGGTTAATCTGATTGCTCCAGGTTGTACTATTGTCAGCCAATGGAATGGTTGTGCTGTCTCTGTCTCTGGTAGATCTCAAATTTTCAGTCATCCAAACTTGTGATCCAATGGATACAAAATGATAAAAATTTCCATCTTTGTCTTTCACCAGTAACTTTCCTGTTGAAAATGTGCGTTCAGTGCCATAACCAGTACCAATAGTATTAGTAGCATAAGCCCTAAGGTAATAGACAGCATCTGGAGTCAGGTTGGAGACGACACTTGAAAAACTCCCATCCCCCGATCCATCTGAAGTAAAAGAATCTCCAGTGGTAGGATTTTTTGAGGTACTCCAGCATACTCCCCTTGCGAAAACCGCTGAACCACCATCTCTCGAAACAGTACCACCTGAGCTAATGTCAGTTTCACTGATAGCTGAAACAGCTAATGTTGAAACATTGGGAATAGTCGCAGATATTATAGCAGAGACCTGGTTGCCATAACCTGTTCCTGCACCATTTGTGGCATATGCCCTGATATAATAGGTTGAGCCCAGCATTAAACCGGAAATTATGCTGTTAAAAATCCCTACTCCTGCCCCATCAACAGTTGTACTGTCCTTGAATTTTATAGTCGGATTTTGTTTCACGCTCCAGCAAACACCACGGGAAATAATTGAAGAACTACCTTCAGAGGATATATTACCTCCGGTATCTACAGTTGTGGCCGCGGTGTTTTTTACCGCCAATGAAACAAGGAGAGGTACCTCACTTACCTGGCTTTTCTTGCAGTTGTAGGCAAAAACCAACAAAAAAATTATTGTCGTAGCTATATGTCCTATTTTTATTGGTTTTTTCATACTTGCTAATCAAAATCCGCAATAGACTGCTCCATATTACATTCCACTATTAACAAATTCTTCAGGTTGAAAAAAATAAAATCTTCCGAAGTTTAAAAAAAATCCCCTGCAAGACAGATTTTTGATAACAATAAAGCCATTAAAAATATCTAGGCGTAAATCTGCAAAACCGTTTCCGTTTGACAGGAAAATCATAGCTAAGCATGAATTCATGGGTGCCTGCATTGTATTGAGAGGGACGGAAAGAGGTAAGATCATAAGCATAGCCAAGTTTAACGCCTCTGTTAACATAAATTTGAAAAAGAAGTCCATAAGAATTTTGCATGCGGTAAGTGGCACCAACCCATACCCGTTCATAAAATAGCGCGTTAGCTGAAAAGTCAATCACAGTTGGGGTGTTCTGACTCCATCTTGCCAGAACGGTAGGTTTGAATTTTACATTGTCGGCAATGTCGAGCACATATCCCCCCATAAAATAAAAATTCATCTCCTCCCGGTATACTGTCTCACCACTGTTAGAGTTGATTTTGTTTTTAAATATTTTAGGAACCGAAGCACCCAGGAAGAAATTGTCGGCATGCCACATGAATCCTACGCCAAAATTGGGTAAATACTTTTTGTTGATGTCAAAAGCGACAACAGGGTCATTAGGGTCATGAACACTCAAATCGGTAAGCAAGGCTTCGTACCTGTTAAATCCACCCTTGATCCCAAACGATATGTACTGGTCCCCTTCCAGTAGAACACGGTAGGAATAGTCGGCATAGACCCCATTTTGCCTGACCGGTCCAAACCTGTCCGTAATAATGGAGAGCCCCAATCCGACGTTGTACTTTTTGAATGGTCCCTGAATTGTGAAAGTGTTTGTATTTGGAGCCCCATCGAATCCAACCCACTGAATCCTGGATAAAGCCGTAATATTCACATATCCCGACATACCTGCATAAGCAGGCTGAATCGTCAAAAGATTGTTCATATATTGGTTAAATACCGGATCCTGCTGGGCATTGGCACTGAGGGGAAATGCCAGGAAGAAAATCCCAAGCACTGCGTATGATAAATCCTTGAATATTTTGTTGTTCTTTTTCAAATCTGTATATATTGAAGGATTAGATTACTTGCATCAATAATAGACATAAAGGTACCCTTTCATTGTTTGACCGCCCGGTCCGCCTAATTTAAGTATATAATAATAGACCCCTGGTGCAACAAGTTGGTTTTTAGCAAAGTTGGACTCCGAATAACGGCCATCCCAGGCATTCTCAGGCAACTCGTAATTGTTACTTTGGAATACCAGTTGCCCGGATCTCGTGAAAATCAGCAATTGCGTATTTTGATAATTCTTTGAGGTCAATCCATCAATAACAAACTTATCGTTCACCCCATCCCCATTGGGTGATATCAGTTGGGGAACAGTCGGAATTTCTTTGACATAGATCCGCTGGGTACAAGTATCCATCAGCCCCATCTGATCGGTGACCGTCCAGACCACTTTGGTCAAACCTGTCCTGAATTTTACAGGGGCATCGTTGACAATAGTATCGACAGCGCAATTGTCATAAGCGAATGGTTTCCCAAGATCGACCATATACTTGTTGGGATCTGTTGATTTAATATATTGCACTGTCAATTCAATATCCTTAGGACAAGTAATCGTTGGCGGTGTAACATCCAGGACATTGATGAATACGCTGTCTTGCTGAACACATCCCTTCGAGCTGGTTAACGTAACTTTGTGCCACAATGCAGTCAGTCTTAATGCTTCCCTGGTTGTTTGGACAGGTACGGTATGCCAAAGGTATTTGTAGCTGTTCAATAAAGCCACATCGGTACTACCATTAATAGTATCAACCCGGGCACTTCCGTTCGCATCACTTAAACATTGGATCGATTTTTTTACAAACCCAACCTTGATCGGCGCCGGTTCAGAAATCTCTCCGGTGAAAGCTGCGCTGCACATTTTAGCATCCTTCACTACGACCGTATAGACGCCTGCACGCAAACCTGTGGCTGTAGCGGCTGTCTGCAATGGCGTTGTACTCCATTGATAGCTGAAAGGTGCTGTTCCCATGGTAATGTTGACAGTCAGGGTTCCGGCGGAATCACCCGGACAATTAAGCTGAGGAGAGGCTAAGATACTGGCTCGCAGCGAATCGGGCTGACCTACGGTTACCGGTTGAATATCCCAGCATTTACCACTGGCCGTTGCACCCTTAATGAAATAAAGACCTGAGGCAACAGCAGTTGGCGTTGTTACAGCTGTGGTTGCCTTAGCATCAGACCAATAGGTAAATAACAATCCTGCCGTCGAACCTGCCGTAACCTGAGGAAGGGTCAAATCAGCCGTTACACCGGAACAGGATTTAAGCACAACGGTATTGGTCAAAACTTTGGGACTCCCTACCACTTCAATATTAAAAGAATTTTTAATGTTGCAAATTCCGGAGTAAGTATAAGCTATCGGATGTATACCAACATTAGCCACTGCCGGATCAAAAGTATATCCGCTTGTACTATTGCCACTGATACCGGTCCCTGACAGCACTACTCCGGAAGGAGAGACTGAGAGAGCAACTTTGGAATCATTAACACAATAAGGGCCATACGTTCCGTTGAATTTAACTGATGTAACAATCAGGTTCAATTGAGCAGTACTTGAGCAACCCGCAGAATTGGTCACTTTTAATGTATACAGACCAGAATTGATGGACCTGATGTTGGTAATCACCGGTGGATTCTGATCAACAGAACTGAATCCGTTCGGACCTGTCCATTCATAGGTAAAGGTTTCAGTAATTCCAACAGGACCGCCCTGCAATACTACATCACTACCTTCACAGATTGGGTTCACATTCGGGCTCATCGTTATGGATGCGTTTTGTGGATTACCCATGGTAACCGTTGTTGAAACAGTCGGAGGTGTACAGCCTGCGTTATCGGTAACTGTAAGGAAATAGTCTCCCATGTTTGCTCCAGTAACGTTATTGATCGTTGGGAATTGAAGATTCGAGGTGAATCCTGCCGGACCCGTCCATTTGTAGCTCTTCATTCCGGAGGGAGCAGCTTTCAACCTAAGGATATTTCCGAGACAGATCGGATCAGATGATGCTATAGGCTTCAAAAGTTCAACAACTATGGTATCGTTAGCAGCACAGTGATTAACCTTATCGACGACTGTCAGGATATATTTCCCGGCCACCGGTGTTGTAATCGGAAGCGGATTCTGGAGATTAGAATTATACCCGTTCGGACCTGCCCAGGAATAGGAGAACATGTCGTCAGGACCACCTTGAAGTTGCAAGATACCAGCCTGGCAAATTGGTGTATTGGCTTGAGCAAACGGTTCGGGCAATGGATTAATGATCACATTGACGGTGCCAACTGATTGAATTCCTTTATTATCTGTCACAGTCAAGGTGTAAACCCCTTCATTTTTCACTGTGACGTTATCAATAAAAGGATTTTGCAAAGCAGACGTAAATCCGTCCGGACCCGACCAGTTGTACGATTTCATGTTATCAGGCCAGCCGGTAAGTACGAGTGTACCTCCCATGCAAACTTGCTGGAACCCGGCACTGGCTGCGAAGATCACGACCTGGGTAGTTACTGTTGTGGCGCAGCCTGTTGAAATGGATGTAACAGTCAGCTTATATGTTCCGGCATCCGAAGCTATTACACCAGGAATTGTTACGTTGCCATCCGAAGGTGAAAAGGTCAATCCTCCAGGAGCCGTCCACAAATAGGTGAAATCTGTACCTTTGGGGCCGCCGTTCAAATGCAGGTCACTCCCCAAGGTTAAAGGAGTATTTGTGTAAGCAGTCGCTTTCGGAGGTGTACTGATGGTCAGTTTAACGGGTGTACGGACACTTTCACAATGTTTGACGGATGACTCCTGGTAAGCCGCCAGATAGGTTACCGTACCAACCTTACTCAATGTTGGCGGTCCGGTCAGCGCCACTCCTGTTGTATCATACCACACCAGGGTCCAGCCGGCAATAGGGATAATGGCCGTGTTGGCATCCAATGTTTGGAGAGGCGATTTTTCACATTCACCGATATCTCCCTTCTTTACCGGTGTTGGCGGGGTTTTCTGGATGGTCATCTTCACCGCCGTTCTTGTAGCGCTTGGGCAATTCGAGCTATTTCTTGCCTCGGCATAATAGGTTTTGGTCCCCACAAAAGTGATGACAGGAGAAGCTACCTCAAACCCATTAACAGGTTGATCAAACCACTTGATGGTGATGGTAGGATCCGGATTGTTGATGGCGCTGTTGGCATTGACCGGCAGGGAAGATTCGCAATCAATGATGTCGCCGGTACTGACCGGGGCGCCTGGCCGATCGTTTAGGGTCAGCGTCACTTTGGCGCGATTCGCACTGATACAGCTACCAAGCAATGCAGAGGCATAATAAGATTTTGTCCCTATCTGGTTCCAGGTAGGTGATGCTACAATATTCCCGCCTGTAAGTGCATCATACCATGTGATGGTTACTCCTGCCGGAGGTGTTACAACATTCGCAGTCAGTGTCTGAATCGGTGTATCCGCACACGCTGTCAAGTCAATTGCAACCGGATCTGCCGGATTCGGATTGACAGTTAACATCACTTTTGTACGGGTCGGGCTCTTACATCCGGTTGCATAATTTGCCTCGGCATAGAGGGTCCTGTCGCCGGGGGTTATTTGAATCGGTGAAACTTCAAGTCCATTGGTAGCGGAGTCATACCATTTGATGGTCGTCCCGGGAGCAATATTAATAGCGGTATTCGCATCAAGTCCGGTAGCCGATGCGCAGGCAGTCAGATGATTACCAGAAGCTCCGATTGTCGGGGCAGCAGGTACAGGGTTTATTGTCAGGGTTACCTTTGCCAAGTTGGCGCTCACACAAGTGCCCAATCTCGCCTCGGCCCAGAAGGAGATGGGTCCTCCAACGTAGTTCAATATTGGAGAGGTAACAATAGTGTTGCGGGTGGCACTGGTGTACCAGACAATGGTTGCACCGTCAACCGGCGTCAATACCGCCGCCCTTAATACCTGAACCGGATTTTGAACACAATCTGTCAAATCACCTGCACTAACCGGATCTAAAGGTTTAGGATTAATGACAACTGTAACGGCTGTGCGTGTAATGCTCTGACAGCCTGTAACCAGATCGACAGACCCTGCATAATAGGTGGTTGGTCCAGTCTCACTTACACTTGGATTGTGATCCAATGGTTCCCCACCGGTCGGTACAGTAAACCATTGTACCCCGGAGCCAGCCGAAATGACTCGGGTAAGCATATTGACCGGAACCAAAGGCGAATCCTGACAGACGGTCAGGGTTCCCTTGCTTTTGGGTGGCTGAGGCACAGGATTGATCTGAAGCAGTATTGGAGTCCTGGGTAATACACTTTTGCAACTGCCGTTATCAGCTTCCGCATAGTAGGTTATCGATCCTACCACATTGAGTGTCGGACTTACTGAAGCTCCGCCGGTTGCAGTTCTGTAATACCAGACTGTGGCGCCATCTGGAGAGGTGGCAGACGCTGTGAGGGTCTGAACCGGACTTGTTGCGCACAGGATGATATCTCCGTTACTTATAGGGGATTGCGGAACAGCTTTTATTTCAAGTGTTTGCGGGGTTCTGGTTAGGCTTCTGCAATCAGTTAAAGTATTTCTTGCTTCCGCGTAATAGGTTACTTTACCTGGTCCGCTAAGCATAGGGGCCGGGGAAATCGCCGATCCTCCAATCGATGAGGCATACCAGATGACATCCATGCCCAATGGTACTGAAGCAGATGCAGTGACTGGAATACCATCGTCACACTTGGGCAGCGGATTGGTGACAACAGGTGGCGCAGGAGCAGGATCGATAGTCAGGATCACCGGAGTACGGTCCGTGTTGACACAGTTTCCATTGTCGGAGCCTGCATAATAGGTAATGGTACCTGCCGCATTGAGCGTTGGGGATACGACAGGTAAACCACCAACAGCAGCTGTAAACCAGTTAACGGTAGAACCATCAGATGTTGTTGCTTTGGCTATCAGGGTCTGCATCGGACTTTTTTCACATTCCCTGACATCTCCCAGACTGACAGGTTTAACAGGCTTGGCATTTATGGTCAACTTAACAGGTGCAGAACGTGTAAGGCTCACGCAGGAGGTCGCAATGTTGACGGCCTCGGCATAGTAGATTATCGTTCCAACACTGCCCAAAATGGCATTGGTTACTTTTGTCCCTCCTGAAGCAGAAAGATACCAGCTTACCGAAATTCCCAGTCCTTGCGGTCCTACCTGATCATCGGCTTTCAATACGGTGGCAGGGGTAGTCTCGCAGATGGTCTTATCTCCCAGGCTTACAGGGGGAGGTGGGGCGGGATTAATCTGCATGGTGACTGCCGTTCTTGTCAGACTTGCACAGACACCATTGTCAGCTTCGGCATAATAGGTTGCTGTGGTAACGGCATTGAGGGTCGGGGTTGGGATTGGCAGACCACCTGAAGCGGCTGTATACCATTTCACTGTCAGGCCCGGAGGCACAGTGGCGCTGGCCGTTAGTGTCTGTAGTGGGCTTTTTTCGCACTCTGTCGCATTCACGCCAATTGGCGCAGCCGGATGCAGGATAATGTTGATTGTAACAGCAGTTCTGACCAAACTGGTACAATTGGTCACAAGATCTTTGGATGCGGCATAATAGGTTTTGCTCCCGAGGGCAGACCAGGAAGGAACAACCACCAGTCCGCCTGAAGGCTGATCATACCAAACAACAGTAGAACCGGCAGGGGCAGTCGCGGTAGCAGTATAAGTAACCGGGACAGCATCCAGGCACTGGGTGATGTCTCCACCAGAGGTCGGAGGGACCGGAGCAGGGTTGACCGTCAGTACAACCCCTGCAGATCTGGTAAGACTGGTGCAGATACCATTGCTTGCTTCGGCATAGAAGGTTTTGGTTCCCGGACCGCTCAAAGTAGGACTTACCGGCGCTCCTCCTGTAGGGGCGTTATACCAGATGAGTGTAGTACCCGGAGCAGTAGTAGCTGTTGCTGTAAGTGTTTGGGCTGGTAATTGCTCACAGGCCGTAATATTGCCCCCGGCAACAGGAGCGGGCGGATTGTCGCTAATGGTCAGCTTGACCGGAGTCCGTATTAGGCTTAGACATCCCGTTACATTATTCCTTGACTCTGCATAATAGGTAATGGTACCGATAGCATTTAAAGTAGGTAAGGCAACCAGATTGCCACCAACAGGAGCATCATACCAGAAGATTGTCGTCCCTGCAGGCGTGGTCGTTATGGAAGCCGCATTCAAAACTGGAATCGGACCGCCATTCAAACATTGGGTAAGGAACCCGCTGCTGGCAGGCGCCGCCGGCGCAGGGTTCACCACAACGCTGATCGAATTAGATGCCGCACTTGAACATCCTGTCAATGGATCAGTCACTACAACACTGTAATTTCCAGAAGTGGTAACCAGATTTGTTTGTGTCGTTGCTCCACCCGGCGACCATAAATAGTTGAATCCTGCCAATGGTCCTACCAACAATACACTTCCGCCTTCGCAGAAGGTAGTAGGGCTACCGGAAGCAGTGATGACAGGAGTGGAAGGCTTGCTGTTAACCGCGATGGCTTTTGTGGCAGTCGGACCGTTGCCACATCCGTTGGTCGCATAGACTGTCACATTTCCGTTCATGGAAGCAAGTCCGAAATCAACTGTAATACTGTTGGTCAGCGGTGGAACAGAGGTTATCGTAGCACCGGATGGCACTGTCCAAATATACCCGGTTGCTCCGGTTACAGGTGTTACAGTGAAGATTAAACCGGTACTTCCCTGACAAATGGCCGTGTTTCCACTGATGCTTCCCGGATTAGCTGGAACATCGCTCACAACAACCGGCAAAGTGGAAACTACCCCATTTCCACAACTGCTTGATCCATAAACTGTAATATTCCCAGAAACAGCTCCTGGACCAAAAGACACATTGATCGTATTGCTGTTTGCACCTGAAACAATTGAAATACCTGCAGGCAGACTCCAGTTGTAACTGGTGGCTTGCGGAATAGGTAAAACAGAATAAGTGGCAGTTGTTCCCTTGCACCTGCTGCCGGCTGGACCAGATATGACACCTGGGTTTCCGGGTACAGCATCCACCTGTATTAGCATAAAATCTGAGACGGTTGAAGCACATGGGTTGAGCGCATCAACCGAAAGCGTCAGTTTGACTGTATTGCCAACATCAGCAGCCCCGGGATGATAGGTTGGATTAAGGGTGTTATTGCCCGTCAACGTACCGGTACCATTGTGTGTCCAGACAGGATTCTGGTAATTTGTGGCAGTACCATTGATCGGTAAGGTGGCCGGATAACACAAATTATTATCAATTCCTGCATTGACAGTCGGAAGCGCCCTGATGGTCAGTATAAGATTACCCTGAACAGTAGTCACACACGGTGGAATGCTGTATGCAGTGAGCGTTAATGTCACTACACCTGTGGCTTGATCCAGCGCACTGGGAACATAAATTGGAGAAAGAGTCGTGTTATTGATAAATGTTCCAGTACCGGATGAACTCCAAACAAAGGACGAATAATTGGTTGCAGTTGCTCCGGTAATATTGAAGTTATTGCCAGAACAGATAAGTCCGTTACTTCCGGCATAAGCAGTAGCTATAGGAAGAACCGATGTTGTGACAGCCGTAGATGAGGCGCTTTGGCAACCATTGGCATCTTTAACAACAACAGAATAACTACCTGCCATAGAGATTGTTACATTCTGCGTTGAGGCACCGTTAGACCAAAGATAGCTACTATAACCAGCTGGAGCAGAAAGGACAATATTTCCTCCGGAACAGAATGAGACAGGTCCGGGAGGTGTAATTACCGGAATCGGAGGTGTCGGATTCACTGTAACAGTTACATTGTAGGAATTTCCGGGACAACCGCTGGCAGTTAAACTGTAACCATATGTGACAACCACAGGAGCGTTGGTTGTATTGGTCAGCACTTCATTGACATCTCCTGCCCCTGAATTGGCAGGTTGCAAAATTCCAGGCGTACCAGCCCTTGTCCAACTAAAAAGTGTACCTACCGTTCCACTGGTAGCCGTATAATGAAAATTTGAACCACTGCAAATGTCGGGAGCATTCAGGCTACTTGTTAAAACCGGTTCAGGATTAACTGTTACAACCACATTTTGAGTATTTGTACAACCCCCGGCTGAAAGCGTATATTGGTAAGTTACAATAACTGGCGAAGATGAAGAGTTGGTCAGAAATTCACTAATACTCCCGGCACCTGATGATGTAGCTTGTACAATTCCGGGTACTGAGGCCCTTCTCCAGGTCATCAAGACACCGACAATGGCGCTTGTTGGTGTATAATTAAACAAATTGCCACTGCAGATGGCGGCAGGAGTAAGTGTACTGCTTAGGGATGGCGCCGGATTTACTGTTACAATTACAGTGTATGTAGATGGATTGACACAACCTCCTGCCGAGAGGGAATATACATAAGAAACACTGATTGGTGATGTTGTCGTATTGATCAATGTCTCATTAGGATTATTAACCCCTGACGAGGCTCCATTGGAAATACCTGCCACAGTTGAACGGCTCCAGTTAAAGAGCGTTCCGGGAGTTAAACTTGTCGGTACATAACTAAACAAAGTACTGCTGCAAATAGCGGCGGGGGTTAGACTGCTTGTTAAGGCCGGTATTGGATTGACAGTTACCAGGACATTGTAGGTACTGGTACATCCACCTGATCCCAGCGAGTATACATAAGTTACCACTACCGGAAGCGCTGTTGTATTGGTCAAAGTCTCATTCGGATTGCCTGGTCCACTGCCTGCCACATTGCTTATTCCCGGAACTACCGCACGACTCCAGTTGAATGTGACTCCTGGTGTAGGACTTGTCGGAATATAGCTAAACACTGATCCGCTGCAAACGGCAGGCGGAGTGAGGGTACTGCTCAATGTCATTGCAGGATTAACCACAACCTGAACATTGTATATACTTGGATTGGTGCATCCGTTGGCCGACAAAGAATAGGCATAAGTAACGGTTACCGGTGAACTGGTTGTATTAATCAGCGTCTCGTTTGGATTACCTGTTCCGGTTGACGATGGATTGCTGATGCCGGCAACTGCTACCCGACTCCATGTGAAAACTGTGCCTGCTGCCAGACTTGCAGGAGTATAACTGAATGGAGATCCACTACATACTGCCGGAGGGCTCAAACCACTTGTCAATGTCGGGAACGGATTAACTGTTACTGTTACAGAATATGTGGTTGGGTTGGAACATCCGTTTATACTTAATGTGTAAACATAAGTAACCACGATTGGAAGGGCCGTCGTATTAACCAAAGTCTCGTTCGGATTACCAGTGCCACTGTTAAATCCATTGCTGATACCTACAACAACCGCTCGTGTCCAGCTAAAGGAGGTGCCCAATGTTGAACTGGTAGGACTATAACTGAATACCGAACCGCTGCAAACAGCGGGAGCTGTCAGACTACTTGTCAATTTAGCCGTTGGATTAACTGCTACCACGACATTCTGCGGATTATTACAACCCCCATTGCTCAAAGTATAAACATAGGTAACATTGATCGGAGCATTACTCGTATTCACCAATGTCTCACTGATATTTCCTGCCCCTGAAGAGGCAGGATTGCTTATGCCGGCAATTGCTCCCCGGCTCCATGCAAGGGTAACACCTGATGTTGCACTAGTGGCTGTATAGCTAAACAGATCGCCGCTGCAAATAGCTGGAGGTGTCAGTGTACTGCTCAGAATTGGAGTAGGATTGACTACCACCAATACGGTAAAGGTGGAAGGATTGGTACAACCATTGGCCGAAACAGTGTACAAATAAGTTACAGTAACAGGTGAGGATGTCGTATTGATAAGCGTCTCATTTGGATTACCGGTTCCACTGGCCAAAGCATTGCTGATACCTAACACAGCTGCCCGGCTCCAGGTAAAGAGTGCTCCCGAAGTTGAACTCGTTGGAGTATAATTGAAAACCGAATTGCTGCATATGGCTGCAGGGGTAAGACTGCTTGTAAGAAATGGTCTGGGATTAACCGTAACCGTTACATTCTGGACATTGCTGCATCCGTTGGCGCTAAGGGTATATACATATGTTACTACAACCGGAAGTGCCGAAGTGTTGGTCAGCGTCTCGTTGGGGTTACCCGTACCACTGCTTGATGCGTTGCTGATACCGGCAACCGCTGTTCGGCTCCAATTGAAAGTAGCTCCCGGGGTCAGACTAGTCGGTATATAACTAAATATTGACCCACTGCATATGGCAGGCGGAGTCAGAGTGCTGCTTAGCGTCAGTGATGGATTGACCGTAACAGTTACATTCTGCGTATTACTGCAACCATTGGCACCCAACGTATAAACATAGGTCACAACAACAGGTGAACTGGTCGTATTGACCAAAGATTCGTTCACATTTCCGGCTCCGCTGGCTGGTGCATTACTAATCCCTGCAACTGCTGCACGGCTCCAGGCAAAGATAGTGCCCGTCACAGAACTCGTGGGAGTATAACTGAAGTTCGTACCACTGCAAATTGATGGCGCTACCAAACCACTGGTCAGCGTAGGCGATGGATTTACGTTTACATTGACCGCATAGGTGGATGGGTTGGCGCATCCATTGCTGCTCAAAGTGTAAACATACGTCACAACAATTGGCAGAGGGGTCGTGTTGACAAGTGCCTCGTTGGGATTGTTTGTTCCACTGCCTATTGCATTACTGATACCAACTACAACCGCACGTGCCCATCCAAAGGTAGTGCCTGCAGTTAAACTGGTTGGGGAATAACTGAATACTGATCCGCTGCATACGTCAGGTGGCGTTAAGCTACTGGACAGGGTAGGAGTAGGATTAACTGTCACAACTACGTTATAGGTTGTTGGATTGGCACATCCGCCAACTAAAACTGTATAGACATAAGTTACCGCAATAGGTGCTGAGGTAGAATTAACGAGTACCTCGTTTGGATTATTTGTACCACTTGAAGCAACATTGGATATGCCTGGAACAACTGCCCTGCTCCAGCTGAAAGTAGCCCCAACTGTGGAACTGGCAGGGGTATAGCTGAAAATAGTATTGCTGCAAATAGCTGGTGGCGCCAGACTGCTTGTAAGGGAGGGTAAAGGATTTACAACTACCGTGACAGAGTAAGTAGTTGGATTGGTACATCCGTTCTCTGAAAGCGTGTAAAGATAAGTTACAGTAACAGGAACCGTGGAGGTATTGATTAAAGTCTCATTGGGATTATTAATTCCAAATGAAGAAACATTGCTAATACCAGGTACAGCGGCCCGGCTCCAGTTAAAATTAACCGCCGCAGATGAACTGGTTGGAATATAGCTGAAAACGGTATTGCTACATATGGCCGGAGCTGTTAAAATACTTGTTAAAACAGGAGTTGGATTGACCCGGACCACAACATTCTGATTATTGGTGCATCCGTTGGCTGATAATGTATATATGTAAGTTACATTGATCGGATTTGCAGTAGTATTAACCAAAATCTCGTGAGGATTATTGACCCCGGATGCACTGGGATTACTGATTCCTACTACAACCGGACGACTCCAGTTAAATGTAGTCCCTGTTGTTGCACTCGTGGGCAAATAATCAAAGAAGGTATTGGTACATATATCGGAAGGGGTTAATGTACTATTTAAAACAGGCAGTGGTTCAACTGTAACGATAACATTCTGAATGTTTGTGCAACCTCCATAAGTCAATGTAAATACATAAGGAACATTGATTGGAGAAGTAGTAGTATTTGACAATATCTCAGCAGGATTACCGGCACCACTATTTGCAGCGTTGCTGATACCGGGGATGAATGCCCGACTCCAGCTGACCGTTGTACCGGGTAAAGATTCTGTATGGTTATAGACAAAAATAGTATTACTGCATATGGAGATCGGACCCAAAGAACTGGTCAGTACGGAAGATGGAATGACATTTACCTGCACAGAATAGCTGGAAGGATTAGAACATCCATTAATACTTAAAGTATAAATATATGTGACCGTAACCGGAAGGGCAGTCGTATTGATCAAAGTTTCATTAATATTTCCAACCCCACTTGCCATCGGGTTACTTATTCCGGCAATAGCAGAACGGGTCCAATTAAAAATAGTTCCGGGAGTTGAACTGAGTGGTGTATAATTGAACGTAGAAGAACTACAAATATCTGGTGGAGTCAGACTACTGGATAGTATTGGGTTTGGATTAACGGAGACAACTACATTTTGAACATTGGTGCATCCGTTAGCTGCCATCGTATAAACATAGGTAACGTTGATGGGGCTATTTGTTGTATTGACCAATGTCTCATTCGGATTGTTGATTCCACTTGCAGAAGCGTTACTGATTCCTGCAATGGCAGCCCGGGTCCAGTTGAAAGTAGTGCCTGCTACTAAACTTGCCGGAAAATAACTAAAGTTTGAATTGTTGCAAATGGCCGTAGGAGTCAATGTTCCGGATAAAACAGGATTGGGATTAACAATGACTGCTACATTTTGGACTCTGCTGCACCCACCAATAGCTAAAGTATAAACATATGTAACTGAAATTGGAGCCGTCGATGTATTGACCAGGGACTCATTAGGATTGTCTGTTCCGGTAGCTACCGCATTACTTATACCTGCTACAACAGCCCGGCTCCATGAAAATGTAACTCCGGGAGTTGAACTTGTTGGAACATAACTGAACAAATTATTACTACAAATTGAAGGAGGAGTCAGAGAACTGGTTAAAACAGGTACAGGATTTACCGTAACATTTACATTTTGAACATTGCTGCATCCGTTGGCGGTTAAAGTATATACATAAGTTACCACCACTGGGAGGACTGATGTGTTGACCAAGGTTTCGTTCGGATTGCCGGAACCGCTTGCAGCCAGGTTACTGATACCAGCAACTGCTGCCCTGTTCCAGTTAATGACAGTTCCAGGGGTAAGGCTTGCTGCGGGATAGTTGAACACCGTATTGCTGCATATGGAAGGAGGCGCAAGGCTGTTTGTTAATCTTGGTGTAGGATTGACGGTGACAACTACATTCTCGATATTGGTACACCCACCATAAACCAAAGTATACACATAGGTCACATTAACAGGTAATGCACTGTTGTTAATCAGCGTCTCGCTAATCCCGTTCGCCCCACTTGCCGCAGCATTACTGATCCCTGCAGTTATATTTCGAGTCCAGCTAACTGATGTTCCCGGTAAAGAGGTGGTAGGGGTATAGCTAAAAGTTGTATTGCTACAGATGGCCAATGGGCTTAACGTACTTGTCAAAATCGAAGAAGGGATGACACTAACATTCACATCATAGGTAGAAGGATTTGCACAACCATTGATGCTGACGGTATAGGTATAGGTTACTGTCACCGGAAGTAAGGTTGTGTTGACCAAAGTCTCGTTTGGATTACCCGTTCCACTTGCAGTTGGATTACTAATCCCTGCTACTGCGGCCCTGTTCCACGAATATACTGCCCCTACACTGTTACCGGTTGGCACATAGCTGAATGCTGTGCTGCTGCATATACCCGGAGGAGCTAAACTACTGGTTAATATTGGTGTTGGATTTACCGATACAACAACGCTTTGTGTATTGCTGCATCCCGGGGCAGTAAGTGTATAAACATAAGTTACATTGACTGCCGCATTTGTTGTATTAATCAGTACCTCATTGGGGTTACCCCCTCCACTTCCCGCAGTATTGCTGATCCCCGGAACAACCGCCCTGGTCCATCCTGTTACTGTTCCATTGGCAGATGTAGGATTGTAACTGAAAGAGATATTATTGCAGATAGCCGGAGGCGTGAGGGTACTGCTTAATGTAGGTAATGGATTGACGGTCACGACTACATTCTGGTTGTTAATGCATCCGCTGCCAACCAAAGTGTAATTGTAAGTCACATTGATTGGGGCATTGGTGGTATTGACCAGATTTTCGATGGGATTCCCGGCACCACTGGATGCTGCATTGCTTATCCCGGCAACTGCTGCCCTACTCCAATTAAACGTGACACCCGCTGTTGCACTTGTTGGAATATAAGAAAATACGCCACCACTACAAATGCCCGGTGGGGTTAAACTACTTAAGAGTACCGGACTTGGGTTTACAATGACCGCAACATTTTGCACATTGGTACATCCATTGGCCGTCAAAGTATAAACATAATTAACTGAAACCGGATCATGAGTGGTGTTGGTCAATATTTCATTGGGATTTCCAGTGCCAACCGATGCAAGATTACTGATTCCTACTACCGCAGCCCTGTTCCAGGAGAAGTTAGCCCCTGCTGTCAGACTTGAAGGATTGTAACTGAAAACTGTACCGCTGCAGATTGACGGAGGTGACAGACTACTGGTTAAAACTGGTGTAGGATTGACAATTACTACAACATTTCGCGAATTTGTACATCCATTTGCAGTTAAGGTGTAATCATAAATAACAGTTATCGGCAAAGCAGTTGTATTGATCAATACCTCATTGGGATCGCCATTCCCACTGGCTGAAATGTTGCTGATACCAACAACTGAAGCCCTGTTCCATGCGAAAGTTGTCCCGGCAGTCGAACTCGTTGGGGTATAATTAAATGTTGTACCCGTACAGATGGCAGGAGGTGTCAGGCTACTGGTCAAAACCGGGGTAGGGTTCACAGCCACGACAACATTATAGTTTGTCGGATTCGTACAACCATTGGCGGTCAAAGTGTAGGCGTAAGTAACATTAATCGGCGCAGAAGTAGTATTATTCAAGGGTTCATTTGGATTACCCGTACCACTTGCCAATGCATTGCTGATTCCGGGTACAACCGCCCTGTTCCATAAAAAGGTTGTGCCCGGGGTTGAACTCACCGGGGTATAACTAAAAAATGTATTGTTGCAAATGGCAGGTGGGGCAATACTACTGGTTAACACAGAGGCAGGATTGACAGTTACCACCACACTATAGTTCGCAGGGTTCGTACACCCATTTGCAGAAACCGTGTAAGTGTAAGTTACAGATACAGGCAATTTGGTTGTATTTAAAAGCGTTTCATTGGGATTACCTGTCCCGCTGGAAGCTGGATTACTGATACCTGCAACTGATGATCGGCTCCAGGCAAAAGAAGCACCTGCAGTTGCACTTGTTGGAGTATAACTGAATACCGTACCACTGCAAACTGCAGAAGGAGTTAAAGAACTGCTCAGTGCCGGAGCTGGATTAACCACTACCGTGACATTTGTACTGCTGCTACAACTACCTGAATTCAGGGTGTATACATAAATGACATTAACAGGTGCCGAAGTCGTATTGGTCAGGACTTCATTCGGATCGTCAGTTCCGCTGGAGGCAGTATTGCTAATGCCTGCAACAGCAGCCCGGCTCCAGATAAATGTAGTACCAGGAATTGAACTGGTCGGGGTATAGCTTAAAACTCCTCCGCTACAAATGGCAGGCGGGGTCAATCCACTGGTCAATACGGGTGCCGGATTAACTTTTAAAACAACATTAAAGGTTATTGCATTGGTGCAACCATTGGCGCTTAAAGTGTACACATAGGTAACATTAACAGGCGCCGCTGTAGTATTATTCAATGGTTCATTGATATTACCAGTACCACTTGCGGTAGCGTTGCTGATCCCAGCTACAACTGCCCTGTTCCAGGAAAAGGTCGTTCCGGTTGTTGAACTTGTAGGATTATAAATGAAAAATGAATTGTTGCAGATGGCAGATGGCGATAAACTACTTGTTAAAACCGGAGCAGGATAAACTGTCTCCACAACATTAAAGGTAGTTGGGTTGGTACACCCATTCGCAGACACGGAATAGATGTAGGTTACCGAAACTGGGTTAGAACTTGTGTTGACCAGGGTCTCATTAGGATTGCCTGTTCCACTGGCTGAAGCATTGCTGATTCCAAGAACAGTTGACCTGCTCCATGCAAATGATGCCCCTGAAGTAAGACTAGCCGGTGTGTAACTAAAAATGCTCCCGCTGCAAATGGCAGGTGGCGCCAATGTGCTGCTCAATGTCGGAGCAGGATTGATAACCGCGGTTACATTGTATGTACTGGTGCATCCGGCAGCATTCAGCGTATATAGGTAAACAACACTAACTGGAGAAGTGGTAGTATTAACCAGGGTCTCATTGGGACTATTTGTGCCACTTGAGGCAATATTGCTGATTCCCGGAACAACCGCCCGACTCCAACTGAATGTAACTCCGGATGTAGAACTGGTAGGAACGTAGCTAAATACCAATCCGCTGCATGTTGCCGGCGGGTTAACACTGCTCGTCAGTAGAGGGGTGGGATTCACCGTCACAACGACATTGTAAGTAGTTGGATTGGTACACCCGTTGGCGCTTAAGGAATATATATAGGTAACACTGACAGAAGCCGGGGTAGTATTGCTCAATGGCTCATTGGGATTGCCTGTTCCACTGGCCGGGGCATTACTGATACCAGCCACTGCTGCCCTTGTCCAGGAGAATGTGGTCCCAACTGTTGAACTCGTAGGAATGTAACTAAAAAATGAATTGCTGCAGATAGCAGGAGGGTTTAGTGAACTTGACAGCACCGGGAATGGATTTACAGTTAGAGGCTGCTGTGCAAACACTGTTCCTCCAACTCCCCCTGTTATAGTATAAATAATATTACATGTTCCATCACTTACTGCTGTGACCAATCCTGTTGCAGCGTTGACAGTTGCTATGGCCGTATTGCTGCTGCTCCATGCTCCTGACCCACCATCAAGGAACACACCATTTGCCGTGTAGGTTGCAGTTGCCCCTATACACAATGGAGTAGCACCAGTGACTGAGGTAACTGTAGCAACTGGTAATCCGTTATTTGGAACTATTGAATAACTCGAATAATCCTCTAACCAATCAAAAGAAGACTTAACGGAAGTCGTGCTAAATGGCACGGATCCGTAATTTATTGCGCTTCCATCAAGAATTCCAATCCACAATAGACATATCAATATCAATAGAATTTTACTTTTAAATAAAATTCTATACGCGTATTTCATTGACCTCTGTATAACAACCATATATGTTGTCTATTCATTATATATTGAATGCACGTTTTATGACCATGCCTAAAAGCCAGTATTACCAAGACCTGCACGATAATACTTAATACAATTTTATACTATAACGTTACCCTTAATTTAAAAAAAAACTCTTTCACACTAATACAACATCTAAAGTGCAACTTTGTTAAATCGCTAACTGCGTTTATGTTAATTCTATCCAGTAGCATTTTTCCTAAAGATTATATTTTACAATAGTTTAGGAGCTTCTTTCAAGCACGAAATATATAAAAAAATCCCTTTGTTTGATGAGAACCTTCCATAAACTTGTTTAAACCTCAACGAAAACGCCTATTTTATCAACTAGAAATATAATCGCTTAAGAAAATGGCAAATTTACAGGAGCTCAATTTTCCATAATGGCTTTCCCCATCATCCATTTTTAATTTATATTTGATCAAAAAAGAATTGGCTATCCAAAAAACAATTTTGGGCATTGATCCAGGGACAAATATCATGGGTTATGGCGTCATACGGGTGGATGACAACAAAGTAAACATTGTTGCTCTTGGAGTCGTGAAAACTGCGGGCTTCACCGGGCACTACGAAAAACTCAGTCATATTTTTAACCGCACACTCTACCTAGTGGATGAGTACAGGCCGGATGAGACTGCTCTGGAGGCTCCATTTTTCGGGAAAAACATCCAATCCATGCTGAAGCTTGGACGCGCACAGGGAGTCGCCATGGCCGCCTCACTCTATCGGGGTGTGCCTATTTTCGAATATGCGCCGCTCCGAATCAAACAAGCAATAACGGGCAACGGCGCCTCCTCTAAAGAGCAGGTTGCCTATTTCCTCAAACAGATGTTCGGGATGACCATCATGCCCACCGACCTGGATGCTACCGACGGATTGGCTGCTGCTGTATGCCACTACCTTCAGATGAAAAATCCTGTAGCTGAAAAAGGTGTCAAAAACTGGGAAGATTTTGTACGCAAGAATCCTGGCCGTGTTAAATGACGGAGGGCCGGAATGAAATGTGAAAATTGGGAAATGTGAAAATATGAAAATGGGCCCTGAGAAGATGAGACCGGTCCCTGAGCGGAGCCGAAGGGTCTCTGTGAAACTCTGTGTAATAAACTGAATTACGGGCATTACAATGCTTCCGCTATCAACTTCGCAGTAGCTGCAAACTCCTCAGAGGTAAATTGCAATTTGGGTTTGGAAAAATCAATATCCCTTTCACTGTTCAGCGGCACAAGATGGATATGGGCATGAGGAACTTCCAGTCCAAGAACGGCCACCCCTACCCTTTTGCACGGGATCACTTTCCCAATAGCCAATGCAACCTTCCGGGCAAAATTCATTAATCCGGCGTAGGTCTCGGCATCCAAATCAAAAAGATAATCCACCTCCTTTTTCGGAATAACCAAAACATGCCCTTTGGTTAAAGGGAAAATATCCAAAAATGCAAGATAGTCAGCATTTTCTGCTACTTTATAGGATGGGATCTCTCCTGCTGCTATTTTAGAGAAAATTGAGGCCATAAAATTATTTGGTATAGGCAATTAACTAGCCACGTCTTTTAGTCTACAGAGTCCTTTGTGTTTCCTTCGCGTTATCCTTCGCGTCCTTTGTGGTTAAGCTTTTAAATTTCACCACAAAGGTCCCAAAGGTTTTCACGAAGGACACAAAGTGAGAATTGATTCATTATTGACATTGAATTGTCAATTACTAAGTTCAATGTTGATGATTTCGAAAGGGATAACTCCCGATGGGACCTGGATATCCACCACATCACCGACCTTTTTCCCCAGCAGACCCTTGGCTATGGGAGTGCTTACGCTGATCTTGGCCATTTTTAGATCCGACTCGTGATCAGAAACAATTGTATAGGCCATCACTGCATTGTTTTTTACATTTTTGATGGTCACCTTGTTCATGATCTGTACAACATCAGTTTCTATCTTTGACTGATCAATGATTCTGGCACTCGCAATCTGGTCCTGCAGTACGGCAATTTTGGCTTCCAGCATACCTTGTGCATCCTTGGCAGCGTCATACTCGGCATTCTCCGAGATATCTCCCTTTTCGATGGCTTCCCCGATTAGTTTTGATATGGCCGGCCTTTCGACATTGAGCTTCCTGTCAAGATCTGCTTTTAGCTTCTTCAACCCTTCTGCGGAGATATAGGTAATTTTGGTCATTCTTCTGATCTATTATCTGATATTATACATAAAAAAACAGAAGAACTCCAAACCTCGGAGCTCTTCCACCATTCGATATCTGACAAATGTAGAAAATATTCTTTTTTATTGTACAAATGCGCAGGCAATTTTTTTTGCCTCCTTCAAATTATTTTTGTCATTATACTATCCGGCAGTTAAAAATTTGCGCGAAAATTCGCATGAACTCACTTATCATCCTTTTTGTTATTTTTACGGCATGATAAAAAACTACAAGATCTCAAAGATATTGAGTGCCAGAATCCTTTCATTCTCACTTCTTGTTTCTTTGATTATAGGCTTCTCCGGCTGTTCCGACAACCAAAACAACTTTGTGCCTTATGCGAAAGTAGACAAGTATATTTCGCTTGCCAACTACAACAACCTGCTCATCCCTGAAAATTCCATGACATTCCCTGCAGAAGGGTACGCCGGATTAATCGTTATCTGTGTCAGTGACCAACAATACTACGCTTACGATGCATGTTGTCCGTACGAGGGGTTGAAGACAATTTATGTAGAGACAAATCCCGGACAAACCGGAATCGTTTCAAGCAGTAACCCTTATGTAACCTGCAAAGTCTGCGGATCACAATACATCCTTTACAATGGGGGATATCCAATTAAAGGGCCATCCACGCGAAACTTGAAACAGTACGCTGTTACCGTGATGGAAAACAGACTCTGGATACACAATTAGAAGGATAAAGGATAAAGTAAGAAGGATAAAGGATAAAGTAAGAAGGATAAAGTAAAAGACGCCGCAATGTTTATTTGCAGCGTCTTTTTTATTTGATCATTGAGATAAAGCTTAATTCAGTTCGAATGCCCCTTTATCCTTTTTACTTTATCCTTTTTACTTTATCCTTTATCCTTCTAATACCTGTAATGATCCGCCTTATACGGCCCTTCCTTGGGTATACCCAGGTACTCTGACTGTTCGGTGGTTAAAGTGGTGAGTTTTACGCCGATTTGTGCCAGGTGCAGTCTGGCTACCTCTTCGTCCAAATATTTTGGAAGTCTGTAAACCCCAATTTCATAACTGTTTTTCCACAAATCAAGCTGTGCCAATGTCTGGTTGGTGAAGGAGTTACTCATTACGAACGATGGGTGACCGGTGGCGCATCCGAGGTTTACAAGTCTGCCTTCCGCAAGCAGGAAGATGGCATGTCCGTCAGGATAAACATATTTGTCTACCTGTGGTTTGATGTTAATCTTTTTAATACCAGGCCATTTTTCCAGCCTGCTAACCTGGATTTCGTTGTCAAAATGGCCAATGTTGCATACGATAGCCTGATCGGGCATGGCAGCCAGGTGTTCGGCAGTGATAACATCTTTGTTACCGGTAGTTGTTACGAAAATATTGCACTGGCTAACAACATCGTCGATGGTTGCCACCTGAAATCCTTCCATGGCTGCCTGCAGCGCACAGATCGGATCGATCTCCGTTACAATCACCCGGGCTCCGTAGGTTCTCATCGAATGGGAACAGCCCTTGCCAACATCGCCGTATCCGCAAACCAATACTACTTTCCCTGCGATCATCACATCGGTAGCTCTTTTGATACCGTCGGCCAGGGACTCACGGCATCCGTAAAGGTTATCGAATTTAGATTTGGTTACAGAGTCATTGACATTGATAGCGGGGAACATCAGTTCGCCGCGCTCCAGCATCTGGTACAAACGGTGGACACCGGTTGTTGTCTCTTCCGAAACGCCTTTGATCTCTTTGATCGCTTTGCTCCAACGGTTGGGAGTATCTTTCAGTATCTTTTTGAGAATTTTGTAAAGTTCCTTCTCATCTGCGCCTTCTACCTCCTTGTCGAGCATCGCAGGATTTTTCTCAGCCGCGTGGCCGATATGAACCATCATGGTTGCATCTCCTCCATCATCGACGATCATCTGAGGTCCAACGCCGTTGCCAAAATCCAATGCACGCTCCGTACACCACCAGTACTCTTCGAGGCTTTCCCCTTTCCATGCAAAAACCGGAATCCCGGCAGCTGCTATGGCGGCGGCGGCATGATCCTGGGTAGAGAAAATATTACAGGAGGCCCAACGAACATTGGCACCCAGGTTAACCAGTGTCTCAATCAAAACAGCAGTCTGGATGGTCATGTGCAGGGATCCCATGATGCGAACACCTTTCAGTGGTTTTTCAACACCATATTTGGCTCGCAGGGACATCAATCCGGGCATCTCTTTTTCAGCAATCTCAATCTCTTTGCGGCCAAATGTGGACAGCGCGATATCATGTACTTTGTAATCGTTCATAAAAATTTTGATATTTTTCAATAAAAGGTTGATATTTTATTACGAATAAATTCAAATTAGGTTTGCAAATATAGACAATGTTCTTGTTTTATCAAGGACCAGCTGCTCTTTTAAATGGTTTAAGCTCCCGAATTTTACCTCATTTCTAATCCTTTCCACGAAGCTGACCGAAATGTCGCACTGGTAAATATCGGCTGAGAAATCCAAAATATGAACCTCGATGCTCCGATGATCCACATTGGTATTCACGGTAGGCCGGGTACCAACATTCAGCATCCCTTTGTATTGTGCACCACCAACATTCACTAGTACTGCATATACCCCGTCAGTTGGTATCAGCTTATGCTGGTCGTCAGGCAGAATGTTGGCAGTCGGAAAACCGATCTCACGGCCCAATCGTCTTCCTTCGATGACTTTGCCTTTCAGCAGATAGGGGTAACCCAGATAATGGCTGGCTTTTTGTATATCCCCTGTTTCCAGCGCCTGCCTGATTTTGGTTGAACTTACGGCTACATTCTCGACCAGTAACGGATCAAGTTGTTCAACTTCAAAGCCATGAAAATCGCCCAAAATCTTTAATGCCTGAAAATCGCCCTGCCTGTCGTGGCCGAATTTGTGGTCGTATCCGGTTACCAACTTGCAGATATGCATTTGATCGACAAGAATTTTTTTTACAAATTCGCTGTAGGAAAGGGAGGCAAACTCCCTGGTAAAAGGATAAATAACCAAATGATCCAGCCTTAACTCCTCCAAAAGGATACATTTCTCCTCCTGGGTCGTTAACAACCTGATGGTATCTTCGTTGGGAGTCACCACCATCCGCGGATGCGGGAAGAAAGTCAACACGACAGATTCACCGCCGGTATCGTGAGCGATCCGCTTGAGCTCAGCAATCACCTCCCGGTGCCCGAGATGGACTCCGTCGAAAGTCCCGATGGTTACCACAGGCCTCCTCGCTTCGAAATTGTCTAATCCGTAATGTATCTGCACTTGGAAAATAAAATGCAAAAATAATCAAAAATGCATCCTCTCCCCCTTCGTATTTAAATTCCACTATAACACTTTGTTTTTTAAGTATTTGGAATCATCTATTTCCAAACCAATATTTTCATAAGGCACAGATATTCAATGAAATTCTTATTTCCAATCTGTAATTCAATGTCGTTTAGTAAAGGATTATACCTTAATGTCATTTAGTTAAGATTACATTTCTACAGGTGGCAACAGATTGCTTCACTTCGTTCGCAATGACAGGTTTTTATATTTTCTTGTTTATCAGCAGATTGCTTCGTCGTTCCTCCTACCAATGACAGATTTTGTAATATACTGAATATCAAATAGGTGCAAAAATGTATTTAACAGCTTCATTATGCACAAATATTTTCTGTCATCTTCACATTGTGCCCAAAAAATGAGAAGGAGGCGGATCATCAGTTTTCGGTAATAGAAGAATCGACACCCGCCTCCTTCTCCCCACCCTCACCTCCAAATAAATGATCCGTCATTGCGACCACTGCCTGTCCCGATTTTTCATCGGGAAGGAACGAAGTGGGAAGCAATCTCCAGGCAATAGCACATCTTTTGTAATTTGTAATTCCCCCACCCCCATTTATTAGCTACTAATTTTTATTTTTGTTGCTTCATCGGTTTCCTTCCGGGAAGCTAAGCTTGAAAATTTGTGCTATCCAATTCACATTTCATAAATAAATATACAATGAACAAAACTCTGTTTTTGCTGGCGATTATCTTGCTTTCCGTGGGTTGCGGCAAAAAAAATAACTTTACCATTTCCGGGAAAATTGATGGCGGTGCAGGCAAAAGTGTTTACTTAAACCATCTGACTTTGTCCTCTCTGCTGCCTGTCGATTCAGCGAAACTGGATAATGCCGGCGAATTTAAGTTCAAAGGGAGGGTGAGTGAGCCTACCTACTTTTTGTTGAAGCTATCTGACAGCAATTTTGCTACCCTGCTACTCGATTCTGCCGAAAACATCACTGTCACAGGATCTTACAAACAGTTCGCCTCCGATTACACGGTCAAAGGCTCCGACAACTCATCCAAAGTCAGGGAACTGACTTTAAAGTTTGCCGCTGCCAAATCGAAAACAGATTCCTTGCAGAAACTCTTCCAGAAACACCAGAACGATGCGCTTTTTACCTCTGAGCTGACAAAGTGGAACAGCGAATACGCTAAACAGGTAAATGATTACACCATTTACCTGAATGATTTTGTCAAGAGAAATCCCTTCTCCATGTCCAGTGTCTATGCACTTTACCAGAAATGGGGTGAAAACAATTATGTGGCCAATGATTTTCAGGCCATGAAGACTGCCGCTTCTGCTCTCTACGCCATATATCCCAAAAATGACCAGGTGAAAGCGCTCTACAACAATGCATTGACCATTATCAAGGAACAAAAAAACGTCAAACTTAACAACCTGATGAGTCAGTCGGCAGTGAACTCTCCCAACATCAAATTACCCGATGCTTCAGGCATCACAAGGGATTTATGGTCGTTGCACGGAAAAAATGTACTGCTCCATTTCTGGTCGGCCAAAGACCGGACCAGCCGTATCCAGAATCAGGTATTGGTTGAGGTGTATGCCAAATACAAAAGCAGGGGATTCGAGATCTTCATGGTAAGTATTGACAATGACAAGGCCGCATGGACTGCCGCCATAGCAGAAGACCGGCTAACCTGGATCAATGTGGGCGACATGAAAGGAAGCATCTCTGCCCTGATGAACTACAATATCCACAGTGTGCCATCCAATTACCTTCTCGACAAAGAGGGAAAAATCATCGCAAAAAACCTTAAGGGACCGGAACTGAATAGCGTACTGGCGAAGATTCTTTGACGAACTTTGGAAAAGTCTTCAGAAAATTTCTTTATGGGTACTTTCTGGAGACTTTTCCAAAGTTATTACGTGGAAAATGATTTAACTCATCATTTCTTTTGGTTGCTTTAGGGGACTTTTCCAAAGTTACTTTATCTTTGTCGCAAATTTATCGGCAGTGATCTGTCGCAAAAATTGACTGTGGTTATCGGAAAAAAAATCTATTTTGTCTCTGATCTGCATCTTGGGGCACTGGCCTTAAAGAATAACAAAGAGCGCGAGTTGCTCTTCGTCGATTGGCTGCAATCGATCAGAAAAGAGGCTTCCATGATTTTCATCATGGGAGATTATTTCGATTTTTGGTTCGAATACAAGAAAACTGTTCCCAAAGGTTTCGTCAGATCCCTGGGGGTTTTGGCCAACATTTGTGACAGCGGTACACCAGTTCATTTCTTTACCGGCAACCATGATATCTGGGCATTTGATTACCTGTCGGAGGAGGTTGGCATGGTCGTTCACAAAGAAAGTACCACCATGAAGCTTCTTGGTAAGAAATTTTTTCTTTCGCACGGCGATGACCTTGGGAAAAAAGATTTTGGCTACCAGCTGATCAAGAATTTCTTCCACAACTCTTTAGCGCAGTGGGCTTTTGCAAAGATTCATCCCGATCTCTCTTTCAGAATGGCCCATTATTGGTCTAAAAAAAGCCGTCTCTCCTACAAAAATGGAGATGCTCTTGTAAAAAATATTAAGACAGAAGAGCAATATCTTTTTGCCAAAAATGTTGAAGCAAAAGAACATTTTGATTATTTCGTCTTTGGTCACTGTCACCAGATCATAAATGAACCACTCAACGACAACAGCAGACTGATTGTGCTGGGCGACTGGATCAGAAAATTCAGTTACGGGGTTTTCGACGGAAACGAATTCCGAATAGAAACAATTGAAGATAATAAACTAAAAGAATATCGTATAACAATTTAATTATGAGCAAAAAGCTTTATACTGTTATTACCGGGACCGGATCCTACATCCCACCTACCGTCATACACAACGACTATTTTCTGGATGCAGAATTTTATGATCCCGCAACCGGTAAAAAATTTGAAACTCCCAATGCGGAGATCATTCGTAAATTCAACGAGATTACCAATATCGAAGAACGTCGCTACGCGGAACCGGATCAGGCTACCAGTCATTTGGCAACCTTTGCGGCTGAAAATGCACTCAAGTCATCCGGTTTTGACCGTGAAAAACTTGAATTCATCATTGCTGCGCACAACTTTGGCGACCTTTATCCCGGCACCTACCGTTCCGATATGTGCCCTGCCATCGCCAATCGCGTAAAACTGGGCCTTGGAATTAAAAACTATAATGTTCATACCCATGATGTAGTTGCAGGATGCCCCGGCTGGACCACCGCAATGATTGTTGCCAATGCCTACATCAAAAGCGGCATGTTTAAATGCGGACTGGTTGTAGGCTCCGACCTGAACTCCCGCGTTTCTGACCCTTACGACCGCGACCGGATGATCTTTTCAGACGGTGCAGGTGCAGTAATCGTTGAGGCCGTTGAAAGTGAGACGCCTGTTGGTATTTTGTCCCATTCAAGCAGATCTGACATCGATCCGGGTATGCTGAAGATGGGCGTTTCCCTGAATCCGGATTACCATGGTACCGAAATCAATATCAGAATGGCTGGTCACAAGGTGTACGCTTATGCATTAAGCGCTGTCCCAGGAGTGGTAAAAGATAGTTTAGACCGGGCAGGACTTCATCTCACCGACATCAGTAAAGTGCTGATCCACCAGGCCAATGAAAAGATGGATGAAGCGATCCTTCATCGGGTCTTTAAATTATATGGCATCAAAGAATTTAACATTGATGTGATGCCCATGACAATCCGGACGCTCGGAAATTCTTCCACAGCAACGGTACCTACCCTGCTGGACCTTATTCTGAAAAATAAAATGGAAGATCATGCCATCGAATCCGGAGACAACATCATTCTTACTTCGGTCGGAGCTGGGATGGTGATCAATTCGATCGTCTATCGTTTCCCTTGAAAAATAGTGCTACAATTTTAAGGCGCAATCGTTCCAAACGGTTGCGCTTTTTTTCAGGTTCAAATTGACTTGTTACTTAAAACGAGGCCACTAAGGCACCAAGGCACGAAGGTTCACGAAGAAAAAACTAAGAGACTGTTTAAAATTTGTTTTTTGTCCCGTTAGGGATATAATATCGGTAGAATATGGATTAAGATCTAAATTCCGTCCCGTACGGGACGGGATATTTTGCGTTAAACTCTTTTTCTACCGACATTATGTGCCTACGGCACAGTCCTGATCAAGTGATTTCTGATGAATAAAATAGACACTATAAAATTTAAACCGTTTCTAAATATAAAAAAGTCTGTAATGACGATATTTAATGATGGCCATGGATTGAATTAAGCAATCATTTTTAGAAAACTTAGTGTACCTTAGTGCCTTGGTGCCTTAGCGGCCTCGCTTTATATCATTCATCCGCAAATACAACGAAAATAATACCCTATGGAATTCATCTATCCAATATTGACCTTTCTCGCAGGCGGAATCATTGTCTTTTTTTGGCAACAAAAACGCCTGAGTGATGAAAGGAGCAAGCAGGTTACTTTGCTCAATGAAACCGAAAAACTTGGTCTGGCCAAACTTGCCGAAGCAGAAAAAAGCAAATCGCTGGCTGAACAGCAGTTATCGACACTTTCGAGAGACTTCACTGAAGTAAAAACCGACCTGGCTGCTGAACGTCAAAAGAATGAAGAGTCCATCAGACTGCTCACAACCTCCATGGCAGAACTGGACCATGCAAAAAAGCAGCTGACCGACAAAGCAGCAGAGTTGGAACAAATCCAGAAACGGCTGACGATAGAATTCGAGAATGTCGCTCACAAGATTCTGAAAGAACACTCGGCTGAATTTACCACTTTGAACCAGAAGAATATTGGAGATATCCTCTCTCCTCTCAAAGAAAAAATTTCGACTTTCGAGAAAAAAGTGGAAGAGTCATACGAGAAATCCCTGAGAGACCAAACAGATTTAAAGGTCGAACTAAAGAAACTGCAGGAGCTAAATGCCAAAATCGGAAACGATGCCCAGAATTTAACCAATGCCCTCAAGGGTGACGTAAAGAAACAAGGCAACTGGGGCGAAGTGGTTTTGGAAAGGGTGCTCGAAAGATCCGGCTTAACTCTCGGCCGTGAGTACGAAAGAGAAGTTGTAGACGAAAATAGCGATGGCAAGCAGATTCGTCCCGATGTGATCATTCACCTTCCTGATAAGAAACATTTGATCGTAGACTCCAAAGTTTCGCTCATCGCTTACGAAAGGCTGGTAAATGAAGCCTCTGATGAGCTAAGGGTACAGCATCTGGCAGATCACCTTAAGTCGTTGCGCTCGCACATCAAAATGCTCTCCGACAAACATTATCCGACGGCCAAGAACCTGAATAGCCCTGATTTCGTTTTGCTCTTTTTGCCCATCGAATCCTCGTTCAGTATTGCCATTCAGGAAGATCAGGAGTTGTTCAATTATGCCTGGGACAACAAGGTAGTGATCGTGAGCCCATCCACACTTCTGGCTTCCCTGCGCACCATCGCATCTATCTGGAAGCAGGAGAACCAAACAAAAAATGCGCTGGAGATCGCTTCACTGGGCGCCTCCTTGTACGATAAGTTTGTCAATTTTGTTCAGGACCTGGAGAAGGTCGGTAAAGGAATTGAAACGGCTCAAACCAATTATGCCAATGCCCTGAACAAGTTGCATACAGGGAAAGGCAATCTGGTCCGTACATCAGAAAAATTAAAGGATTTGGGGATCAAAACCCAAAAATCGCTGCCCGATTATCTGATTGAGGATGATAATCCGGAAGTATTGACAGAAAAGGGATCAGGCTTGCTCGAAGAGTAGCAAATGGCCGGCCACCAGAGTAGCCATAAAAAGAAAGAAGAGAAATTCTCGCCAGAATCCGCGCTTTCCTGCCATAAAAAAATAGGAGATCAGAAAAGAGACCGGAATGGTCGAGATGGCAATAACACCCAATCCGGTGGAAGATAACAGAAACACGGAAGGAATGTTAAGACCCAACATCCAGTAGAGTATAATAAAATATTTTCTGGTATTCATTTTTCTAATACTGACCGAGTTAACCAGTGAAATACTTCCTAATGCCGATAACAAAAAAATAAAACCCGTTACAATCAAGAAGCCTATATTGAAGATAAATTGATTATTTACCGACTTCATCCCAGAAAAGATGGAGGAGATAAAGGTTTGATCCGATCCCGAAACAAATAGAAATGTCCAGAGTAAAAGCCATGGCAGAGCGATTCCGATGAGCGGAATAACCAGAAGCCTCCAGTTGTCGCTTTTCTGAAGGACAAAAATTGAGATGAGAATAAGCGGAAATAGCGTAATTACCGGTAGGTAAAAAAGCGCACCGATGGAGAGCAAAAATGAGGCATTAAAGGTGGAAGATATCTCATTTTTACGATGATAGGTTGAGAAGATGTAGTATACCGACAACAAAACGAACAAGGTTGCCGGATATGCCGGATGAAATGTTTGCAGCGATGGAAAGGAAGAGAGGATGCTTACATAGAGAATTCCGGGCAGAAAGGTTCTCTGTTGCAAAAATTGGAATTCATAACTCAACAAGGAGAGAATCAAAGCATTCAACAGTATCAGTACAAATCCTGTTACCACGGGAAAAATAGAGCTTCCGGTAAAAAATTTGGCAAAAAAAGTATACAGTGGCATCATCCCTTCACCAGGAACGGACACTAGCGAAACTGGCACCCTCAAAGGCTCCATCCAAAAGAGGAGGGCTACAATCGGGATCAGTATCGCACTGTAAACATTTTTGTTGTTGAATAGCCTCAAAAACATATCAGCCTATTTTAAATCAAACCCCAAATCGGTACGGTAATACATCGAATCAAAAAATATCTTGTCGGTATTCTTGTAACTCAGGGCCAGCGCTTCATCCATCGAGTCGGCAAGGGAACTAACGGCCAAAACACGGCCACCGTTTGTTAGTACCATCTCTCCCTCCAGCTTTGTGCCAGCGTGAAATACCACACTATCTTCTACAGACCCGAGGTGTTTGATTCTTTTACCCTTCTCGTAGTTTCCGGGGTATCCGCCTGCTACAACCACTACCGTGACGGCGGTTCTGGGATCGATCACCAGGGACTTTTTGTCCAGATTTCCTTCTGCAACACCCTCCAAAAGATCAACCAGATCAGATTGAATACGCATCATCACAGCCTCCGTTTCCGGATCACCCATTCTTACATTGTATTCAATCAGGTAGGGTTCTCCATCGCAACTCATCAATCCCAGAAAAATAAACCCTTTGAAATCTATCTTTTCCTTACGCAAACCCTGAATGGTTGGAATCACCATGCGTTCTTCTACTTTCCCCATAAACTCAGGTGTAGCAAACGGTACCGGAGAAATGGCCCCCATGCCACCTGTGTTCAGTCCGGTGTCGCCTTCACCAATTCGTTTGTAATCCTTTGCCTCGGGCAATATTTTATAGTGAATTCCGTCTGTTAGCACGAAAACGGAACACTCCACCCCCGAAAGAAACTCTTCAATGACGACTGTCGAGCTTGCACTGCCAAAAAGGCCGTTCAGCATCTCCTGGAGTGAATGAATGGCTTCATGAAGGTGTTCTATGATCAGCACTCCCTTTCCGGCGGCCAGTCCATCGGCCTTCAATACATATGGAGCTTGCAAGCTCTTCAGAAATTCAATGCCCTGATCCAGGTTTCCCTGATGGACCGTGAAATATTTGGCGGTCGGAATGCCATTCCTCACCATAAATTCCTTGGCGAACTCTTTGCTGCCCTCCAATCGGGCTCCATGACTGCCGGGACCGATAACCGGTATTTTCTTCAGTTGCCCGTCCGCCAGGAAAAAATCGCGAATGCCTGCAACCAGCGGAATTTCAGGACCTACCACAACCATCTGAATCCGGTTCTCAAGAACTGCCTCCCGGATTGCAGAAAAATCAGTTGTGTCAATCACGAGATTCTGACCCAAGTTGGCCGTTCCTGCATTTCCAGGTGCTATGAAAAGGTTATCAAGTTTGCTGCTTTGCTTCAGTTTCCAGGCAAAAGCATGCTCTCTCCCACCCGACCCTATGATTAATATGTTCATTTATTATTGTATTGAGTATACAAAATAAAGAAGAATTTCCTTAAAAAAGTATGGATTCTGCCATTACGGAAATTTATCTTATTTTTGAGTAAGAGAAAGTGACTAAAGTGAACTAAAGTGACTAAAATGCCTAAAGTTGGAACTCCCAACTTTTGAACCCGTCATTTATGCAGCCAAGTACTTTAGTTCACTTTAGTCACTTTAGTCACTCAAAAAAAATATGACAAATCAATCAATTGTAGTCCTGGGCAGCACCAATACCGATATGGTGATCAAAACCACCAAGCTACCTCAACCCGGAGAGACCATTTTGGGGGGAGACTTTCTAATGAATCCGGGTGGGAAAGGAGCCAATCAAGCAGTTGCTGCAGCGCGTTTAAATGGAAATGTAACGCTTGTTGCAAAAACCGGCAATGACCTGTTTGGATCGCAATCCAAAAAACTTTTCCAATCAGAAAAACTGAATACTGACTTTCTCTTTACCGACCCGGAATCGCCTTCCGGAATTGCATTGATCACAGTGGATGAGCAGGCAGAAAACTGCATTGTTGTCGCACCCGGAGCCAATGCCAGGTTGCTTAGGGCTGATGTTGACAAGGCCGCAGAGGCCATAAAAAATGCAGGAATTATCCTGATGCAACTGGAAATACCTTTGGATACTGTCTGCTATACTGCAGAAATTGCCTTTAAAGCAGGCAAAAAAGTGATCCTCAATCCGGCGCCGGCCCAACCACTTCCTGATGTACTTCTAAAGATGCTCTACCTGATCACGCCCAACGAAACTGAAGCAGAACTGCTAACCGGGATTCCGGTTACCGATGCATTGTCTGCTGAAACGGCTGCCCGCCTGTTGCTGGCAAAAGGGATCCAGGTAGTCGTTGTTACCCTTGGTAGCAAAGGAGCAATGTTGGTCACTGCAGAACAATGCCAATTGATTCCAACTTTCAAGGTAAAAGCGATAGATACAACTGCTGCCGGTGATTGCTTCAATGGTGCACTGGCTGTTGCTATCGCGGAAGGCGCTGATCTGGTGAGCGCCATCACTTTTGCCAACAAGGCCGCCTCCATTTCGGTAACCCGGATGGGGGCCCAGGCATCGGCTCCCTACCGTTGTGAAGTAGATTGAATAAACAGATAAACTAATAACAAATTCAATACTATACAATTCAATGACGTTCAAAAAAATTCTACCAAAATCATCAGATTGCTTCACACATCGTGCCTTCCCGATGAAAAATCGGGACAGGCAGTGTTCGCAATGACGGATCATTTTTTTAGAGGTGAGGGTGGAGAGAAGGAGGCGGATCATCAGTTTTCCGTAATAGCAGAATCGCCGCCCGCCTCCTTCTCTCCACCCTCACAAAATCAACAGCATACCGTCATTGCGAGTCACCACCCAAATTTTTTGGGCACAATGTGAAGATGACAGAAAATATTTGTGCATAATGAAGCTGTTAAATACATTTTTGCACCATAATCATGCAAATATAAGAACTTGTCATTAGTGGGAGAAATTCCGGATCTTCGGGAAAGCAATCCCAACTCATTAAAGAAAATACATGAAAAATTCCGTCGTCTTACTCTTACTATTCTGTGTTTGGATCATTTTTTCATGTGCCAATGCACGAAAACCTGAAACCACCACTCCAATCAAAATCATCCTTGATACCGACATCGGTCCGGATTTCGATGATGCGGGGGCAGTTACGGTTCTTCACGCCTTAGCCGATAGCGGCAAAGTTGAAATTCTTGGTATCATGGCATGCAACAAAGATTCACTTGTTGTTCCAACCATCGATGTTTTAAATACCTATTTCGGGAGACCGGCCATCCTGGTAGGTGCACCAAAATCGAAAGGGGTAAAGATTGGCTCAAATCAGCACTGGCCGGATTCCATCGTTTCAAACTACCCTCACAAAATCCGATCAACCAACGACGCGCCTGATGCGGTAGCCCAATATCGCAAAATTCTTTCGAGCCAGCCCGATGGGTCGGTCACTATCGTTTCCATCGGTTTTATCACCAACCTCAACAATCTTTTGCTGTCGCCTGCAGATCAGATCAGCACGCTCAACGGAACTGATCTGGTAGCCCGGAAAGTCAAAAAGCTTGTTTCGATGGCTGGTTGGTTCCCGAAAGGCAAGGAGTACAATGTCTACATGGATTCCACCGCATCAAAATATTGTTTCGACCACTGGCCAACCCCTGTTACTTTTACCGGATTCGAAATCGGGGATAAAGTTAAGACCGGACTAAAACTGGTGGGTAGTACGGTTCGGCACAGTCCGGTGAAGGATGCCTTCCGGATTGCCATGGCAGGAGCGAAAGACGATCTGAACGGACACAGCAGCTGGGACCAGACCGCCGTTCTAATCGCAATATATGGAACTGAACCCTTTTTTACTACCGTGAAAGGCACCATCAGGATAAACCAGGATGGGAGCAATACCTGGGATGAAAATCCTGAAGGTAAGCAGTGCTATGTTAAAATGAAAATGAGTCCGGATAGCCTGGCAGCATTTATCGAGAAGCGGATGATGCACGCGCCGGGGAAGAAGGACTAGGACGACTGGGACGAGGGAAAGACGCATCGGTCCCTGAGCGTAGCCGAAGAGCAATATGAAAGGAAGAGCCCGGATCCCCGAGCGAAGCCGAGGGGAGGAAGGATGGAAAAGCGAGAGACGACTGGGACGAGGGGACGACCGAGAGACGGAAGGAGTACTGGGACGACTTGAGAACTGAGAAGATGGGAAGATGAGACCGGTCCCTGAGCGAAACCGAAGGGGAAAATGTGAAAATTAACTGGCCATTGATTGAAGCCGAAGGGTCGAAGATTTTTTTTCATTGCCGTCTGCTTTAGCTGACGGACAAAAAGATTAGAAATTTCCACCGGCTTTAGCCAAAACCAACAAATTGAGCTAAAGCCCTTTCTCTACTGCACTTATGACCCGTCAGCTAAAGCAGACGGCAATGAAAAAAGCGAAGGGTAATGGTCCTATTAGTCCTGATTGTCCTGCGAGTCCAAAATGTCTAAAAAAGGAATAAAAAAAGTTAGTTCAACAAAACTAAAATAACAACTCACTAATATGAAACACTTTAACATTTGTACATTAACCCTGCTAGCATTGCTTTTATCCTGCAGCAAGCCTGACCCCACAATTCGGACCATCACACCCGATGTGCTGAAAGATAAAATCGCCGGAGGATGGGCTGGAAAAATCATTGGCGTCACTTATGGCGCACCGACCGAATTTAGGGCAATGGGGCACACTTTTGAGGATTCCATCCACTGGACTCCAAAAGATGCAATTGGTGCGCTTACCCAGGACGACCTCTACGTACAGCTCACCTTTTTGATGACAATGGACCAGTTCGGCATCGATGCGCCGGCAAAAAAATACCAGGAGTTGTTTGCTAAATCAGGTTACATGCTCTGGCATGCCAACGCGCAGTCACGCAAAAATTATTTCGACAGCATATTCCCTCCCAGGTCGGGCGCTCCTGAATTTAATTTTCATGCCAACGACATCGACTTTCAGATTGAGGCCGACTACATCGGTTTTATGTCGCCGGGGATGCCCAACAGTGCTACCAAACTAGCTGATAAGATTGGCCACATCATGAATTACGGCGATGGCTATTACGGTGGTGTATTTCTCTCTGCACTCTATGCTGAGGCGTTTTTCGAGAAAGATATCCGCAAAATTGTGGAAAAAGCGCTACTCTCCTTGCCGTCCGAATCAGATTATGCAAAAGTGCTTCGTGATGTTTTGATGCTAAAAGATAAAAACCCAACCGACTGGCATGCTTCCTGGAAAGTGATGGAAGATAAATGGGGCAAAACGCATATCTGTACGGCGGGTGAGGCATTCAACATTGATGCCAAATTCAACGGCGCCTTCATTGTGATGGGACTGCTGTACGGTGGCGGAGATGTGATGAAGACGATGGAGATCACCACCCGCTGTGGTCAGGACTCCGATTGCAACCCATCCAATGCCATGGCCATTTTGGGCGTGATCAACGGCTTTAGCCACCTGCCCGAAACGATGAAAAAGAGTGTCGCCGAAATGCAGGACTCCCTTTTCATCTTTACCAATTACAATTACAGAAAAGCCGTCGACAAAACTTTCCAATATGCAGTCAACCATGTTGTTGCAGAAGGTGGTACTGTAGCGCCCGATAAGATCAACATCAAAATTCAGGTCCCTGTTCCGGCAGCCCTCGAGGTCAGTTTTCCAAAGATGGTATTGAGCGAGAAGGTCTCCATATTCGACGGGAAGCGGTGGAAACTTTCCGGTAATTGGCAAACTTTCCAAATGAGACCCGAAGAGAACAATGTGAAGGCCAATCAGTCAAAATTTGCCTCAAAAAAGGGTGATGCCCTCGAGTTCGATTTTGAAGGAACAGCCATCTCCCTCGAAGGCAACTGGAAGAAGGATGGTGGCAAAGCGGAGCTCTATATTGATGGCAAATTACACAACTCCTTCGATACCTACTTCTTTTACAACAAACAGGAGCAAACGCCCATCAATATCTGCCATGCCCTCAACCTGACACCCGGCAAGCATACTCTCAAAATTGTGGTCACCGGAGAGAAAAAACCGGAGTCGCTGGATAGCAGGATTTATGTATCCGATGCTTTGGTGTTCAAAGAGGAGTAAAATTAAATGTGGTAATTGGTAAATGTGAAAATGTGAAAATTGACGGGATGCAAGATTGTACTCAATAATCAAGATTTATCTCGAATGCGGCCAAATTTTCACATTTTCACATTTACCAATTACAGAACTTCATTAATATAACTAAATATCAACGCTATGTACATTGTCGAAAATTACACTTTGGCTGTCGTTCTGACATTCGTTACCATGCTTTGCTGGGGTTCGTGGGCCAATACCCAAAAACTCGCTGAAAAATCCTGGCGTTTTGAACTCTTTTACTGGGATTATGTGATTGGCATCGTACTGATGTCGCTCCTTTTTGCCTTCACGCTGGGAAGTTTTGGCGATCAGGGACGCAATTTTCTAACTGATCTTAAGCAGGCTGATTCGTCCAACATACAAAAAGCGATGCTGGGAGGAGTCATTTTCAATGCTGCCAATATTCTGGTTGCCGCCGCCATAGCGATCGCAGGCATGTCGGTAGCTTTCCCGGTAGGGATTGGTATTGCCCTTGTTTTAGGCGTGATCATCAACTACATTGCCACTCCTCAAGGCAATGCTATATGGTTGTTTGCTGGTGTTGGACTCGTTACCGTAGCCATCGTGATTGATGCCCTGGCCTATCGTAAGAAGGCATCTCAGGCCATGAAAGTACCTACCAAAGGGATTGTGCTTTCCCTTGTTGGCGGTGTGATGATGGCACTTTTTTACCGGTTTGTGGCCAGTTCGATGGCTACTGACTTTGTCCATCCTGAAGCAGGATTCCTTACGCCCTATACTGCAACGATCTTTTTCTCACTGGGCATTTTGCTCAGCAACCTGCTTTTCAATACCATTCTGATGAAAAAGCCGTTTGAAGGAACTCCGGTAAGTTATGGCCAATATTTCAAAGGCGGATTGAAAGAGCACCTGACCGGCATCCTTGGTGGAATGATCTGGTGCATCGGCATGTCATTGAGTATCATCGCTGCCGGAAAAGCCGGATTTCCAATCTCCTATGGCCTGGGCCAGGGAGCAACCCTTGTCGCAGCTTTGTGGGGCGTATTTATCTGGAAAGAGTTCAAAGGATCAAAGGGAACTTCCGGATTACTGACAGCTATGTTCCTTCTATTTATTTTTGGAATTAGCTTGATAATTTATGCTGGCAGCCACTGAAAAGGATAAAGGATAAAGGATAAAGGATAAAGGAAAACGCCGCAATCATGATTTCTGCGTTTTAATTCATATCACGAAAAGATACTTTACTCACAAACCCCACTTTATCCTTTTTACTTTTTACTTTACCCTTAAATAAGGCAAGTTTCGAACAAAAAAAAGTGGGAACCCTTCGGGCTCCCACTTTTTTTTGTTCGAAACTTGCTTTATTTAAGCTTGTTTTACGTTTACAGCGATAAGACCTTTTCTTCCATCTTGTAGTTCGAAAGTTACGTGGTCGTTTTCTTTGATTTGATCGATTAAGCCAGTTACGTGTACAAAGTACTCATTTTGAGACTCATCGTCTTTGATAAACCCAAATCCTTTTGTTACATTAAAGAATTTGACAATTCCTTTACTCATTTGTTATTATAATTTTAATTCGTCTCAAAGGTAATAATATTTCTTACAATACATTAACCTGCCTGAAGTCGCAAAGTACTGATTCTTTCTATTTTTTCTGAGGCAAATTCCGGAGTGATGACCATACTGGTTCCACCTTCCGATGGCATATCAAACATGGCATCGATCATGATGGTTTCGCAAATGGATCTCAACCCTCTGGCACCCAGTTTAAATTCGATCGCTTTGTCGACAATAATATCCAGCGTCTCCTCCTTAAACTCCAGTTTGATTCCATCCATCTCGAACAGTTTGTGGTACTGTTTGATGATCGAATTCTTGGGTTCCGTCAAAATTCTGCGCAACGATTCCCTGTCGAGCGGTACGAGATAGGTCAGTACCGGCAATCGACCTACAATTTCAGGAATTAACCCGAACGCCCGCAAATCCTGGGGAGAGACATATTGCAGCAGATGATCCCTGTCGATCTTCCCGTGTTCAGCAATGGCTTTGTAACCAACCACTTTGGTATTCAGTCTTAGGCCAATCTTCCTTTCGATGCCCTCAAATGCTCCTCCGCAAACGAACAAAATATTTTTTGTGTCAACCGGAATCATCTTTTGCTCAGGATGTTTTCTTCCTCCTTGTGGCGGCACATTCACGATGGCCCCCTCAAGCAGTTTCAGCAATCCTTGTTGTACCCCTTCGCCTGATACATCCCTGGTAATGGATGGATTATCTCCTTTCCGGGCAATTTTATCGATTTCGTCAATAAAGACAATGCCGCGTTCTGCAGCTTCCACATTGTAATCCGCAGCCTGAAGTAAACGTGTAAGCAGACTTTCAATATCCTCACCAACATATCCTGCTTCGGTCAGAACTGTCGCATCGACAATGGTAAAGGGAACATGCAACATCCGGGCGATCGTCTTGGCCAACAATGTTTTACCTGTTCCTGTAGGTCCTACCAGAATGATATTGGATTTTTCAATCTCAGTACCATCTTCCGTGATTTTTTGGTTCAGCCTCTTGTAATGGTTGTAAACAGCTACCGAAAGAATTCTTTTGGCATCGTCTTGTCCGATTACATATTGATCAAGAAAAGCCTTGATCTCCCGTGGTTTCTTCAATTCGACTCCCTTCAGGTCAAAACCTTCATTTTTCTTGAACTCCTCCTCGACGATCGAGTGGGCCTGTTCAATGCAGTTCTCGCAGATATGTCCCTCCATACCGGCGATGAGCAGCTGAACATCCTTCTTCTCCCGTCCGCAAAACGAACATCTGTCTACTTTCTTCATTCTCTGTTAATTAGTAAAAAGCAAAGAGCCCACTTATTTTTTCTGACGCATCAGAATTTCATCGATCATACCATACGCTTTGGCTTCTTCAGCAGTCATCCAATAGTCTCTGTCTGAATCTTTTTCCACCTTCTCGAGTGGTTGTCCTGAGTGCAAAGCGATGATTTCATAAAGTTCGTGTTTGAGCTTCGTGATCTCCCTGGCAGTAATCTCGATATCGGATGCCTGACCCTGGGCACCGCCCATAGGTTGGTGGATCATGATCCGGGAGTGCTTCAGTGCGGAGCGTTTCCCCTTTTCACCGGCAGTCATCAGCACAGCAGCCATAGAGGCAGCCATACCGGTACATATTGTAGCGATGTTGCAATTGATGTATTGCATGGTATCGTAAATTCCCAATCCAGCATGGACTGAACCGCCAGGCGAATTGAAGTAAATCTGGATGTCTTTCCCAGGATCAGACGATTCGAGAAAGAGGAGCTGCGCCTGAATGATATTTGCCACATCATCATCGATCGCAACCCCCAGAAAGATGATCCTGTCCATCATTAACCGGGAGAAAACATCCATTTGGGCAATGTTCATCTGACGCTCTTCGATGATGGTCGGGGAGATATAACTGGCGTGAATGGATTGAAATTTATGAAGGGATAAACTATTGATCCCCATGTGTTTCGTCGCAAATTTGCGAAATTCGTCACTTGGCAGGCTCATGATAAAATGTTTTTAAAATGAAAAAACTTTGTCAAAATCGAACCTTTATTTTTGTCGTCAAAATTAAAGGTTCGATTCACAAAGTTACTAAAATACCCCTTCCAATCATTCATCAAAGAGATATTCTCACCAAAAAGGGGTGCTATTTTTCAAAAAGGTCGTCAAATGCTTTCTGAGAAACGGATTTAACAGCCAACTGGGCATTTACTTTGATGAACTCTAGCACAAGACTTTCCGATTTCTTCTCGATCAGGCGATGACGTTCTTCTTCGTTTTTCAGGATAGATTTGGCATAGTTGTCGAGGTACTCATCCGGCACGTTGAACATACCATACTGACGGAATTGCATCAGGGCAGTCTCCCTGGCCAATGCAACTACATCCGCCTCACTTACCTGTATTTGATTTTCTTTTGACAAACGGTTTTTGATCAGCGTCCATTCCAGATCTTTTACAAAATGGGGAAACTCCTCTTCTACCTGCTCTTTGGTAATCTTTTCGTTTGAGTAGACCAGCCATCTTTTCAGAAATTCTTCCGGCAGCTTCATCCCAACGTATTTAACAAGAGCTTCCTTTGTATCTACAAGAAAACGATATTCAGACGAGTAACCCAGATTGGCTTTCAGATCTTCTGCAATCTTTTCCCTGAACTGCTCGATGGTTGTGACATCTGTCACGCCACCCAGTGATTTCTGGAACATCTCTTCGTTAAGTTCTGCAGGAACGAAGGTGTTTACTTTAGTGATGGTGAGTTCGAAATCAGAGGTAAGTGTCTCGGCCTGTGCATCGTCAATTTTCAAAACTTGTTTCAGATAATGATCGTTCTCAAAGGCTATTTTTGGATTAAACTTTACCGAATCATCGGCTACCATGCCCAGTAGCGCTGTTTTTGATTTCTTGGCTTTCACCATTTGAATCGATACCTGAGCCTCTTCTACCGAGATACCGCCTTCCAGAACTGCACCGTTTTCGTCCAGTTGTCTGATACTTCCAATCAGATTGTCCTTATCGGTCGATTTTTCACTGTCCACATAGTTGCCGAAACGATTTTGAAACGCCTCCACCTGGTTGTTGATCATCTCCTCATCGATGGCGATCTCATAATAAGGAAGTTTACCAACTTTCTTAAAATCGATATCAATCACCGGAGATATACCCAGATCAAAAACAAATTCAAAAGCCTCATCTGTATCAAAATTGAGTGGTTTTTGTTCCGTCTCATTTGGCAGAGGTTCTCCAAGTATCTGGAGGTTTTCATCGTGGATGAATCTGGTAAGCTCGCTGCTCAGCATCTTGTTGATCTCTTCAGCAAGAACTGCTTTGCCATACATCTTTTTGATCAGACCGGCAGGCACCATTCCTTTGCGGAAACCGGGCATATTGGCTTTTTTACGGTAATCTTTCAATGTTTCGTTAACTGTTGCTTCGTAATCGCTCTTCTCAATGGAGAGTCTTACCACTGCATTCAGCTCATCGGTGTTTGTTCTGGAAATGTTCATATGATTGTTGTATTAGCTAACACATTGATCCGTTAACATATTGATTCTTAAAAAATTAAAAAATCTTCTCTCTTCCTCTCGGGATGAATCGATTCTTTATACATTTAAAAAACCGCCTGCGCTTCCGGCAAAGAAGAGGCGGTTGATCTTTATTTATGTGCGGACGAAGGGACTCGAACCCCCACGCCTCTCGGCACCAGATCCTAAGTCTGGCACGGCTACCAATTACGCCACGTCCGCATTTTTCGAGCTGCAAATATACGATATTTTTTAATTCTGCCTACACGACACAACGAAATGACAAATGGTTTGAAATGTTTATTGTGTTTGCCCTTCGGCTTCGTTCAGGGACCAGTCGTCCTAGTCATCCTAGTCGTCCTAGTCGTCCCTTCCATCTCTCCTTCCTTCTTCAAGCGTCCCCGCTTACTTCCAAAGGCTCCTCATCAATATCCTTCCTGGTAGGTCGTCTTAATTCGAAATTTTGTCCGAGGTAGAGTCTGCGGACTTCATCGTCGGCTGCCAGCTCTTCGGCTGTTCCGCTGTTTAAGATACGCCCGTCGTACAAAAGATAGGACCTGTCTGTGATCGAAAGGGTCTCATGTACATTGTGATCGGTAATAAGAATTCCGATGTTCTTCTCTTTTAGCTTGAATACAATTTGCTGAATATCTTCCACTGCAATCGGGTCGACACCAGCGAAAGGTTCGTCCAATAGAATAAATGCCGGATTAATGGCCAGACACCTGGCAATTTCTGTCCTTCTGCGTTCTCCTCCCGAAAGTTGTATCCCCAGACTCTTGCGAATATTCTGTAAGCCAAATTCAGTCAGCAGCGACTCAAGCTTTTCGTGCTGATATGCTTTCGGAAAATCTGTCATCTCCAGGATGGATCTGATGTTGTCTTCGACACTCATCTGTCTGAAAACGGAGGCCTCCTGAGCCAGATAACCAATACCAAGCTTTGCCCTTTTGTAAACCGGAAAGGAGGTAATATCGGTATCATCCAGATAAATAGTTCCTCCGTTGGCTTTGATCAATCCAACAATCATGTAAAAGGAAGTCGTTTTCCCTGCACCATTTGGACCGAGCAATCCAACAATCTCGCCTTGTTGCAGTTCGATCGTAACACCCTTTACGACTGTCCGGTTACGGTATTTCTTTACAATGTTTTCTGCTCTTAGCTTCATGTCTGTAGAATCTATATTTAATCTCTTATCTTTAAGTGCCTAAAGTGAGCTAAAGTGACTAGAGTGCCTAAATTACTTCGCTGTATGCGATATATGAACCAATATCAGGAGTCCCCAACTTTATTAACTTTAGTCACTTTAGCTCACTTTAGGCACTTCCTCTAGGCTTCCAGCAAATCGACATCCTTGCGCCTCTTCTCTACTATCCGTGCCATAAAAATACCCAGTTCATATAACAGTGCAAGTGGTCCGGTTACGAGCAACATACTAAATGCATCGGGAGGGGTGATAATGGCTGCAAGGCAAAGCAGAATGATAAAGGCATGTTTGCGGTAAGTCTTGAAAAAAGAGGTTCCCGCCAAACCTACTTTGGCCAGAAAATACATGACAATTGGCAATTCAAAAACGATAGCACTACCCAGAACAATGGTGGTGACAGCACTGATGTAAGAGGTTAGATTAATCTGATTAAGTACCTCGTGACTAACCTGGTAGCTACCGAAAAAATGGGTGGTTAACGGAACAATCAGATAATAGCCGAAACAAACCCCCAACAGAAACAGGAACGAGCTGTAAACAACGGCTGAGGTTACATGCTTTCGCTCGTTCTCATACAATGCCGGTCGAACGAAACGCCAGAATTCCCATAATATATATGGAATAGAGATAATGATTCCACCGATAATAGCCAGATTCAGGTGAATACTGAACTGCCCGGAGAGATCAATGTTAATTAACTGGAAGGGTTTGGTATTAATGGCAAGATCCGGCGAATTTAGCTGCACTGCCAACCATCCAAAAAATCGGTTCGTGACAAAATTCGGATTTTTGGGAGCCAAAATTACATCGTCAAATATGAACTGTCTGTTCAGGAATACGATCACTCCAAAAAACACCACAGCAGCCGAAGAACGGACCAAATGCCACCTTAACTCTTCGAGATGCTGAAGGAATGACATTTCAGTACCCTTGGAGCCGTTGCCCTCTTTACTTTTGGAAAAAATTGACTTCTTTACCTTTTCTGCCATGAAAAATCATCGTGAATAAAAACTAACACAGAGCGTTATATCCCATCTTTTTAAAATACCCTCAATCTGTTCATTTCAACTAATAATAGTCTCAAGAAGAATTGAGGAAGAGTAGTTTCACAGAGAGAAAAATCGCATGCGATTTTTAAACTCAGTGAACTCCGTATCCCTTCTCAAAAAAATTTGCAGAGACAAAAAAAATGCGTACACGGAATCCTCATAGATAAGAAAATTGCTCTCTGTGTTATACCTTAAACAATTTCTTTGCGGCAAATATACAATTCTTTACCCACATGAAATGCCCGGGATGAAATATTAACGCTAACCGAAAATGATCCTCCAGTCGGCGGATAGTTATTATATTTAGCTTATAAAAATCAAATTATTCGTCAAATGGACCACCTCAAAAATCATTTGCCTGGGAATGTTAAATTTTATTGATATTAATTAATTGTCTTGTATGCAGGACAATATTTTGTAACTTAGTATTTTTAATAGAAAAAGGATAGAATAGACTGATGATAATTGAGGACAAAAATACCCTGACTTCTGAACTACAAAAATATTTCGGATTCGACCGTTTCAAAGGGCAACAGGAAGATGTGATCAAAAGTGTCTTGGCCGGGCAGGATACCTTTGTTCTGATGCCTACAGGCGGGGGTAAATCTTTATGCTACCAGCTTCCTGCATTGCTTCAGGAGGGTACTGCCATTGTTATTTCCCCTTTGATCGCATTGATGAAAAATCAGGTGGATGCCATTCGTAGCTTCAGCGTTCACGATGGAATCGCACACTTTCTCAACTCCAGTCTGACCAAATCGGCCATTCAAAAAGTAAAGGAGGACATTGGCAAAGGTCAGACCAAATTGCTGTATGTTGCACCCGAATCCCTGACCAAACAGGAGAACATCGATTTTTTAAAGACGATCAAAATCTCCTTTTACGCCATCGATGAGGCGCACTGTATTTCCGAATGGGGTCATGATTTCAGGCCGGAATACCGCCGCATCCGGCCCATCGTCAACGAAATAGGTCAGGCTCCCATTATCGCGCTGACAGCCACAGCCACACCAAAGGTTCAGAGCGACATCCAGAAAAACCTGGGAATGCTCAATGCCAATGTTTTCAAATCCTCCTTCAACAGGCCCAATCTGTTTTATGAGGTACGGCCAAAGGTGAAAGCCAAAGACCAGATCATCCGTCTATTCAGAGCGAACATCGGCAAGTCTGCTATTATTTACTGCCTGAGCCGTAAAAAAGTGGAAGAGATCACTGAACTACTTCAGGTAAATGGGATCAAAGCGCTGGCCTACCATGCTGGTATGGACTCCTCAACCCGCTCGAACAACCAGGATAAATTTCTGATGGAAGAGGTCGATGTCATTGTGGCAACCATCGCTTTTGGGATGGGTATCGACAAGCCGGATGTGCGGTTCGTGGTTCACTACGACATTCCCAAATCTCTTGAAGGATTCTACCAGGAGACCGGCCGCGCGGGTCGCGACGGTGGTGACGGACGATGCATCACTTTTTACAGCTACAAGGACATCCAGAAACTGGAAAAATTCATGCAGGGGAAACCCGTTGCAGAGCAGGAAATCGGGAAACAACTGTTGCTCGATACCGTTGCTTTCGCAGAATCGTCCCTTTGTCGCAGGACCATTCTGCTTCACTATTTTGGAGAGAAATACATCACCGAAAATTGCGAACACTGCGACAACTGCCTTAATCCAAAAGAGCTGATTGAAGGCAAGGAGATGGTTACACTGGCTTTGCAAGCGGTTCTCGATGTCAAGGAGCAGTGCAAAAGTGAGCACCTTGTCAACATCCTGACAGGGAACGAAACAGCCCCGGTAAAATCCTTCCTCCACAACAAACTGGAGATCTTCGGAGAGGGTGACGACCACAAAGACAAATTGTGGAACGCGGTCTACCGCCAATGCATCATTGCAGGCTTCCTTATCAAGGACATTGAAAATTATGGCGTTTTAAAAATGTCGCCCAAAGGGAGAGCATATCTTGATAATCCTCAGCCTTTTACCATAGTTAAAAACCATGATTACGAAGCCGAGGAAGAATCGGATGAGGTACCTCAGGGAGCTGGAGCCGTTGGTGATCCCGAACTTTTTTTGATGCTGAAGGATCTGCGTAAAAGGGTGGCTGTCAAAAACAATTTGCCTCCATTTGTCATTTTTCAGGATCCCTCGCTTGCCGATATGTCCATTCAGTATCCTTGCACACTTGACGAACTTCAGAACATCATCGGTGTTGGCCAAGGCAAAGCCCAACGCTATGGAAAACCCTTTGTTGAACTGATCAAAAAGCACGTTGAAGACAATGGAATTGAGCGCGCCCAGGATTTTGTGGTGCGGTCGGTTGCCAACAAATCCAAAAATAAGGTGTTCATCATCCAGAACATCGACCGCAAATTGCCACTCGATGAGATTGCCTCTTCCAAAGATATGGACATGGATACCTTGCTGACAGAAATTGAAGCCATTGTCAATTCCGGCACAAAAGTGAACCTCGACTACTACATCGAGGATATCATGGATGAGGATCAGATCGAGGATATCTACAACTATTTCAAGGAGGATGCCGAATCTGATTCGATGGAGGAGGCCATTGCCGAGTTGGGCGATGATTACGAAGTAGCCGAAATCCGGTTGGTCCGGATTAAGTTTTTGGCAGAGATGGGGAACTAGGAAATCTGTTAGCTATTGGCCGTTAGCTAACGGCTAACTGACAGGGAACTCCAAGCTGAATACCGTCTTCCCCACTTCACTCTGAAAACTGATCTCACCTTTGCAGTTTTCCATGATACTCTTAGAAATGGCCAGACCAAGCCCCATGCCTCCGCTTTTTGTGGTAAAACTGGGCTCGAACAGACGGTCCCGATCCGCTTCCTGGATTCCGGGACCATTGTCCCGGATTGAAATCCGCACCCTTTGTTCAACTACTTCAGCGCTTACCAGGATTTCACCATCAGACTGGTGCTGAATAGCCTGAACGGCATTCCTGATTACATTCACCAGAGCCCTTCTGATTTGATCCCGGTCACCCGAGACAATTACGACTGGTTGATCAGGATAGATGAACTTCAAACGGTACTCCTCAGGTGAGTCGAAAAGGGTTACAATTTCCCTGATCAGTCCCACCATTTCAATCGATTCAATTCGGGCAGAAGGCATTTTGGCAAAATCCGAGAAAGCAGCTGCAATTGACGATAAGGCGTCAATCTGCGCCACCAGCATCAGGGTTACCCGATTAAAATATTCGTCAAAATTGGGAGCCCCTTCATCCTTGATTTTTTGAAGATACTGGATATTCAATTTCATCGGAGTAAGCGGATTGTTGATTTCGTGTGCAATCTGTCTTGCCATCTCCTTCCATGCCGTTTCCCGTTCCGATCGGGCAAGCAGGGAAGCGCTTTCTGCCAATTCCGCCACTTTCTTGTTGTAGGCCTCTACCAACCGGCCGATTTCATCCTCCCCGTGGTATTCAATTCTCGCATTCTGCTTTCCAAGTGCAATTCCCTTCAGTTTTTGCTCGATCTGCAGCAACGGGACTGTGAGTTTTGTACTGATGGCCAATGCAATGACCATGGTGAGCAAAACCAGCAAAATATAGAGGTTGAGGAAGGCTACGATGAATCCCGTTACTTGCCTGGTAAACTCATCCTGTCGGTTGAAATAGGGAAGATTGACATATCCGACCAAATCTTCATTTTGGTTAAACAAAGGAGCATACACGGAGAAGAACTCCATTTTGCCGAGATTCTCATTGTGCAGAAAAGTTTGGTTGCCCTGGATATGCATTGCCTGGTAAGCCAGGGGATTCATCCTGTCTGAGGTCAGCCCCTGTTCAAAAATTTCGTTTCGCGATGATGCGGCAAGTTTTCCCTTCAAGTCGTACAGGTTGATGTCAGTCCAGGTGATATCCGAAATCTCCGACAGTTGTTCTCCAAGATAATCGTGGATGGCATCCATCCTGATGGAATGTCCGACCCTGAGTCCAAGTTCGGATGAAATCGCCCTCACCTTTTGGTCGAGGTTCTCTTTCAGGGTACGCTGAAACTCCAAATAATTGTATTTGATGAGTCCCCACCCAATTAGAAAGAGTAAAACCAGCAAGGTGGAGACCAGCGTAAATTGAATCTTTCCTCTCAGTTCAAGCCTGTTCTTTGGAATTAACTTTGTTCGCTGGCTAAGCAGTATCCAACAAAAGCCAAGTAGGTATATAAAAAGGAAAAGTGTTGGAAACCCTCTTCCCTTATCTATCCAGGAGGAGAGGGGATAGCTCACCACCACAAAATTTGCACCACTTCGCTTGTAAATACAATGCAAAAATCCATTCTTTTCGTAATAATTGAACTCCTTTTGCAATTTTTCTGCATGCTCCATTCCTGGATCGTACAAATAGCTACCTCCTCTGTCGACCAGCTTGTTGTCAAAATACTTTGCATAACTGTAGCCATCGTTCCGGTTTCTCCGGGAGGCCTGCTGGTCCATGAGTAATTGAGGATAACCCTTCCCTTCCGGAATAATTTTAGAGTTTAGTTCTATAAATGCAATAAGTGGCTTTTTGCTTTGCTGGTTGAACAGGTGCAGTTCACCGAGGTAAGAGATCCGGCCATTTAGGCGGTCCATAAAATAGAAATCAGACCC